>CAJUKY010000015.1 GCA_910587055.1 Candidatus Gastranaerophilales bacterium
CAGGGTCAAGCCTTTGCTCCTGTGCTGCAAGAGTTAAATCTGTACCGAATTCATCAAGGCTCGGGGTTTTTGCTTTTGACTGCGGAGCTCCAGTAGTTGTTGCCTGCGGGCCTTGACCTGTTCTGGATTCGCCAAGAAGTTTAATTACGTTGCTTCTGCATTTATTTAAGTCTACACCCAGATTT
Source organism: Candidatus Gastranaerophilales bacterium (assembly GCA_910587055.1). GTDB lineage: Bacteria > Cyanobacteriota > Vampirovibrionia > Gastranaerophilales > Gastranaerophilaceae > MGBC122484. The sequence continues at coordinate 186 of CAJUKY010000015.1, forward strand.
TCAAGGACCTTGGCTGCAACTCCCTCTCCTTCTCTTATTAAGCCTAAAAGAAGGTGTTCCGTACCAATATAATTGTGACCTAATTGTCTTGCTTCATCCCATGATAATTCAAGAACTTTTTTTGCTCTCGGGGTAAAAGGAATTTCAACTGCAACAAATCCCGAGCCTCTGCCGATTATTTTTTCAACCTGAGCTCTTGCATCCTTAATATTTACGCCCATTGATTTCAGTGTCTTAGCTGCAACGCCGGAGCCTTCTCCTATAAGACCGAGCAAGACTTGTTCGGTACCTACAAAATTATGCCCGAGGCGCCTTGCTTCTTCCTGAGCTAGCATTATTACCCTTATTGCTTTTTCGGTAAATCTTTCAAACATTATAAACTTCCTTAAAACGGATTACTAATTCATAACTTTAGTTTATCACCAAAATAAATTTTCTCAAATTATCATATACGGTGTAGAAATTACTCAATCATATCAATACGTTTTTTGTGTCTTCCGCCTTCAAAACCTGTTTTTAACCAGATATCAACGATATCAAGCGCCAGATAGTCACCAATAACTCTTTCACCCAAGCATAAAACATTTGAATTATTGTGTGCTCTTGAAACTCTGGCTGAATAAGTATTTTCAATAGAAACAGCTCTTATGCCTTTTGTTTTATTTGCGGTAATACTCATGCCGAGTCCTGTTCCGCAAACAAGAATTCCTCTGTCGAACTCTCCTTGTGCAACTGCTTTTGAAACTTCTTTTGCAACTTCGGGATAATCGCTTGCCTCTTTTTGAAAAATGCCAAAATCTTTATGTTCAATGTTATGGACTTCTAAATATTCTTTAATTTTTTCTTTCAAATGAAATCCGCCATGATCGCATCCGATTGCAACTTTTAAATTTTCCATTAAATTCTCCTACTGTTTGCTATTTGTAAATTATACAAATTTTTTTCAAGAGTGTAAACTCTATTAATTAATATTAAAAAAGCTCAGGAAATATTTCCTGAGCTTTAAAAATTATTTATATTTTTTAGGCTGCCGTCCATAAAGAACCGTCAAGATATGGGTTTTGGCTATCCGGATTATCTTTAATTCTTTCACCTTTTTTGCCTAATTCTTTCATAAGTTTTATGTAAGAAATTTGTTCACTGTCGCTTTCTGCATTGTTAAAGCCGCTTGTAAGATTTAGGAACTCTACTTTGCAGTCCGCAAATTTGTCATTATTATCGGCATCATTACCAAGGGATTTTTCTACATTGCTGAGGGTATCTTCGGTTTTTGTTTTTTCTTGCATAAATTGTGTTTCTGCACTGCTGCCAACACCTTCAGTGGCACTTACTTTTGTCATAAGAGTTGAAAGAAGCGAGTCTGCATTATTTGTCATCTGCTGAAGTGCTGATGTATCATAAACATAGCCCTGATTTATGTTTGAAACCATATTATCGCTTAATTTTAAGAAAGATTGAACTTCAAAATCATTTACATCATTTGCGCTGTAATATCCGTTTAATGCATTATTACTTGCTATAAAATCATCTCTTGCATCGGCTTGAGCATCCATTTCTTTTTTGCTTGTAATTGTTTTTGCACCCCCAATCACTTTTGTTGAGGTTGATTTTATAACTTCTTGTATTATTGCTGTTTCAGTAACTGAATTTAGTTCTGATACCGTCATTGTGGCAACATCAACAGCATCAAGTGAAACCCCGATTTCTTCATAAGTTGCTATTGTTTCAATGACTTCCATTTTTTCGGCAGCTTCTTCTTTGCTCATTCCGCCTTCTTCTACAAGCGTGTCAGTAAGAATGTTGTCATCAAGGTTGCCGTTTTCATCTGCTGAATTTAGGAAGTTTGAAATTGGAACGGAAATTCCTTCTGCTGTGCCGAGCCCATCTTCTTCAGGTTTCAGTCCGGTTTCGGTTTCTATTCCAATTCCGGGTTCTGCTTCTTCTTGGCTGCTGCCTGCTGCTGCAATAGTTAAAGCTGCTTTTCTTACATCTTCATCAGATGCCTGAACACCTGTTTTTTTATTTGCTGCTTTGATTGCTGCTTCTATTTCTTCTAATGTGGCTGTTCCGTTTTGGATTTTTTCTTCAAGTTCTTTAAGCTCTTCTTCTAAAGCTTCCGCATGTTCTTCATTTTTTGCTTTGAAACCTTCTGTGGTTTCTTTCATAAGGGTTTTGCTTTTTATTTCGTTATTATTATCACTTATTGTTTCATTGTTTTCTTTGAGTTTTTCTTCGGCTTCTGCTTTTTTGTCTTCATAATTTGCTTTTTGAGTCTTTAACGCTTCAATATTAACGCCTTTACCAAAAAAACTGTTTACCCCGTTTGATATTGTTCCAAGAAAACCTGAGTTTGCCTGAATTAAATTATCTAATCTTGCAATTTCACCGTCATAATAATCTATAGTTCTATTTATACCTTTGTTTTCGGTTTCCAGTTTTTGGGTGGATTCTTCAAGTTCATCTATTTTTTCTGTAAGGGTTTCTATGCGTTTATCCTGCACAGCAATGATATTTGTATATCTTTCCAGTTCGCTTCCGACATTTGTTTGAGTGGTGGTTGCTTCTTCAACTCGAGTATTTACTGCTTCTTGCTGTGCTTCCAGCGTTTCTACATCTGCGTTTTTATCTACGGTGTAAATAGCATCTTTTTCTGAAGCATTTGTTATTCCTGTACTTGTTGTGTACGTATCACCGCTTGTAGTGTCTGCTGCAGCAAACAAATCGCCGGATGTTGTTTTTGCGTCAATACTTGTTTCTTTTACTTCTGCATCAGAAGTAAAAGCCGTGTCTAAAACCGCCTCATTGTTTAATTCTGCTTTTGCATTGCCGGAGGTCGCTTCTGTGTTACCTTGAGCACCAGTTGCAGAGGGATATTTGTATTTGTATTCATTTATTTGTGTATCGTATGACACTTTTGGTTGCTCCTGTGACTTTACCTTTCATATATATATAAAGTATATATTTTTTATCTAATTTCAATAATTAAAGTTTTTGTTACAATTGTTAACATACTCTTAAACCTCTTAATGAAACGTAAAAGCAGGGTATAATTTTTCATACCCTGCTTTTATTTTGTATTATTTTTTATTATTTTATTGCTTCTTGAATTAACTCTTCAAACATCTGCACATATTTTTCCTGATTTTCATCAGAAATAGTAAATGCTATGTTTTGTTGGCGAAGAAATGTAATTAGTTTTTCCGGTTTGCCGTCTGATATATAATACAACAGACTAAGTGCTTCTTCTCCGGTTATTTTTGCAGGATTGGAGTTTAGCATATCGTATATTTTGCTCAACTTATCGACATTAGCAGCAACTTTAAGATTATTATCAAGTACAAGTGCTTTTATGTGATCATTATCATAATCTATTTCAAGATCTTTTGTCAGTGCGCTAATCATACTTTTTAGAGTTTCTGTTTCATTGCCCCAAGATAGTTTTTCTTGAATATCTCTCATTAGAGAAAGCTCATTTGCAGAGTTTTCTTTGTATGTATCAAGAAAAGTACTTACTTCTTTTTTGTTTGATTTGCTGATTATTGTTTGGATTTTGTTGAAGTATTCGGTAAGATTGCCATATCCATTGTTGATTATATCAGAGAAGCTGATTTTTTCTTCTTTTGATTTTTCTTTATTAATATTTTTAAGTACTTCGCTTAAATCTGTGCATGTTATATTTTCTTCGTCAAGCAATTTCAATAACATATCTCCTTTTTCGCTTGGCTGGAGATTTTCATCTTTTAAGGCATCAGTATATGCATTTATCAATGTTGCTTGTGTTGTAATACCGTCAGATGTTGTTTTGGAAATCGGCGACTTTGTTTTGTCATCGGTGTAATTGTAGATTTCTTTGGATATTTCATTTCCGTCTTTATCAACTTTGGTTGCAGTTTGAACTGTTATTTTTTCATCACTTTCCACAATTGCTTTTTTATCCGGATTGTATACCAGTCCTGCGGTACCGGTTGAGTATTGATAATTTATTATATCGCTGTCTGTTGTTTTTTCGGTTTTTATTCTTCTTTCGCCGTTATTTAATTCGTAAATTTTAACAGTACCGTCCTGAGGATTTTCTTCTTTAAGAACAACTTTTGCTTCCGTTAATATGCCATTTATTTCAATTTCGGTTTTTTGTATGGTTCTTATAATGTCTCCGCTTTTTTGCAGGATATAATCGCCTGATACTATTTCTTCACCGTTATTTAATGCTTCTATTTGTGCATCCGTTAAAGGTGTGGATTCAAGTGAACTTGCACTTTGCGACAGATTGAGTTCATTATCGCCTTCTATGCTTACCTGATTTCCGTTTTTATCATATTCTTCTGTTGTTACAGTACCGTCGGCCATAGTTGTTGTTTTGCTTTTAATTGTTATGCCATCTTCATAGTATTCGGTTTCTGTTAAATCATATGTTCCGTCTTCGTTATATGTATATTCACTACTGTGCTGAAGTTTATTTTCGGAATTATATAGATTTTCATCTGTTTTATTTCCGTTGTCATCATAATGCATTACAGTATGCGTACCATCTGCAGCATATAATTCTGATGGTTTATCGTTAAAAGTGCCATCCCCATTTCTGTGGAAATATTCCACATCGCCGTTATCATATGTTACAGTGCGCGTTGCACCGCCGTTAATAAAATCTGTTTTGGAAACGGTGCGTGTATCTTCTTCGGAGCCATCATCTTCGTCTTGATCTTCATTTTGTGAAGCAGGTTCGCCTATTTCAACAAGTAAATCTGCATTACCTTCAATTTCACCTACAGGATTGCCGTTTTCATCAGGCGTAAATGAACATCTGTCTATTTCCTCTCCTTCAAGGTTGTATTTAACTACTGCGATTTGGTTATTTTGGAGATCTGTCGCTACTTCTGTATGTGTATTATTTTCCATATCGTATTTGTAGTCTATTGTGCCGATTGCTTCATGATTTGTGTCATAGTAAACAGTTTGCAGAGGAAGACCGTTTTCGTATGTAACCTTTACGCCACTGTCGGCTTCTTCTCCGCAAGTATGTTCCATGGTTTTGCTGCTTATTACTCCGGCTTTGGTATATGTTGTATCAATTGCCCGCCCGTTATTTTCGCCGACTGTATATTCAACATGCTCAACATAGCTGCCATCTTCGCTGAATTCTTGCGTTCCCGTTCCGATTGTATTTCCGTCTTGAGAATATGTTACTGCAGCTGATTTTATTCCGTTATCATCATATGAATATATAGCTTCAGAGGTTATACCATCTTGTTGAACCGTATTTGTGCTTATTTCTTTGCCTTCGCTATCGTAGTTTATTAATTGTACATTGCCGCTGTCTGCCCAGCTTCTTGTTTCAATTGTTGTGCCGTCTTCATTATGTGCTATTGTGCTTTCCCACATTATATTATCGCCGTTGAATTGTCTTTTTCCCACAATATTGCCTTCGGCATCCATATAAGTTGCTATTTCAATTCCGTTTTCTTCGTCTATTTGTTCTCTTTCATTTAGTTCTTGAACATCTTCAGGAATTTGAGCAAGTGCAGACTGTACAACAGTGTCCATTTCTTCACTGCCGCTTTCAGTTGTTTCATCTATTTTGTCTGTTTGCGATGTAATTCCGGGTAGAGTAATTACATCACCATCATGTATAACCGCATTGCGTCTTGCTCCGTCATTTATATGCGGTCTTCCGCCTGTGCCGTTTTCATCTCCGTAAATATCGGGGTTTGCATTCATTATTTCCGTTTCTTTTGTATACCATTCTTCTGAATACGGAGTAAGCTCCTGATAGTAATTTTTCATTATATGGTCAAGACAATCGTTGGCATATTTATTTCCATCCTGAGCAGCAGAACCCCATGATTGAATATTTACTTGAAAACCATCTGTGTTATTTTCTTCACTTTTTTCTGTAGTATCAGTAGTGTTTTCTGTTTCTGCGGTTTCTTCGGTATCAGTATCGGTTTCATCTGTTTCTGCGGCTCCTGCTTTGGTCGCAGCATCTGTTATATTTTGTATTAATATATTTATATCCTGCATTTGTATTTCTGCAGGATTCTCAATTTTTAAAGTTTCTTTTAGAAATTTATTAATTTCTTCGTTGCTGATTTCTTCTTCATTATCATCAATATTTATTGATTCAATGATATATTTTGTTTCATCTTTATCCAGCCCGTCTTCAAGTGTTATCTTTTTCTCATCATTAATGTTTACTGTTTCAAGTTTCTTTGCTGTTGAAGAATGAAGTATATCTTCGACGCCGCCAAGATTAAATTCATCCGGTAATTTTGTGAAATCTATTCCACTAATGTTGATACCACCATTGCTGCTCATTTTCGTGCTCCTTTATGTTTTTAATTAATTTCTTTTTTCAAGTAGTTTGCTTGCAAAATTATTTACTAGTTCTTCAAACTCTTTTTTGTCTAAATCATTTTGATTTTGGTTACTGTTATCTTTGTCTTCTGCTGAAGTTACTTCACCGGTTTTATCGTCATTTTTAAAATCAAAATTTGAGGTGTTGAAGTCATTTGTGTCGTCAATTAATCCTGAAGCATCCACAAAATCATCTTCGTTACTCTTTGAAATATGGTTTATTTTATTCGATGTTAATTGTTCAGATGCACCTTGCTCATTCGTTTTATTTGGTGAACTTATTTGTTCTGTTTGCCCTAAACCTTGTTTAAAATGCAGATTGTCAAATGGATTTATACGACTCATGTATAGTTTTCCCTTGTTGTTTCCACAATTGGAATATCGGTATTTTTTCCTGTAACCTTGAATATTTTTTACTTTTTGGTTACAAATGTTTACAATTAAAAACAGGGCATCAATTGAAAGATGCCCTGTTTTATTTTGTTATCAGATTTTAGATTTTAGATTGTGTATTTTTCAAAGAAATTATCTTTAATTTCTATTGAAGCTGTAGTTAAGCCGCTTTGGCCTGCGTTGTTGTTTGAGGTATTGTCGCCTACACTGGTATTGGGATTGCCGCCTCTGTTGCCATCATCATCACTGTCAGTATCAGTATCAGTATCAGTATCAGTGTCTGTATCGGTATCAGTGTCTGTATCGGTATCAGTATCGGCAGTATCCGCTAAATTGGAGTTTGTACTTGCGCTTGAACTGCCGTCACTAAGACCGGGTGCCGGATCACATCCATCATCATCGGTGTCTGTATCAGTGTCTGTGTCTGTATCTGTATCAGTATCCGTATCCGTATCTGTATCTGTGTCGGTATCTGTGTCTGTGTCTGTGTCTGTATCAGTGTCTGTGTCTGTGTCAGTATCTGTATCGCCAGGAAGATCTGTATCTTCATTTCCAGGTCTATTTTCATCATCACTGTCTGTGTCGGTATCTGTGTCGGTATCTGTGTCGGTATCTGTGTCGGTATCTGTGTCGGTATCTGTGTCTGTGTCTGTGTCAGTATCTGTATCTGTATCAGTATCGGTGTCGGTATCAGTGTCTGCGTCTGTGTCAGTATCTGTATCTGTATCAGTATCGGTGTCGGTATCAGTGTCTGTGTCTGTGTCAGTATCTGCGTCTGTGTCAGTATCGGTGTCGGTATCAGTGTCTGTGTCTGTATCAGTATCGGTGTCGGTATCAGTGTCGGTATCGATATCGGTATCGGTGTCTGTGTCGATATCTGTGTCGGTATCGATATCGGTGTCGGTATCAGTATCGGTATCAGAGTCTATTTTATCGGTCGTTGTATCTTCTTGCTTCTTCTGTACAACTGCTTTTGCGGTACCCATTCTTACATAAGTTTCGCTTGTTTTAAGTTCTACTGCGCTGCCGTCTTCGTTTTTGAATCTGATATTTCCGGCTTCATCATAGAATTTAACATCTTTTGCAGTGTCAAGATTTACGCTGCCATATTGTTCAAGGAAGTTTTCAAGTGTTCCGTCAGCATCGGAGCCTTCAGCTTTGCCATACTGTGCAACAAGTTCATTACGAACTTTTGCTGCTGCATCCTCTTGTGACATACCTTCGGCTTTGTAATTTTCAATTGAATCATTGATTGAAACATATTCCGTGCCATTTGCTTTTGCAGCTTCGGCTAATGCTTTTTCATCAATTTCGTATGCACCGAATAATTCAAGCTGACCGTTAATTTCTTGCGTTGCGGCAAATATTTCCGGGTTATCTTTTACGTTATTTAGCATATAAGCATCTGCTAAAGCTTGAGAGGCTTGGTCGTTGATATTGAATGAATTTGGCATTTGCAGAGTGTCGCCCGGGTGAAGCATAATATCTTTTCTGGAATCAACATCCGCTTTATCGCTTCTGGCGCCTTCCAGAACACCTTCGGCATTGACTGTTCCGTAAATTTCAGGGTTTGCATCCATAATTTCGGTTACTTTTGCATTCCATTCATCGCTGTCTTGTTTTAAATCAGGGTAATTTTGACTTATTAAGCCATACAAACTCTGTCCGCTTTTTACTTCAACTTCTTTATCACCTTTTAAAGCCTCGCCTGTTCTTGGGTCATATGAATATTTTAGAATATCATCAAGTTTCGTAACGGCGTTTTTATCAGGGTTTTCGGGGTCAATTGTTTCAACAAGAGGGATTTCGCTTAATGCTTCACCGTTTTCAGGCGACATTACAGAAAGCTGTAAAATCTCTTTTCCTGTTGTATAATTATATTTGCCGTTTTCATATTTAATACTGTTTACAAGAACATTATCGGGCAGATTTAATTTATTAATATCATCCGCTGTTAGCTGATTTAATAATACTTCAGCTCTTTCATTATCATCTAAACTGTTTGGAACTTTTTCGCCATCTTCATTTTTGCCCCAGTATTCAAATAAGTCAGCATTTGCGGGATCGTTTGCAATCTGGAATAAAATCGCATTAAATGCATCTTTATCTTTAACATTTCCTTTAGAATCGACCTCTAACCCGTATTCTGAAGCGATTGCATTTTGAACGCTTGTATGCTTTCCATTCATTTCCGCATCAAGTTTTGCATTGAAATCTTTAATTGCTTCATCATCCGTTAATATCGTTGCGTTTTCTTTTACATCATCAGGCAGCTTATCTGCTAATTCCTTAGGAACACCGCCGAGTTCCGTATTAAATTTTTGTACTGCATTGCTTAATGCTGTGTCATAGTCTTCTTGATTTAAAATTTCTACGCTTTTATTTTCGGTAGAGAATTGTTGCTGCTCTACTTTTGTATCTGAAATTCTTCTGCTGCCTCCCGGCGTGGGAAGTTCTACTTCGGGAACCACAATGTCAAGTGCTTCGGGTTCTTTACCGTTTTCGGGTACTTTAACAAGGTTTAAGTCTTTAATTGCATCGTATTTGTTTGATAATTCATCAAGGCTTGTTATATTTGTATTATTTTCTTTATTGTAGGCTTCTACCAGATTTGCTTCAAGGTTTTTATTATTCTGCAGATATTCATCAATTATATTGTGTGCATAAGTATCTTCAATTGATTCATATTGGAAAGTCGGATTTCCTGTTTTTTTATCTTCGGTAACTTCACCGTTTTCATCTCTGTATACAAGATTGCCTTCTTCATCCTGTTCATAGAACTGCGGAAAACTTTTTGCATCAAAAACAGCTTCAAAATCAAAAGCATCTTTGATTAAATCTTCAAGAGTTGTTTTTTGTGTACCTTTTGCATCTTTATCATAAACAACGCTTTGAGAATCTTTATCTTCTTTTGGTGTAAGAGTTGTTGTTTTTGCATCTGTTGTGTAAATATCTGTTACGGCTTTATAACCTTCTTTTACAGAAACAGTTTTATTGGCTTCTTTATATGTATTTGTGATATTTGTAATAACTGTCTGCATATTTTTTGCAGCTTCATCAAGTTTATCTTCCGCAACACCTCTGTCTGTTAAAAATTGCCTGATTTCTTTGTCTTCAATATTGAAATCATCAAGTCCTGTTATGCCGTCCGCTTCAAATTCCATCATAATTAAACCGGCTTCTTCTTCATTAATTTTGCCGTCTTTAAGAAAACCTGCAAGCGCTTTACCTTTTTCATTGGTGGCATCAATAGCTCCTTTTAATCCATTTACTGCAGCTTTTTGTTCATCGTTTTCGGGAATTGTTTTTCCGTTATCCGTTTCCCAGTTTCCTGTAATTTTAATGTTGAAATCGTTGTTCATCTTTGCTCCTTTTTGTGTTATTTTTTATCTATTTTTATTATTGTTCATATTGTTCTTTTGTTATTTCGTTACCCATATCATCATAGTATTTTTCCGTACCGTTCTGTATGGTTCCGTCTGCATTGTAAGTTGCTAATATAGAACAGCCGTTATCTTTGTATTCCCTTGATTGATATGTCCTATCGCTGTTATATATTTTTTCAGTTACAGGGATTCGAGTATCAAAACTGTCTATATATTTATAAGTGTTTTCCTTAAGAATTGTAATACCGTCTTCAAGGTATGTGTATGCGGTTTGTTCAGTCTTTTTACCATCCGTATCAAATTTGGTTTGTGTTTCCTGCGTTTTTACGCTGTTGTCATCGTATTTATATTCCGTTATATCAAGAAGAATTCCATCAGCATTTTTATGCTCGCTTTTTTCAATCAAACCGTTATCATTTTTATATACAGTATTGGTTGTACCGTCTTCCCTTGCAACAGTTTCACCTTTGGCTTCTTCGGTTTCATCAGTTTCTGTTTCATCGGTTTCTCCGGTTTCAGTTGTTTTATCTGTTTCTGATATTTCAGCCGTACTGATTCCCGGAAGAATAATTTCATCTGTATCATACAAAACAGCATTGTGTCTTCCTTCACCGCCTACTGATTTTCTTGCACCTGTTACATTTCCTTCATCATCAACTGTGCCGTATATATCAGGATTTGCATTCATAATCTCAAGTTCTTTTGCATTCCATTCTTCTGAATTCGGTTCAAGATCAGGATAATTATTTAGCATTATGTGTCCAAGGCAGTCATTTGCATATTTATTTCCATCAGCAGGAGCACTGCCCCATGTCTGCACTGAAACTTTTATATCTTCTTTAGCTTTTTCTTCTTCAGCGCTTTCTTCAGTACTTTTTGTTTGTTCTCTTATTGCTTCAAGTGTTGTGTTAACCAATTCTTTAATTTCTGATTCTTTTCCTGCTATACCTTTGTTATTTGCATAAGCTGTAATTTCATCATCATCAATTGTAAAATCTTGATTTGCATCAAGTTCAACATAGAAATTTTCCGCATCCTGTTTATCCATAGTCTTATCGGATAAATCCACGGGTTTATCCCCGTTTTTTAGTGCATTTATTGTTTTTGGTGCGAAATTATCTATATCAATATTAACTTTAAATGAATCGGAAACCTTGTTAAAATCAATGTCTTGAATATTAAAGCCGCTCATTTCTTGCCCTTCCTTTAAAAATTATAATTCTTTTTGAAATTTAGCGCAGCAAGCTGTATGCTGCTTGCATAATTTTGTTATCGTTTCAATACCCGGCATCTTTAGGAAAAATATAAAATTTTTTACAAATATTTACAAAATTAAAAATTTATCTATTATGTGCTGATAAAAATATTTCTTGTTTTATCTTTGATTTTGTTATACATTTAAGGGTGAATATGTCATTAAGATTAGGAGTTGAATTCTATGGAAAGAAAATTAGTAAGCACACAGGAGATGTTTAAAAAAGCTCTTGCTGGCAAGTATGCAATCGGTGCGTACAATGTTAACAATATGGAAATCCTTCAAGCTATTGCTGAAGCTGCAGAAGAAACAAGATCGCCTATTATTTTGCAGGTTTCGGCAGGTGCAAGAAAATATGCCAATCAAACTTATTTAATTAAACTGGTTGAAGCCGCTTTAGCTACAACTACTGTTCCTATTGCACTTCACTTAGATCATGGTGCTGATTTTGAAATTTGTAAAGCTTGTGTCGACGGCGGTTTTTCATCCGTTATGATTGACGGCAGCAGATTTCCGCTTGAAGAAAACATTGCTTTGACTAAAAAAGTTGTTGAATATGCTCATGCCAAAGGTGTTTCAGTTGAGGCTGAGCTTGGTAAACTTGCAGGTGTTGAAGATGATGTTAAAGTTCATGCTAAAGATTCAACATATACAGATCCTGAAGAAGCTGCAAGATTTGTTAAAGAAACCGGTTGTGATTCTTTAGCTGTAGCAATCGGCACTTCTCACGGTGCTTATAAATTCAAAGGCGAAGCAAAACTTGATTTTGAAAGACTTGCTGAAATCAAAAAAGCTGTTAATGCCGTTGTTGGTTATGATTTCCCTCTTGTTTTACATGGTTCAAGTTCTGTTCCAAAAGAATTTGTTGCTAAATGTAATAAATTCGGCGGAAATCTTCCCGATGCTCAGGGGGTTCCTGAAGATATGCTTAACTATGCTTCTAAAAACGGTGTTGCAAAAATCAATATTGATACCGACTTAAGACTTGCAATGACTTCAACTATCAGGGAATTCTTTATTGAACATCCTGAAAAATTTGACCCCCGCGAATATATGGGTCCCGGAAGAACTGCCGTTAAAGAAATGGTTAAACATAAAATGGTTGATGTTTTAGGTACTGCAGGTCATGCTGATGACTAGTATTTTATAAAATATCAAAATATTTAAAAAAATGAGTCTGCAGTTTATTTGCAGGCTCATTTTTAATTGTCAATATCTTCTTAATAAAATAAATAAAATTTTACGTTATGAAATATTTTGAGATTTTCGAAGATGTGTTGTGGTATAAATAAATAAGTGAAGGACAGAAATAAAGAGATAAAATCTTAAAGGGGAAGTTCAATGAGTGAATACTTAAGCAAAGAAGAGATAAAACAATGGAGAAGTTCACTGGAGAAGATTACACTTGAAGAGTATGCAAAAAGACTTGGGAAAGTGTTAAAGGAAGAAAAACAGACCAGAGATATCATTGATATTGTTTTATCCAATACAAAGAAGACTGAGAACGCTCCTGTATATTCTTCAAGAATTGATAGTCCTAAACCGAAAAATGTTGTTGCAAGTACTGCGAAAAAATCTATTGATATGCAGAGCAATTTGTCAAAAGCTGCTGTTAATAACAGTGCAAGCAAGAAGCAATTTGTATTTAAAAAGCCTTTAACACAAAGAGAACAGATGGTTTTAGATTATTTTACGGCAAATCCTGACAAAATTGTTTATGCTAAGGACTTGGCAAAAGTTTTGGATCTGCCTACAGATTATGTTTATAAATATATTAAAAATTTAAGAACCAAGATTTCTGAAGATGTTCTTCAAAATGCAGTGAAGGGCGGATACAAATTAGCCGTATAGGTTTGCCATGACCTATATTTGTATTTTATAATACTTATAAATGAGTATTAATTTTAAAACTTTAAACTGCCTTGCTAAAATTTTTGATTATGATTGCTCAAATATTTCCGGTGATGGGTTTTATGAGGATTTACTTTTGCATCTTGAAAATATGGCAAGGTCCTTATTTTCCGGCGTTTATTTTTTAGATGCCGTTAATTTTTCAACAAAGGCGGAAAAGTTTTGTGATGCATATAATTTTGATGATGATATTTTTTGTTCTGAAAAATATTCTGAATTTTTAAAGTTTTTAAATTCAAAAAATGAAAAAACTTTTTTAATATCCTATAATGAAATATCAGGTTTTTTAAATGAGAAAATTAAGCTAAAATGTTCGTATTTGCTATTTTCTAAACTTCTGATTAAAAAATCATTTTTCGGTTTTATTTTGCTTGTCGGTGATAAACCATACAGTAATGATGAAATTGCTGCTGTTAATCTGTTTTCAAGTATTTATTCATATATAATTAAAGACTTTGAGCTAAACAAGGTTTTTAAAATGCAGCTTTCGCTTTTGCAGGAAACAATTTGTGATAAAGAAAATGCATTTAAAACAATAGAAAAGCAGAATAAAAAATTAATTCAGGCAGATAATGCCAAAACAAGCTTTTTGGCTAATGTTTCTCATGAATTAAGGACGCCTTTAAATGCCATAATCGGTTTTTCTGACGTACTCCTTAATCAAGTATTTGGCAGTTTGAATGATAAGCAGACAGAATATATTAAGGATATTAATTTATCAAGTGTACATTTAATGGGACTTATAAACAGCCTGCTTGATTTTTCCAAGATAGAATCAGGAGCCGTAAAATTAAATCTTTCGGAATTTGAACCCGAACGCGCCATAAACGAAGTTATTAATCTTTTATCACCGCTTCTTGATGCTAAGGAAATAGAACTTAAATTTGAGAATAACTGCAAAAACACAATTTGCGCCGATTATCAAAAACTTCAACAAATCTTATTTAATTTAATAGGAAACGCTATAAAATTTTCAAAACAAAAAGGAAAAATTTCAGTTAGAACAAAAAATGACGGGGAATATTTTATATTAGAGGTAGAAGATTTTGGTATCGGTATAGAAAAAAAGTATCATAATTTCATATTTAAAAAATTTACACAGATAGATAATATTTATACAAAAACAGGCACATCAACCGGTCTGGGGCTTGCAATCGTAAATGAATATGTGAAATTGCACAAAGGAAAGATTTTTGTTATATCTGAACCGTGCCAAGGTTCCACTTTTGTGGTAAGATTTAAAAATACAATTTAATCATCATGATTTAAATTAAGGATAAGGTTATGTATTATAAAAACATTTATGCGATTATAGATTCTCTAGATATAAGCCGCGGGTGGAAAAATGTTTTCAAAAAAATCCAAACAGCTTATTTTCATAATTTTTATCAGGGTAAAGCAAATAATGTTCATATGTGGAGATACGGACAGCCTGTTATAAGCTATGGTGCTTCAGACAGATTTAAGTTTTTTACGAGATTTAATTTCTTCGCACTAATTTTTGGGCCGCTTTATTATCTTGCAAAGTTTATGTTTTTAAAAGGATTATTTCTTTTGTTGATTGAAGCGGCATTAATTTATTATTACGGTTTTCCTGTTGCATATTTTGCAATATTTATTCATATTTATGCCGCAATTTTTGCGAATTCCGATTATTTTATTCAAAAGGTTTTAAACCATAAGGAAGTTAAAGAAAATCCCGGATATCTTTCTGATTATATTGATGAAAATTTTGTCAAAAATGTCTTAAAAGAGCAGAGCTATTATGTGCCTTTTGCCATTTTCTGCCTGTTGTTCGGTATTGGCGCAGTTCTTTTTATCGGCAACGAATTTGCCGTTGATGCAAAGTATCAAGAAATCGTAAATAACAAACAAAAGGTCTGCAGCGATAATGATTCTTGTATCCGTCTTATAAATACTTCTGTGTCAAATATTAAAGCGGGAAAAGAACCGGTTGATGCTGAATATTTTAATGCCGGCGCTGCATACTATCAGCTTGGTAATAAACAAAATGCTTTAAATGCTCTAAATCAGGCTACTTTGAAAAATCCAAATCATTTTGCATCATATATTTTAAAAGGAATTATTTATACTGAATTGAGTCAGTATAAATATGCAAGAGCAAGTTATGAAAAAGCACTTCAAATTTATCCCAAAGGAAAATTTTTATACTATCTTTTAGGCAGTGCTTATTATAAGGAAGGCAAATATACGGAAGCCAAAACGAACTTTGAAAAGGCTGTTAAAGCTTATCCTAAAAAGGCTGCTTACCGGGAAGCTCTTGCTTATACTAAAATATATTTAAAAGATACAAAAGGTGCAAAAGCTGATTTAGAGCGCGCTATTAAAATCCTCAAAAATGAAAAAGGTGCTTCAGGCAATACGAGAATTGAAGCGCTTGAAAGATATGCGGGCAGTTTGAAATAAAAATTCCTATTTATCCAAAATCTTATGTGTTTTAAAGTTAGGGCATACCCCGCAGTTTGAGCATTTTGTTTCACAGGGAACGGTGGTTACTGCCTGTTTTGCTCTGTTGTATTCGTTTATAAACCATTCTTTATTTATTCCGCAGTCCAATACATCCCATGGCAAATCCGTATCGTAAGAATAGGTTTTTGTTGTTTCGTTATCTATAATAAGCCCGCATTCTTGTGCTGTATTATAATATAAATCGTAGTTTATGTTTTCTTCCCATGAATCAAGATAGGAGCCCTTTTTGTAAAGTGAAAATATAAAATCATTCAATCTCTCATCTCCGCGTGTCAGGAATGCCTCAAATTGCGATACTACGGGATTATGAAAATTTAATTTTACATTTTTTATAGATTTATTTTTTAACTTATCTCTCATATAGGAAATTTTTTCTTTAATTAGAGAAGGCAGATTTTGAGCGCAGATTGAAAACGGTGTAAAAGGTTTTGGAACAAAAGTTGCAATAGAACAGGTGATCTTTGGCAGTTTAGAACCTTTTTCTTTGCATTGCCGGTTTATCTTATCCAGAAGTTCAATTATTCCATCTAAATCTGAATATTCTTCAAAAGGCAGGCCTATAATAAAATAAAATTTTATTTTATCCCAGCCGTTTTCAACGCTTGCAAGGGTTGCATTTATTATTTGCTCTTCGCTCAAGTTTTTGTTTATAATATCGCGCATTCTCTGGCTTCCAGCTTCAGGTGCAATTGTAACTGAGCCTTTTTTTACTCCATGGATTAGCCTTCCTAATTTAGTTGAAAACCTGTCTGCTCTCTGGCTTGGAAGCGAAACACTGATATCGGTGTTTTTAAAATGCTCATTTAATTCTTCAATGATTTCTTCTATTTTTCCATGGTCATTTGATGATAAAGAAAGAAGCGAATACTCATCATATCCGGTGTTTTTAATATAATCTTTTGTGAGGTTTATAATATCTTCTTTGCTTCTTTCTCTGATTGGCAGATTTGTATGCGCGCTCTGGCAGAATCGGCATAACCTTCCGCACCCGCGCCGTATTTCAATAGTTGCCCTGTCATGTACGCTTTGAGAATGCGGGATGGGAGAAGTTACAGGATGGTCTTCATACTTTAAATTTGAAATTCTTTTCTTTACCTTGCCGCGTTTCGGGCTGAATACGGGCGAGTATACTCCTTCAATTGTGCTGAGTTTTTCAAGAATTTCCATCCTTGTAAGGTTTTCTTTTTTAATTTTGTTGTAGAGTTCAATAATTTCAATTATAACTTCTTCACCGTCCCCTATTGTGAATAAATCAATAAAATGTGAAATCGGATTCGGGTTGTAAGCACAGGGGCCGCCTGCAAGAATAATGGGGTGTTCCTTGTTTCTATCCTTAGAATAAATTGGAATTTTTCCCATTTCAAGCATTTTTAAAATGGTTGTATAAGACATTTCATACTGCAGTGCAAAGCCGATGAAATCAAAATCACCCATTGCTTTTTTATTATCCAGTGAATATAAGGGCTTATTATATTTATTCAAAAGTTCGCAAAAATCTTTTTCAGGGGCATAAATTCTGTCTGCAAGCAGATTTTCTTTACTGTTTACAATGTGATATAGAATTTTATGTCCGAAATTACTGATTCCTATTTCATATTTATCCGGAAAAGCAAGCAAAACTTTTGTATCTGCTTTATTAAAATCTTTTTTTACGGATAAAAATTCTCCCCCGATATATCTTGAAGGTCTTTCGCAATTATATAAAACGGGAGAATATTCTGATAAAAATTCTGTTAAATTTGTCATGCTAAATTGTCCGGTGTATGTTTTTCTATTTGTACTATTTTCCCTTCAATTGTACCATCAATATAAAGCTTGAAAAAATTATCAAAATCTTCACCGTTTATAAAATATTCATATAGAAAAATTCCGTTATTTGTATCCCTCATTATTGAAATTGTATATTTGAGGCTGAATGCAAAATCTTCAAGCGCCTTTTTATTAAAACTAATACCGTTAACATCTTTTTTTAGTTTTACATATTCAAAGCCTTGAAAATTTTTAATTTCAGCCAGTTTATTTTTGTTATTAAAAAAACCGGTTTTAATTTTTTTTATCGGAAAATGCTTAATTTTATCATTATCTTTCATATTATAATTAAACAGCATATTTCTTAAATGCTCAAATATGTTAATAAACATTAAAAACCGTCTGACTTGAGACGGTTTTTAAAATTGATGTGTATACGGTTTTCTTATTAAGCTGCTTGCTGCTGTTGCTGAGTTTGTTCAGCAGTTTGTGCCGGCGCTGCTTGCTGTTGTACTGCTCCAAGTTTTGAAAGTGTTTCCTGTGCAGCCTGTTGGATTAGGGGTTCAGGGTCATTTAATGAGTTTTGAAGTATACCTTGAACTGTTTGAGCGTCTTCCGGTCTTGCAACGTATGAAATTGCCTGAATACCTGCAAGTCTTATTTCAGGGTTTGAATCATTTTGAACGGCATTTTGGATTTCGTTAAATCCTATCAAATCCTGCATTTGAAGAGGCTTGATGTTGTTTGCGCCTTGAGAAGCCATATAAGCATCCAGTTCATCTCTCTGGTTCTTTTGAAGCATAGCTAATGTAAACATAGAGATAATTTTATTTTTAGCGGCAGCTGTCTGCGGTGAAAGCTGTTGAGCTAATTGAGTTTCTTCAGGAGTTAACTGTTCACCTTTTGCTGCTTTTTCAAATATTGCAGTTTGTTCAGGGGTAGGCCCTTGTAATTGTGTAATATCAGAGCTTACAATACTTGCAAGGTTTGTCATGATTTGTTCATTTAATACCTGCTGTGCTTGAGCCGGTTCACCCTGGCTGTAGTTTGCAATTTCTGTTATTGCTTTTTCCTGTGCTGCGGGGTCTGTGCTTTGAAGTCCTGATACTAAAGCAGCAACATCAATTCCTGAAGGTTGTTGTGCAGGTTGTACTTCAACGGGCTGTGCTTGAGGTTTTGCTTCTTGAACAGCTGGTTGTTCTGCGGGTGCTGGAGCAGGAGCGGGTGCCGGCTGCTGTTGTACTTGCGGCTGTTGTTCTATAACAGGTTCAGGCATAGGCTGAGGTTCCGGTGATACAACCGGTGGAGTTTGAGCGGGCATTTGAGCTATTTGCTGCGGGTATTGTTCCTGCGGCATTGCATAGGGGCCATATGCTTGCGGAGGCATTGCGTACGGTCCGTATGTCTGTTGCGGCATTGCATACCCCGGATATTGCTGCGGCATTGGTTGATACATCGGCTGCTGCATCGGATACGGAGCATACTGTGGCTGCGGGGCTGCATATAAAGATGCCTGCGGATAATTATACAATTGATTTGTATAATTTGGCTGCATTGGAGGCGTTGTCATTGCTCCTTGCGGTGTAGCATACGCTTTCGGCTCAAAGATTTGAATATTTACCGCGTTTGCACTCGGTGCTCCTTGAGAGTATGGTTGTGCGTATTGAGGTTGTATCATCTTTATCTCCTTTGAAAAATATTTTTTGTTGCTATGCTTTCATTGCTTTAAGTGTTGTGAATAATATTTATTGCTTGAAAATTGATATTTTCTGTATTAAAATTGTAAATTTTAAGCTATAATTGAGTTTTGACGTTTACATTTCTTAATGATTATTTATCATCCAGATAATCTTTCCTTTCAAAAAGGTTGGTTGCATTTGTTAATGTATCAAACAGCATGGAAATTCCCATGCCAAGGAGTGCTATAGTACGCATGGCTTTTGATTTTGCAAATAAACCGAGAGTTCCAAATCCTACAGTGAAGCAGTTGTCTTTGATACACTTGCCTGCGCCTGATAAGTATCCGCCGATAAAACCGGCTGTTTCCGATACTTTATCCGTAAAATCGGCATGCTCTATATATTCTTTAATTTCGTTGTGTTTTTGGCTGTCTGTATTTAACTTTGAAGCTCCGATTTGATCTCTGACAAATTTATCAGCAGAAGCTTGAGCTTTGCCTTTTCTGGCGCTTCTTTTTCCTATGTCATGTGCTTCAACCAGTACTGAAGCTAACCCCAGAGCGGAAGCTGTTTTTGTTCCAAAACCGTATATCGTCATGCTGCCTGCGCCTCCGTATTTTTAGGTTCGGGCTGCGGACTGTCATCGGGTACTTCCACTTTCTGGCCTGACATTTTCAATAATATTTGTGAAGCAAGTCTTGAATCTTCGCCGTATTCAAGATCTGGCCTATTTTGAAGCTGTTTTAATATATTTACCGTTTCTTCATTTCCTTGAGCATATCCCGTATCAAGAATTGTTAAACCAATGTATCTTACGGATGCTTTCGGGTCTTGAATTGTTTTATTTAATAATGCTGTAAGTGCAGGGTCAGCTTTTCTTGTTTTATCTTCCTTAAATCTGTCTAAAAGTTCTTTAGCTGCCGTAAGTCTTATTTTTGCATCTTGATTATTTAAATAGTTTTCTAATGACATTATATATTCATCAGTCAGTACTACTTTTTCTTTTGTTTTTTTATTTTTATCTTCGGTTTTTGGTGTTTCTTGAGCTTGTTGTGTTTGATTATAATTGTTTGTTTGATTTATCGGTGCATTGTAATTCATAGGGTAAGTTGCGCCGGGATTTTGATTTCCATACAGGCTGCTATTTGGATACAAGGGCATAACAGGCTGTGCTGCAGGACATTGTGTAACAGGACCGGCATTAGCTGTCGGGCTGAATATCTGAATATTAACCGCACTTGCCGTTGGCGTAGGATTTGGTTGCGTATAACCGTTTTGCGGTACAGCTTGCTGCGGCTGGCAATAGTATCCTTGCTGGGCTGTTTGTGCCGCATATTGAGCGCATTGCGGATATTGTTGATATTGCGGGTTAAATCCTGTACTCATGCTAAAATTAAATCCTTACCTATATATAAATAAAAGCCATGAAGCTTCAATAAGTGCTAAAAACAGGAAAAATATTAAGAAATATTAATATTTTTTAAAAAAATGTTTATGCTAAAATAATTTCAAAATATTTCTTATAGCTAAGGAGCATTTAATGGAATTTGAGGAATTAAAGCAAAAATATGAAATGGTTATAGGGCTTGAAGTACATGCTCAACTAAAAACAAAAACAAAAATATTTGCACCCGACGGAGCGGAATTCGGCCATGAACCCAACAGCCAGACTTCGCCTATTACGCTTGGCATGCCGGGTGTTTTGCCTGTTTTAAATAAAGCTGTTGTTGATATGGCTATTTTAACAGGTCTTGCTTTAAACTGCGAAATTCCAAGCAGATGTAAATTTGACAGAAAACAATATTTCTATCCCGATTTACCGAAGGGGTATCAAATTTCTCAGTATGATGAACCTATTTGCGGTAAAGGAAGCATTAAAATTTCAAATAAGACAATCGGTATAACGCGTGCACATTTGGAAGAAGACGCAGGTAAGCTGGTTCATGCCGGTGCTGCCGGAATTTACGGTTCTTCTTATTCGCTTGTGGATTTAAACAGGGCGGGCACACCGCTGCTGGAAATTGTTTCCGAGCCCGATATGAGGACTTCCGATGAAGCCAGAGAATATATGGAAGAATTAAGAAATATCTTAAGATACATTGGCGTATGCGACGGAAACCTTGAAGAAGGTTCAATGAGATGTGATGCTAATATCTCTATACGTCCGAAGGGTCAAAAAGAATTCGGAACAAGAGCGGAAATTAAGAATGTAAACAGCTTTAAAGCTTTACAAAGAGCTATTGAATATGAATTTGAACGCCAGATTGAACTTGTAGAGCAGGGCGAAGAGGTGGTTCAGGAAACAAGACTCTGGGATGATGCTAAAGGTATAACTTCATCTATGAGAGGAAAAGAAGATGCTCATGACTACAGGTACTTCCCCGAGCCGGATTTAATGCCTTTAGAGATAAGCAGGGAATGGGTTGAGCGCGTAAGAGAAACCATGCCCGAACTTCCAAATCAAAAACTTCAAAGGTATGTTGAATTAGGGTTATCCGAATATGACGCACAGGTTCTTGTAAATCAGATGGATATGGCACTGTTCTTTGATAAAACCGTTAAAGAAGGTGTCAATCCAAAAACTGCTTCCAACTTTATAATGGGTGAAGTTGCGGCATTCTTAAAAGAAGAAAAGGTATCTGTTGAAGAATCAAGATTATCTGTTGAAAATTTTGTAAAACTGCTTAAACTTCTTGAAAAAGGTACTATTTCAAATAATATTGCAAAATCTCTTGTTGTTGATATTTTAAAAACAGGAGAAGATGCCGACAAACTTGTTGAAAAGAAAGGTTTAAGCGTACTTTCCAATCCTGATGAAATACTTCCTATTGTACAAAGGGTTGTAGCTAATAACCCCGAGCAGGTTGCCGCGTACAAAGGAGGACGTGATAAACTGTTTGGTTTCTTTGTGGGACAGGTTATGAAAGAAACCAAGGGCAGAGCAAATCCGCAGCTTTTAAATGAGCTTTTAAAGAAAGAATTGGAAAAATAAAATTTTTTTGATAAGCTTATATAAGATGCTAAAACAAGTTTGATATGACAGCTTGATTTACGAAATTGAATTTTGATAATTGAATATGCCGATGTGATGCCAAGCTTTGAGTAAGCAAAGTGTTATATGTAAAGTAGACCAATTTCATCACACCTGCTATGATTATTGTAATTGAACTTTTAAAATTTAATATGCCGATGTGATGAAATTGGTAGACGTGCCAGACTCAAAATCTGGTGTGGTTCACGCCACGTGCCGGTTCGAGTCCGGCCATCGGCATTTTAATTTGATTTACATAACTCTCACCGGCTTCCGGTTCTTCCCTCTCATAAAAACTTGACATTCATATTTACCTGATTTTGTTTGACTTGAATAATTGTTATACGTTTCGCATAACCAGCGTTCTGACTCAACTGCTCCATTTTCTAAAGTGACATTTAGTCACTTTCTCAAACGGAGTCCCCATCGGCATTTTATATTTTACCAAATCAATCTTTACTTCTTAAAAGCGATACAAGAAGGCCTATTCCCATTAAAGCCGGATAGAATAATCCTTTCATAATTGAAAATGAACTTATGGATATTGATGCAGCAAGGCTTGTTGCGATTAAAATTTGTGCTCCGTAAGGAATTATCCCTTGTACACAGCAGGAAGTTGTATCAAGAAGGCTGGCTGTTCTTCTGGGATCTACTCCGTATTTGGTTGACAGCTCTTTTGCAATGGGGCCGGCTGTAATAATTGCAACAGTATTGTTTGCGGTAAAAAGATTGATTATTCCCACGAGAAAAGTTATACCGAATTCACAGCTTTTTTTATTTCTAATTAAATATTGTGTTTTATTTATTATATAGTTTATGCCGCCGTTGTAGCGTACCATGCAGAGAAGCCCCCCCGCAAGAAGAGCAACTATAAGGGTGTTTGCCATGCTTGTTGTGCCGTCACCTATAAAGCTGAATGCGCCCCATATGTCAAAGAGTCCGAATGATATGCCGATTATTGTATTTAATATGGTTCCTGCAAGTAAAAGAAACATTACGTTTATTCCTGAAACTCCGAGAATTAAAAGTAAAATATACGGAATAATTTTTATGTATGTTTGAATATCGGGTGTATTGGATGCCGCTATAGCTGCATTTGATGTAAAAACGGGCATCATATACAGTAAAACGCATAAAATTGCAGGGATTGTTACAATTTTCAAATTGCATATCATTTTATCGCGCATTTCAACATTTTGCGTTCTTGTGGAGGCTATTGTGGTATCTGATATTAAGGATAAATTATCACCAAACATTGCACCGCCTATCGTAGCACCTATTACGACAGCAGGGTTCAGGTTCATTGATTGAGACAAAGCAACAGCAATAGGAACAACGGCCGCTATTGTGCCGCATGATGTGCCGACTGAAAGGGAAATTAAAGCTGAAACAACAAATAATCCCGATATAATAAAACGTTCCGGAATAAAATATTGCGCAATTTCAACAGCTGCATCCACCCCGCCCATTGCCTGAGCGCTTGCAGTAAAAGCTCCTGCCAAAATAAATATAAGACACATTATCATTATGTCTTTATTACCCATTCCCAGCGCAAAAATTTCGATTTTTTTTCCGAGTTTTTCTTTATGATTTAATATCAAAGCAGCAGCTGACGATATTATAAAAGCAACCGTCATCGGGACTTTTGAAAAATCTCTTGTTAAAATTGAAAATCCAAAATAAAAAATTACAAATACAATAAAGGGGATCAGGGCTTTAAAGCTGGATTCTCTCCATGGTTTCGTTTCAGCTGTATGCATATAATTCTTAATATCCTTTTTAATTAATATAAGAATTATACACTAAATTTACGTATATTGTAGTAAAATATCAGTTCGGATAGTACATTTTTATTATTTCTCTTATCCCTTTATCATCTATAGCTTCAATGCCGTCTTCGTAATATGCATTCATATATTCCTGCGCTTTTTTAAGCCCCGCGCTCAGTTCTTCTGTACCGGCCATGCTCCACATTTGCTTTCTGTAGCTGTTTACTTTAATTTCTTCTCTTTCGGTTAAGTCTTCTTTATTTTCGCTATCTTTAATTAAAAGTTTGCATAAATAACCGTCCTGTTTTGCTAAACTTGATGCAATTTCTCTTGTATTCGGGCACATATGCCTTGCAAGCTTCATCCTTAAAGAGTTTTCTTTGCTCATTCCTTGCAATCTTTTTATATTCGCCTGCTGTTTTTCTTCTTTTTCTTTCGCGCGAAGTTCTTCCGCAATCATTTTTTCAAACAGTGCTTTTTCAATAAATAGAGCATTTTTTGGATTTGAACGTTTTAAGTAAATTTTTCCTTTATCATCTTCAATAAGATATTCGTTTATAATTTCCGCTTCACCATTTGCTATAGCCTCTTTAATTCTCTTTTGTCTTATCCCCAGTTCATTTGAAAGTTCTTCTATGCCCGTTATATCTTTATTGATTTTTCTTGCAATGCTTAAAAAATCTTTAGTTTTTAGGTAGCTGCTCACATCGAGTATTGTTTTATATTTTTTTCCTTGAGGTGTTTCTGTCACTTTTATTTTTCCGGGTAATATGCCGGCTTGAATATTTTCTCGTATTAAAGCAGCTGTCCCATAACCAAGTTTTTCAAGATATGCTGCCGGTATAAATTGACCTTGTTCACCAATAGAATTGAAATATTTGCGGCTGGGATATGTTAAGCCTCTTAAAAATTTTTTATTTGTTTCGCTGTTTAAATCAAACAATGCAATTTCAAAATCTGCACCCATATTGTCCGGTAAATCTTTCACGCCGAGTATTTCCAGCTTTCCTTTTTTGATATAATTTCTCATTGTTTCAGGAGTTATGGAATAATCTTGACATAACTGTCTGCCTGAAATTGATGATGGCAGTTTATCTTTAACAGAGTCTAAAAATTCTGCATTTTCTTTTTTGTTTAAATTTAAATAAGCTTTCATACTGTCATCATTTACTATTGCAATATCAGCATCAATACTTCCCGCTCTGTTCCAGAATGTCAATGCGGATGCCGGAATGTTTAGTTCATTTGAAAGTGATTGAAAATCTTTAATGTATTCTGTTTCTTTTACTTTTGCATTCTTTTCTTCTATTGTGGTATCCGGATTATATAAGAATGCGGTTTCGGGACTTTTTTTAGTTTTTTCTAAATATGTTTCCAGCTTTTGTAAATATTCTTGCTTTTTTCCTATTGTTCTTTTTAAGCCCGTACCATTTTTTGTTTTTTCAAGTTTTTTTGCAATACATTTGGTTTCTTCAGCATCTTTTCCGTATATTTTTTCCGCTTCAATTAATTCGGCTTTTAATCCATCCCAGGTTGCTTTTTCTTCTTCGCTCTTTGCTTCCGTATCAGCTATATCATCTTTTGCTGCTTGAATTTTGTTTCTGATTTCTTGAATTTGCCTTGCATTAGAGGAAAATTCGACTTCATCATTTTGCCTGCTGCCTTTGAAGCTTATTGAATTAATCGGGTTATTATTTATTTTATTTATACTTGAAAAATTATTAATTAAGTTTCTTGAATTTAAAAAAGATATTCCCATTTTAATCTAACCTTCTTAGCTTTTATTTTAGTAAAAACTTCTTAAGTAAAAAGATTGCTACTGTATTAAATTTATTTAAAAGATTACACAAAAAGGTAATTAAATTTTTGTTTTTTATATTTAGAATACAGATTATGGATACTCTATCTACAGTTGATAAATTATTGCTTGCTCTTGGTTTTGATACGGAATTATCTGAAGATGATTGGACAAAAGAGCATATATACCATGGAATTGGTGAACATTGTTTTAAAAAATGGGTTGCAAGAATTTTGCCGTGCGAGCTTTTAAATCGTACCGTTAAGGATGCGGTTAATTCAATTGTGACTCTTTGTGAGTGTCATACTTTTTATAATAAATTTCCCAACCCCGTATTGTCGCCGGATTATGGTCATAACTGGGGAAGGAGTGCCAATTATATTGAAATAAATAATCGTGCAATTGCTGAAATGGAAGGGAATGTATGTAAAAACGGAATTTTATCTTCCATAAAGCTTTTACCTGCAATTTTTCCTTCCGCTAAAAGCTGGGCAAATTGTGTTATTTTATCTCAAATTTTTCCGAATATTTACGGTGACGGGTTGAATAAAGCACCATGGGAAGAAAATTCTATTTACGGAATGAAACTTGGCGGCGGGTATAGTAAAAATATAATTTGCAGAGAAATTGAAGATAAAATTTCAGCTGAAGAGCAATTTATGGCTTTTAATGATTTGGCGCATTTCAGGGGAATAAAAACAGGTTTCAGGGTTGCAATATCTGAAGGGCAGATGAAGGTTGCAACGGGTGAAGATACCGATATTCCTTTTAACTGGGATAATTACGAACATCAGGAGCTTTTTATTGATGAATGCGTTAAACTTATGAAGCTTGGTTTTGAAGCTATGTTTATTGATTCTGCCAAGCACATAGGCGGTCTTGATTGTATAAATTATACAGGTGTCGGAAGATTGCCGAATTACGGGCAAATGCAGTATATTTTGAACGAAATTCGTTCACGCACCGGCTCATTTACAATAAGTTTTGTGGGCGAGAAAAGTACAGGCGATTTTGAAAGATATAAAAATCTTGGTTTAACATCGGGAACCGCTTTTGTTAATCCCGACGATTTTGAATCCGTTAAATACTGGTCAGAAAAATTAAAATACGACAGAGAATATGCGCCGGGGATTGAAGTTTCAAATGATAATGACCCGGGCGGCGCAAGTTATGAAGAGCGTTTACAGAGAATCAGAAATTCTCTTTTTGCAAGTGGTTATCCTTCCGATAAGCTGCCGAGCTTTATGCAGATGCATGATATTTTTCCGCTTCGTTATGATACAAATACTCATCATTTAATGATGAGCAATCCTTCATATTCAACAGACGGCACAAAAGAAAGTCATTTTGAAAATCTTTTTACCAGAGATGACGGCAGAGAATATAATCATAAAGTCGGCGAAATATTTGCTCATGCGCTTTGCAGGTAGATATTATAAAGAATTTCTGTTTGCGGGATTTTCCTTTAAAAGCCCCATTTTATTTAATTCATCCATAATGAGAAAATTAAATAATTTGGGTTCACAAAAACGATGTCTTGTTAAATTTCTATCATCCATTGCGGTATCGGCAATTTTTTTGTGGGGCAAATGATCTATACTTGTAAATTTTGAACTCCAGCGGTCTTCAAGAAAAGTTTTAATATAGTTTTCTGCATTATCTGAATTGTATGCGCAGGACTGCAAATCTTCATTTAAACTTCTAAATTCTATTTTAGAATAAGGAAGTTTGTATGCTTTTTGCATAAAATATTCAAGTATCGCAAGGGTTGCGCCGCTTGATGTATAGTCATAAAAAATAACTTTTTTGTCTGAATTTTCCAGTGCCTCTTTTGTTAAATTTTGTCTTTTAAGAATTTTTCCATAATTTTCTATGGTTTTTTCTTCAAACAGGATATCGATATCAACACCTTTTTCGCCAAGATTGCTTATGGGCAGATACTTTGTTTCTACACCCATACATTCAAAAACTTTTGCAATTAATGATGGTGATTGGCCTATTGCGGTGAAAACATACCCGTTTTCTCCATATTTTTCATCAAGTGCGGATTTTAAATCAAATGCAAGCTCCATTGTTGCACCTGCAGCGTAAGCATACTCGTCATAGTCACCGTATTCTTTTGTTAAATCATCCCTTAAAAATATAAGATTTCCTTTATCAATTGCTCTGAATTCCGAAATTGTAAATCTATCTTTCTTATTTAAAAATTTTTCCAGAGTGAAATCCGTATTATTGCTTTTTGTGAAGCAATCGGCCGGAGTTTTAGCCGTATTCTTTTTGTGATTTATTTGTTTTGTGCCGTTAAAGTATATGCTTTTTGATATGTTCTTTGGGAAAAATGTGTTAAGTGAAATTTGCAATAGTGACTCCAACTTATTATATATACTTTGAAACCATGAACATGAATTTTCTTTTGCTTTTTTAGTTTGTGGATAGTAAAATGGGTTTAAAGGAATTATTATTTCTGGAGGAGAGAAAAATATGAGTACAATACAAATTTCTCATGAAGTTGAGCAAATGTGCCCCATAAAAAGGGGAGTTAAAGGCGAACCTGCTCCTATTCCGCAAGAAGGAGACTGGACAAAAGCCAAAAAAATTGAAGACATTTCAGGTTTAACCCATGGCTGCGGCTGCTGTGCACCTCAACAGGGTACCTGCAAATTAACTTTAAATGTTAAAAACGGCATTATTCAAGAAGCGCTTGTTGAAACTCTCGGATGTTCCGGTATGACACACTCTGCCGCTATGGCAGGGGAAATTCTTCCCGGTAAAACAATTCTTGAAGCATTAAATACCGATCTTGTATGCGATGCTATAAACGTTGCTATGAGAGAATTATTCTTACAGATTGTATACGGAAGAACTCAAACTGCATTTTCCGAAAATGGTCTGCCGGTTGGTGCCGGTTTGGAAGATTTGGGAAAAGGACTTCGTTCTCAGGTAGGTACAATTTTCTCTACGGCTCAAAAAGGTCCCAGATATCTGGAAGTTGCCGAAGGATATATTTTAGAACTCGGTTTGGATGCAAATAATGAAATCATAGGCTACAAGTTTGTTCACCTTGGAAAAATGATGGAACAGGTGAAAAAAGGAGTTGATCCTAAAGAAGCTTATGAAAAAAATATCGGTACATACGGCAGATTTGACGAAGCTGTTAAAAAAGTTGATCCGAGAAAAGAATAATTATTACAAAATAAATAAGGAATTAATAATATGATAAAATTTGAAGGACAAGACAGACGTCAGGCTAAACTTGATAAAGTTTTAGCCGAATACGGCTTTAAATCCCTTGAAGATGTGCAAGCATTGTGCCTTTCAAAGGGAATCAACGTTGAAGAAATCGTTAAAGGCATTCAGCCGATTGCATTTGAAAATGCCGTTTGGGCATATACTTTAGGATGCGCCATTGCTCTTAAAAAAGGTTGCACATCTGCTGCCGATGCTGCTGAAGCTATCGGTTTAGGTTTACAGGCTTTCGCGGTTCCGGGTTCTGTCGGCGATACAAGAAAAGTTGGTATCGGCCATGGTAATCTCGGTGCAATGCTTTTAAGAGAAGAAACAAAATGTTTCTGTTTCTTAGCAGGTCATGAATCATTTGCTGCTGCAGAAGGCGCTATCGGTATTGCGAGAAACGCAAACAAGGTTAGAAAAGAGCCTTTAAGAGTTATCTTGAACGGTTTGGGTAAAGATGCCGCTTACATTATTTCAAGAATCAACGGTTTTACCCATGTTGAAACTCAATATGACTATAAAACAGGCAAATTAAACGTTGTTAAAGAAACGCCTTTTTCAAACGGCGAAAAATCAAAAGTTAAAGTATACGGTGCCGATGATGTTTCAGAAGGTGTTGCAATTATGATTTCAGAAGGCGTTGACGTTTCTATCACAGGTAACTCAACCAACCCGACAAGATTCCAGCACCCTGTTGCAGGTACTTATAAAAAATGGTGCTATGAAAACGGCAGAAAATACTTCTCAGTAGCATCAGGCGGCGGTACGGGAAGAACTCTTCACCCTGACAATATGGCTGCAGGCCCCGCTTCTTACGGTATGACCGATACTATGGGAAGAATGCACGGTGATGCTCAATTTGCAGGTTCATCATCAGTTCCTGCTCACGTTGAAATGATGGGTGTTATCGGTATGGGTAACAACCCGATGGTAGGTGCTACCGTTGCAGTTGCAGTTGCAGTTGAAAATGCTTCAAAATAGTTAAAATTAAGTTTTGTAAGTAAAGCTTAATAAAGTTTACAAATTTTCCGCAGAATTTATCTGCGGAAAATTTTTATAAAACAGTATATAAAGATTATATATTTCAATGTTTAAAAATTTTTTTGAAAAAATATCGGTATATAAATTTTATATGCCGGTATAATACTTCTAAATGCTTGATATATCTTGATTTCAGGTAGTTTCAGACATTGAACCCCCTGTTATCATATGTTTTTAGCGGTATTGCACAGAGTTTTTTAAGGTAAAAAATAATATTTTTTTATAAAATAATACTTTAAGTTATTGTCAGGTAAGCTTTTCCAAGATTTTTGACGTTTGAAATATAAATGCCATCCGTATTTTGAGGGTTTTGGATGTAAAAACAGCAAAAACACCTTTATAACAAGGAATTACAGGAATCAGCAGCTCATAAATCCTTTATAATACAGTTTTTTAACATAAAACAAACGGGCTTAAGGCTTATTTCTTTTCATTTGCAATGATTGTCTTTTTTAATTTAATTATTCTGTCATATGATTGTTGAATTCTGTAAGGTTCAATTAAGCCGTCTAATATTGCATTTTTAATTATTTTATTTATATCATCCGCTAAATTTGGATTATGGCGTTCCCTGTTTGAAAAAAGCAAAATGTCGTTTCCTGCGTTTATTGCTTGAATTACGGTGTCTTCAAGGTCGTAATTCTGTCTTATTGCTCCCATATCAAGGTCATCCGTTATTACAACACCGTTAAAACCCATACTGCGTCTTAAAAGTTCGTTCACGGTATTATACGAAAGGCTTGCAGGATAGATTTCATCGTAATTTTCGTTAAAAATGTGTGATACCATGACCATTTGCAAATCGTTTTTAAACATTAAATTTTCATACGGTTCAAGCTCTATTTCTTTATGCGTTGCAGTCCCGTCAGCAAAATTCAGATGAGTGTCTTCCGCAACGCTTCCATGACCCGGGAAATGTTTTAATGTGGTCACTATTCCTTTATCGGTATGAGCCTTTATAAATTCATAAGCATAAAGTGTTACTTTATTCGGGTCTTTTGAGTAGCTTCTTTGTTTTTTATGAAGTATTGAATTTTCGTTTAAATCTAAATCGACACATGGTGCGAAATTCAAATTAAATAAACTTGCACTTAAGGTCTGCGCCATACCTGAATAAAATTCGCCCGCTTTTTTAGTATCGAATTCTTCGGCCATTTTTTGCGCGGAAGAATAATCCATAAAACCGTTTTTAGAGTTCATTCTCTGAACTTGTCCGCCTTCCATATCAACTGCAATAAAGGGTCTGGCGGCCATCCTTGTTTTAAACAAAATACTTGTCATTTCATCAAGGTTTTCTTTGTTTTTTATATTGTCTTCAAAAAATATGACCCCTGAAATTTTACCTTCCTTAAGATTGTTTGAAATTTCTTTGAAGCCTTTTGAATAATTACTGTTTCCTTTAAAACCGAGAATAATCATCTGGCCTATCATTTCATCCAGCGAAGCTTCTGCGCCGTATGACGGCGTTAAGCTAAAAAATATAATTGCAGTAAATATAATAAGTATCTTTTTCATAAACTTCATAATAAGCACCCTAAACAAACGGATATTCTTTAAGTATATCATAAAATATATAAATACTCAAAAATGCCTTCAAGAAGTATCTTTCGGGCATTTTTGATTTAATTGTATTTAATTTATTATGCTAACTGCTCTTCGGGTTCTTTTTCTTCGTCTTTGTCTTCGTTCTCGGCTTCTGTGGCTCCAGTTACCGCATCTACTGGTGTATTTGTATCTTCGGTTTCATTTGTGCCTTCAGTGCCTTCTGTTTCTTCTTCTTTAACATCAGCTGTTTTGTTTTCTGCAATTAAGCCTGCTGATTTATTAACTGATTCGATGAATTCTTCATTTAAACCGTGAATTTGCCACTGCTGTTCAAGCTGTTCTCTTAAGTTTTTAGCAGTTTCTGCGTATGTTGCGTAGAATTGAGTGTAGTAATTCAGGTCTTTGGTTTCAGCTTCGCCGTCAACTTCGTTTACGCCTGCTGCTTTTGCAGATTCGCTTACGCCGTCTGTTGTTTTTACATCTGCAGTTAAACCGTATTTGTTTGCAAGCCATTCTTGATCATCTAATGTGTTATAGCCTTCAACATCGCCGAGTTTTTCGCCGCTGAGCTTAAATGTTCCTTGTAAATCTTGATCAATTACGCCGTTTCCGTCTGCATCGGCATCCGTAATGCCTTCATATGTTCCTTCTGTATCGTAAGAATTTAAATCAACCGTGAAATCGTCGCCGAACATTTCTGCAATTTTATCAGCATTCATTATTTCTTGTTTACCATCAGCATTGGTCATAACTAATCCGATATTTGCCGCTTTTAATTCGTTAATATCTACTTTGCCGTCTGCAGCACCGTTTTCACCTGTTGTATCCAGAGCTTTCATAGCATCCCAGTTATTTTCTGCGCCAAGGAAATCTGATGTTGTATCAAATGCGCCGTCCATTACTATGAAATCAAACTGGTTTCCGCTTGCATCTTTGAAACCGATAGGGTCGCAAGATTTCGCTTGTGAAGATTCTTTTGCTGCTTCTGCTGCTTTTGCTGTTTCAAGTTCGCTTGTTTTATCTGAAATCTGCTGGTCAATTCCTGAAACTTTATCTGTTAAATCTTTCATTTGAGCAAGGTTGTTATCAAGAGTTGCAAGCTCGCCTGAAATCATAAATAAATCTGAGATTACATCTGTTCCGGCGCCGATACCGTCAATGCCTCTGATTGAAGAATTAATATTTCTTTGGAGGTCTTCTTTGCTCATCGGGTTTTCGCTTTTATTTGCTGCAATGTAGTTTTGTACATTTTCTTCAATTGCTTTTTGTACATCTTCCTGATAAGCTTCAACCTTTGCTTCTTGTTCCTGAGCAGCTTTATTTAATTTATCCTGAATTTCTTTTGATAATTCTTTAATTGTTGTTTCAAGTGCTTCAAGGGTTTCCATTGCCTCTTCTTTTTCAGCATTTAAGCCATCAATTTCACCCTGAATTTCGTCAGATGATTTAGTGCCGCCTGCAGCTTGTGTTTCACCGGCTGCCTGTGCCGCATTTGCGCCTTCAAGGTTTTCTATTCCCAATTCTTTTTTAAGGTCATCTACTGACATGCCAAGTTCATTTGCAAGGGCAGTTAAGGATAAGTTAAATGTTTCGTTATCTGAATCTTTTACTTGAACATTGTTGCCGTTGCCATCAAAGCTTAAAAATTCCGTAATGGTTTCGCCTTCGCCATGGTTAATGTTGCCTGCCGCAGTGGTAAATGCTGTTGATGATGCAACTTTTGCCATTAAATCCGTGTTTCCTACTGACATTTTACTTGTCCTTTCACTTCAGGTTACTTACATTTATATAAAAACAACATATTTTTTATGATTTCAATATATAACATTTTCGTTACAAAAGTTAATATAATTCCTGAATATGCCCGTTATGACTGGAATTTAGGGTTTATAATTTTTTATAATATTATCGTAGGATATTGTGCCGTTATCGTATAAAAGCTGAATTTGATTAATATTATATTCAACAATTGTATTTAAAAGCTCAATTCTGGCGTTATTTTTTATGCCCTGTGCCTGAATTACGTCAATCAATATCCCTTCACCTGCGTCCAGACGGAGTTCTGCAAGTGTAACACTCTGTGTTGCGTAGTCTAACTGTTTTCTGGCTATTTCTATTCTTTCCTTCAGGAGTTCTGCGCTGTAATAATCTGAAATTATTTTTTCTTTTATATCACGTAAAAGCTGTTCCAGACTATATTTTGCACTATCTATTTTTGCCTGAACGCTGTTTGCTTTTGTAACCGTTCCGACACCCAGACGCGAGCCTATCGGAACATCTAAGTATGCACCTACAACATTGTTTGAATACACGCCCGCTCTTGCTGTACCTTGAAATTGGCCTTGATATAAAAATCTTGGTTTTGGTACAAAGTCCGTATATACCTTGTATTTTTCTTGTTTCAGTGTTTTTATATTATTTTCAAGAGTTTTAACATCATCTCTTGAAAATTTCGCAATTTTAAACAATTCTTCGGGTGTGAGCCCTTCATCTACTAGAATAAACGGCTGCATTTCAGTTTCTATAGGAAAAACAGGGGTTTTTACTTCTATTCCCATTACGTTTGCTAAACCTGCCTGTGCGCTTCTGAATAATTCCAAATGTTTTATAAGACTCTGTTCTGCAAGTGCCTGTTCACTTTTTGACCTTATGACGTCAAATTTTGTACCGAGCCCCGCTTCCATAAGATTTTGGGTTAATTTTAACTGCGCCGTTCTTTCATAGAGGTTTTTTAATTGAATTTCTATGCTGATTTTAGCCTGCAAGAGTTCATAGTATTTTTTTGAGGTTTCTAAGATAATTTGGTCTTTTGTAAAATCCAGATTGTTTAAATTTGCGCGTGCCTGCAGTTTGCGAGCTTTTGCTTCAAAGATTTGCTCTCCGCCTTTAGTCAGGTCATGAGTAACATTTAAAGTGCCCGAAATTGCCAGTTCTTCTACCGTATCCGGTACTACTCCGCCAACCAGCACATGGCCTTTATAATATATTGTATACCCTTGAAAAGTGACATCCGGTAAAAATTGAGCTAAAGCATTTCTGTAATCCCATTTTGAACTTATATAATCAGAATATGTAACTTTAATGTTGAAATTGTTTAATAAAGCCGTTCCTATGCATTCATCAAGGCTGACCGGCACGGGTATTTCCTTAAAATGCTCAATGATTTCTTCTTCAACATTGGCATTTTCCGTTTTACAGCTTTCACAGTAGGCATTTAGCGGTGTGGATATATCTTCGGTCATTTTTTTATGAGCGTATGCTTTTAAATTAAGAAAGCTTAATATTAATATGAAAAATGTTGTAATTACCCATCTTTTCATAATCTTTAGGGTAGTAAAATTTTACTCAAAAAATAATACACTTTGTGGCTAATACTTTATTGTCTAATACTTTTATGATATTTTGTACATATAAAATATGAAAATATGAGGAAGAATGAGGAAAAGCATGGCAAATTCTGATATTCAAAATTTATCCACAACATATGAAGCGCGGGAAAGTGAAAAAGAAATTTATAAATTCTGGGAGGAAAACTCCTGTTTCAGGGCAGATAACACCTCTCAAAAGCCTGCATATTCAATAGTAATTCCGCCGCCGAATGTTACGGGAATTTTACATATGGGCCATGCGCTTGATGAGACCCTGCAGGATATTCTTGTAAGATATAACAGAATGCAGCAAAAAGAAGTGCTCTGGATGCCCGGGTGCGACCATGCAGGGATTGCAACCCAGAATGTGGTTGAAAAACAGCTTGCAAAAGAAGGCAAAACCCGCCATGACCTCGGCAGGGAGGAATTTTTAAAAGTAACATGGGATTGGGCAAACAGCCATAAAGATAGAATTTTAGAGCAATGCAAGCTTTTAGGTGCCAGTTTTGACTTATCCAGAAAGCGTTTCACACTTGATGAAGGATGCTCTAAAGCGGTTAAAAAAGTTTTTGTTGATTTATACCAAAAAGGCTTAATATATAAGGGCTCATACATTGTTAACTGGTGCCCCCGCTGCCAGAGTGCTATTTCAGATATTGAAACGGAATATGAAACAGAAAACGGTCATTTATGGGAAATTTCTTACCCCTTGAAGGATGAGCCGGGCGCAATTGTGATTGCAACTACCCGTCCTGAAACAATGTTCGGGGATGTTGCGGTTGCCGTTAACCCGAATGACTTTAAATATAAGGATTTAATCGGTAAGAAATGTATTATTCCTCTTACGGGACGTGAAATCCCGATTATTGCGGATGAGTATGTTGATAAATCATTTGGTACAGGTGCGCTGAAAATTACGCCGGCGCACGATCCTAACGATTTTGAAGTTGGGAAACGCCATAAATTACCCTTTATCAAGGTTATTGACGAGCAGGGAAAAATGATTGCCCGTGCGGAAGTACATCCTGAATTACACGGAAAAGACAGGTATGAGGCGCGCGAGCGTACTGTTGAACTTTTGAAACTTCAGCAGGCGCTGGTTAAAATAACGGAACATGAACACAATGTCGGCAAATGCCAGCGCTGCAATACAACTATTGAGCCGCTGCTTTCCGAACAATGGTTTGTTAAGATGGAACCCCTTGCAAAACCTGCTATTGAAGCGGTTAAAACAGGGAAAATCAAATTTGTGCCGCAAAGATGGGAGAAAAATTATTTAATGTGGATGGAAAACATCCGCGATTGGTGTATTTCACGCCAATTATGGTGGGGGCATCAAATTCCCGCATATTATCATAATAAAACAGGTGAGATGGTTGTGGCACTTGAAAATCCTGATCCTGAAAATTATACACAGGATAAAGATGTGCTTGATACTTGGTTTTCAAGCGGGTTATGGCCGTTTTCCACTATGGGATGGCCTGATACGGACAGTGCAGATTATAAGAAATTTTATCCTACAACCACGCTTGTTACGGGTTTTGATATTATTTTCTTCTGGGTTGCAAGAATGATTACTATGGGGCTTGAATTCACAGGCAAGGCACCATTTTCTACAGTTTATATCCATGGTCTTATCAGGGATGAAAACGGGCAGAAGATGTCTAAATCAAAAGGAAATACAATTGACCCCGTTGAAGTTATTGAAAAATACGGCTGTGATGCTTTAAGATTTACACTTGCAAGTCTTTGTACATATGGTGGGCAAGATATAAAACTTTCCGATGAAAGGTTTGAATACGGAAGGAATTTTGCAAATAAAATCTGGAATGCTTCAAGGTTTGTATTGATGAATTTAACAAAATCCAAAGATGAGCTAGAGCTAGATACTGCAAACTTTTCCGCTGCCGATAAGTGGATTTTAAATGAATTAAATGAGACAGTGAAACTTGTAAATGAAAATATTGAAAGCTACAGAATAGGTGAAGTTGCCTCCATTTTGTATGATTTCTTCTGGAACAGTTACTGCGACTGGTATGTGGAGCTTTCTAAAATTGAGAAAAATGAGGCAGTGCTTGTGTATGTTCTTGATAATTTCTTAAGGCTTTTGCATCCTGTAATGCCCCATATAACTGAAAAAATCTGGCAATTAATGCCTCAGAATAAAAAAACTGCTTATTTAATGAAGGCAGAGTATCCGAAATTTAATACGGAGTTTGAATTTACTGCCGCTAAAAATCAAATGGAGAATTTATTTGAAGCCATCCGCGCTTTAAGAAATATCAGAAGCGAATTCAATGTAATCCCGGGGGCTAAAATTAATATTCAAATAGATGGCGGAAAAGAGCTGTTTGAACCCGTTCTTCCTTATTTGAAACGCCTTGCAAAAGTTGATAATGTTGAATTTCAACCGGCGGCATCGGCTGATAAACATTCTGCCAGCGTTGTTATAGGCAATGCTAAAATTATAGTTCCGCTAAAGGGGATTATCAATATTGAAGAAGAACTTTCAAGGCAGAATAAAAAACTTGAAAAACTTCAAAATGAAAGAAAATCTCTTGAAAACAGGGTGAATAATCCGAAATTTGTTTCATCTGCGCCTGAGGATGTTGTAAATTCTACCAAGGCAAGAATTGAAGAGATTAAAACTGCTGAAGATAAAATTCTTGAATTAATTAATAATTTTAAATAGTTTAATGTTTCAAAAATGTGCGTCCGGTTTTTATATCCGGACGTTTTTTATCTGCAATTTTTTGCAATAAGCCTTTTTAGGGCCTTTCTGTATCTTTTTTTGTTCTTTTTTACTATATGGTTTTCAACATCTTCTGCACCGCAGGTTTCAAAGCTTAAATCATCCAGAAAAGAGTCATATTCATCCATTGCAATTGTACTAAGAGTTTTTAAATATTTTTCTTTTTCCTTTATACATTCTTCCGAGCTTTGTTTGAGAGAGGTGCAGATATTTTCATATTCATAGTCAAGCCCCTGAAATTTAATAGAATACGCGTTAAAAATCATATCAAATATTTTCTTTTGATTGTCATCAGGGCACAAATCCTGCAGCAAGTTTTGATAATTTTCTCTAAAAAATGTGTCAAAGGAGCATTCGCAGCTGCAAAGCTCTTTTGCTGGCGTTGTTTGCATGATACTCAGTAAAAT
This sequence comes from Candidatus Gastranaerophilales bacterium, assembly GCA_910587055.1. Classification (GTDB taxonomy): domain Bacteria; phylum Cyanobacteriota; class Vampirovibrionia; order Gastranaerophilales; family Gastranaerophilaceae; genus MGBC122484. Next base: position 38,342 of record CAJUKY010000015.1, read on the forward strand.
AAATGTTATAAAAAGAATTAAAGTTTTTTGCATAAAATAAAGCTAGCACGCAATAATAACTCAATAAATTACCCTTTTGCATAATTTTATAAAAAAATAAAAAAGCGGTTGACGATAAATTATGTTCCTGATATTGTATATATTGTCGAAAGCGACAAAAACAGTTTAATAATTTGCGCTAGTAGCTCGGCCTTGGTGAAGCTTGCTGAACCAATAAAATATATAGCATGCTCTACCTGCTGAGTTGACCGGTAAGATTATAGAATCAAATATTTGCGCTAGTAGCTCAGCAGGTAGAGCACTCCCCTTTTAAGGGATAGGTCCCGCGTTCGAATCGCGGCTAGCGCAAATTTTTTGTATATAAGGGTTTGAGCCGGTTTTTAAAAACATTAATTTTTCTCCGTTGCCCGTATTTTTTCACTTGCAATGTTATTTATTGAAATTTATAGATTTTGTTGCCAAAATGCTTAAAAAATTAATATAATAGTGGAATGGAAATTATAAAACAGGCGATTGAATTTCACAAAAAGGGCGATTATCAAAATGCCGAAAAATATTATTTGCAATTTCTGGATAAAAACCCTGATGAAGCTAAGGCGCATCATCTTCTCGGGGCTATGTATATGCAGATTTGTGATTATAATAAAGCTTTGAAACCTTTATCTAAGGCGTATGAGCTTGATAAATCTCTGCCTGTAAAAACTGATTATGCACTTTGTTTATATGAAATCCGAGAATTTGAAAAATCCTTGATTTTGTTTTTAGAGATTCTTGAAGAAAATTCAAGTAAAATTTTATATGAAAAAGCTCTGGATTGCGCTTTAAAGATTGATTTTTCAGAAAAATATTTAAAGCTTGCCGTAAAATATATTGAACTTTTTGATGAGGATGTATCTGTTTTAAGAAATGCGGCAGGATATGCGCTGGATTTGGGCGAGCTTAATATTGCGGAAAAATATTATAAAAGAATTTTAGAGATTTTTCCGGATGATTATATTGCTTTAAATAATCTTGCACTTGTGTATGAATTTAAGCTGGATTTTAAGCTTGCCGAATCCTGCTATCGAAAGGCAATTGAAATTAAACCCAATCTTGATCCTGTTTATAATTTATCCGTACTTTTAAGGCGGCTTCGAAAGTTTGAAGAATCATTTAAATATCTTCAATTAAGCAGAGAATATGGTTTGACTGATGTTGGATATGACTGCGGTTTGGGTTTGCATCTTTTATGCCAGAAGGATTTTTCGGGGTTTAAACCTTATTTGAATTTTGTAAAATACCGCCATACCTTTTTAAAATATTCTCCCTGGGATGGGAAGGCTGATAAAAATAAGCTGCTTTTGCTTTGTGCTACCGAAGGCTTTGGCGATATTTTTATGTTTTCAAGATATCTTGATTTTGTGGATGTAAAATCTTTCAGAGATGTTCTTCTTGCTGTGCCGGATGCTGTTTTGGAATTAATGGCGTTTAATTTCCCTGATTTTAAGGTTGTTGATGCGCAAAAACAGATACCTTATGATGTAAACGATATTATTATGAATCTGCCGAATGTTTATAATCTCGATTTTAATCATATACCATCTTCTTCAAAGTATTTAATGGCGCCTCCTGCGTATGTTGATAAATGGCAGAATTATTTTGACAAAAGAAAATTTAATGTCGGGCTTTTTTATGCGGGGAATTTTGCAAACAAAAGAAGCCTTAGAAACAGGTGTGTGGATTTTAAATTTTTAGAGCCGCTTTTTGATATTGAAGGAATAAAATATTATTCTCTCCAGCCTGAAAAATGTTTTAGTAATGAGATTGAAGTACAAAATCAAAAAACCGGAAATGTCGAAGCACTGTATGATAAAATTGAAAATTTTTCAGATACTGCCGCTATTATAGAGAATTTGGATTTAATTATTTCTATTGATTCATCAGTTGCAAATTTAGCCGGTGCAATGGGCAAAAAAACATTTATGCTTTTGCCAAAAAGTGCGGATTGGCGCTGGTTTAATGATGATAAAAAAACTCCTTGGTATGATAGTATTCAAATATTTAAACAGATAGAAGAAGGTAAATGGCAGGAGCCTGTTGAACGTATTAAAATGGCGCTTAAAGAAGAAATTAAAGAAAGAGAAGAAAATAAAAAAGCGGCCGAATAAAACAACCGCTTTTTAAATATTTAAAACTTTTGTTTAGCCATGATTTTGTTTTAATGTAGCGCATGCAATTGCTATTGCAATTTCAGCATCATCGGAAGACTTGACAGCTTTCGGTGCAGCACTTCCCTGAGGAACAACCGGGAAAACTTTGTTTAAATAGTTAATTATAACCGTTTGAATATTCATTGCAATAATCATAATAATAAGAAAAACAAAAACGGTTGAAAAACCTATGCACATAACGGTCAGACCAAGTTCCAAATTTGCTAAAGCTTCAGGTGACATTATTAAAACTCCTAAATTAAATTTCTATCTTTCTTTATTTTATCAAAAACAAGAATAAAATCAAAGCTTGTTTTAAATAGCGGGTTATTTATTATTCAATATCCAGATTTAATTCTAATCTTGCCTGAATGTAGTCTATGTATTGTTTTGCAAGGCGCGGACTTCTGTTTCCTTTTGATAAAGCAAATTTTTCAGCTCCTTTAAAGAGGATTTCGTCAGAAATATTAAGATTTCTGTCTTTTTTGATTTCTTTAACAATTTCCAAAAATTTATCTTTATTCGGAACGGAATATGTGACAGTAATGCCAAATCTGTCTGAAAGAGAAACAGACTCATCGATTGTATCTGCCAGATGTATTTCATCTCCCTCGCGCGCTTTAAAACTTTCTTTTACAAGATGACGGCGGTTTGTAGTAGCATAAATTGCCATATTATCAGGCTGCTTTGCAAGCGCACCTTCAAGCACCGCTTTAAGAGCACCGAAATTATCATCATTTTCATTAAAGGTTAAATCATCAATAAAAATTATGAATTTCAAAGGTATATCTCTGATTTCCTGCATCAAATCGTCAAGTTTGATTAAATTTTCTTTAAAAATCTGAATAACCCTTAAGCCTTCTTTGTAATATTCGTTTAAAATTGCCTTAACCGTACTTGATTTACCCGTTCCCCTGTCTCCGTACAGAAGCACATTATTATAGGGTTTTCCTTTTAAAAATCCGAGCGTATTTTCAAGAACAATGTTTTGCTCTCTTTCATAGCGTTTTAAATCTCTAAGCCGTATATCATCACAATTTAAAACAGGTTCTATTTGTCCGTTTGAAAGGAATTTAAACGCTTTATGCTTTGCAAAAATACCTGCACCATGTTTTTGGTGAAATTCTGCAATGTCGTTGAAATTAAATATTGAACCCGATGCGGTAAAAGCTGCAAGATTGTCTATTGTATCTTTTTCTGTCGGATAATATTCATACAGCAGGCTTTTAAGGTCGCTGCACCGAATTTCGGATAGAGCAGTTAAAACCTCGATATCATTTTTTGCCGCATTTAAAATATTGCTATTGATGCTGCAAAATTCACCGGCAGCGCATTTCAGCGTGTAATAATTCTTATCATAAAGAATTAAATCAGTAATGTATTTCTGCCGGTTTCCTTCATATTCTTTGCAATAAAGCGGAGAAATCATATCAGACCACAATTTTGCAATTTTATTAAAATCTTTTTCATAAGGCAGAGAATTTAATATTTTTGTGAAATTTTTGACGGAGGCATCTTCTGATACATTTTTATAAAGCGTCAGTGTATTAAGCGATGAGGCGAGTTCTGTTATAAATGTTTTAAAATCTTCAATATTTTCCATGATTTTCCTTAAAAATGAATTAAATCATAACTATTATACTTTAAAATTTATACTTGTTGACGTATATTTGTGATAGGATTAAACTTATGGAATATTCACATTTTTGGAGGAATAATTATGGTAAAAATTTATTATGCGGAAGATTGCAACCTTGATTTATTAAAGGGTAAGACCGTTGCTGTTATCGGATACGGCAGTCAGGGACATGCGCATGCTCTTAATTTGCATGAAAGCGGCGTTGATGTTGTAGTTGGTCTTTATAACGGTTCTAAATCATGGAAAAAAGCTGAAGAAGCTGGTTTAAAAGTAGCAACTGTTGCTGAAGCTTCTAAAATGGCCGATTTAATTATGGTTTTACTTCCTGATGAAAAACAGGCTGATATCTACAAGAAAGAAATCGCTCCGTATCTTACGGCAGGAAAAACTTTAGCTTTTGCTCACGGTTTTAATATTCATTTTAATCAAATTGTTCCTCCGGCTGATGTCGATGTAATTATGATTGCACCAAAAGGCCCCGGACACACTGTAAGAAGTGAATATGTTGAAGGTAAGGGTGTTCCCTGTCTGGTTGCCGTTCATCAGGATGCTACAGGCAAAGCTCTTCAAACAGGTTTAGCTTATGCAGCAGGAATCGGCGGTGCGAGAGCCGGTGTTATTGAAACAACATTCAGAATTGAAACCGAAACAGATTTATTCGGCGAGCAGGCTGTTCTTTGCGGCGGTGTTACCGCTTTAATGCAGGCAGGTTTTGAAACTCTTGTTGAAGCAGGTTATGCTCCCGAAAATGCTTATTTTGAATGTATCCATGAAATGAAATTAATTGTTGACCTTATTTATCAAGGCGGTTTTTCAAAAATGCGTTACTCAATTTCAAATACAGCTGAATTTGGGGATTATGAAATCGGTAAACGTATAATAACCGACGAAACAAAAAAAGAAATGAAAAAAGTTTTATCAGAAATTCAAGACGGTACTTTTGCTTCTAAATGGATTGGAGAGAATAAAAACGGACTTGCTCATTTCTTATCTACAAGACGCTTAAAAGCCGAACATGAACTTGAAAAAGTCGGTAAAAAATTAAGAAAAATGTATTCTTGGAATGAAGAAGAATAAAATTTAAATTTTATATTAAACGGGTGCTTATGCTGTTATACGGTACGCGGTACCCGTTTAATTTTAGCAGTATTTACGGAGGTTTTATGATTTTTGACAGTTTAGAAAATGCACAATTATATCATCCTTTATCTGAAAAAATAAAGGAAGCTTTTAATTTTATTAAATCAACCGATTGGAAAAATTTAGCCCCCGGAAAATATGTTTTTAATGAAAATATTTACGGAAACCTTCAGGAGTATGAAACAAAAAGACCGCAAGATGCTGAATTTGAAGTGCATAGAGATTATTATGACATTCAATATGTAATTTCGGGTGAAGAAATTATGGCCTTCGGCAGTCTTGATGATTTTAGGGTAACAAAAGAATATGACGAAGAAAAAGATGTAGCCTTTGGAGAATGCCCTTCATCAAACGTTTTAGTTAAAGAAGGATATTTTACTTTCTTTGCACCAAAAGATGCCCATAAACCGTGTTTAAATGTCTCTAATCAATCAAAAAAAGTTAAAAAGGTTATAGTGAAAATTAAGATATAATTTTTTACTGTATTTTATATAATTCTTAATATTCTGTAATAATATTTGCATTTTTGGCAAATACAGTTATTTTGGTGTTTTTTACTGCTGTGTTCAAAATTTTATAAAGGTGTAAATATGATTTCTAAAGTTAACAATTCTCCATCTTTTGGTATGGCATTCAAACAGGATAAAGTACTTTCTGCACTTCAACCTATGAAGGAAAAAACACTGCAAACTTATGCTAATGCTGCAGGAAAAATAGATGCACTTTCCGAACAGAAAGGTGTTGATGTATTTTTGAAAGGTGTTGAAGAAGCTGTAGGTGGTGCAGCGTATGCTGATGATGCTTCTGTTGATACAATAACAAAAGGTTTTAAGTTAACTATATCCGGCAGAGGTGAAGACCCTGTAAATACAGTTTTTGAATTTGACAAAATGCCTGAGACTACAAAACGGGTTAAAAGGTTTTTTGACGGCATGGAAGGCCGCATCAGGCAAATTGGAATTTTAGAAGAAATAAAAAATAAATTCGGCATTTAGGCAAAAATTTATAGCTCAAAACGGGTCATTTATTTGACCCGTTTTTATATGCAAGTTTTTTTGTTGTGTTATAATTAAACATAATAAATGTCGAAGTGGCGAAATTGGTAGACGCGCATGATTCAGGTTCATGTGGTTTATGCCTTGAGGGTTCGACTCCCTTCTTCGACATTTTTTAATATAGTTACAGATTTTATAATCCTATCCGTTTATTCCATTGAGTAATGCAATTTGTCTATTCAAAACATAAATTATAAATGATTTTATTTTGGATAGGATTTTTATGTATAAAAATAAGTTTTTAGTGCGATTTATTGCTGCAACACTGCTTTTTGTATCGCTTTTTAATATTAATGTTGAAACTTTTGCTTCTCCCGTGTTATCCGGTGCTCCTGTGGCAGAATCACAAGCATGCAGATATCCTGATTATTCTAATGAATACATAGGGCATGATAAATTTGAAAAGTTCAATCGTAAAATGTTTAATTTTAATGCTAAATTAAATAAATATGCTTTGAGGCCGATTCATGTAATCTGGGCGTCAATTTTGCCGAAATACGGCATGGATAGAATTCAATATGCTTATAAAAATATTGAATACCCGAAAAGACTTGTGAGTACTCTTTTGCAACGCGATATGAGGGCTGCGGGAGCAGAGACCTTAAGATTTCTTGCAAATTCTACAATAGGGCTTGGCGGGATGTTTGATCCCGCAAAAAGTCTTTTTAAAATTGAGCCTATGGAAGAAGATATTGAACAAGGGTTATCAAAATGCAAAATTAAAAGAGGACCGTTTCTTGTTCTGCCCGTGTTATCTGCTACAACACCGAGAGCTCTTTTAGGCAGAGCTATTGAAACAGGTCTGGACCCTACAACATATGTGGGCGCTCCTATTGCAGCACTTGTTAAGATGGGGCTTTTTATAAACAGAACCTCTTATATGCAGCCTTTAAGTATTTTTCTTGAACGTACGTATGCGGACCCTTATGACATAACAAAAAAGTTATATGGAATGGAAAATTACATCAAGACTTCCAATCTTGACAGAAAAGACGTTCTTGCGGCTGAATCCGAACTTATGAATGAATTTTTGGAAACAGTACAGACGGATGAACCCTTGCTTGCCGATGTTAAGGAAGATACATTGCTTGGCGCCGCAGCTCCTATTGATACAGAACCTGAAATTCAAAAGGATGTAAAGGCAAATATTAATGATGAAGATAAAAGGGAATTATTAAATATCAGCGGTGATGTTGAAAATAAAAATGCAGAAACTGCTGATGATGTGGATAAAATCGCCACCAATGAAACTTTGAAGGGCAATGCTTTTGAGGATGAAACTGTTTTGCAGGAGGCTATCCAGAGTACACCCGAACTTGTTGCCGATATTGTTTTAAATGATTATAAACCCCAGAGTCCCGTGGTGGATTCAATGAGAACGGCTCTTTTTGACCTCCCGGGTGTGGATGAGTCCATCTGGAGCGAATTATCAATATGGAACAGGTCTTTTTCAAAAAGAATAAAAACAGGCTCAATATCCCTTGCTCCCGACAGAGATAAATATAAATATCGTTATATAATGCAAAAAGATAAAACTTCGCCTGTTGCTATTTTATATCCTTCAATCGGTGAGGGTATAATGTCCAGCCACTCTGTACTTTTTGCAAAACTTTTTTATGATGCGGGATATTCAGTTATTATTCAAGGAAGCCATTTTCATTTTGATTTTGTAAAAAGCATGCCTGAAGGCTACAGCCCGGGTCTGCCGCAGAATGACGTTGAAAAACTGCACCTTGCGACGGGAAAAATTATTGATGATTTGGAGGATAAATATAATACAAAACTTGGTAAAAAAGTTTTGATGGGAACATCATTTGGTGCACTTGCAACACTTTTTATGGGAGATTTAGAATCTAAAAACGGCAATGATTTAAATATTCAAAAATATATATCTGTTAATCCGCCTATAGAGCTTGTATATGCGCTTAGAACCCTTGATAAAAATAATGATGAATGGAATAAAAACCCATCAGATTTAAAACACAGAACCGCCGTAACTGCGGCCAAAATTTTAGACCTTGTCAAGAGCAGTGATGAAGGTAATGCTAAAATAGAAACACTTCCGTTTTCAGATTATGAAGGAAAATTGATTACAAGTTTTATTTTAAGGCAAAAACTATCGGATATAATTTTTACGATTGAAAATAAGAAAAATACCGATAAAACCGCATTGTACCGTACCATTAACAATATGAGTTTTTATGACTATGCAAATAAATATCTTGTATCCGGAGAAAATAAAACCATAAATGATTTCAACCATTCAGCCAGTCTTCATGCTGTTTCAGACTATTTAAAAAGGAATAATAACTACAAAATCTATCATACGCTTGATGATTATCTTACAAATAAAAATCAGCTTAAAAAATTAAGAGAATATACAGGTAAAAATACTGTGTTAATTAGTAACGGCGCACATTTAGGGTTTCTTTACAGAGAAGAATTTCTAAATGAATTTAAAAAAGAAATTGCCCTGAAAGATTAATTAAACACTTTTTGCCTTTGTTGCATTTAAAAAATCGTTGAAATTTATTCCGGCAGGAGCAGTATTTTGTCTAACTTCTGCCTTCGGGGTCTGTGGAATACTGTTTTCTGTGGTTTGTATTTTTTCATTATTCTGTGTTTGCTTCTTTGAGCGGGAAATAAAAGAATAGATAACCATGCCCGTAGCTGCGGCGGCAACTCCTGCTATTATGATTGCTTTGGTATATTTGCTGCTGTTTTTTGGCGCGCCGTTATCATATAGAATATCTCTGAATTTTACAATTTTTTTGTATAATTTTGGCTCTGTTTTATCTAAACCTTTTGCTTTAAATACCTTTTCAAGGCTGTCCATAATATTAAATCCATAACCTTCCTGAATCGCTTTATGATAGGCTTCTTTGTAGTTTTCTGGTATCTTATATGCAAAATTCTTTTCAGGATGCACTGTTGTATTTTGTCCATGCATATTGAAACGCTCTTCTCTTCCAAAAACATCCATATAAAACATCATGTTATTTTTTGCCATCATTGGCTCAGCCCATTTTGCTTTTGCATATTCTATGGGATTGCTTAGCTTTTTAGGATCAAGTTTTAAGATGTCTGCAAGAGGTTTAATTGCACCATTTCTATGGTATCTGTCCCCGCCTGTTATGGCGTCATCACGTATGTTGTTTGCAATTTGTCTTAAGGGCTGTGTATCGTGGTTTCCCACGCCGACAACAAATTTATCAGGAGACCATCCGCGTTTTAAGAATGCATCATTGGAACCCCAGATATCGTACGGTGTATCATGCATAAATGCTGTATCGTATACCCCGACACGTTCTGCCGCTTCGTTTAGCAGTCTGCCGGTTTTAAATACAGCACCTGATTGATAATCAGATTTAAATATTTCACCGCCCTGAAATTCATAAATTAAATTGTTTAAATCATAATCATTACCTTTAATATCCTTAACGGTTTGTTCAATGAACTTTAAAACACTATCGCCAAGATATTGTGTTTCAAAGCCTCCTGCGTAATGATGAAGTTTTGGTTTAAGATATGCCCAGCCTACATCAAAGCGTATAGCATCGTAACGTTTTGCACATAATTCCACTTTTTTCTTAAGCATCTGTGCGCTTGCACTTGACGGGTCTTTTATTGTGCTGTAGTCAAGGCTTATTATTCCCCAGTCTTTTTCGCCTATAAACCTGTTTCTGTTAAATGCCGCAGGATCTGCCCAGATTTCATCTTTGGAAAAATTAATTTCGCAGTCACCGGTAAGCTTTATTCCCATATCGTTCAGCTTTTTCTTACCTATTGCAAGGTGTTTATCTGCCATAAACTGCTTAAATTTATAATATTCAGCCTCATCAGGATTTTCTTTTAAAATTTGAGTAATTCGCTCAGTTCTTTCTTCCGGCTTTATCGCGGATTCATAAAGATATGGGTCAATTCCATGCCAGTACTCGTAATCATTCGTACCGTATTTTTTTGAAAGTATTTTATAGATGGCTTTTGGTTCAAGCCAGTCGCTATTTTCCATGACGTAATTTTTAAAATCTTTTTTAAGCTGTGTCTGTTCATTAAGATTTTTAAAGCGCGTGTATGCTTTTCTTAAAGCTTTTTCTTGTGCGCTGTATTCTTCAGTTACGTTTTTATGGTTTACAATAGTATCTTTATTGGGCGAGGTGTTTGAATCCACAACTTCTTTATACTCTTCAGGCAGAAGAATTTTATTGAAATCATCCTGCATAAGTAATTCAAGGTTGATTTGATGGTTTCCCAGAGAAAGCGCCGTGCTTGAATAGGGAGAGTACAATCCGTTATTTGAATGAAGCTCGCCTTGGGGAAGGACTTCAACCCTGTTAAACCCCAGATAATCTTTCATATAATTGAAAAATTCCTGTGCGGAATTTGAGGAAAGATTGCCAACTCCTGTATTTGTGCCGGCAGTTTGAGGCAAGCATGTATCGGGTACTATGAAAATTGATTGCCCCGTTTGACCTGCAAGCTGTTTTCCTTTATCTCTGATAGCCTTAAATTCCTTCAATTCTTTTGAATTCAAGGCTCTTGTAAAACTAAGATTACTATTTACGGAACTAACTAACACGGCAGTATGATAAAACCGGTGAAGAAAAATATTTGCGTTGTATATGGTACAGGCTGAGTATCCAATAAAAAACGACCCAAATGGGTCGTTTAATTTATAATTTGGCTGGGACGGAAGGATTCGAACCTCCGAGATGGCTGGACCAAAACCAGCTGCCTTACCACTTGGCGACGTCCCATCACAGTTATTATCTTATTCAAAGCACTGTTGAATGTCAAGGTCTTTTTATTTATATTTTAAATATAGCTAAACGTAATATATTGATAATGTTTTTTAATAATTTTTTAATAAAAAAGGGTAAAACAACCTTTAAATATGCAAAAATTATCTTGTTCTTAAAACCCTAACAATGGCATCAATAAACTTAAGGGCAATTTCTTCAATATATTGCTGTGTTGTAAGACCATTTATAACAATATCAGCCATTTCCATTGTAGGACGTATATATCTGAATGCCGTCTGGTTTACATCATGGAACTGCATGTCTGCAGCTTTGCCGATTTTACCGCGCGTAATGGCACGGGCATACCATCTTTCTTTAATTATTTCAAAAGGCGTATAAACATAAATTTTAACATCAACAATATCGCGCATACATTCGTTTAAAACGTATAAGCCTTCATTAAGAATGATTTTTGCAGGTTTTTTAATAACAGAATCTTTTTTACTTTCACAGGTAACAAAATCATAATAAGGTGAATAAACTGTTTCACCATTTTTAAGTTTAATCAGATGCTCTTTCATAAGATTTAAATCAATTGCATCAGGTGTATCAAAGCTGAAACCTGTTTTAAAAAGTTCTTCATAGCTTCCTGCTTCGGTCAATTCTTTTGAAGCATCTTTATAGTAATCATCACAGCAAATAACGGTGTATGCATTGTCTGTGTCTGTTTTAATGCAGGCTTTTGCTGTATTTTTAACCAGTGTTGTTTTTCCGGAGGCAGATTCGCCGGCAATGGACATTAGAAAAGTAGAATTTTTTTCTAAAATTGCTTTGCGTGCAATTTTAAATATAAAAGCCTCATTTATTCTTAAAATAAGCGGTTGTTTTTGCTGCTTATCATATGCGATAACTTCGCGTATATTCTCCAAAATCTTTGCAAGAAAAGGCATATCGTCCATTTTTATATTTTGAGAGGCTTGGTTTTCTGTATTATTATTCATAAAAATATTCTACACTAAAAAACAGACAAAAATTCAGTTGTATTCATAAAATTTAACAAACTATTCTTCAAAATTTACGATTTCAGCCTGCGCCTGATTTGCTTCTTCAATCAGTCTGTATGCCATATAGGCGCCTGTAGCAACTGCTTTGGGGTCTAAATCAGTTTTATTTGCAAGCTCAATTATTGCCGAATTTAATTCGGGATTTTCGTCTTTAACGTAATGTATCATTGATTTACGCCATGCGCTAATATCAATAAGCATTTCATCAAGAATTTTACTGTAATTTTCTACATTGATTTCAGGTAACATACCTTAATTCTAACGATTTTAATATTTTGTGTCAATTTTTGTGTTAAAATTCCGGTATGAAAAATGAAGATTTAACAGTTCTTGTCGGAATTTCCGGGGGTGTAGATTCTGCCGTCTGTGCTTTAAAATTAAAACAGGCCGGATATAACGTCATAGGCGCTATGATGAAAGTTTACAACGGTGAGGTTAAAACTATTGCAAATTCTTGCTACGGCACAGATAAAAATAAAGAAATTGCTGATGCAACGGCGGTTTGTGAAAGGATTGGAATTGAATTCAATCTTATAGATTGCGCTGATGAATTTGACAGACTTGTTTTTAGTAAATTTAAGAGCGAATACAAGAAAGGCAGAACCCCAAACCCTTGTGTGTTATGTAATCCGCTTATAAAATTTGATATTTTTCCAAAACTTGCAAGAAAAGCAGGAATTAAATTTGATAAATTTGCAACAGGACATTACGCAAGAGTGGAATATGATTCAGAACTTAATAAATATCTTCTAAAGCAGGGTATAAATCAAAAAAAAGACCAGACTTATTTTCTTTATAAACTAGGGCAAGAAAAGCTGAAAAACATTATTTTTCCTCTGGGTGGTTTTGAGAAAGAGGATGTGAGAGCTTTTGCAAAGGAAAACGGACTTATTGTGCATGATAAAGTTGACAGTCAGGATTTTTACAAAGGAAACTATGCTGAAATTATTGATGCTGAAGAAAATATTGGTAATATAAGACATATAAACGGTAAAATTCTCGGCAGACACAACGGTATATTTAATTATACAATCGGTCAGAGGAAGGGGTTAAAAATAGCTTATGAAAAGCCTTTGTATGTTGTGGGATTTGATTTATCGCAAAATGAAGTAATAGTTGCCGAAAAAGAATATACTTATGCTAGGAGTCTTTTTGCTAAAGATGTAAACTGGATATTTTATGACAATGTCCCTTTTGAGATAACTGCAAGTGCTAAAATACGCTCGGCTGGGCAAAAGGCAGATTGTAAAATTTATATTGAAGCAGATGGCGCAAGAGTGGAATTTTTAGAACCACAAAACGCTATTACGCCCGGGCAGGCTATTGTTTTTTATGATGGCGATATTGTACTTGGCGGGGGAACAATAGAGTGTATTCTTTAAAACGCTTTATTTTGTATTAAAAAAGCAGGATATTGAATATCCTGCTTTTTTATTTATTTTAGAGCTTTAATTAATTGCCATCGCTAAGTTGCGGTGGGGGGGGACAACCACCGTCATCATCACTGTCAGTATCTGTGTCGGTATCTGTATCTGTATCGGTATCAGTATCAGTATCTGTGTCCGTGTCCGTGTCTGTGTCTGTATCAGTATCTGTGTCGCTAGGACCTGGAAGATTGGTATCTTCATTGCCACCTCTGTTGTCATCATCACTGTCAGTATCTGTATCTGTATCAGTATCTGTATCCGTGTCTGTGTCTGTATCAGTGTCAGTATCTGTGTCTGTATCGGTATCAGTGTCAGTATCTGTGTCGGTATCTGTGTCGG
>CAJUKY010000016.1 GCA_910587055.1 Candidatus Gastranaerophilales bacterium
AGTTCGGATATCAAAAACGGTATATACACTATTTGCACCCTTTATATGATTGAGCAAAATCATCTTTATGATATTATGAGTTTAAATAAAGAACAGGAAATTTACAAAAAAGCGCTTGAATTTTCAAATAATTATTTGAATGATACCCTGAAAAAAGCGCAAAACAGCATAGAGCAGGTGAAAAATATTTACAATACGGAATTTTTTATAAAGCTTGCAGATGTGTTTAAAAATTAAGGTATACAAATGAAGATAGATTTTAAAGAAATATTGAAAAAAATCCCGTCAGCGCTTAAAGAAACGCTCGATACAATTTTATTTGTATTAATTGCCGTAATTGTAATCCGTTTTTTTATAGGCGAATTAAGATGGATACCTTCAGGCTCTATGCACCCTACTTTGATTGAAGGGGACAGGCTTTTTGTTGAAAAGCTTTCAAAACCCGTAAGGGCGCCGCAAAGAGGGGATATCCTTGTATTCTATCCGCCCGATGAACCTTTAAGAAAAGATTTTTTCTCTATAATTTCAAGACTTACGGGGATTTTATGCAAGGATGTTGCATTTATTAAAAGAATAGTAGGAATGCCCGGAGATAAGCTTGAAATCAAAGTTGAAGGTGATGAATACTTTGTTTATATAAATGATGAAAAATTAAATGAGCCTTATATTTTATCAAAAACAGACTGGATGCCCTGCCGTGATGATATGTATTGCGGGCCTTTTGTGGTGCCCGATGATAATTATTTTATGATGGGTGATAACAGAGGAAACAGTCAGGACAGTCGTTTCTGGGGATTTTTACCTCAAAATCGTATTATAGGCCGTGCTGTTTTTGTATTTTGGCCGCCTCAAAGAGCACAAAAACTTACAAGGTAACAGGTTTATTTTTGTGTATCCCGATAACTTTTATTACTTTCTGCGATTTTATTTAAAGTTATGGTTAAATATACAGCTATAATTATCATGCTAATTGTACAAATTATAAAATTTAAATCTGAATTACTTAAGTTTAAGTTCATTTCATCCTCATTAATATGTCTTTAATTTCATCATTGGTATTAAAAAAGTTGCTTATAAATACCATATCCAAATAAATACCCATAGCGCAAAAAGTTATTAGCTTCCAAGCCATGATATCTGCGAAAAACAAACCTGCAATGCCGCTTGATATCAATAGCACGGCAGAGAAATAATGTCCCCTTAAAGCCACTAATTCTTTGATTTTTAAATCTTCCTTATTCTCTATAAAACCCATTGTATCTTTATTTTAAGGAAAGTTCAACATCGGCATTTCAGCTTAAATATCCGAAATTAATTCCTCAATGGTTTTATTTACAGCTTTTGATAATTTTAGGGCATTTGTTAAAGACGGGTTATATTTGCCGTTTTCAATATTACTCAAGTATGTTTTACTTAAGCCTGTAATTTCTGCGATATCATCCTGTGTAAGCTTTAATTTCATACGAGAAATTTTAAAATTAAATCCAAATTTTTGTATGAGTTCATTTTCTTCCATATTGATATTTTATATTCTTGACAACAATAAGTTAATATCGTATTATTAATTTTATTAAAGTATTCTGTAATAAATGAGGTATTTTATGAAATCTGTCGCTGAAATTATAGATGAAGTTAGCATGTCAATTTATGAAATAAAAAGTTTAATGCAATGCACCCGTATTATTTTAGAGGATGATATATCCAATAATGAAAATTCTCCCCACCTTTTACCTCTTATAAAACTCACTGAAGACAGATTTAAAAAATTGCAGGAAGAATATAGTATTCTTGAAGAAAATGTCTATAAAAATTTTTTATTAAGAGAGCAATAATATACTGTTACAAAATTTGACATACTTTCGCTGTTTGTTGTGTAATATTAATAACTGGGCTTATCACAATTTAATGGTATTGAGTATTAAATGCACATAAAACGATTAGAAATCGATAATTTTAAATCTTTCGCAAACAAGACCGAAATACCGTTTTTTTCGGGTTTTACTGCGATTGCAGGTATAAACGGCTCAGGAAAAAGCAATATTATCGACAGCATCCTCTTTACTTTAGGGTTATCCAGCTCCCGCGCTTTAAGGTCTGAAGGCGGCGTTGCCGATTTAATCACAACACACAACAACAGAAATGAAGCAAGTGTAAAAGTCGTATTTGATTTAGATGATGATATAGGAACGGAACTTTCCTTTGCAAGAAAAATAAGAAAAACCCCCTCAGGATACGCAAGCACGTATTCTATGAATGATAAGACCGTAACTTTGACCCAGATACATTCAGAGCTTGAAAAATACTCAATCACCCCCAACAGCTACAATGTTATTATGCAGGGGGATGTTTTAAGCCTTGTTAAATGTTCCTCATTAGAAAAAAGAAAATTCATAGATGAAGTTGCAGGCACCGCTGATTTTGACAGAAAAATAGAAACCGCGACAGGCGAACTTGAAATTGTTGAAAACAGGGTAAAAGATTCTATGCTGGTAATGGCAGGGCTCGATGAAACCCTTGAAAAATTAAAAGAAGAAAGGGAGGTTGCTCTTAAATATCAGGAAATTAAAGCTCAAAAAACAGAGCTTGAAGGGCAGATTACAACAGTTAAATATTTTGATTTCAAAAAAATTCTTGAAATGGCGCATGAAAATATTCTAAGATGCCAGAAAGAAAAGAAAAAACAGGAAATTGAAATAGAAAACAAACAGGTTGAAATTGAAAAAAAGAAAACGGAATACGATGAAATATGCGCTAAAGTGCGTGCACAGGGTGAAGATAAGCAGCTTGAAGTAAAAAAGCTTGTTGAAGAAAAGAAAAGTGAAATTCAAAGGAAAAAAGATTCAATCCTTTATACGGAAAAGCAGATAGTTTCAAATAACAAAACCGTTCTTGCTGCACAAAATGCCATTAAAGGGCACAATGAAGATATTGAGCAGGGTAAATTAAGCATTGAAAATAAAGAAAAAGCAAAGCTTGAACTTGATAAAACCCTTGAAATGAAGCAGGCCGAGAGAAACCAAATTTTAACCGACATGACCGGTGCAAATGAAGCTGCAAACAGCTACATTGAAAAGAGAAATTCGTTAAGAAAAGAGCTTGATGTTCTCCGGGATGAAGAAAATAACTTGATTAAAGATGAAAAATACCCGAACGAAGCAAAACTGAAAAACCTTAAAGATGAGCTTGATTCAACAAATAAGGCGATTGAAGAGCTTGAGAAAAGAAATAAAAATTTTGATGAAAATTCCGATAAATTATCTTCTCAGGTTGAACTTTTAACCAGAGAGCTTGACGATATTAAAATGGCGCATAAAGCGGTGCTTTCCGATATTGATAAAACAAGAACCCAATTACAGGATGATGCTTATTCCATCCAGCTTGCAAATAAAAAAATAGCCCAGCTTGAAGCAAATAAACAGGCATATAAAACCTACGGCCTCGGTGAAGGGGTGGAAACCATTATGCAGGCAAAAATTGAAGGGGTTCATGCTCCTTTAAGCCAGCTTGCGGATGTGGACAGTGAATATGCAACAGCTATAAATGAGGCTCTCGGCGGACGCGGAAGGTTTATAATCGTTGAAGATGAAAACGTTGCAACACGTGCACTTGATATGCTGAAAGCTCAAGGCAGGGGCAGAGCCACCTGTCTGCCTTTGAATAAATTAAAGCCCGTGCCGAATAATCTTCCTTTGCCCAAACTGGACGGGGTTATAGATTTTGCAATTAACCTTCTTGATTTTGATGATAAGTATATTAAAGCGTTTTTCTTTGCCCTGTCTGATACCCTTGTTGTTGATAATATGCGCACGGCTAAAAAATTGATGGGCAAATACAGGATTATCACGCTTGACGGGGAAATTTTCGAAAAATCCGGCGCAATCACGGGCGGTGAAAAGAAGAAAAATTCTCCCGCCTTCGGCAAAGCGGATGACAGAGAATTAAATAACTACAAAGAGCGCTATAAGGAGCTGCAGGAAACTTATCAATCCAGAAATGAAAAATTAAAAGGTCTTGAATTAAAATCAGAAGAATTAAGAGCAAATCACAATAACGCGCTTAATTCGCTTCAGGCTGCAAAATATGAATACTCTCAAATTTTAAAGGCTCATAAAGATTTTGAAACCGTCATTGAAGAAAAATTGAAAAGGGTAAATGAATTAACCCCTGAAATCAAAAAAACCGAAACCCTGCTTGATAAAATCGAGCAAAAACATATTGAAATTTCAGAGAATATAACCAACATTCAAACAGAAGTTGCCGAAGTTGAAAAATTTATTGATGAGGGTGAATTAAAGAAACTTCAGGAGATGACGCAGGGTATTGAAAATGAGATTAAAGAAATTGAAAAGAAGATTTTAAATATCGAAAATGAAATTTCAAAAGAAAATTATACAATCAATTTTGCACAGCAGATGATAGAGCTCAAAGAGGGTGATATTAAGAAAATGACCTCCGATAATATCATGCTTAATGAAGAAAAAGGCAAGATGGAGCTTGAAATAGCGGAAATTCAAAAAGTGCTTGTTGAGCTTGAAAAAGAGGTAATAGAACTTGGCAAAAATCTTGTTGAATTGCAAAATATCAGGCAGAAAATTCAAGATGAAATGATTGAGGCTGAGAAAGCTAAAAATATTTTAGAAAACGAAATAGAGCGTATTCAAGAAGCCATTGAAGGCGCTAAAGCAAGGCGCAGTGAATATGAACCTCAGTTCGAAGCTGTTGTTGAAGAATTGAAAGAAAAAGGCATCAAAGCGGATGATTTAACCCCGACGGAGATTTCAATTGATGAAATAACCTTAAAAATCCAGAAGCTTCAAAAGAAAATGGATGATTTGGGCCTTGTTAATATGAGGGCAATTGAAGATTACGACGTTGTTTTAAATAGGCAAAAGGAGTTAAACGCCAGAATTGAAACTCTTGAAAATGAAAAAAATGAAATTAAAAGCAGGATGATGGGGTATGAAAATCTTAAAAAAGAAACGTTCCTGAATACCTTTAATTCCGTAAATAAGCACTTTAAGGCAATTTTTACGGAACTTACCGACGGATACGGGGAGCTTATACTTGAAAATCCTGAAAATCCTTTCCTTGGCGGCTTAACCGTTGAAGGAAATCAGAAAAACAAAGAAAAACAAAAACTTGCAGGCATGAGTGGCGGAGAAAAAACCCTTATGGCGCTGTCGCTTGTGTTTGCGGTACAAAGACATATGCCCGCACCTTTCTATGCGCTGGATGAGGTGGATGCGGCACTTGACGGCTTTAATGTGGAACGTATTGCAAAAATGATAGACGGCCAATCGGAACACACGCAGTTTATTGTAATAAGCCAGAGGTCGCAGATGAATGACACAGCGCAAAGAGTAATCGGAGTTACCCAGAACAGAGGCCGAACGATGGTTTCAGGGATGACAAACAAATAAGAGAAAGAGGAAAATGAATAATTCCGTAAAATTTTATAATAATGGGAATAAAAATGAATTCAATCAAAAAATAGGGATTGAATCAAATTATGAATATGAAATGGTGGAATCTGTTTCAAATGCGGCAAGCAACCCTTTTGATGCAATTGAAATCATTGTGGATATGGCAAAAACAGGCAAAATCGACCCCTGGAATATCGATGTTGTAAAAGTGTATGATGAGTATATGAAAAAATTAAAAGAATTTAATCAGAATGAAAACTTAAAGCTTATCGGGAGAACTTTTGTACCGACAGCAGCGCTTGTAAATTTAAAATCCAAAGTGCTTGCGGGGATAAGTCTTAAAGATTTTGAACCGGATCCTGAATTTGATGAATTCGATGATTATGATGATTTAGGCGGATACGAGGGCGAGCAGCTTCAATTACCTTCATCAAACGTTATTTCTTTTGATGAAGTATTACAAAGAAGAACAAGCACAAAATTAAACAGGAGCAGGGGTGTTACCTTAAAAGATTTAATCCGTCATCTTGAATTTTACGAACAATTGGAAAAGAAAAGAGAATTAAAAAATGCCCTTGATAATCATAAAGCAAAAATAAACCGTAAATATTCAAAAATGACGACAAGCGATATCCTTGATATGACTCAGGATGAATATATTGAAGGCCTTGTTAATAAAATGGAACAGAATCTCTATAAAATTCTTGAAAATGTAGAGATGATTGAAATAACCGAATTAACACTTCTGGGGTTTTCTAAAACTGCGGCATATATTGCGATTTTATACCTTGTTTCATACGGGAAATTTGAAATTTATCAAAAAGAATTTTACGGTGAATTGTTTGTAAAACTTCCCTCAAAAAATTCCACAGAAAAACTTAATATGCAAACCTCTGTACCTCAAAGTGTTAAAACTTTAAATAAAAAACTTGAACAAAATAAAGCAATGTTAGCGGATGAGGAACTCGAAGATGCCTGCTGATAAAGAAAATATGCTTAATGAAAATATACCCCCGGAAGAAGAAACAAATAATCTTAAAGCTAAGGTTGAAGCGGTTTTATTTATAACGGCGCGTGCCATGCAGCCTGTTGAAATTTCCGAACTGCTCGGCATTCCTGAAGAAGAGGTTGAAAATGCACTTCTTGATTTAATGTTTGATTATTCTTCCCGCGACGGCGCTCTTGAAATAGATGACGAGGATGGTTATATTATTCAGGTTAAAGCGGAACACCTTGATATAGTAGAAAAGCTTTGCCCCGTTGATATTAAGCCTGCTGTTGCAAAAACTCTTTTAATTATTGCTCTGAAAGAACCTATAAGACAATCATATCTTAAAGAATTAAGGTCGAATGCATATGAACATGTGACAGAACTCCTTGAAAAAGGCTTTATATCAAGAACAAAGGATAAAAACGGACGTTCATATAATCTTAAAACCACTCCTAAATTTGCCGAATATTTTAAATTAAAAGGGGATGCCAAAACCCTCGCAAAACTTCTAGATACCACAAAAGATATAAAAAATCTGTAAAGTGCATAATGAAAAAAGCATCTTGCTTTTTCAAGTTCTTTTCTAGTATAATTTCAATTAAAGACAAAATGTTTTTACTAAATAAATTAAGGAGTTATTTCAAATGAAAGTTAGAATCGAAGAAGGTTGTATAGCTTGCGGCGCTTGCGAATCTTTTTGCGCTGATGTATTTAAAGTAGAAGACGTTGCAACTGTTGTTGAAGCAAATATTGCCGGCAACGAAGACTGTGTTAAAGAAGCAGCTGAATCTTGCCCTGTTTCTGTTATTCAAGTTGAAGAATAATTAAAACAATTCACAAGATATTAAAGCACCTCTTATTTAAAAGAGGTGCTTTTTATATTTATTTTCCCTTGCCTTATATATTTTAAGCCTGCGCCTTTGTATTAAAATTATTTACAGGCTGTAAATCTTCACCGTACATATTTATGTCAGCCCCTGCAGGCACCATAAAGATTTCACCGAATTTATTTTTATACGGAATGTAATCATCAATGGTTACAACGGATGGTTTAGCATTTTCATCCAGCCCTTTTGATTTTCTGAATGTTTTATTTAAACCGTCGCAAATTTTCTTAGTTACGGCACCTGCAGCAAGTGAAACAGCCATTGCTTTTCCTCCGCTTATGCTCTTTATGGCACAAAGAAGGTTTGTACCTGCGGTTGATATCAAAGGAAGTCCTGTTGATAATGTTAAGCTTACACGTTCGTTATTATCTTCTGCCTGTGCTGCATAGACGCCGAATAATGCTGTTGAACCGATAAGTGTCATAAAATCTGTAGGTGCGGAACCGCAATTTATATCTCTGAGTTTATCCAGAACATCGACAACTTCATTATTATATGCGCCTTTTAAGCTCTTATGGAATGTTTTATATTTAGGAAGCACTACTCTATTGTATACATCAGGTTCAAGCACCTGTTTTGCAATATCTAAAATTTCTTCCGTTGAGCCGCCTTTTATGGGTCCTGTGAGGGATGCTTTTATACCGTTTAGTGTTTTTATGGCTTCTGCCCCGTTTGGATTATTTGTTTTTGAAATTTGTCCGATAAGATTGTCTAATTTTGAACATAATTCATCTTGTACCACTTTTGAAGGCATAGCGCCGTCAAATACGGTTTTCTTATATTTGTTAAATGTTCGTATGGTTTTATCAAGCTCTGTATAAGTATCAATATCTGAAGTACCTAATACCTTTCTTAAATTCAGAATATCATCCGAGCTTTCTTCTATAATATTGCTTGCCGTATGGGTTATACTGTCTACTTTTGTTTTAATGCCTGCGGTATATTTTGTTTTATCGCCTTCAAGGATTTTTCCCGTAACAGGTTCCGTTAATAAATCTTTAAACTTTTTGCCTTTAATTTTTTCCATAAAGCCGCCGGTTGCTCTTTCTGTTAAGCTTTCCGCAACCTTTTTGCCGTCTTTATCTACCCCTTTGAGCATATTATTATATGCGCTCATTCTGCCGCGGGCATTAGCTTCGGATGTTATATCGGCAACGGTTTTTCCTGTAGAATCAAATAATGATTCAACAGATTGAAGAATTTCTTTTCCGGTTTTTTCGCTTCCGCCTATATTGAATTTTTTATCAGGGTTTGCATTCAATACCTTTTTAAGCTCATCAAGAGTTGATGTTGAATATTCTTTATATTTTGCCGCGGCTTTTACATGTTTTTTAACTCCGCCTTTTATGCTTTCGTTTTCATAAAGTTTTGTTGAGTGTCTGTCTAATAGATGGAACCAGCTTAAAATTCTGCCTATGGTTGCTTTATAGATTTCGGCAGCTTTTTTCTTTGCACCGGATAATTTTGACATATCAATTTTTCTTCCGGTTACAAAATCCGCCGCATTCCTTGAGAATACATCTTTACCGTTTACAACGTTTATAGGCGTTGCATCAAGCTTTGCAAGCTTATTGTCGCGGAAATTATAAAATTTTCTTATAGAATTATCAAATTTTTCACTGCCGATTGAGCTTCTTAATTTTTGTAAAACCTTTTCATATCCTGAAGATATAAGAGCACCTGCCTGTTTTACAAGTTTTTTTCCGGCATTTGTTTTTCCTAAAAGCGCTGCTCCGGTAAGCAGCATAACGCCGCTAAGAGAAGCTGCGGCAATTTTTGCATTTTTTGATCCGTTTTTTTTGGTATCTTTATTTTCAAAAGTATCTTTTTCGGGCGATGTTTGAATTGAGGGTGCAGGTGCTTTAATCTGTGCGGGTTGCACAGGGTTTTGGATTCCGGCAGATGAAGGCATTTGTGCGGCAGCAAAATTCTGCCCCGCTAAATATTTTTGAAGTAAATCGCTCTTTGGCGGTTCATAATTTATAAAACTGCCGTTCAAAGATGTCATCTGTAATTCCTGTCTGCTTTATATTTATATAAAAACAGAAACCATGAAATTATTGCCTGTTTCTTAATTTAAGCCTTTTTCTTTTTATTTTTAATCTTGTTATCAACAAGAATATTATCTATTGAATATTTTGCAACAGGTTTTCTTGTTGCTCTATCGTAAAAAACAAGCCAGTGTTTATATTTTTTGCTGCTTATTGTAAAAGAAAGTTTTCCTAAAACAACATCGCCGGGTTCTATTTTTTTAAACCATAAAGATGTGTCTCCGAAAGGCGAGGGGTAAAAAACATTTTTAATTTCATTCATCAAAGCAATATCAAAGGCATAAAACATTTTATCGGACATATTGCTTATTTTTACATCCAGTGTTATTATATCTTCTTCGCCAAACGGGTCTTTTTCAAATCCCACTTTATTTATTGTAACATCAAGCCCTTCATATAAAATATCTTCTTCTTTGAAGGCTTCTCTTGACATAACGGGGATTTCAAGGTCAGTTACCATTTTAATTTTAAGCTCATCTCCGGGTTTTATGTTAACATTTTTGCCTTTTGCCATCATAGATGAAACAAGCCCTACGGCTCCGCCAACGGCAGCACCTCCTGCAAGAGTCATCCCGTTTGATGCAATGGCTGCTTCCAATCCCAAAAGATTCATTGCAAAAAGTCCGCCCACAATCCCGCCTGCAGCAGTTACGCCGACATGTTTTACAACATTTTTAGCTGTACCTTTTACTAAATTTTCTTTTGTTGAAAGGCTCGCTTTGATTGGTATCTGTCTGCCGTCAGGTGTTACAAGATAATCAAAAACGGTTACCATATATCCGTTCCGCCCCATATTTTTCGGGTCTTCTACGGTTGTTACGATGCCATGGATTATGCTTCCTTTGGGAACGATTACACCTTTTTTATTTTTCCCGCCCAGTACATCCTCTGTAATTTCGGCAAAAAATTCATCTCCGATTTCTGTGTATTTTCCGTTTAACACCTGCGATACGGTCATTTTTATTGTGTCATGTTTATCTAAAACATCCACTTCGCCTGTGAAGAATTCTTTGTTAATATTTTCTTTTATATCAGTCTGCTCAATCCCGCCTTTAATTGATTCGGCCATCACGGCAGGCTGTAAAAGCAGGCTTAATGACAGCATTGAACAAAGCAAAAATCTTTTTATCATAACAATATTATACATATATCTTAAAAAAATACACAAAAAGAATTTATAATATGCTAGGATAAACTAAAGGTTGAGGAGATATAATGACGGATTGTATTTTTTGTAAAATTGCAAATAAGGAAATACCTTCAAATCTGGTTTATGAAAATGAAAGTATTGCGGCATTTAATGATATAAACCCCTGCGCGCCTGTGCACATTCTTGTTATTCCAAAAAAACATGTTGAAAGCTTGAACGAACTTGAAGATAAAAATTTAATGGCCGAATTGTTGTCGGGCGTAAAAGAGGTAACAAAAAAACTCGGCATTAAAGATTACAGAACCGTGATAAATACAGGAAAAGGCGCAGGACAGGAAGTTTTCCATATACATCTGCATATAATTTCAGGCCGTCCTTTAAACTGGCCTCCGGGATAGGCTTTTAACCATGTAGGTTTTTGAAACTATATTAAGTTTTGTAAATTATGTGCATCTACGGGCAATTTAAGAATATAAAAATGCTTTTTTAAAATATAGAAACGGAAGTTTAACGGATAGGTTTTTATGTATAGCGAAGATTTAATGAAGTATTTGTATTCTTACAATATGCCTCAAAAGCCTGAAAATAACGAGGATTTTGGGAATATAAACCATGCAGGCAAAAAAGAAAGAGTTTTAAATACTTTTGAAAAATTTAAACATATTTATGCAACCGTGCCTGTAAAATTTAATCATGAATAAAAAAACTTTAAGAGATATTTACAAAAAAAAGCGTGACGAACTTCATAAAAAAGGGAAAATTCGCGAAATTTCCGCTATAATTTCAAAAAAAATTTCTCAAAACAAATATTTTAAAGAAGCAAAAAATATACTTCTTTATTATCCTAAAGGCTCAGAGCTAAATCTTTTAGGGCTTATGGATGAAAAAATTTCACCAAATAAAATTTTTTATCTTCCCGTATGCAGGGGCGAAGATATTATTGTATGCCCTTATAAAAGCGGAGACAAGCTTTCTTTAAATAAATACGGTATTTTTGAACCCGAAAGTCCTCCGATTCAAAATTTAAATGTTCTGGATTTAATAATAACTCCCGCTTTGTGCGCAGATAAAAGCTGTAACAGAATAGGCTACGGCAAAGGTTATTACGACAGATTTTTTTGCAATAAAAATTTGAGGGCAAAAAAGATTATAGTTTTGCCTGAAGATTTTTTAATCGGCTCAATTCCATGTGATGAATTTGACAAGCCCTGTGATTTTATTGTGACTGAATTGAGCGTTTTGGAAAATTCTACCACTGCATGCTGATAAAGCCGGTTAATTTATTACTGTTTGCATCATAGTGCCTGTTTTTAACAGCATCGCTTGAGTTGCCTTCAACGGTATCAAAGCTTCCGTCAGGATATACTTTTGTAACAATACCTGTGTGTGAAGAGCCGTTTTCCTTTTGAATCATAATATCGCCGGGCTTTATCGTGCTTGATATAATGCTTGCTTTATTTCCTTTTCCTGCTGTTTGAACAAAGCTGCCGTTTAATTGCGCCCATGATTGCAAGCCTGAAACGGAAGATGAGCCAAATCCGCTTGGAATGCTTGTGCCCGTAGCCTCGCATGCTGTTTTTACAATTGAAGTTACGAAATCAGCACACCAATGCCGCGAAGCACCGTTTGAAAATGCGGCATTACCTTCAGAGTCGCTGTTTATTACTCCGACAAATTGATTACCCAGATTTGCAACAACTTCACCCATCTTCATATCGGGGGTTATTTCGCCCGAAGTATTTGCAAGTGCCGTTTGAATATTTGTCATTGCATCTTTCTGGCTTATTGCATCATTAATTTTATCAATAGAATCCTGCGCACTTATTTTACTTTCTTCAAGAGCGACTTCAAAATCGCTGATATTAAATAAAATTGAAGTTATGTTATCCATTATTGATGATTTTTGACTGTTTAGCTGCTGTAAGCCTGACATGATTGATGATGTATCTGCTCCGGCAAAAAGCTGCTGTGTTAAATTACGTCTTTGCAGTTCAAGATCATCAAGCTGCTTTTCTAGCTGCTCTATTTGTTTATAACAGGTTTCTATTTTATCTGCGTACTGTTTTTCCGTTCTTTCAAGCTGTTCATTTACATCATCAAGTGCTTTTTGCTCTTCGGTTTTATCCAAGCCTTCTACATCATTGAATTCTTGAAGCTCATCTTCAGCAGTGGTGCTTGATAGCGCTTGCGCAGTTGTATTTTTAGCAGCTTTTGCTATACCTTCCCCTGTTGCTATAAATTGAGCTGAACTTTGTGATGTAATTCCGTTTACCATTGGTTTCTCCTTCGTTTTTTTGTGAAAGTCCGCTTGTTTTGCGTATCCTTAACGGCTTGCGGAGCTCTTTTTGTGTCTACAGAATTGGCGTGTTTTATTACAGGCATGTTGTCTTGTATGTTTTTAATTGTCTTCCTTTTAAATGTTAAAATTGCCACACTGTATTTATACTATCGGCAATTGTTTCAAAAACTTTAAAGTTTACGCTTATAAAAAAGGAGAAAATATGACAAAATCTTTACAAAATACAAAAACAAGGGAAAATTTATTAAAAGCTTTTGCCGGAGAATCAATGGGCAGAATGCGATACACCTATTATTCAAAAGCCGCAAAGAAAGAAGGGTATGTTCAAATTTCAAATATTTTTCTTGAAACCGCAGAAAACGAAAAAGCTCACGCTAAAAGGTTTTTTAGATTTTTAGGCGAAGAAAATATTCCTGTGGAAATTAAAAATGCATCATATCCTATAGGATTATCGGATAAGACTCTTGAAAATCTTAAAATCGCAGCAGACGGCGAGAAAGAAGAAAACACAATTCTTTATCCTTCTTTTGCAAAAATTGCACAGGAAGAAGGGTTTGATAAAATCGCAGAATGTTTTTTAGAAACCACAGAGGTTGAAAAAGTGCATGAAGCAAGGTATAGAGCTTTAATTGAAAATATTGAAAAAAACAGAGTTTTTAAGCGTGATAAAGAAATAATCTGGAAATGCTTAAACTGCGGATACCATTATTATGGAAAAGAGGCACCGGAAAGATGCCCTTCATGCCTGCACCCTGTTGATTATTTTGAAATATACTGCAAAAATTTCTAAATCTTTAAAAGCCCCTTAACAAGGGCTTTTTTAATGCATTGTACATTAGTTTTTGTTTATACTAAAATAAACTTATTATGAAAGTTTATTTAGGAATAGATGTAGGCTCTGTTACAACAAAGCTTGCAGTAGTGGATGAAAACGGAAAATATGTAGACAGCTATATGCTAAGAACCGCAGGGCAGCCTGTAAAAGCTGTTCAAAACGGTCTGGCGGAGCTTCTTAAAAAATCAACAAATGATTACGAAGTTTGTCAGGTAGGAACGACAGGTTCAGGTAGAAACCTTGCGGGAGCACTTGTTGGCGCCGATGTTATTAAAAATGAAATCACAGCCCATGCTGTTGCGGCTTCAATTATTGTCCCCGGTGTACAGACGATTTTGGAAATCGGCGGACAGGACAGTAAAATCATTATTTTAAGAGACGGTATTGTTACCGATTTTGCAATGAATACGGTGTGCGCTGCAGGTACGGGAAGCTTTTTGGACCAGCAGGCAGGCAGATTAAATGTTAAAATTGAAGATTTTGGCACAATTGCGCTTCAATCGTCTTCACCTGCAAGGATTGCAGGCCGTTGCGGCGTTTTTGCGGAATCTGATTTAATCCATAAACAGCAGCTCGGATACCCTGTTGAAGACCTTTTATACGGCCTTTGCCAGGCTCTTGTCAGGAATTATTTATCAAACCTTGCACTTGGGAAAGAATTACTGCCCACGATAACTTTCCAGGGCGGTGTTGCAACAAATAAAGGTATGGTAAAAGCATTTCAGGATGCTTTAGGCTGCGAAATCGTTGTTCCGCCGAACCACCAGACAATGGGAGCAATCGGGGCAGCATTTTTGGCTATGGAACATCATCAATATACAAACAGTGAAACCAAATTCAAAGGCTGGCAGACGAAAGATATGCACTTCAACTCCGTTACCTGCACCTGCAACGGGTGTTCAAACAATTGCGAAGTAATTTCCATTGTTGAAGGTGATATTGAACCTTTGCCCGCAGGCAAAGAACACAAAATTTCAGATGTTAAAGGTAACCTCATTGCCCGCTGGGGCGGCACCTGTGGAAAGTGGGATATAGGGTAAATCAAATCTCTCTAACCATGATTACAAAAATATTAAATTAAAGCCCTGAAATAATCTTCAGGGCTTTTAAATATATTGTCTTATGCCGTGCGGTTTACACAGCTGCCATTGATTTGCATTTTTCAACACATTCTATCAATGTTTTTGCAACCGTTCTTTGTTCTTCTTCGGTTATTTCCGCAAACATAGGAAGCGATAATACCATCTTTGTATCCTTTTCCGTATGTGGTAATAAGCCTTCTTTTAAATTCAAATGCGCATGTACTTTTTGTAAATGCAAAGGTACGGGGTAATAAATCATAGCTCCGATGCCGTTTTCTTGAAGCATTTTATGAACTTCGTCCCTGTTGGGAACTTTCACCGTATACTGGTGATAAACCGCATAAACATTATCAATTTCTTTAGGTGTTTCAATATCTTTGCAATCTTTGAAAAGCTCATTATAAAATGCGGCATGTGCACGCCTTGCTTTGTTCCAATCGTTAATATAAGGTAATTTTACCCTTAAAATTGCTGCCTGAATTTCATCCAGTCTTGAATTTACACCGATTTCATCATGGTAATAACGAACAGCGCCGCCATGGTTTCTAAGTGCAATCATTCTATTTTTAAGAGTTTCTGAATTTGTAACAGCTAAGCCGCCGTCGCCCATTGTGCCGAGGTTTTTAGTGGGATAGAAGCTGTAGCATCCGATGTCGCCGAAACTTCCGACTTTTTTACCTTTAAATTCAGCCCCGATTGCCTGGCAGCAGTCTTCAATAACATGCAGGTTGTGTTTTTTAGCAATCGCCATAATTTTTTCCATATCGCAGGGCTGGCCGTAAAGATGAACGGGCAGAATAGCCTTTGTTTTGGGGGTGATTTTTTCTTCAATTAAATCAGCATCCATATTGAATGTATCAGGGTTGATATCTACAAAAACAGGTGTAGCACCCACAATGCCGATAGCTTCCGTTGTTGCAACAAATGTAAATGCAACCGTAATTACTTCATCGCCTTTACCTATATCTAAAGCCCTTAAAGCAAGATGCAGTGCATCAGTCCCCGAATTCAACGCTACGGAATATTTCGTCCCTATAAAATCAGCCATTTTCTGTTCAAAAGCTTTGTTGTGCTTGCCCAGAATGTATGAGCCGCTTCGCATAACATCTATTACTTCTTTTTCAGCTTCGTTTTGAATTGTTGCATACTGTCTTTTTGAATCAATAATCGGTATCATAAACCCCCCTCTAAATCTTTATGTTAACTATATATTAGCATAAGTTTTGAAGGTCTTAATATAATCTTAATTTATATTGGTTCAAAGGGGCTATTTAATTATTTTGTCAGGGTATTTTTTTTTAACAAATTGGATTTCGTATCCTAAAATTTCAGCAATATCAAACATTTCATCATAACTTACCGTGCCGTTTCTAAGCCTTGTTGAAAATGAATTTCTCGGATAAATTTTGTTTCGAAGAGCGGAAAGTTTCTCTAAAACCTTTGTTATAGAGGTCCCTTCGTTCACGGTTAATAATTTTAATATTCTGCGGCATTCCATTTGATAATTGTATTTTTATATTGACATTTTGTTAATTTTTGATAATCTTATTTAATATAATTAATAATTATTTATTATAATAAATAAGATGTTGATATTTTACATTACCCGCGGAGGCTATATGCTATTAAGTTTTGTTACAATTATTAAATCTCATTGCAAAAGATTAAATGAACGCTCTGCCTTTCATGGCAGGTATTACAAACCACAATACATTGTGCGGAGCAAATTAAAATACCATGCATTCTCTCTTATAGAAATGCTTATGGCTCTTTTGGTTGCTTCATTGCTTCTGGCAGCTCTTGCCCCTGTTATGACCCGCCGTATGGCAGATCATGAAATAAAAGTTCTTTCAGAAGCTTCAAATTATGATAAAGATATGGTTGTATCAATTATTACGGAAGATACAAAATTTAATATTCCTCAGGATGCTAATCAGATACGTATGACTTTAATGGGCGGCGGCGGCTCGGGCGGAAACGCTTTTTATGGCAATAAAGTTTTTACAAATAGCGGCACTTTCACAGTTCCTGAAGGTGTTACGAAACTCCGCGTGTTTATGGTAGGCGGCGGCGGAGGCGGTGCATCGGGCGGTGGTTCAGGCACAGCATACGGAAATATCGGGGGCACTGCAGGTACTCAAGAATATGCAGGAAGTTCTGCCGCAAATACGGGCGTTAAAACTTGGAATATCCCATCATCAGCCAGAGGCAATGTTCCTCCTCTTGATTCAAGGTGTGCCAAAAACGGCATTACTGTATGGAAACTTGTTTCGGATAAAACAAAAACAGTACAAGCTGGAGGCACTGTTGTTAATGTTAAAGCATGCGGCGGAGGAGGCGGAGGCGGCGGAGGTTCATCGGATACCAGTTTAGCAAACTCGTATGGCGGCGGCAGCGGCGGATATGTTAATAAGCAGGTTGCAATTCCGTCAAGCTTTAGTTCGGTTTCGGTTACCATAGGCGGCGGAGGCGGAGGCGGTTCAGGTGATGATTCATTAAGAGGAAAAGGCGCCAATGGTGCAGGCTGGGGCGGCGGCGGAGGCGGTACTGAATTTGAAAACTCATATACTTCATCGGGATATGCACCCGGCGGTAATGGCGGCTACGGGATGATAAATTGTGTGAAAAATAATGTCACATATGTTGACAGTGCCCCGTTTATTCTGGCAAAAAACGGAACCGGCACATATAGTAAGACTGTAAAAGGTGTGGTATATACAGCAGGTAAAAGCAATTGTGAAAATACGACAACTTGCAGCCAAAATGGTACGGGAGGCGGAAGCGGTTCTCTTGAGGGTGGAGGCGGCGGAGGCGGTTCTACCACAAGTGTTAATAGCGGAGGCGGAGGGGGTGCAACATTTTTCGGGCGATATACACATTCAGGAATTTATGATGAAAAAACAACGAATGATGCAAGCTTCTTTCTTGTAGCGGCAGGCGGCGGAGGCGGCGGATTGTCAGGCGGAGGCGGAGGTGGTATTGGAGGCGGTTTTGGGGGCAACGGCGCTGCTCCTGCGACAGGAGGCAATTCCGGTAAAGCATGGTCCGGTGCTACAGGCGGAGCAGGCGGAGCTTCTCCGATGGGTAATAGCTACTGTGCAGGCGGTAAAGGCGGTAATGCTGACCGTTATGTGGGTTCAAACGGGCAAAACGGCTACATGTTTATCTCATGGACTCCTCAAACAAATGCTCTTGAATGCAGTTATGATATAACATCAAACGGCGGCGGCGGAGGCGGCGCAGGACAAATAACCATAAATGAAATTGCCGTAACCCCGAATGAAACCCTGTATTTTGAAGTAGGCGGCGGAGGAGTAAAACAAACCTCAATAGCAAGCAACGGCAATGCAGGCAATGCTTCTCATATAAGAAGAGGCTCTTCAATTACAAGCCCTGCCATAATTTCAGCTTCAGGAGGATACGGCGGAGAATTCTCATCATCTGAAACTTCCCCCTCTCAAGGAGCACCCTCAAGAAACCCTAATATAGGTACAAACTGGACAGGGATTGATTACAAAGCTAAAATCTCTCTCGCACAGGGGCATGACGGCTATCTTGAAACAAATTCATCATCTTCCGGTTACGGTGGCTCAGGCGGCTCATCGCAGAATATTAAAGGAGAAACCTTATCGGGCGGTATGGGCGGAAACTCTATCAAAAACGGCGGTGAACCGGATATTACAAGCTATGGTGCAGGCGGTGGCGGCGGTTCCGGTGGTTTAACCGATAATGAAGATTTTGGTACCGGCGGTGCAGGAGCATCAGGAGTTATATACATTGAATGGGGCGGTACAAACGGAGGCGGAGGTACCGCAGGTGAAATTATGAAAAAAGTTATCACAAATTTTGAAGGCGATGCTTCAAAAAGAGTGATGGATATAAAAATAGGCTGGGGCGGCTCAAACGGAGATGGCGGAATAACTTCCGCAAGTGTTATTACAGGCGGAAAAACCGTAACTTATGAAGCAAAAGGCGGTATCAAAGGATATGACGGCACAATGGATATACAAAAACACGGCGCGCAGACTGATATACCCGATAACTTTTCTAATGAATACAAGGAATATGTTCAATCAAATTTGACTATAGCCGCAGGACAGAAAGGTACGGATGAATACGGCGGTATGGGCGGATATCTGGCATGTCTTTTTTATACAAAAGATGAAGAAGGAAACAGTGTCTGTGCTGCCGTCGTAAAATCAAATGACGGGCTCAATGCATCACTTGGCCCCATCCGCCCGGGATGCGGCGGAACAAGCATATTATCGCCCCTGTATGACAGTATTTGCAATATTACAAATACAAATGCCTCTCCGCAGGGGAATAACGGAACCTTTGGCGGAGGGGGCGGAGGAGGAGCCGTATTAAATAACACTGGCGGAAAAGGGGGTAATGGCGGTGATGGGTTTGTCATTCTTGAATACAAATCTACAACGCTTGAGTAAGTAATTTAAGACAGTGTCAGGCAAAGTCCGGCTTAACAATCCAAAACAAATTTTAGATGAACAACTTTTCAATCGGGGCGCGGTTTTGTAACCTTCGCGCCCCTCTTTTTATTTTTAAACCGGCAAATGTCAAAAATTTCTTTTAACGGTAATTTAAAACAATTTCTCTTTAAAAGCTAATCATGAACAGAATTTTTCAAGAATTTTTTGCACCGTCAAGCTGGGTATCAAATTTTAACAGCTCAAACGGCTCTATTTTTAGAGCATCTGCAAGTTTTAAGATGGTAGCAAGGCCGGGTTTATTTATACAAACCTCGATTTTACCCATATAATCCAAACTAATTCCAGATTCTTCCGCCAACTTTTCTTGAGTCAAACCCGCTTTTTCTCTTAAAGACTTGATTCTTTTGCCAAGATTTTTGTAAAACAAGACTTTATTCATCATTATAGACAATAACAAGGTATATGGAAAAACCGTTTTTTATTACTGGATATATTCCAGTAATAAAGCTTAGCGGGTGAGTTTAAAATTTAGATTAGAAAGGTTGAGGTATCTAAATTATGAATTCATCTAAGAAAAAAAATAATAGCCGGTGTACTGGTGCCGGCATGGGTTTTTCCCTCATTCGTCATTGCGAGCGACCAAAGGAAGCGTGGCAATCCAGACAATCTGCCTTTTCTCTTATAGAAATGCTTATGGCTCTCCTTGTAGCATCATTATTGCTTGCAGCACTTGCCCCTGTTATTACAAGAAAAATTAATGATTCTATGGTAATTTCTGTGGAAGGGGAAATACCTGGTAAAAAAACTAAAACTCATGAAATAACATATCAGGATTGTCTTGATAATGGCGGTGTCGAAAAACAAGAAAAAGACTCAAATGGAAATATAGTCAGCGAATATTGCGAAGGAACATTCACCGTTCCGGCAGGATATAACGGAAGTATGAAAGTAACCGCCATTGGTGCAGGCGGCGGCGGCGGAGTAGCTTCAACAGCAGGGCATATTGAATATACTGTTTCGGGAAGTACAAACAATTTCACAGTTCCTGCCATGGTAAATAAAATTGAAGCTACGCTTGTTTCAGCAGGCAATGGCGGCGGGGCAGGAGGACAAGCAACAGTAAATAAGGATTACACAAGTGGTGGTCAATTTTATTGGGATATTCCTGAAATATTGAAAAATAAATATGCAAGCGTAACTGCCTGTGGTGGCGGCGGCGGAGGCGGCGGCAGCTCATCATATGATGGCGGAGGTGGCGGTTCCGGCGGATATATTAAAAATCAGGCAGTCAAAATGCCGGATGGAACTTTAGCACTTGTTGTCCAAATCGGCGGCGGAGGCGGTGGTGGTGGCGGAGATAACAAACAAGGTAATGACGGACATTCTTGGGATGGCGGCGGCGGAGGTTCTGGAACTGACTATTCAACACAAGGTGTTCCTGACAATAGTGGCGGCAGAGGTGGTAAAAGCATTAATGATAATGGTGGTACAGGTGGCGGAGGTGGTAATAATAACGGTACGACAGGAGGCAGTGGTGCCACAACAGACGGCTTAATTCAAGGAGGTTCGGGCGGTGGCGGAAAAGGAGGAGACGCACCTGCTTCGGCCTATTTTGGTGATACAAATTCAGCTCGCACTGGCGGCGGAGGTGGCGGCGGCGGTAGTTATCAGGGTGGCGGCGGCGGTGGTGCCGGTGCAGGTTCCGGCGGCGGCGGAGGCGGACTGACCACGTTCTATGTAGGTGGTGCTACGGCAGAAGGAGATGAACAACTGGTTCGTGCGCCGGGCGGAGGTGGCGGCGGCGGAGGTACTCACCCTGAAATTGCCAGAAACCAAGGTGGCGGCGGCGGAGGTGGTGGTGGCAAAGGTGGGGGTAACGGCGGTAATGCTGGCGGAGTAGATGCCAACGGAAACAAATCTTTTACATTAGCTGGCTCTCCGGGACTTGGCGGTGCGGGCGGAAACCCGGGTACGGGTATAACCGGAGGACAAATCTCCACAATCTTTGGAAATAATTATTGTACGGGAGGCACCGGCGGAATCGGCAGTCTAAGCAGTGGTGCATATAATACCGGCACCGACGGCAAAGACGGCGCTATGAGAGTATCGTATTTAAGCTACGGTACAGGTGGCTCCGGCGGAGGGGGCGGAGCTGTATATGCACTATACCCGGTGAATGTAACAGAAAAAGAAGTGCTAAAAATAATCATAGGGAAAGGCGGAAAAGGTGGTACGGCAGGATATATAGATAAAAATACAGACGGTACGGCAAAGGAAGTGGCACCTATAGAACCGAGCAATCCTTATGCGGGGAATACATATATACAAAACAGCAGCAATCAAATTTTACTCGGGTACTCGGGAGAAGGATTTCCCGGCGGAGGAATGTATGGAGGATACCCTGGAAGCAGTACAGGCACTGCTTGCGGACCAAATGTCTCACCTTATACATCAGAAAGCGGCTGGATAATGTCGCCCCTTGGAAATCCATACCCTACAAACACTGGTATGTCTGATAATAATTATCCCGCCGGTTTTTTCAGTGAAAACGGCAGACCGGCAGGCGGAGGAAGCAGTTTAAATTGTAACGCAAATTCTATTGCAAATGAAACTGTGGGTGGAAGAGGCGGTACAATCACGACGCCGTTTACGGGGACTTGTACACCTGGTAAAGGTGGAACAAAACCGGGAGAAGCAGGAGGTAATGCGCAAGGATACGGCTGTGGCGGCGGAGGCGGTTATGGTTTAAGCAATGGCGGAAACGGCAGCGGGGGATATGCTCGTATATCTTGGAATAAATATTGGGATGCAGCAAATAAAGCATATAAATACGCTGATACAGGGGCTGCAGGCGGCGGGGCTTCCGGTAACGTTATGATATATACTGTAACAAGCCTTTCCAGCGGAGAAAAAATAAAAATAAGAATTGGCAAAGGCGGTAATGGTGCATATATCAGTAATAATACTTTGGTAAATGCCAGAAACGGTGGCGATACTGTATTTGCCTATGATATTCAATCAAAAAAAGTATCAGCAGGCGGCGGTAATGGAGGAAGCAGTCCGAATGTAGATAACAGCGACACAAATAATCCGATTATAAAAAACGGTACAGGCGGCAGTATATCAAATATCTGTTCAGCTCAATCAGGAAAAAATTTTATTAATACTGCTTGCTCGAATAGTTTGACTACTAATTGCTGCATTAAAGGAATAAAAGGCGAAGACGGAATAACTGATACATATGGATCAAAAGGTGGAAACGGTGCAGATTCCGGAAAATCCGGTTCGATAAATAAGGGTGGAAGCGGTGGAATGACCGGGTCCAATTCTCAAGGAAAGGCGCCATCAAATACGAGTATTGGCGCAGGCGGCGGCGGAGCGGGAATATTGGATATCGGAGCTCCATCCGTTGTGACATACAATAACAATAAAGGCGGAAACGGAGGGAATGGTAAAATAATGCTTGAGTGGTGGGAATAAAGATTATTGATTACAACTTTTAGATGAACAACTTTTTATAAAGGCGCATTATGTAACCTGATGCGCCCTTTTTTTATCTGAAAATTCTTTTTGTATACCTATACAGCGTAAGCTGCGGCAGATAAAAAATGAATGTATATAGTCAAGGTGCAAAATAAAACACCCTCCGGATTAAAGAAGGTGTTTTATTTATTATTTATATTCTATTCTTAGTTTAAGCCTGCATAAACAGGGTTTTGAGCGATTATTTGTTCGATTGCTCCGCCTCTGCCATCTCTTGAGTATAATTTAGCGATTTTGTTTTCTCTTTTGATTAGAGGGTGAGTTGAATGAGCAACTGTGGGGTCTTTTCTTACAAATGCGTTCCAGGTTGAAACTTCTTTAAGCCAAGCTCTTAATTCTTCCTGTTTTGTGTTTGTCATTGTGTGGTGCTGAGTTTCGTGAGCGATTAAACAAGCGATAGCTTCAAGAGGAGCATCTTTGTGTTCTTCGTTAATGAAGATAACAAGTGAACCTGCTTTTGTTTTTGTTGTGAAAGCTTCGCAATCGCCTGCACCGTATATTGCAAGGTTTCTAAACATTACTCTGATAGGTTTGCCTGTAACATTCTGGCCTTTTAATAAAGCGATTACATCTTTCTGGCCTAAATCATTTAACATATATAAAGAAGCCGCAATTCTTGCATTTGCTGTATTTTCAGCGAAATCATTAGCTTGAATAACGTTTGCTTTTGAAAAAAGAATTGTGATTGCTACTAAAATAACTAAAAATAATCTTTTCATGTCCATTCAACCTTTTATTTCATCCTTGATATATTTATCGGATGTTTTAATTTTAACTTTATGATTTTTCTTTTAATTGTTACAAAAATTAATATATCCCGAATCAGCCTCCCTCTGTCAGATAAAAAACCTTTTAAAAACCATTAAAGTGAAAAAGAACGAGTGGTATATATTAAAAGGTTTGGTGGAATTTGTTAAAGGTTATACATAAAAAAATTGTGCCTGTTTTTGTATTCTTGCTGTTGTTAAATACAATAAATCCTTGTATTTCAAAGGCGCAGAAAGATTTCTATATAACGGCTGAAGATATTTTGCAAACTCAGGGAAAAGAACCTGAAGTTAAATTTTCAAAAAAAGTTGCGCGTGAAATTAAAACCATGGAAAAAAGGCATTTTTCGGGTGTAAATAATTATGACAGCGATAAATACAGAATTGCAAAACTTGAAGAATATCTTCTCGGGCGCACATGGGAATTTTTGCCCGTAGATACGCGTATGGAAAAATTAAAACTTGCCTCTCAAAGAAAGGCCTTATCGGGAACTTCAATCCCTGCTTCGCTCAGGAAAGCAGGCTTCAGCCCGAAAAGAATTGCAAATGATTCAACCCCCGTTTATAATGACGACGACAATGTAGGCCTGATTGACGGCTTTTTAAGGCTGATAAATAAAGATGCCTTTGACGCTTACAATGCTCAGAAAAAAAGAATGTATGAAAGATATGATTATGAGTAAAGTTTAAAAATACTCCTTTTAATTCTCTTGCAAGAAAAGTATGCTCATTGTATTATTAAAATAAGGAGAAATTTATGAGCCAAATTACAAAAATAGCATGGGAATTGAATGAAAAAACACCCAACAGATATCAATTAGTATACGAACTTATTGAACTTGCCAAAAAATTGGTGGATGAATCTCAAATGAAAAAAAACAAAGATGACTTCGGATATGATTTTGAAGCATCTTATGATTCAAATATTAAAAAAGAAAAACCTGTGCAGCATGCCATTATGGTAAAAGCATCAGAAGCTGATGACAGCGGACTTGTGGGCTAATTTTGCCTTAAAATCAGATTTAAAAGGTATTTAAAATTGCAGGCCGCGATAGATTTCATAAAAGAAAAAACTGGAAATTTTACGCCTGAAATAGCTCTGGTGCTTGGTTCCGGTTTGGGGGATTTTACAAAGAATTTAAACGGGATAACGATAGAATACGGCGATATCCCGGGTTTTAAAACATCAACGGTTAAAGGACATAAAGGCTCTTTATTTTTCACAACCCTTTTTGATAAAAAGCTTGTTATAATGCAGGGCAGACTGCATTTTTATGAAGGGTATGAACTTTCCGATATCACATATCCTGTTAAAATTTTTAAAAAACTTGGGGTTGAAACTTTAATTTTAACAAATGCGGCAGGTTCTTTAAGGGAAGATTTTAAACCTTCCGATTTAATGCTGATAACAGATCACATTAATTTCACCGCAAAAAATCCCCTTATAGGAAAAAATGACGATACGCTGGGTGAAAGATTTCCTGATATGTCAAATATCTATACGGAAGCCTTAAGAGATAAAGTAAAAGAATGCGCCCTTGATACGGGAATTGAAATTAAAGAGGGTGTGTATGTTATGACAACGGGCCCGAGCTATGAAACACCTGCAGAAGTCAAAATGTTCGGGAGCCTTGGCGGGAGTGCTGTCGGAATGTCTACGGTGCCCGAGGCTATAGTTTCCAATTATCTTGGCATGAAAACTATCGGTATCAGCCTTATCACAAACTATGCAAGCGGAATTTCAAAAAATAAATTAAGCCATAATGAAGTGGTTGAAGTGGGACGTATTGCAACGCAAAAGTTTACAAAGCTTGTAAATGCCATTATAAATAAATTATAGATATAAAGTTTTTGATAAAAAATCCGATAATAAAATTGTAAGTTACAAATGTAGTTCTTGAAAAACAAGAACCGCAAAACACCAGATAAGATGTAGTTTTTAGCTTTTGAAAGGCAAAAATATATGAGCGAGATACAATTTCAAAATGACATCCGGCTTCTGATTGATATTTTGCCCCCGAAAATAAAACGGCATATAACCGAAGGCAGCCTTGATGAAGCTATTGAAATCGTCCTTGATATAGGAAGAATTCCTGAAGTCCGCATCGGAAACGGAAGAATTATGTATCTTGGTTCTGATACGGTTGTTTCGGATGATATTAATTTTATTGTGGAAAAAATCCCCGAATTTACCTCTGATAACCGCTCCGGTATCGCAGGAACCCTTCACAGAATTTCCGCCATAAGAAACAGACAGGGAAAAATTATAGGCCTTACAATGCGTATAGGGCGTGTTGTAACGGGCACAATTGCCTGTATTAAAGATTTTGTTATGCAAAATAAAAGCATACTTTTCTTGGGGCGCCCCGGTGTCGGTAAAACTACAAAACTCCGTGAAATTTCAAGACTTGTAGCGGATGAACTCGGCAAAAGGGTTGTAGTAGTCGATACTTCAAATGAAATAGCAGGTGACGGCGATGTTGCACACCCCGCAATCGGAAAAGCAAGAAGAATGCAGGTTTCTCAGCCGGAATTTCAAAAAGATATAATGATTGAAGCGGTTGAAAACCATACGCCCGAAGTTATTGTTGTGGATGAAATCGGAACGGAGCTTGAAGCTCAGGCGGCAAGAACTATTGCAGAGCGCGGAGTTATGCTTATTGCAACCGCACACGGCAACACGCTTGAAAATATCATTAAAAACCCCGCTATGTCTGATTTGGTAGGGGGTGTAAGTTCTGTTACCCTCGGTGATGATGAGGCAAAGCACAGAGGATGCCAGAAAACCGTTTTGGAGCGTGAAAAACAGCCTACATTTGATATTGTAATAGAAATAATAGACAGAAACACACTCGCTGTTTATAAAAACACGGCAGAAGCTGTGGACTACATTCTGCGCGGCTGGCCGATTACTCCTGAAATAAGAAAAGTGGATGAAAATTACGAAACAAAAGAAACAAAGCCCGCTCAAAATACCGAAAACAGAATTATGGACAGAGTGAATGAGCTGGACAGCAAGACTGCAAGCGCACAGAGTCCTTTGAATTTTTCATTCAACAGGCAAAAATATGTTGATGATGTGAAAAATCATAAAAAAATCTATATTTATGCCGTATCCCGCTCTATTGTGGATAAAATCATAGAAAGGCTTGATATTAACGCAGAAATTGTCAGAAACGTTGAAGATGCAGATTTTGTAATCGCACACAAAAACTTTGCAAAAGGCGGTACAAAAGTGCTTGCCGTTGCTAATGAATACAGGCTTCCTGTCTATTTTGTGCGCACAAATTCAATGTCGCAGATTCAAAAAGTGTTGAAAGATGCTTTGCATCTAACACAGGAGCAAGTATATGAACATAAATATACGGGCTATATGGATGAAGCTGAACTTGCGCTTGATGAAGCAAAGGCTGCCATTGCAAAGGTTATGGAGGGGGCTGAAACTGTTGAATTGGAGCCTCAGCCGCAGCATATCAGGAAACTGCAGCATGAATATGTGGAAGCACACAATTTATCTTCCGTAAGCGAAGGAGAGGGCCCTGCAAGGCATTTAAGGATATTTAGAGAAAAAGATTGATGAACCTGTTTGATTTAATATTTAAAAATAGCAATAAAACCAAAACCCGTACCGCGTCTGATAAACCGTGTGCTGTACATAAAAAAACGGCGCAAAAAACCGAAAACATAAACGGAATTTTTATAACCTATAAAAAACACCCGTTTTCAAAAAGCATCAGAATTACTCCAAAAGCAAACGGAGAGGTACTTGTCACCCTGCCAAAAAATGTACCTTATTCCTGCGCTAAAGATTTTGTTTTAAAAAATATCGGCTGGATAAAAGAAAATATAAAATCCAAAAAGCAAATCCCGCTTGATATTATTGATGAAAGAAGACGGCTTGCGCATAAAATTCTGCCAAAAAGGCTGGATGAGCTTGCACAAAAATTCGGCTTTAAATACAGAAAACTTTTTATTAAAAACCAGAAAACCGTCTGGGGCAGCTGTTCTTATATGAACAATATTAATTTAAATCTTAATCTTGTTGCACTTGATAAGGAATTTATCGATTATGTTATTTTGCATGAATTAACCCATACCGTACATAAAAACCACCAGAAAGCTTTTTATAATCTTTTAACAAAAAATATGCCTGATGCACTTGAAATTCAAAAAAGGCTGAAAAAAATTAAAATCTCAAGCCTTGCTTAAAAATTAAACCGGAGGAGGATGTTCTAAATGAGTGATGAGAAAAAGCCCGCATTTATATCAAGCATTATTGATGAGTTTGTAAATACGGGTAAAATCAAGGCAGACAGAAAGTTTACAAAAACACTTATCCTCTCAATTCTTGCAGGAGCATTTATAGCATTCGGCGCATATTCAAGTCTCCTTGTAAGATTAGGTCTGCCTGCGGGTTTAGGACGTTTTATTGCGGGTATTGTATTTTCAAGCGGTCTTATAATGATAACAATGACAGGTGCCGAGCTTTTTACGGGCAATATTTTAATGACTTTTTCTTTATTTGAGAAGAAAATTAAAATATTTCAAATGCTGAAAAACTGGCTGTTTGTCTGGTTCGGGAATTTTGCCGGCGCACTTTTAGCGGTATTTCTTATTATCTATAGCACAAAACAACCGGCGGATTATTTAAACCTTGCTTATACGACAGCTTTAAATAAGGTCTCGCTGAGTCCCTTAAATTGTTTTATCAGCGGTATTTTATGCAACTGGCTTGTTTGTATGGCGGTATATATGGCGCAGTATGCAAAGGATGCCGCAAGCAAAATTTTAGGAATAGTCTTTCCTATAACGGTTTTCATAATAGCAGGATACGAGCACAGCGTTGCAAATATGTTTTTTATCCCATCGGGCATGGCGGCTCAATTTTTGTTAGAAAATACTCCTGAAACTTTTATAACGGCAGGTGCATTTTTACATAATATTATTCCTGTTACCCTTGGAAATATAGCAGGCGCAATACTTTTTGTTTCGGCTCCATTGTTTCTGGCGCATAAAAAATAAAATTTACATTAGCTATTCTATAACATTTATTCTGCCGGTTTCAATATCAAAATAGGTTTTTACGATTTTTAAACCCTCATTTTCTGTGGCATTTTTTATAATGTTTGATTTTACCAAAAGCCTGTGTTTGCATAC
This sequence comes from Candidatus Gastranaerophilales bacterium, assembly GCA_910587055.1. Lineage (GTDB taxonomy): Bacteria > Cyanobacteriota > Vampirovibrionia > Gastranaerophilales > Gastranaerophilaceae > MGBC122484. The sequence goes on from CAJUKY010000016.1 coordinate 28,634, forward strand.
TTCCAGATATTCTTTTGCAAGAATATCATAATCTTCCACCCCTTTTTCATGTTTAACGGATTGCACCTGATAAATAAGATTTTCAAAACAATCGTTATATAAAGGGGCGCTGAGCGCGTATTTCATAACCCCGCAATCCTGATGGCTTAAAATTATAAGGAGCTTTATTTTTAATTTTTTAACGGCATATTCAATGCTCTCTAAAACATTTGGCCCTATTGTATTACCCGCCGTGCGTACACAGAATAATTCCCCGAGCCCTGTATCAAATAAAATTTCGGGGCAAACCCTTGAGTCAGAGCAGGTTAAAACTATTGCATACGGTTTTTGCCCCTCTTCAAGGCTTTTTAGCATTGAATCAAAACAATAATTTTTTATTTCGGGTTTTCCTTCAATAAATTTTTTATTTCCATCAAGAAGAAATTCAAGTGCCTCATCCGGTGTATTAAAACTCAATTTTCTCATATGTGCTCCAAATAATCTTTAAATTATTATAACAAACATTTTTTAAAACTTGATAACATCATGAAATTTATTAAGCTGTTCTGCAATCAGTTCTGCAATAACGGTGCCTTCGGGGGAGTTTTCCGCCGCAAAAGAAGTAAAGATGTTATTTATATCTTCAAGTTTGTTCGCTATTTCTTCGACATCTAAAAGCTTATTTCTTAACTCTATAATTTCATTTTTCCTTTTCATAAAATCTCCTTAAACTAAGTTTTTACTATGTATATGATATATTAAAAACAATAAAATTTTTGTATTTTTTAATATATTAGTATAAAAACTTAATAAAAGTTATAATTTTCATATGAGAAAGAAGATATTAAAGCTTGGAAAAACAAGCCACTGTATAACTCTAAGTCCAACATTTCTTGATCTTTTGGGTATTAATCCGAAAGAAGCAAGCAGCTATTCACTGGATATTTCTTTTAAGGACAATTCTTTAATTCTAAAAAATCCTATTAAAGAAAATAAAGAAAAAGAATAGAGATTTTCTGGATTGCCGCAGTCGCTTTGCTCCTTCGCAATGACAAAGATTGATATTGTGAATAATAGGGTTATTCTTAATTTTGGTAATTATAAATTAATTCTGTCATTGCGAGCGACCGCAGGGAGCGTGGCAATCCAGACAATATATTAATTCATAAAATTGTCGTACAAATCAATCCATTCAGCATTAATGCTCTCAATTAGTTCAAGTTGAACCTGCCTTAATTTGCTTTTCTCTTAAAATTGCTTGTTCTATATCTTCAAATACTTCATAATATCCAAGTTTGTTAACATTGTATAATTTTGTAAATCCGTCCACAAGTTTATTTTTATGCTGAAATATGCGTTTTACTAAATCAGAAGTAACTCCTGTATACAATGTTCCGTTGCGTTTGCTAAAAAGAATATAGACATAATACTGTTTTGCCATTCTTAAATAATATTTGTTAAAGCATTTAATGTCAATTTCAGAATTCTTTTCTGGATTGCTGCGCATCCCGTTGGTCGCTCGCAATGACAAGAATTAATATTATTGATAATATTTATTCTTATTTTTGGTAATTATAAGTTAATCTTTGTCATTGCGAAGGAGTGCTAACGACTGCGACAATCCAGAAAACTTGCTCTTCTTAAAATACTGTGTTTCAGTTGATTGTTTGCAACAGCAATAATAATCAATTTAAAAATTTAAGACTCCAAATTTAATATGGAGCCTTAAATAATAATATAATTTTATAATTGAAATTCTATATAATATCAAACCCTGTGTATTTTCTGAGCACTTCAGGGATTATAATATGACCGTCTTCCGTTTGGAAATTTTCTAAAATTGCGGCAAAAGTTCTGCCCACGGCAAGCCCTGATCCGTTTAAAGTATGCACAAATTCAGGCTTCCCTGTAGTTTTACTTCTGTATTTGATATTTGCTCTTCTTGCTTGAAAATCGCCGAAATTAGAACAGCTTGAAATTTCCTTATAATTATCATAAGAAGGAAGCCAAACCTCAAGGTCGTAGCATTTTTTAGCCGAAAATCCGATATCTCCCGTGCAAAGCTCTACCCTTCTAAACGGAAGGTTTAATAATTCTAATACCCTTTCAGCATTTCTTGTAAGTTTTTCATGCTCTTCTTCGCTTGTTTCGGGGGTGGTTAATTTTACAAGTTCAACCTTGTTAAATTGATGAAGCCTTATAAGCCCCCTTGTATCTTTTCCTGCAGAACCTGCTTCACGTCTGAAACACGGTGTATATGCCGTCATATATTTTGGCAGGTCATCTTCGTTTAAAATTTCGTTTTGATAAATATTTGTAACGGGAACTTCCGCTGTCGGAATTAAAAATAAATCTTCATCCACACATTTAAACATATCCTCTTTAAATTTCGGCAATTGTCCCGTACCTGTCATTGCGGCTGAATTTACAAGGATTGGCGGCAAAATTTCTTCATAGCCGTGTTCTTGCGTATGTACTTCCAGGAAAAAATTAATAATGGCGCGCTCTAAAGCAGCACCTTTTCCTCTGTATAAGCTGAATCTTGTATGCGCAAGTTTTACCCCGCGTTCAAAATCAAGAAGCCCCAGTTTCTCGCCTAATTCCCAGTGCGGTTTTAATTCATAATTTTTTCTGGTAGGTTCGCCCACTACTTTTTTTACAACGTTAAATGTTTCATCGGGTCCGATTGCAATGTTTTCATCCGGAGTATTCGGTGTGCAAAGAAGAAAATCTTTTTGCTTTGTATCAAGCTCGGCCTGTTTTTCTTCAAGTGCTTTGATATCGTCTGCCATAGCTTTTACTTCCGCTTGAAGTTCATCGGCATCTTTTCCTGCTTTTTTAAGCTCGCCAATTGTCTGTGACATTGATTTTCTTTTAGCGCGGAGCTCATCTGTTTGAAATTGTATTTTACGTCTTTCGTTATCAATCTCTAAAACTTCATTAATAGAAAGATTCGGGTTTCTTCTTTTTAAAAGTTCGTTAATTTTTTCAGGATTTTCTCTGATTAATTTAATATCAAGCATTTTCTTCTTCCTTAATATTTACTATTTTATCTAAATATACTCTTAATTCTCTAATCTGCTTTGGTTTCAAGGGTTTAAACTGTCCTTTTTTCAAACCTTCTATATCAATTGTTGCATGGCGGATTCTTTTTAAAGATATTACATTGTGCCCTAAAAATTCTACCATACGGCGTATCTGGCGATTCATACCCTGATATAATGTCATTTCTAAAAGCGTCTTGGCATTTGTGCTCTCAATAACGCGCACATCAGCATAGGCGATTTTCCCCTTTTCAATTTCTATTCCTTTTGCCATTGTTTCAAGTTCTGCGTTTGTAATTTTGCAATCAATTGTTACTCTGTAAACTTTTGAAACTTTTATTGAAGGGTGAGTGAGTTCATATATTAAATCGCCGTCATTTGTTAAAATTATTAATCCTGAAGAATCTTTATCAAGACGTCCGACAGGTTTTAATTTATGCATTTCTTCAGGAAGAATATCATATATGGTTTTTCTTCCCTTTTCATCGGATGAGGTTGTAATGTATCCTGCGGGCTTATAAAATCTGAAATATTCAAAATTCTGCCCCTTAATTAATTTACCGTCAACGGTAACTTTATCTTTTCGCCTTATTTCAAAGCCGAGCATAGTAACGGTCTGTCCGTTTACCTGAACCCTTCCTTCAAGGACAAGTTCATCCGCTTTGCGGCGGGAGGTTGTGCCTGATTGTGCTATGTATTTATTAATCCTCATGTCTGCAATTTTAGCACAAAAAACATAAAGAAAACCTGCTTTAAAAAAGCCACTGCAATAAAAAATAAAACCCCACACAGGTAAATTTTGTTACCCTGCCAATATCAGCAAGGTGGGTGAGTGCCTCGATAAATCCGTTTCCTTAAAAAAGGCAATGCCTCAAGGTATACTTCAATTATCTTTTATAAAGAGCTTAACTCTCCCTTTTAGTAAAAATGTAGGAACAAAATTACAACCTGCATGGAGTAATTTTATTTTAACATATTATTTTCTGCGGCGCATTATTCCAGATGGCTATTTTAAGTTAAACAATTTCGTTTTTAAAATTCCAAACTTTGCTTATGAAACGCTTATGAAGCATTATTTATTTCAAAAAAGGTGATGATTTTCATAAGGCAAAAGGCAGTTGCATAAATTAATTTTATAAAAATATTTTTTGAACGCTTTCTGTAAAAGCAAAGCTTATTTTGAATTTCAAGAAGTTCAACCTGTTTTGTTGATAATTTATCCAGATCTAAATTTTTAAGACCGAGGTTTTTATAAAGCAGGTTTGTTCCGGCTTGTGTTGTAGTCATCTTACATATTCCTCTCTTAATCGGTGACATTTTAAGAATAAACTAAAATAAAATTTTTAGTATTACCTAATCGGGTAATATAAAAATCATCAATAAAAGTTTTTGCGCGTATATTTATATTAATAGTATAAAGATTGTATTAAGAATTCCTCTAAAAGCTTGAAATATTTCTGTGTTTTTTATAATATTACGTATGTAACAGTTAGATTTTTTATCTGTTGAAGCATGGCAATTTTTTATATTGAGGCGGTTTATATTGACTGTCAATAAAAATGCTTATGATGTGAACCATTTTAACTAAGGAAATTAATGACACCTATTGCAGTAAATAATATCGGAATAGAGAAGAATAATCAATTTAATAGCCGCAGCAATAATCCTTCTTTTACGGGGGCACTTGACGGTGCCGTTAATATATTAAAAACTTTTAATGAAAAACCTATGATAGGTGTTGCTTTTACGGATACCGTTGCAACAAATGCACCCAGAAGTATTGTGGATTTTGCAACTCTTGGTCCTGCAGCAGGCTTTGAAACTGCAAGAAGAGAATTTTCAGGCCTTATTGTTAACTGCTTAATGCCGAGTTTCTTTGTGCTCGGTGCGGCAAAACTTATAAACGGCCATTATATGAAAGACTTTAAAGGTGTAAATATGTCCTCAAGCTGGGCAAATTCAGAAACCATTGACACCTTAAAGGATGTATATAAAAATGTTTTGAATCAGGGGCTGACAAAGGAAGATACAGCAAAAAGCTTTGTAAGACAGACTCTTGAAAATCTTGAAGGCTTAAACGGCAAAGAATGGGTAAGCTATGCTGATAAGTTAAACAGCGAAAAAGGCAAAGAAGCAATTGAAACCCTTGCAAATGCTGTCGCCAACCCTGCAATGAGCAAGAAAGATACAAAAAATGCTCTGAAAAAAGCCATGAAATTAATTGCTGGCGAAACAGAAGCTGTTGAAACACTCAGATTTAAAACTTTAACGGGTGCGGATACAAAAGCAGGCACTGCCAATGCTGCGCAGAGTAAAATTTTCGGTTCCAACCTTGCCGATTTATTGCGTGATCAGGTTGATTTAGGGCGTAAATTCAGTAATGATTCCGTTAAAAATAACCTTGATAAATTTGCTGCAAGCGCAAAGAAAATGGTTAATACTAAGAGCGTGATGGGCTTAGCGGTCATAATTCCGCTTGCAATGTCTATGCAGTATATAAACAGAGCCATTACCCGTCATAAATACAAAAAAACAGGCGCACCTATTTATAAGGATTTTGAAAAAGAAGACAACAGAGTATTGACGCCTGAAGAGCAGAAAAAATTAGCTACCACAAAACCCCTATGTGTTGCTTCCATGGTAGGTTTAGCGCTTCTTTCAATGATGAAGAGACCGTCATTAGAAATGTTCCAGTTTAAAGGAATGTTCCCGACGGTTGACCAGTGCAGATGGATTGCAACATCCACCTTTGCATCAAGAATGCTCGCTTCAGAAGACCCGAATGAACTCAGAGAATCAACGGTAAGAGATATTGCTTCATTTGCGGGGCTTTATTTCCTTGGCGATTATGCTTCAAAGGCTGCAGCTACTTTGATTGAAAAACTGGATAAAAGCGTTAAGCTTCTTAACCATACAAAGGAAGTTTCAAAAGATGCTTCCATATTCTCAAAATTCGGCAACTGGGTTAAAAATGTTAAAGTTAAATCATTTGATGAAGTTGCAAATAGTGCAAAAGCCACAAAATACAGGGGTATATGCGAGCTTGCAAGCCTTGGTTTTTCAATTCTTACGCTCGGAATACTGCTTCCTATGTATAATAAGCGCGTAACTGCGAAAAAAGAAGCTGAACGCAAAGCAAATATGCAAAAAGAGCAGAATAAAATTCAACAAATGGCAAGCAGCACCCCCGATGTTACAAAAACGGCCGCGCAGCCTCAAGTGCAGACTCAAAACACTCTTGCACCCGGAAATATGTTTATTCATCCGATGAAAGACACAAGCATAGGCAAGAACAACAATGTAAGCATTCTAAACGGTACAAAGGTAAAAGATTTGGAAGTAACAACCTTTAATGTACAGAAAAGTGCCGTTAAAGGATATTACGATTTTGAAATGAAAGGTAAATTTAAAGACTGGGAAGAATATGCTCAGGATGATGTCTTTAAAACTGTTGCTACAGAATGTTTTAGATGAATTATCATTGTTTTATTGCAAGATAAATTTTTAAAAGAATTAAACAGAAATATTACCCTATCTTCCCCGTTTTGCGGCAGTAATTCTTGCAATTGCTTTAGAGAGGGCAAATTGTGCTCTTAATATTTCTGTTTTTTCAGCATGGGCTGCAAGCTTTGCTTTGGCGCGTTCGTATGCTTCTTTTGCGCGTGCTTCGTCAATATCTGTGCCAAGTTCCGCTAAATCCGTTAAAATAACGGCATTATTGTCTTTAAATTGCAAAATTCCGCCCATAGTTGTAAAAAATACATCTTCTTTATCAACTACAGCCTTTGTAACGCCAACCTTCAAGGGGCAGATTAAAGGAAGATGATTTGGTAGAATGCCTATCATACCGTCTTCCGCCGTTGTATAAAAAGCATCTACTTCATTTTCATAGATAACTTTTTGCTGGGTTATTATTTTTAAATTTATTTTTTTCATATTTTCCTTGAAATTTACTTTGCCGCACCGTACTTATGCATATTTTTTATACTGTGATACTTTTATACTGCGCAGGCCTTAGCTTTTTCAAGCACATCTTCAATTGTGCCTGTCATATAAAAAGCCTGCTCGGGTACATCATCATGCTTGCCTTCAATAATTTCTCTGAAGCCTTTTATTGAATCTTCAAGTTTTACATATTTTCCTTTTGTACCTGAGAATTGCTCTGCTACAAAGAAAGGCTGCGACAGGAATTTTTGAATTTTACGCGCGCGGTTAACGGTTAATTTATCTTCTTCTGATAATTCATCCATACCAAGAATTGCGATAATATCCTGTAAATCTTTATATTTTTGTAAAATTTCAAGAACTTTTTTTGCAACGCTGTAATGTTCATCCCCTACAATATTAGGGTCAAGCGCTCTTGAATTTGATTCCAGAGGATCACATGCCGGATATAACCCCAAAGATGCAATATTTCTTGATAATACCGTGCTTGCATCAAGGTGGGTAAATGTTGTTGCGGGAGCCGGGTCGGTCAGGTCATCCGCAGGAACATAAACAGCCTGAACGGAAGTTATTGAACCGTCTTTTGTAGATGTAATTCTTTCCTGTAATTCACCTACTTCCTGTGATAATGTCGGCTGATATCCCACAGCCGAAGGCATTCTGCCTAAAAGTGCAGAAACTTCTGAACCTGCCTGAACAAATCTGAAAATATTATCAATAAATAATAAAACATCCTGTTTTGCAGTATCTCTGAAGTATTCAGCACATGTAAGAGTTGAAAGCCCCACTCTCATACGGGCTCCCGGGGGCTCGTTCATCTGTCCGTATACAAGTGCTACTTTATCAAGTACCCCTGATTCTTTCATTTCATTATAAAGGTCGTTGCCCTCGCGGGTTCTTTCTCCGACACCGCCGAATACGGAAACACCGTTATGCTCCTGGGCGATATTGTGTATCAATTCCATAATTAAAACTGTTTTGCCAACCCCTGCACCGCCAAAAAGACCGATTTTTCCGCCTTTTTGATATGGCATTAAAAGGTCGATAGCCTTAATTCCCGTTTCCAATATTTCAACCTTTGTATTTTGTTCCGTTAATTCAGGTGACGGTCTGTGAATAGGCAGATATTCAGTCGCATTAACATCTCCCATATTATCAACAGGCTCGCCTAAAACGTTTAAAATTCTTCCTAAAATTTCTTTGCCGACGGGCATCTTGATGGGTTCATTCGTATTTATTGCGGTCATTCCTCTTTTCAGTCCGTCAGTAGAGCTCATTGCAACTGTTCTTACGGTATTTTGCCCTAATAATTGCTGAACTTCAACCACGGTCTTAGTTTCACCGTTTTGAATTTCAAGCGCGTCATAAATCTCGGGCAGTTTCCCGCTTTTAAATTCAACGTCTATTACAGGCCCTATTATCTGTGTAATAACCCCTGCATCTATTGCATTTGCGATATTTTCGCTCATAAAATAAACCCCTCAAAACTTTATTTATAGAATTATTATACTAAAAACAATTTTTATTGTCACAATATAAACAGGATATGCCAAGAAAGAGCTATGAGGCTAACAACATTTTGAAGGCGCCTGTCTGTTTCTTATCTGAGCAACAATAACTGCCGCAAACATTAAAATACACCCTAAAATTTCTTTCAGCGTAAGCACTTCATGTAAAATTAAATATCCGGTTAATACCGCAAAAACACTTTCAAAGCTCAAAATTAAAGATGCAAGCGCGGGGTTTGTATTTTTTTGCGCAATAATCTGCAGCGTATAAGCTATTCCGCAGGAAACTACTCCAGTAAATAAAAGCGCCCATCTGCATTCTATAATTTTTTCAAGCACCGGTGTTTCAAATATAAATACAGGTGCAATCGAAATCAACCCCACAACAAAAAATTGCACACATGAAAGCTTTACACTGTCCACTTTTGGTGCAAAATGGTCAATCACAAGAATATGAACGGAATACAAAAAGGCGGAAATCATAATCATAATATCGCCAAACCCTATGCCGCCAAACCCTTGAGCTCCCGCCGCACATAAAAAATAAAGGCCGAGCGCCCCGAGCACTACGCCGCACCAGACTGTGGACGGGATTTTTTTCTTTAAAAATATTGATAAAATCGGTACGATTATTATGTACATAGAGCTTATAAATCCCGCTTTTGAAGCTGATGTATACACCATTCCCATCTGCTGGATTGAACTTGCAAAAAACAGAGCTAAGCCGCATAAAATGCCCGCTTTAAACATGTATCTGCGCTCTTCCCATTTATTCATTTTTCTGTTCGGGCCTTTTTTAATTTTAAAAATTATAATAAGAAGAAGCAGAGAAAAAGCACCCAGAAATGACCTTACACAGTTAAATGTCAAAGGTTCGATATATTCCATGCCAGCTCTCTGGCCGACAAATCCCGCTCCCCATATAAAAGCGGTTGTTAAAAGCAATATGTTATTCAGGGCACTTTTGTTCATAAAGTTTTGTTAAAAATCCTTAAAGTTCTTTATATTTCATTTAAAAAGGCTTTTAAAAATTTATACCCTTTTTTATAGCTTTCAACATCAATTTTTTCATCGGATGAATGCATATTGTACACATCCGCAATTCCCATTAATACAGGTTTAAAATTACTGCCGTGTTTATTTTTTCTGTTTGCATAAATGTGTGTTTCAGCCCCTGCATGGAATGATGAAATTTTTAAATTTATATCCGCTTTTTTAGCTGCAATACGTGCAATTTCAGTCAGGGTTTCATCCTTGCTTTTTTCAAAAACAGGCAGGTGCTCTTCAATTTCAAGCTCAGCCTCTGCAAGGCTTTTATATTTTTTATTAAATTCATCAATAATTAAGCGGATTTTATTAACAAGCTCATCCTGCGCTTTTAAATCCGAGCTTCTTAGCGAATAATGCGCAAAAGCGGAAGTGTTTATAATATTTGACATTGAATTTTTTGAAACAAATTCAACCGCAGCCGCACCCTTTAAACCCTGCTTTACTGCCTGATACAAAGCATTTTCCACCCCGCCACCTATAACGGAACCAAGGTTTATTGATGTAATGGTGCCTGTTTCATCCGCTTTATACACACCCTGCGGGATTTTTTCTATAATTTCCGCTATGATTTTTGCTGCATTGAGCCTTTTTTCATCCGCAATATCAAGCCCCGAATGCCCGCCGAAAGGCGTTTTAACGCAAATTGTCAATTTTATATATCCTGCTCCTGATATTTCAAAATTGCCGAGTTTATCAGAATCCAGAACAAGGACATATTCAGAATTTAGCGAATTAAATTCAACATGCTCAATTCCTGTCATTGAGCTTTCTTCATCTCTTGTAAAAATGGCTTCAATTGTACTTTTCGGGTTTATTGTGCCTGCTTTAATATCAAGCAGAGCTTTTATAATAGCAGCAACACCTGCCTTATCATCCGCACCGAGGGTTCTTGTTTTATCCGTTTCGATAAAATTCCCGTTCTCTATGATTTTAACGGGCGTATCATCCCCCACGACATCCATATGCGCCGATAATAAAACCCCCTTATTTTTGGGTGCTCCGTCAATTTTTGCATACACGTTGCCGTAATTATCAAATTTTGCTTCAACTCCTGCATTTGTTAATATTTCAACAATTTTTTTTGAAACATTCTCTTCTTCTAATGACGGAGAAGGGATTTGAACAAGCTCTTTAAATATGTTAATAAGTTCCATTGCTCTTCCTTTATAAACATTAAAACTATGGTATGCGGCTCCATTGTATAAGTTTTTTCTTTTTCTTCGGTTTCATACAAAATTCCGTCTTTATAAAAATCATTATTTTTTGTATCAAAAACAAGATAATACTTTAGATTTTTTTCGGATTTTGATTCGGGCAGAATAAATTTTACTTTATTATTCCCTTTGTTCATTGCCGCAAGTATTTTATCTTTGCCGTCATTTGTTGTGAATGACATAAAATTCATATCGGGCAGTGTCCAGAAAGGCAGAATATCAGGAAGCACCCTTGCAAGATGCCCGTAAAATTCCATATTTTTAATATATAGTTCATCTTTAAAAATACTTTGTTTTTTTCTGAATTCAATTAAATTTTTTATAAAATCCGATAAACCCCGTTTTTCTTCGGGAAGATTTTCAAAATCAATATAATTAACCTGATTATCCAGATTATAGCTGTTGTTATTTCCGTCTTTTGAATGCAGGACAATGTCATCAGCCTGAATCATAAAACATCCGTAAGATAATGTTAAAAGTGCCGCTTCGTTTCTTATGGCCTTATCTCTCAGTGTTTTATCTCCGTTATATGAAGAACAGATTTCCCAATCGGAGCCCCCGCAGGTAGAGGCTGATTTTTTGTCGTAAGAATTTAAATCCCAGAGAGTAAAACCGTCATGGCATGATACAAAATTTACGGATCTTTTCGGGTTATCAAATTTATGAGAGCTTCCGCATAAAACATGTCTTATGGCAAGAAAATCAATTGCGCGCGGCCGGCATGAAAATGCGCGGATTGTATTTCTTGAAATATCGTTCCATTCCGCGAAAAATTCAGGAAAATTCCCGAGCTGATAAGCATTGTATCCGCTGCATGTCCAGGGCTCCGCTATCAAGTTAACCCCGTCTTCCGCCTCATCCGGGTTATTTATTTTTATTCCTCTTTTTTCAAGCTCATTTTTAAGGTGTCCCACAATACTTTTGTTTTTATCATAATAAACACTTGCATCTGTTTTTGTATCCATTAAAGATGTTGCTAAATCAAAGCGAAAAGCGTCAACCCCTTGATTTATCCAGTATTCAAGAGAATCCGTGATTAAATTTTTAAAGCCTTCTCCTGCTGTGTTTGAATCGTTGCAGCATCCTGAATATTCAACATAAAAGCCGTCATCGTTTGATTTATAATATTCTCTGTTATCAATCAGAGCATAAGAAAAAAGATTTACATCTTCCTTATTATTGTTGTAAATTCTGGCTTCGCCCGTGTGATTATATACAACATCAAGACAGACTTTTATATCTTCTTTATGAAGCGCATTTATCATTTCCCGAAATTCTGTGATAACCTCCCCGTCATTTTGATTAAAAGAATATTTTTTATGGGGCGCAAAATAGCACAAAGGCATATATCCCCAGTAATTTCCTATTCCTTCTTTATCATCAAATTCATAAACGGGCAAGAACTCAACCATTGTAATACCGAGAGATTTCACCTTTGAAGCAAATTCGCCTGCTCCTTTGTATGTTCCGGCATTATCTTTGCCTGAAAGCGCCGTAAGGCTTTTTAAGTGCACTTCTCCTATAATTTCATCAACAAGAGCTCTTTTTGATGTTTTTTGTATTTCAATATCATTATTAATTTTAAATACTGATTTTGGCGCAATTTTTTGATTATCTTCAAAATAAAATTCATTTGAGCGGAACATTTCAAGATTATTATCTGAAACATCCGAATGAAGATGGCTCAATTCCTTTGTATAAGGGTCATATGCCAGCTTGTTCGGGTTAAAGCGGTTATTTAACTTATCAAGCTTTGAGATAAAACCCTTTTTTGAGCCAGGTGTCCAATTTTCGGTATATTTATAATTCGGTCCGAACACTCTGTATCCGTAATACAGAGGTTCCCCTTTTAAAATGCCTTCAAATTCAGGGCTTGAAAGCTCCAGGGAAGTTTTAAAAACCTCTCCTTCTTTTTCCATTTTAATATTTAAAAAACTTTCTTCACCTGATGCCTTATGAAACAGGCACAAAATTGCCGCGGTGCCGTTTTTTGAAAACAGCCTGAAATCAATATGGCTGTACCCGCTACCGGTTTCCATATTTAAATTTGCGCCAAATTTTGTGTATGAAGTAATTTTAATCATAAAACCCGTCGTAATTTTTTATAAGGTCTGTTTTAAGTTTCATTTCAAAGGATTAATGCAAACCCCGCTTAATAATTTCGGATAGAAATAAGTTGATTTTTGAGGCATTCTGTATCCTGCGGCTGAAATATCTTTAATATCCTGCATTTTAGGGTATGCCATAATAAAGCTTGCTTCAGCCGTGCCTTTATCAATCATATCAAATGCTTCAAATTCCTGTTTAATATATTTTATACCGTCTTGGGCCATTTGTTCTTCCCTTGTGTACCCGAGCTCATTGGTTATAATTAATTCATGAAGCACCGTTAAATCTAATTTTTTCAATACATCCGGCGCATCAATCATATCTAAAATTCCATCCTTTAATTTTAAAAGATAAAATTTATTAACATTTTTCATGTATAAGCCCATTGAAATTCGCTCTGCATTTGATTTTTCAAGGTCAGCCAAGAATTTTTCTTTTACTTCATTTTTATTTGAGCTTATAAAAGTATATTCACTTAAATCAAAATATTTTTTAATGCTCTCTAAAAGTACATAAGGTTCAATAAATTTTGTAATAATTCTGTGAGTCGGGAAAATTATTAAATTATCATCTTCAGAGTTTGTAAAATAGCTCATAACATATTGAGCCTCGGGTGCAGAAGATTCTTTGGAATAATTTAAAGCCGTTTCGTATCTGTGGTGCCCGTCTGCTATTAAAAGAGTTTTATCTTCTAAGAGTTTTTGAATTTTTTCAATGTCAGCAGGGTCGTCTATAATGTATACAAGGTTTTGAACCCTTTTATCATCCGTTGCATCGATAAAAGGTTTGCCGCTCACATATTTTGGCGCGATTTCTTTTTCAATGAGCATGGAAGGATCTGAATACACCATAAAAATCTGGCTGAAATTAGCTTCGCATGTCCTTGTAAGCTTTAATCTGTCTTCTTTCGGGCCGCCCATTGTGTATTCATGGGGCAATATTTTTTTAGAAGAAAATTCTTCAACCTTATTTTTAGCTATAAAACCTTTTCTTTCAACCTTTTTACCGTTTTCTGTCGTATATTTTTGAATAATATAAAATATTGAAGGCTTATCGGTTTTTATTAAAACATCTTCATTCTGCCAGTTTTCAAAGCTTTTTGCGGCATCTTCATATCTGTCTTTTGCGTTTGATAAAATCAGCCTTACGATATTATATTTGCTTCTTTCATAAAGTTTTTGCTGTTCTTCATTTGTTATAACATCATACGGCGGTGCTATAACACTGTTTATATCAACTTTTTCCTGATTATAAACTATCGCATTCAAAGGCTGAACATCTACCATTTTATAAAACTCCCCTTACTGATTTATATTCATATTCTAGCATTAAAAGGAAATTCTTGTAAATAAATATTAAACCCTTAAAATACCGCGCAATTTTTTCACCTTAAAATACTTTATTTATATATAGAAGTTAGAAGGTGTTTATAAAACTATGTGTCCGACATCTGTTGATGGGATAGTTCAAACAGGCATATTTTTCTTAAGAAACGGAGGAAAAGTAGCCACCGGCAAAGACACGGGGCGTTTTGGCGCGGCAACCGCACAGCTCGGGTCGCTGGCTGATAAGGTTTCTGAAACAACCTCTGTATTCGGTGAGGCCGCAAAATCCGCTACAAACGTTCTGGATTCGGGAATTTTGGCTCTTGCCGAAAAAGCGGGTAAAACAGAAGCGGTCGAAGCTTTTGCAAAAAAGAGCGCAGAAACCCTCGGTACAAATTCAATATTCGGCGCCGTTGCGCAAAAAGCCGTAAACCCTCTTTTAATAGGGGCTGCGGGTATAAGAATATTAAAAGATGATGATCAATATGCGGCATTAATTGAAGAAGGTTCCGCCATGGGCTTGATGTTTGGTGCCGAAAAAGCGATGAGAAGCGCAAAAAGCAGTTTCTTTAAATTGACGGAATGTACGGATAGCGCCCTAAAAGAAACAATAGAACATTCTGACGGCATTAAAAAAATAGCTGCAAGTGCGGCGGAAAAATTTAAAGGGCTTACAAAAGGCCAGCAGTCAGCTGCAAGGGTTGGTATCGGGCTGTTATTTGTCGCAGGCTCAATCGGTGCATACAGTATAGGTCAATTTATAGGTAAAAAGCTTTCAGGCAGAGATAAGCAGACAACCTGATTTTGCGCACTTATAATATAATTTCGGGCGGGTTTTATGAAATAAAACTAAGATCCTACGCTTAACCCTGCACAAAGGTTAATATTTTGCCCCGTTAATCCCTTTGCTTTTTCTGATATTAAATATCTTATTAAATTTGAAATTTCAATCGGCTGGATAAATCTTCTTTGCGGTACAACATCAAGTATTTCAGCCTTATCCTCTTCATTAATTTCATTCATTAAAGCGGTCTCTACCCACCCGGGGCTTATGCAGTTTACCGTAATATTATACTGTGCAAGCTCAAGCGCCAGAGATTTTGTCATACCGTACATTCCTGCTTTTGTTGCAGCGTAAAGGCTTGCATTGGCTTCGCCGACACTTGCTGATATTGAAGAAATGTTAATAATTCTGCCGAATCTTTTTTCCTTCATCTGTGAAACACAAAGTGAAGAAAGATAGTAAGGAATAGAAAGATTCAGCATCATCACTCTTTCTATATCATAGGGCTGAACCCTTTCTATAGGCGAATAAAAGTATTCCCCCGCATTATTTATCAAAATATCAATACTGCCGAATTTCTCAATTACCTTCTCATAAAGCATTTTTGCATGTTCAAAACAGGATAATTCAATGTTGAAGTAATCATCTATATTAAGATTTCTTCTTCCCGTTTGAAAAACATTGTAGCCCTTCTGCCTTAAAACGTTTGCTGTTTCTAATCCAATCCCTGAGGATGAGCCGGTTATTAATACGTTAAACATATTTTTACCTTATTGTATATATCTGCTTATTTTATGCTATTTCCCAAATTTAAAAGGGTCTTGATTTGTGTGTTTTATTATAATATCAGAAATTGCACCCAGAAGCTTTTCGCGCTCTTCGGATGTTAAATTTCTTATACCTTCAACGGCAGTATGCAAATTCGGGTTGCGATCATACCATCTCTGGTATTGTTTCGGGTTGTGCTCCGCAACAATCTTAATAAATTGTTTAAAATCTTTTTCAATAATTTTTGGAACATAAAGTAAAATATCTATTGCGACCTTTGATTGTATTTCATCGGAAAGCCCCTGAAGAAGCGTCATAAAGGCGCTCAGATATTTATCTTTATCATACCATCTCATATTCTTCATATTATTTATTATATCAAATTTTATTTAAAATAGTATATATTTTGTA
>CAJUKY010000017.1 GCA_910587055.1 Candidatus Gastranaerophilales bacterium
CAACGAACTGAACCAAAGTAGGTAGAACCGTCCGTGCGTGTAACTGCACAAAATCCTCCTCCGGCCCACTTACCGCTCAATAAACCATAAACAGAGTAGATAGTACTACCAACGCAGTGTGCAGCGCTGCCTGCCTTGGAACTCCATACGTAACATGGATGTAAAGTGCGCTTAGCAGTGCTGTTATCTTGGTCCGGACAGTACGGTGTGCCGTCCGTATTTTTCATTCTAAATCCAAAACTAAAACGAACTGAACCAAATGCCGTGTAGCCATTCGTGTTCGTGGTAGCGCAGAACCAACCTAGATTCCAGCTTGAACCGTTGAGACCATAGGTATGATAAACCGTACCGCCGGTACACTCGCTTCTGCTATAGGTCGTAGAAGTCCATACGTGGTTCGGGTACTGATTCTGCTTACTTGCGCTGATATACTGGTTCGGGCAGTATGGTGCACGTTTTACTCTAGATTTATCTTAAATTTTTATTCTAAAGCCAAAACCAAAACGAACTGAACCAAAGTTCGTGTTGCCATTTGTGTTCGTGGTAGCGCAGAACGTGCCCAGACCCCAGCTTGAACCGTTCAAGCCATAAGTGCGGTAAGCTGTGCCGCCGCTGCAATCCGTGTGTGTAAAGGTCGTAGAAGACCATACGTGGTTCGGCCACTGATTCTGCTTACTTGCGCTGATACCCTGATACGGACAGTACGGTGTACCGCTTACGCTGGAGTTGTTACACAAACTATTAGGAGGGTTATTTTTCCGTTTAATGAATATTCCAATTAACGGATTTTCTTTTATAAAGAAATTTTAAGCAGGTTTAATATATTGAAATGATAATATATTTTCTGCTACCTCCCGACGGGTTAGAATGTGCTTAAAAGCCTGCTTTACCCCTTGAAGTAAAGCACTCTGTTTTAAGCATGGTTATTTTTTACTTAAGGTTTCTTGATTTTCTAAAGCCAAAACTAAAACGAACTGAACCAAAGCCCGTGTAGCCGGGTATCCAGTTGCTGTCTGTCGTCGTGGTAGCGCAGAACCCACCACTGCCCCACTTACCGTCATAATAGCCCATAGCACTGTAAGCCTTGCCGCCGTCTGTGCAATTAGCCGTGTCGGTATAGGGCGTAGAAGTCCATATCCATGCAGGGTCCTGATTCTGCTTACTTGTGCTTGGATACTGCGACGGGCAGTACGGTGTACCGCTTACGCTGGAGTAGCTACATAAGCTGCTTGGGAGAGTTCTGTCTTTTTGCTGAATTTTTCAACAAAAAGTTTTCTTTTTTAAAAGAAGATTTTAGCATCGTCAGCTGCTATCTCCTGACGGATTGGATTTTTCTTTTTGTTTTTGAACGTAAGTATTTTCTGTGTTTGATTTCTCGTTTTTTTGATTTTTTAATATTTGAATTTTTGTGTATTCACTATCAGGAATTGTAAAGAGGGTAGCGGATTTATTACAGATTTTTTTCCTTAGCCTGTAACCGTTTACGTGGCGGAACATTCCAAGATAACTGTTTATTTTATTTTTAAATTCAGTTAATCTTTCTTCTTCAAAACGGTTTTTACTTTTTTTCCATTCATTTATTGTTCTGAACGAATTTTTTATTATTGTTGTTCTGAGGAATGTTCTGTTAGGCTTTATAACATGCCCCACAAAGTCAAATCCGCGGCAGACAAGATTGATATTTTTCTTTTTAGGGTTTAAACACAGTGCAAGATTTGTTTGTAAAAATTCATCAATTTTTTCATAGCAATAATTTAAGTATTTCACATCTTTATGCATAAGAAGGACATCATCAACATATCTGCAGTAATATCTTATTTTTAGTACGTGTTTTACGTATTGATCGAGTTCATTAAGATAAACATTTGAAAAAAATTGGCTTGTAAGATTTCCTATAGGAACGCCTTTTGTATCAATGTTATTAAACATAGATTTATGTTTGGGTAATTTTTCCCATAATTTTTTTTCTGATTTAATATACACATTTGTTTTCGGGTCATGGAAAATTACCTGCCTTATTAAGTCCATCAGCCATTTTTCAGGAACATATCTTTCTATTATTTTTACAAGGATTTTTTTATCTATACTGTTAAAATAATTACTTATGTCTGCTTTCATGAAATAAGCTTTTTGCGTATAGTTTTGTGTAACGGAACGGGCAAATTTTGCAGCCCTTTTTGCCCCTGCAAGAGTGCCTCTTTTTGGGATACAGCTGAAACTGTCATTAATAAAACGGTTTTCAAACCTTTCCTTTACGGCATTATAAATAAGATGGTGGACTATTCTGTCTCTGAAGGCACCTGCCCAGACTTCACGGGGTTTTGGAACGGTAACAATAAAGCATATGCTTTTTCCTATTACATATGTGTTATTTTTTAAATCTTCATAAAGTTTGAACAGGTTTTTTTCAAGCTGCCATTCAAATTTCATCGACTGCATTGTATTTCTTTTGTGTTTTCTGCAGTCATAATAAGCATCAAACAAGGCTTTTAGGGTAAGTTCATGAAGCTTTATTTTATGGATTTTATTTCTCCGGCCGGGTTCCGGCATACGCGTATCACTTTGAATTGTTTCGCTTTCTGCAGACTGAGAAATATTATTTGCCTCTAAATCTTGTTCCAACTGCTTCTGTTGTTCCAAATGTTCCGGCTGTTTTGACTGTTCCGGCGGATTTATTGATTTTTCATCCATATTTTTCACCTTGCATTTACACAGAAGCGTTTGTTTCTTCTATAGTTTTTACGGTATGATTTTTCCAGCCGCTCAATTGTTTTTCTATATCTTCAAGCATAAGGGCAAGTTCCATATATCTTTCGCGGGGTATATTTTTTAGTTCCGTAGCAAGGCGGGTTAAAACGGTAATTTTTTGTAATTCATCCAGCAGTCTTATAATGTAGTCCACGCGTTCTGTTTCCTTTGCACTGTTTGCTTTATAGATAAGTACTATAAAACCTATTGTGGTGCTGTTTAATTTTTCGCCTATTGTAAAGCGAAAATCCCTTTGAAAATTTGATGTTAATTGAGTTAACTTTACAAGAAAATCAAATGATTTTTTGTAAATGTTCAAATGAAGATACTGTGCCATAATTACACCTCTCGTTTAGTTTAATTCAGTACAATTTACCTTTTTAAGGCATGTTAATTTAGTTTAATTTTGTAAATCCAGCATATTATCAATTTCAGCATGTTTTTCCATTATAAAAAGGAAAAAGGAGGAGGTGGGATTCGAACCCACGGTACGCTCGTCACGTACGACGGTTTTCAAGACCGCTCCGATAAACCGCTCTGGCACTCCTCCAGATGAATTTAATATTATACAAAAAATACTTTTTTGTAAAGTTTTTATTTTTAAAATGGAAAAAACTTAGAAGAAAACTTATTTTCCGCCCATATTTAATTTTGTTATAACTTTTTGTGTAATATCAACTGCGCCAAAGAACATGACTCTTGCATCCACAACGGCATTTATTTTATTTTCAATGGCAACAGATTTAATTGCTGCAACTATTGCATCATCAACTTCTTTTTCTTTTTTTATTCTGAATGCTTGAAGCGCTTTTTCCTGCTGTTCTAAAGATTTTGCGGTTTGTTCTCTAAAAGTTTTTTGCTGAACGGGAGATTGTATTTTTTTAAATTCTTTTTCTTTATCAAGAAGGAAAATTTGTATTGAGTTTGCTTTGTCTTCTATTTCATTTTGTGCAGTTTTTGCTTTTGAATAATTGTCTATTACCTCTCTGTAGTTAACGCTGCCTATTGTGTCTGCGAATACGGGTGCAGTCATAGTAAGTGCAAGTATAAAAGCTAAAATTTTATTTTTCATAAATTCTCCGTCCCTTGATATAAATTTTCAATTTTAATATTTTCTATGTTAAAATTATAACAAAATCTATAGTTTTGGCAAATTTATCCTTAGGAGGTTTATGCCTGATTGTAATAAAAAAGAAGAAAAAAGATTATATACACACAGAGAACCCAAAGAGTTTAATGCTTTCAGGGCTTTTTTCCAGTGGCTTACATGTTCTGTTGTTTATGGCGGATATTATAAGGTTGCCTGCGGGCTTAAAATATATGGCAGAGAAAATGTTCCAAAGAAAGGTTTTTTTATAGTTGCATCAAACCATATGAGTGCTATTGATCCTTTCCTTGTGGTGGATGCAGTAGGCAGACCTATTGCTTATATGGCAAAAAAAGAACTTTTTGAAAAACCCGTGGCGAGGTTTTTTCTTAATCTGCTTGGAGCTTTTGCGGTTAATCGTGAAAAACTGGGGGTTTCTACCATAAAAACAGCCCTTGGAATTAAAAAAACTAACTGGGTTCTGGGGCTTTTTCCGCAGGGTACAAGAGAAAAAGACGGAAATATGGATAATGTTGCAAGAGGATTTGCAGGCATTGCAAAAACTTTAAAATGTGATATCTTGCCTGTTGCTATAACCGGTGCTTTAAAGGAAGATAGAAAGCCTTTTGAAAGCAAGATTGTGATAAGAATAGGGAAACCTATTCACTATAATGATGACACTCTGGAAATGGTAAAAATTTGGAGCGATAAAATTATTAAATTGTCGCAGGGGGAAGCGGATGCGTAGTGAAAATAAAACCAAAAAAAATTATGCAAAAAAGCAGGCGAGGGATTTTAATATTTTAACCAAGCTGTATCAAATTTATGCCCTATATGTGCTTTTTCTGCCATTTTCCTCTTTATTCTACAATATAAGGTATAAAAAAAGCGATTATGAGATTAAAAAACCTTGTATTATTGCACCAAACCATATTTCTTATTTTGATCCGTTTCTGGTTACGATAGTTTCAGGCATAGGACTTGCTTATATGGCTAAAAAAGAGCTCTTTGAAGGTGAAAGTTTTCTTGCAAAATATGTCAAAAAAAATGTTTCAAGACTGGGCGCTTTTGCCGTTAACCGTGAAAAACTTGAAGTTGCCACTATTAAAAGTACAAAAGAAGTATTTAAGGCGAATTTCAGCCTTTGCATTTTTCCTCAGGGCGGTATAAGAAAAAATAAGAAAATTGAGGCTGTGAATAAAGGATTTGCTGTTGTAGCAAAAATGGTTAAGGCTGATATTTTACCTGTAGGTATTTCAGGTGTAGAAAAATATAACTGGAATATATTTAAGAAGAATGACATTATGCTTCAAGCTGGCAAACCTATATCTTATCTTGATGATGAAGAAGATATTATAGAAAACTGGCGCAGACAGATTGCTGATATGACAAACTATGAACTCGCTTAAAGTCTGATTTTTCTGAAAAGTTTTTTAATAATTATATTGTTAAATATCAAAAAAAATTTTTTTGAGGGTTTATACTGCTGACCGATTAATTCTTATTCAAAAATGTTAAATCTTAATACGACCAAAGCATTATCAACATTAATGAATCCTGATAAAATTTTGCCTGTGGCTATGATTGAAGTTGCATGCACGGGCGGTCGTACTTATAACGGCTATAAAAGGGGAGGAAAAGTTGAAGGCAGAGAGCGTCTTCGTGAAGAAACAACAGGGGCCGTTTTCTGGCTTTTTGGCGTTAAGGTTTTAAATAAAATTGGCGATATTATCGGCGAAAAAATCGGTATTAAAAATTTAGATGTGGATTTAGGTAAGGATGAGCTCAGAGCTCCGTTTTTGAATAATGTTAAAGAGGGTGCAAATAAAACTATTGCGTTTAAATTTGCAAAGGTTGCAGGAAGTGCTGCCATAGCCACTTTTTTTCTCGGGTTTGTGCTGCCTAAGATTAATCACAAAATTACAGAACTTTCCAGAAGTAAAGAACAGGGTTCTGCTATTCAGCCTTCCTGTGATAATTTAGAACTAAATAATGATGAAAAAAATAAACAATTAAGCGGTCAATCTCTTATTTTGCCTTCCGCTATGGGCTTAACTTATCCTTCAATGGATGATTTTGTAAACAGTGCAAAACAAAAGAATGTTACATTTAAGGGTAATTCTCCCGTTATTGATTTTCTTTCAACCGCTGCTTATAATCTTGAAAATAAGACTGCATGGCGTTTAATGTCAACTGATGTAGGCATGATTGCAGGTCGTGTTGCAAATTCAAGAAACAAATTTGAAGGATTTGAATTTTTATTCAGAGACACAACTTCGATTTATTTCTATCTGTTTGCTACTCCCCATGTTGTGAGTCTTTTAAATAAAATGACCGGTAATACACCGATTCACCCTGATTCGCTTGAAGTATTTAAAAATCATCTTGTAAACTCAATGGGGGATGAAAAATATACACTAGAAGAATTTAAGCAAAATACAAAAGAGGCTCCGGCTGATTTAACCAATATTCTCGCTAAAATTAAATTTAAAAAAGATGTTGTTTCTTTGAATGAATTTAATAATGCAACTGCCGGTTTATATAAAGAAAAAGCACTTAAAATGTCGCAATTGCAGCCAAAAATGCTGGACGAATCAATATTGTCAAAACAGCAGATTGTTGATGTTTTATCTAAAGGATGGAATACTGATCCTGAATTTATCAAAAAAGCACTTGATGCCGGAACATACGGTGCTGCTTCCAATCCTAAGAAATTTGTATCAAGAAAGGTAGTTGAAGGAATTAGAGACAGTGTTGATAAATTTACTCAAAATCTGGTGAAATATGCTTCAGATAAGGGTATAAAAGAAATTGACGCTAAGTTTGTTCAAAGCTTTGCAAAGAGAACAACAAATATGAATTTTGCATTCAGGGTGCTTGGCATGATAGTTTCGGGTTTTGGTATTGCATTTTTAATTCCCAAAATTCAATACAAATTAACTGAACTTCGTACAGGAAGTAAAGAATTTCCCGGCACTAAAGATTACTCCGATGATAATAAAAAATAAAACCATGCCTTTGAAAGTTTATTTCTCCGGCATGGTCTGTGAATATTAGTATTCTCTGTTATCCATGGTGTATTTTGCTGTTAAAATTATAGAAATAATAGCTGCAACTCCAATGATTATATAAAGAGTTCTTGTAACAACGCCTTGATTGAAGAAATATTCAACCAGATTAAAATTCATTGTTCCTACAAGCCCCCAGTTCAGTGCACCTATTATAATGAGAATATAACAGATCCCCTGCAGAATATTTAGAAATTTATTCATTTGTTTTCCTCCGTTTAAATGTTATTTTATATTTTTATTGTATTTTTTCTTTGTTTTGAATTCCCCAAAGGCGCGACTTAATTTTGCTTCCGTGTATAGCCTTTCTGTGTAATTAAAAATTTTATTATTTTGAATTTTAATCACCTGAAAGACATTTAAGTTTTAGGATGAGAATTTTTATGAAAAGAATAATAATTATTTTGTGTGCACTCCTGTTTTCTGTGTCATTTTCATTTGCTGATGTAATTTCAGGGAAAGTTCGTCAGGATGAAAAACTTTATGCGCAAAATCAGGTAGTAGATGCTGAAAGCGGGCAGCCTGTTGATAAGGCGCGCGTAAGCATTCCAAAACAAAGGTATGAAACATACAGTGATGCGGACGGAAAATTTGAACTTAATACTAAAATCGACTCTACAACCGTTTTGTCTGTTGAAAAAGAAGGATTTAGACCATATTCTTTAACCATTGATAAAAATTCTTTAAATCAGCCTTTAAAACTTGGCATAGAACGTTCAAAACCAAGTGATATTCAGCTTGAAGCACATTTATTCCACCTTGGAGATGATGTTTTTGCAGATACTTCGGCAAATTCAGGTGATTTTAAAATAAAATCTGCGGGCACATTTTTTACAAAAAGATTCAGAATGTCTCAAATTTCTCAAAAAG
This sequence comes from Candidatus Gastranaerophilales bacterium, assembly GCA_910587055.1. Lineage (GTDB taxonomy): Bacteria > Cyanobacteriota > Vampirovibrionia > Gastranaerophilales > Gastranaerophilaceae > MGBC122484. Next base: position 7,774 of record CAJUKY010000017.1, read on the forward strand.
AAGAGGCAGTTCTTGTTATAGGCTCCGTAATCGGTCTTGATACCAAGCTTGCAAAAGAGATGGGGCAAAATAGGATTGCCCATGTTTATTCAAGTCCGGCCGAAATTATATTCAACGGGCAAAAAATAGGAGAATTAAATATAAACGGCGACAATCAGGAGATTATTATTCCGAAAAATTTAATTCGCGCTGATAATGAAGTAACGGTCAGGACCGGCAGAAACCTTTTTCAGCACGCTTATATTGATTATGATGATATAGAACTTGCAAATTTAAGGGTTGAAACCCGTGACAGACAAATGTATGCAGGGGGATATCCAAGCGGATTTTAGACGTATTTTTGTAAAAAAGAGTTTTTAATAGTATAATTTTCTTATGTTTAAGGAAAAAGATACATTAAAAAATATTAAACCTTATTCTATTGATGAATTTTATCCTGATTGTGTTTTAAAGCTTGACTCAAATGAAAATGTTTTCGGGCCTTCAAAACGTGTAATTGAAGCGTTTAAAAATCTCGATTTAAAGCGTTTTAATTTGTATCCCTGTTATGGTGAATTAATAGGTATACTGGCTGAAAAATTTGATTTTGATAAAGATAATTTTCTGCTTACAAACGGATGCGATGAAGCTATAAATATTGTTTTATCTTCTTATTTAGGTGTGCAAGATGCCGCACTTGCTTTTTGCCCGTCGTTTAGTATGCCAAAACTTTATTCAGGAATAATAGGGGCTGAATATAAAAATATTAATTATGTTGAAAAATGGAAATTTTCACTTGAGCTTTTACTTAACAATATAAAGGCAAACACTAAGATTATATATCTTGCAAGCCCCAATAACCCGACCGGTGATATTATTGAGCCTTCTGTTATTGAAGATGTATTAAAAAAATGCGCTGATAAAATAATTCTTCTTGATTTAACTTATGTTAATTATTCAAGCTATAGTGAAAATGATTATTATCAGCTTCTAAAAAAATACAAAAACTTAATTTGTGTTAAATCGTTTTCAAAAGATTACGCCCTTGCAGGGCTTCGTCTTGGTTTTATTCTTGCGGATAAAGAATTTATTTCCAATTTTAAAAAAATGATATCTCCGTATTCGGTTAATTCTATGGCTGTATATGCAGGAATTAATGCACTTTTAGATAGTGAATATTTTAATTCTGTTAAAAATGAGGTTTTACAATCAAAAAAATATTTATATGGCGAGTTTGAGAAACTCGGTTTTAAGCCCTATAAAAGCGAAGCAAATTTCATTCTTGTTGATTTTGGAGAAAAATGCAATTTTATTTATAGAAAACTTCTAAGAAATGGAATTTTAGTAAGAAGGTTTTCAAATTCTGAACTAAGCGATTTTTTGAGAATAGGTATTCCTTCGCTTGTGGATTCCCAAAAAATTATAGAAATATTGAAACCAAGAAAGCTTCTTGTTTTTGACCTTGACGGTGTTGTTTTTGATGTTTCAAATTCTTACAGATATGCTATTCAAAAAACATATGAATATTTTGCAGGAAGCTCTTGTTCTGCCTGCGAAATGCAGGAAGCAAAAAATCGAGGCGGATTATCAAATGATTGGGATTTAACAAAGTATTTGCTTGATAAAAAAGGTATTGATGCTGATTACTCAAAGCTTGTGGAAATTTTTCAAAATATTTTTTATAATCCTGAAAATGAAGGCTCTAAAGGTGCTATAGATAATGAAAAACTTGTTTTAGATGCCGTGTTTTTTAATGAACTTTCTAAAAAATATGATTTAGCCGTATTTACGGGGAGACCAAAAGAAGAAGCATTTTATTCTTTGGAAAAATTCGGGTTAAAAAACTTTTTTGACTATTTTGTGTGTCTTGAAGATGTGCCGGCAGGCAGGTCAAAACCTTTTCCTGACGGATTGAATAAAATTAAAAAAGAATGCTGTTTTGAAGATATATGCTTTTTTGGCGATACGGTGGATGATATTAAGGCTGGGTGCGGTGCATCTGTTGATGTCTTTGGGATTATTCCGCCGAATGCTGCAAGTATTAATGAAACCTGTGATATGCTTAAAAAATCCGGTGCAAAAGATGTAATAAACGGTGCTTATAAAATTTTGGATTTATTCGGGAATGAGAAAATATGCAAATAATTGAAAAAACAAGAACAACAAAAGAAACAGAAATTTCTTTAAAATTTAATTTGAGGGGGCAGGGTAAACATAATATCGAAATGCCTGCTAATTTTTTCTGCCATATGCTAAGAGAATTTTGTGCTCATGGAAAATTTGACATAGAATTATCCGCAAAAAGCATTGACAATGATATGCACCATCTTGTTGAGGATGTTGCAATAGTTTTAGGACAGGCATTTAAGGAATCTCTTGAGGATAAAAGAGGTATAAACCGTTATGCTGATATTTTTATTCCGATGGACGATGCACTTTGCCAGTGTGCCGTGGATATTTCAGGGCGTTCATACTGTGTCTGTAAATTTGATTTAAAGGATGAACGTACTTCTGATTTTGAAACAGTATTGCTTGTACATTTTTATAATACATTTGTGCAAAATGCAGGAATTACCCTGCACATAAGGCAAATTGAAGGTTTTGATACACATCATATAATTGAAGCATCATTTAAGGCGTTTGCAAGAGCGTTAAAAATTGCATGTGCTATTGATGCAAATAACGCAGATGAGCTGCCTTCCACAAAAGGTATATTGTAAAGTATAACCGGAGTATAAAAACTTCTTGCGTTTTTTTTATATTCCTGTGATAATAATTATGCTTGATATACTTGTTTTAAGCGTTCAAGGTTTTAAAATTAAATATAATAAATATGGCAAGGTAGCTCAGCTGGTGAGAGCGCACGGCTCATACCCGTGAGGTCGAGAGTTCGAATCTCTCCCTTGCTATTTTTATTGAAATTTGTTGTATTTTCTATTGTAAAAATATAATGTATTAGAGACTTTTGGATGGCAGATTATTATAATGTATTAGTATAATGTATTAGAGACTTTTGGATGGCGTTTTATTATAGAATATTTAGAGTTGACGGCGATTTCCGCCGTTTCTTAGTGTTGAGATTTGCAGGTCAATTTTTGCACTTTTGTCTCTATTCTTGCACTCTTTTGCACCAAGTTCCAAGGATTTATATTTTAAATCGCCCAAACACTCCACCGCATCAAACTCTTCCTGAGTGCAAAACAGTGCAACAAAGTGCAAAAATAATTTATTTCATAAAATGAGATTCGATGAATTATCTTTGGGATTAGGATTTCTTCAACTCCGAACAGAATATTTATACTATAATTAAACAAAAGGATGTATCGGATGTATAATTTTGAAACATTATCACCAAAAGATTTTGAATTATTAACAAGAGATTTATTACAAAAAGAGTTATCAATCACTCTTGAAACATTCAAGTCCGGCAAGGATGGTGGAATCGATTTAAGATATTCAAAAGATACCTTAAATCGATTAATTGTACAGTGTAAGCATTATAAAAACTCTACACTAAAGGACTTATATAATGCACTAAAGATTGAAGCAGAAAAAATAAAAGAATTAAATCCAAAAAGATACATAATATCAACATCGCAATCCCTAACTCCTAAAAATAAAGATAAAATTATGCAAATATGTTCTCCATTTATCAAATCAACATCTGATATATATGGAAACGATGATTTAAATAACTTGATTACAAAATTTCCTGAAATTGAAAAAGACCATTTTAAATTATGGTTAACAAGCACAACAATATTAGAACAAATTTTACACAGTAATATTGTAAATGAGTCTCGTTTTAAATTAGATGAAATAAAAGAAAAAATTAAGAAATTTGTTTCTAATCCAAGTGTAAACGAAGCACAAAACATTTTAAATAGAGAGAATTTTGTAGTTATCTCGGGCGCACCAGGTGTTGGTAAAACAACTCTAGCGGAAATGATAGTTTATAGCTATGTTGCAGATGGTGGGTATGAATTTTTTAATATTTCAGAAAATATTCAAGATGCATATTCTGTTTACAACTTAGATGCAAATGTAAAACAAATATTTTATTACGACGATTTTTTAGGCGTAACGCATCTAACTAAAAATGAAGATTCTTCTTTAATAACTTTTATAAATCGTATAAATAAATCGAAAAATAAAAAGCTAATACTCACTACAAGAGAATATATTTTGCAGCAATCAAAGTTATTGCATGAAAAGATTGAGAAATTTGATTTTAAAAAATGTATTATTGATTTAAAAAATTACACTAAAAAAATAAAAGCTGATATTTTGTATAGTCATCTATATTTTTCTGAATTACCCCAAGAATATATAGATAATCTCTTAATTGAGCATAAATATTTTTCAATTATTGAACATCCAAATTATAATCCCCGGATTATTGAATCTATGACGAAATTAAAAATTCATGAAAATATACTTGCACAAGATTATCATTCTGAATTTATCAAAAATTTAGACAACCCTTCTGAAATATGGAAGCATGCTTTTGAAAATCAAATTGATAATAAAACAAGAAGTGTACTTTTTTCAATAGTTTCGCTTGGAGGAAGATATTGGAAACCGAATTATAAACAAGTGGTAAAAGAAATTTCAAAAAATATTTGTCCTAAATTATATTCAGAAAATTTTACAGATTTAGATTTTAGAAAATGTTTAAAAATTCTTGAAGGCGATTTTATTAACACAAATCCGTACATTATATCTTTTTGTAATCCATCAATAACTGATTTTCTTGAAAAATATATTGTTGAAAATAATATAGTTTCTGATTTTATAGAAATTGCAGATACTGTTGATCAATTTATTTGGATAGAGGCTTCGTTAATTGGTAAAGAAAATGTTGATGAAAAATATGCATATATGCTTTTTGAAAAAGTAAAACAATATAATTCAAATAATTGGCAATATAGGTTAGTTGATTTGTTGTTTGACATAATAATTAAAACCAAAGATATAACATTGCTTGATAAGTTACAGCCCGAACTTTCTTATTTAGTTAAAGATCATAAATTATCTGAAATGGAAAATTTCCTAAACAAGCTTACATCTTCAATTTTTGATGAAAACGAAATTGTTAATAGTTTTATTACTAATTTTATGGATTCAGTTGTCAAGGATATTGATGATTGCAACAGTGTATACGATTTAGATATTTTAATGAATTTTATTGATGAATATGATGAAGATTTGATTGAGCCATATGAACATAATATAAAAAGCTATATAGCTACTAACATTGATGGTTTAATAGAAAATTCAATAGATAATTGTGACTGTGATTTGTATGCTCTTGAATGCGATAAAGAAAAATTAGAGAAATTAATTGGGAAATTTAGTATAATAGGTTGTAATTTAAGAGAGCTTGAAAACGCAATTGAGGAGCTACAAGCGCAACAGGAACTTGATGAAGCCAACGAAAATGAAAATTCAAAAGATCATCTCAACCATTTAAAGCAAAAGAAAGACGATGATGAAGGTATTAAAGATTTGTTCCTTACTCTAAAAAAATAACTTAATAATTTCTTAATAAGATTTTTAATAAAAACACTTGACTTTCCTTTAAACAAGAGCGATTAATGTGTATGCTAAGACAAAAAGAAAGGAAAGTTATAGAAAAATAAAAAAAATTTTAAAATTTAATACACAAAAACGTCGTATAATCTAAGGCGAGTGGTTTTCGGCTTCTGCGAGAGTTCCAATCTCTACTCTGGCATGTACAGTTCTAATGTCTCTATTCTTGGACTCTTTTGCACCGAGTTTTAAAAGTTTTTGACCTTTTACTATAATGTTATAATGTATCAGAGACTTTTGGATGGCAGTTTCTTTAACTCAAACGCCCACACCATCGCCTATTGAGGCGATTTTTTAGTGTTGAGATTTAGTGGTCTTTTCTTGCACTAATGTCTCCATTCTTGCACTAATTTGCACTAAATTTTTAAATCTTTTGCAATAAACAGCCCAAACTCCCCACCAAATCAACCTCTCCCCGAGCGCAATTTAGTGCAACAAATTGCAAAAATAATTTGTCTTACAAAATGGGATTTGATAAATTGTCCTTGAGATTTAGATTTCAAGCATAATACCCCATTTTGTTATATAATACACTTTGGGAGAATAATGCTTTAATGGAAAATAATATAATAATCTATCAAACCCAAGATGGCAAAACAAAAATAGATGTAAAAATTGAAAATGAAACTGTTTGGCTCACCCAAAATCAAATGGTTGAGTTATTTCAATCAAGCAAGGCGAATATTAGCGAACATATTTCCCATATTTTTAAAGAAGGCGAGTTGGATGAAAATTCAGTTGTTCGGAATTTCCGAATAACTGCCCAAGATGGTAAAAACTACAATACAAAACATTATAATCTTGATGTCATAATTTCTGTCGGTTACCGTGTAAAATCTTTAAGAGGTACTCAATTTAGAATTTGGGCAACACAAACCCTCAAAGAATACATGATAAAAGGTTTTGCTCTTAATGATGAATTATTAAAACAATCCGCTGGTGGCGGATACTGGAAAGAACTTTTAGAAAGAATCCGAGACATCCGCTCTTCTGAAAAGGTTTTTTACAGACAAATTTTAGATATTTATGCTACAAGTATTGATTATAGTCCAAAAGCTGATGAAACAATAAAATTCTTTAAAGTCGTTCAAAACAAAATGCATTTTGCTGCCCACGGTCATACTGCTGCTGAGATTATATATTTAAGAGCAGATAGTGCTAAAGATAATATGGGGCTAACTGTTTTCAAAGGAAATCACCCAAGAAAAGATGAAGTTACCATAGCAAAAAACTATTTGGATGAAAAGGAATTGAATATTTTAAATAGGATTACTTCAGCCTACCTTGAATTTGCTGAATTACAAGCAATCAGACAGATTCCAATGACAATGAAGGATTGGATTGTAAAACTTGATGATTTTATAAAAATGACAGGGTCGGAGTTGCTTGAAAATTCAGGAACTATATCAAAGCTTGAGGCTGAAAATAAGGCATTAGCTGAGTATGCAAAATATAAAGAAACAATCAAAGACGAGCTTTCGGAAGTTGAAAAACACTTTATAGAAAGTGTTAAACAGACGCAAAAGATTTTGGAAAAGAAAAACAGAAAATAGCTTAATAACTTCTTAATAATATTTTTAATAAAAACACTTGACTTTTCTTTAAGCAAGAGCGATTAATGTGTATGCTAAGACAAAAAGAAAGGAAAGTTATAGAAAAATAAGAAAATTTTTAAAACTTAATACACAAGAACACATCGTATAATCTAAGGCGAGAGGATCTTCAGGTTTTGTGAGAGTTCCAATCTCTACTCTGACATGTATAGTATTAATGTCTCTATTTTTGCACTTTTGTCTCTTATAATGTAATAGAGACTTTTGAATAGCGTTTTATTATTGAATATTTAGAATTGACGGCGGTTTTCGCCGTTTTTTAGTGTTGAGATTTGGTGGTCAAAAATTGCACTTTTGTCTCTATTTTTGCACTAATTTGCACTAAGTTTCAAAAATTTTTATTTAAAATCGCCCAAACTCCCTACTAAATCAATCTCTCCCCGAATGCAATTCAGTGCAATAAAGTGCAAGAATAAATTATCCAATAAAATGAGATTTAGCAAATTATCTTTGAGATTGAGGCATTTTATTTAGCGTGAAATAATTAAATTCTTCCGGAATTTCGTATTTAAATTTATTTTTTTAGGATGGAGTTTATATTCACCATTAGTCATGTCAATTTTCATTTCATAAGGAGTTATTCCTAACTCCTTTGCAATATTCAACAAAGTATCCTTATCTTCTGGAGACATTTTTGCTCGCAGATATATTGAAACAGGTTTTTGGATTATATTAGGAAGACTATTATTGCAATGTGAGATAATTCTCCATTCTTGTTCATATTCCCAATCTGTTGATTTGTGCAAAAGAATTTTATAAATAGCAAGATCATCATCTCTTGGAATAAAAATTTCTAACGGAGCATTTATAAACATCCTTTGTGCCCCATATGCAGAAAAGAAATCCTTTGCATTAAAACGATTTTTACAATAAATTACAGGATATAAAAGCTCATAATGTCGATACAGACAAGGCTTTTTACATGCGACACAAGGAGTATTGTAATTTTTAAAGTCATATTCAAGAACAAAACCTTTATGATCATCTGCATAATGCGCCCACATTGTAGGAGAATCATTTGATTCAGAAAAACATGCAATATTTGGATAATTTCTTAAAAACATATCAGCTTCTTCGATTATACATAACATTAGTTTTCGTATTTTTCCAATGCTTTTCATCACATATAATCTATATTTATTTGGACGCATTTTAAAAATTTGTTCAAATTTTTCTAATTTATCCTTTGGAGTTTTTTCAATAAGTTGTGGATTAAGATTCATCCATCTTCTTAACTTGATCCTATTTCTCGGTTCCATAAGGTCGTCTTCAATATCATTAGGATTTACATATACTAAACTATCAAATGGGTCATTAAAATTGATAGCTTTATTTGAAACAACCAAATTTTTCTTTAGAGCATCTACTGTATTTTCTTCAAATTTTCTATACCGAAAAAGTCTATCCGGTTTTAACTCTTGAACTTGTCGACAGAATTCTTTAATTTTATCATTATTTTTTATAGGGTTATCGTAATTTCTAATAACCGTAGAATCTAGCAATTCTTTAAACTTTTTACGTACTGTTTTTGTATTATCTATAAAATTATTATATATCAAATTTCTGTTTTGATTCTGCTTCCCTTAACATGCTGAATATACTTAATATTGGTTTTAAGGACTTGACTTCTGTCTCAAAACGAGTGATGAATGTGTATACAGGCATTACAAGGAATTTGAGACAATGGAAAATCAAATTGAAACAAGTAAATTCATCCCCGAAAAGGCAAAGCAAATCGCACTTGCAAGGCTCGATTTGGTCCGCAAATGGCTTGAGTTTCGCCGAAAATCGAATATCAAAGTCCAAGCCGATTATGATTTTGTCAAATTACACAACACAACAGATTCGCATTTGCGACAGGTTTTAGGCAAGGTCTCCCGAGGTTCGCTCCATCGCTGGAATGCAATGCTTGACGGCTCCGAAGACTACGAAAAACTTCTCCCGCAATACAGATATTCTAAAATCGGGGAGTTCAGAACCACTTTGACCGACGAAGAAATTAAAATCTTTATGGGCTTGCTTTTACACCCGAATCGATTTTCTATCGGGAAAGCAACAGCCCTTGCAAAATACAAATTAAAAGAGCAAGGACAGGATTTTATCCCAGCGGATGCAACTTTCCGCCGCTATACAAAATGGTTTAAGGCAAACAATTACGACAAATGGGTGCTTGCCAGAGACGGCGAAAAAGCCTTGTCCGATAAGGTTGAACCTTATATCAAACGCGACGCATCGCTTTTGGAAGTCGGCGATATTCTTGTCGCAGATGGGCATAAACTGGCGTTTCAGGTTATAAACCCGTTTACAGGCAAGCCAAGTCGTGCGACTTTAGTCGGCTTTTTGGATTGGAAATCGACTGCCCTTGTGGGTTACGAGATTATGCTTGAAGAAAACACCCAGTGCATCGCATCCGCCCTTCGAAACGCAATAATAAACCTCGATATGGTGCCGAAAATTATTTATCAGGATAATGGCAGAGCTTTTAGAGCTAAATATTTTACCAATGACAAGGGTTTTAACGAACTTGGGTTTCAAGGTCTTTATTCAAAACTTGGAATTGAAACGGTTTTTGCCCGACCTTATAACGCCAGAGCGAAAGTCATCGAGCGATTTTTCAAAGAGTTTCAAGAAGGCTTCGAAAAACTTATGCCAAGCTATGTCGGAAGCAATATCGCAAACAAACCGGCTTATCTGATGCGAAATGAAAAACTGCATTCCACTTGGCATAATGACTATATTCCAACTATTGAAGAAACAATAAAAATGATTGATATGTGGCTGAATTTCAAAAATTCCCAAACCTGCCCCAATGCACCAAACAAAACAATCGCAGAGGTTTTGGAAGATAGAAAACACCAAAATATAAATCCCGACACCCTCGACGATTTGATGCTTGCGACCGAGGTTAAAACAATTCAGCGAAACGGAGTCAGGTTCTTGGGTTGCGACTATTTTGACGAACGGCTTTACGGTTTCAAAAGCAAAGTGCTAATCAAATATAACCTTTTTGACCTTACCAAAATCAAGGTTTTCACCCCGAAAGGTGAATTTTTATGTACCGCACAGCGTGTAACCGAAACCCACCCGATGGCGAAATTATTGGGAGATGTCAAAGACTACGAGGATTACAAACAAAAAATCGTTCGGCAAAAACAACTAAAAAAGAAAACCGTAAACGCGCTCAAGTGCTACTTTTCGACCGAAGAAATAAAATATCTTGAAACCAAAATGGACGAAGAAATTTCACCACCCGTTCAAACCTCGTTCAAAGAGAGTTTAAAAGCCGTTCAAACTATTTTCAAGAATAATTCGCAAAAATATGAATATTTAATTAAGCATGATCCAACCAACCCTTGGATTGCAGAATTTAAAAATACAAAGGAGTATAGACTACTTTATGAATAAGACTTTTGTAAGGACAAATAATGTCAAAAACTTTATCGGACTTGTGGAAAATTTGGTTAACAAATCAAAAAGCATTCCGAAAATGGGACTTGTGTATGGCGAACCGGGGCTTGGCAAAACGCAAACCGCCTTGTGGCTTGCGTGCAAGTACGACGGGATTTATTTTCGAGCCTCGAACCTGATGACAGGAAGATGGCTTCTTGACGGCTTGATAAAAGAGATGGACGAATTGCCAAGATACTTGACTTCAGACAATTTTAACCTTGTGGTCAAAAAATTGAAAGCCAATCCGAAAGTGATTTTTATTGATGAAATCGACTACCTGATGAACAATTTTAAGACTGTTGAAATCCTGCGGGATTTGCACGATGAGACCGACTGCCTGATTATTATGATTGGAATGGGTTTGGCACACCGAAAACTCGAGCGATACAAACATCTTTATGATAGGTTTTCAGAGATTTTGAAATTTGAAACCTTTGGAGTTGGCGATATTGCTCAGATTGTAAATGAACTTTCGCAAGTGCTGATTACCACTGATGCGATTGAGTATATCCACCAAAAACACAACCGCTTCAGACAAATTGTTCAACTGATAAACAAGCTCGAAACTCTTGCAAAAGAAAACAACCTGGCCGAAATTAATATGGAGGTGATTAGACAAATTATATGAACATCGTAAAATTAGCAAAATATTTAAAAGAATTTACCCTAGATGAAATTGAAATGATAGCCGAATGCGATGTCTTGGTGGAACTGGAAAAACTTATTACTGAGGGCAAATTATCTCTCGAGAATGGTATTTATAAGTATCAAGATTTTGAAAACAAGGTCGAATTTGCTGTATTTACAAGCTCCGAAGCCGAAAACAAAAACATAACATTGAAAACCGTTTCAGAAATCTTTATAAAAGATTATGCAGCGAATTTCTGCAAACCCAATACAATAAAGACTTACACTGCGATTTTGAGAACAAATGTAATCCCGATTTTAGGAAACAAAAAAGTCCGAGAGATATGCACAGAGGACATTAAGAGGTTTTACACGATTTGCAAACGGCGCGGAATGGGCGAGAGACGACTAAAAAATTCGCTTGCTCTTTTGAACCAGATTTTAAAATACTGTAAACGAGAAAAGCTCGCAAAAATCAATTGCGACTTTCAGGTGCGACGACTGACGGACAAAAACAAATTTAGTATTAACAGAATAATCTTTGAGGAGAATATATAAATGGCAAAATTTAATAAATTAAAACAAGCTCAAAAGCTTTATGTGCAAGAAAATAAGACACTTGGCGAGATTGGAATGGAACTTGATTTGTCCCGCAGGACTTTGTTTTATTGGAAAAAGCAATACGACTGGGACAAGCGGAAACTTGAATACGAGCACGAAAAAGACGCATTTAGCCAAGAATTGCTTGAACTTGCAAGAAAAATGATGCGAAAACTGAACAACGACTTGGACAAAAACTCGCACACAAACCAGTCTGAAATTTATTCATTCATGAATATCCTAAAAAACATCCCTCTGCTAAAAGAATACGAAGCATCCATTTCCCCATCCAAACCCAAACAACAAAACTTTCTCACCCCCGAACAAGTCCGCAAAATAGAACGAGATATTTTGGGGATGGAGTAATTACAAAAACTTTGATAAATTATAAATATTTGTGCCAACCACTAATGCTCTACCTTCTTGAGTTTGTGGTGGATTAACTATATCCAATAAGCCTGATATACCATCACAAATCATTTCAACTTGCCTTCTATCTTGATGTGGAGCTGAAGCTACAATAAATTTAGACAACATAAACTTCATTGCCCAATTTGCAAAATCTTGAACAATAGCATTTTGGTAAGCCATATTATAATTTTGATTGCAATTGTAATTCATGTTCTCATTATAGCATATTTTAGCACTTTAAATATGTAAAAATTCTTAAGAATTTAATCCTTAATAGTTTGTGATATGCTAAAAAAAAGGAGAAAAGTATGCGTAATGATTTTATAAAATATATCGAAAATAATTCAAGTGCTCCAAACTCAGGCAAGAATTATACAAGTGGTTTGAATGCAATTTCTAAAATTTTAGGTAAAGATATATTTAAAATTACTTCATCTAAAGAAATTTTAAATATAATTGAAAATTTAAATAATGATAAAGGATTTTTGAAATTAAATAAAAATAATAATATGTATTCAAATGCAATAAGGCATTATTTAGAATTTTTGAATACGCAAGCTTCTAATCCTAAAAGCATGATTATATTAAATGACATTCAAATTCAACTAACAAAAGAATTGTTAAAAACTGTAGTTGAATTAGAGCTAAACGTTTCGTATAAAGATTTGGCCGACAGAGTTACTGATGCTGGCTTTAAATTACACCATAGGCAAGTTGGCAGAAATATTGGAGAAATTTCAAAACTTTGTCATCAGCTAGGTTTGCCTTTATTATCAGCAAAGGTTATGAATCTAACATCTCATGAGCCAGGCGAAGGATTCTTAGACCTATATAAATCTTTAGAACCAACAATCAAAGGTGATCCAAAATATTTATTTAAAAAAGAATTGGAAAAAATTAGAAAATGTGAAAAATGGTATATTCTTACAGAGTATCTAAATATAGAAATTGAAGGTATCACAAAATCTAAAAAATTTGATACCCGTGATTTTGAAAGCGTTTTCCCAGAGGAAGTAAATAGTGGAAACTATCCAGAAGGTGCAGTTAAAACAGTTTTAGTTAATAAATACGAAAGAAATTCAAAAGCAAAAAATGAATGTATAAAATTTCATGGAACTCAATGCAAAATATGTGGTTTTAAGTTTTCTGAAAAATATGGAGTTAAATTTCAAAATAAAATACATGTTCATCATGTAAAACCTATTTCTGAAATTGGTGAAGAGTATCAAATAAATCCAATAAAAGATTTGGTTCCAGTTTGTCCTAATTGTCATATGATTTTACATTCAAAAGGCAAAAATGAGATTTATACCATTGAAGAGGTAAAAGAAATGATAAAAAATAACTTATATTTAAAGTAGTTTAAAGTAATGGTTTTGTCTTTTAATGCACTTGTTTGGACATTAAGTTAATGATATCTTATTTTGTATATTGAATTACGACTATACAAATAATAAACATTAATTGATAAAGTACCAAATTTATGATAAATACTAAAAAAGATAATTTAAAAGCTTAAAGGGTTGATATGAATAAATGCGAATTGGTTTACTTCTGGATTGACAATTATAAAAATTTAAATGAATTTGGAGTTAAGCTATCCCCCAAACACAATGTTGATTGCCATTATGATGGCTCTTCATCTGTTTTATCATTCAATAATTTAGAATTTGATAAAGATAAGTATTCTCCTTTTGATGAGCATAATATAAATATCACAACTATTATAGGTGTAAATGGCAGCGGAAAAAGTAATTTATTAAATGCTATAGGAAAAATTACACAGAAAAGCTTTGATAATTCTTATCCGAATGCAAAATATTGTCTGGTTTTTTATAATGGTACAAATTATATATATAAAAATTCAAACAATCTTACAATAAAATCTTTAAATAACTCAATGTTTCCTTACGATGAAAATATTGAGAGTGATTTTAGATGCTTGAGATTCTATCCGTACTTTGATGCAGCTAATTTTCCGATTGTTACAAAAAACAATTATCATAATAAAGAAGGTGTAATACAGGACCATATAAGAACATATTTTTATTATGACAGACTTGATGAAGATATAACCGCTTTTATGCTGGGCAGAACAATCAATACTCTAAAAAAGACTAAAATGTTTACCGACAATCCTAATCTCAAATTTAACGAATTTAGATGGGAAATTGATATCAAGCGTGCGTATGACGGAATTGTGCATAACTTTAACAACAATTTCTCTGATTATCGTAAACATAACGGTATAGGTGCTTTTACAAGTTTCTTTTTTCCTCATTCATGTAATGATTTAGCTAAGCAGTTTTATACTTATATTGATAGAATTGTTCCGTTTAAAGAACAAAAACATGAGTGGAAAGAAATTACCGAAGATATTTTGCCAGATCTTATATTTTTTGGCTGTGTTCTTCAATTCCTGACATACTTAGAAAAAATAGAAAATTTTATAACATTTGAACTGGAGAATAAAGCTGATAAAAAAAGACTGAAAGTTGATAAAGATTATCAGCAAGATTTTTTTAGAACAAGAGAGCAAATTCTTCGTGAGTGCATAAAAGAACTTATAGAATATGTAATAAAAGACTTTGATTACAATAAAATAGTTTCTCCTGAAGATTTTACTAAAGGAATTCTTTCTATTTTTGATATAGATGATTGGAAATATAAACAATATTTTAACAGCGAAGAATTAAATATGTATTATAAAAAAGATTTTGAAAAATACAATAATTTAATTTCAAATCCGAAAGAATATCAAAAAATGTTTAAAGATTTTTTCGATACAAAAAATTCTACATTGTGTTTTAAAGAAGACTACAATGTAAGTATTGATAAATTTTTACAGCGTAAACCCGGTAATGATTTTTCCGCTATAGAGGTTTCGCAATACTCGCATTTACAAAATGAGGCTGTCGATGCATTAATACACTTTTTCCCTGAACCATTCTTAAAAGTATTCTTTAAGATAAATTTCTTAAAAAAACATTCAAAAGGATATTATACTTTTAATAGTTTAAGTACTGGTGAACAGCGGATAATTCGATTGTTTGCTGATATTGCATATTGCGTTCAATATATAAGAAACTTATATATTTTAGATGAAGTTGACATGACCTGGCATCCTGAATGGCAGCGAAAAATGATAACTTATTTAGTTGATATTCTAAAAATAATAAACCACGATGAAACATTAATAAATCTTATTATAGCGACACATTCTCCTATAGTGCTTTCAGATATTCCTGCCGACAATATTGTACTTTTAGAAAAAGATGATTCTCCAGACGGTAATGCTAAAATAAATTCTGAAAGTATTATTTCAACATTTGGAACAAATATCCATTCTTTATATATGAGTCCGTTTGCCCTTACAAAAGGGGCAATAGGTGCCTTTTCGCAACAGTATATAAGAGCTGTGGCAGCGTATCTTTCGGAAAATGGAAAATGTATTCCCAAATATGATAAAAAAGTAGAAAGCATTATCGAAGCAGAAAAGATTATAAATTTGCTTGAAGATGATGTATATAAATACTATTTATTGAGAGCTTTAGAAACCAAAAGCAAGGATAATAAATGAAAAAAATAATTGATACTGAAACTGCATTTAATAACTATAAAAAATATATTGAAGGAAAAGAATATCTGCCTATAGTAAAAAAGAAACTGGAAGAATTTGCCAAAAACTGCAAGATAAATCTCGCTGATTTTATAGATGAAGCAGTGCAGCCTGAGCCAAATTTATTTACTCTTAGCCCCCAAAGAATAAAAGAGCTAGTTGAAATACTTAATAATAGCGAATATAAAGATATTTTAGCTGAAGCAGGAGAATATAAAAAATTGTCTAATAATGCAAAGAAAGCCGCTATAACTGAGCGTATTGCCGCTTTTAAAGAATTATATGATTATTTTCAAGGCCTGTACTTGAATTTTTCTCGAAAAGATTACGGTTATGCTTATGAAATGATAAAAGATATGGGTTTGAGAGCTTGTCCTTATTGTAATCTAAATTATGTTGATGCGGTTATAAAAGAAGACAACAAAAGTAGTGATGATAATGATGATAGCAACGATAATGAGCATATAAAAACCGAAGATAAAATAGTAAGACCACATCTGGATCATTTTTATCCGAAAAGCAAATATCCCTTTTTTGCAATATCCTTTTATAATCTTATTCCTAGTTGTTATGAATGTAATTCTGGTTTAAAAGGGGATGATATTCTGACAATTAACCCGTATATTGATGATTTTGATTCAATGGCTGTATTTGATGTAATTTTTTCCGGAGAAGAAGATAATATAAAGAATTTTCGAGATACAAATACATTTGACATAATTTTGAATCCACTAGACAAAGAAACGGATGTTGAAAACTATATAAGTATATTGCGGCTAAATGAAAGATACTACTATAGAAAGGATGTTGCAAGCGAGCTTCTTATAAAGACGAATGAAAAAACAAAATTTAGGTTTGATGAACTAAGGTGTACTTTGTGTCTGCAAGGATATACGGATGATGAGGTGGATTTAATCATATATGGTAACTATATAAAAAATGAAGATATCCATAAAAGACCCCTTGCCAAATTAACAAAAGATATAGTAAAACGTCCAAAAGCTCACAAATCTTAATAATTAAATATAAGAAAAATTGCAATATTTAACAATATAATTTGTAAACATTATATAATAATTAAATTTTTGTCGGAAAGCATCAACAGCTCTTATGGAATTGTATTATTTGAATACATTTTGAATACCTTTTAAACGGTATTTGAACAAGGAATGTATTTATTAACAAATACCTATTATTTATCAAATGCTTAAATATCCTCTAGCTAGATGTTTGAAAGATTTTGAAAAAGACTATATTAGTTATATTATGGCTGAAAAATCAAAAATCGAATGGACCGAATCTACCTGGAACCCAGTAACTGGATGTACTAAAATTAGTGAAGGGTGCCAGCATTGTTATGCCGAAAGAATGGCAAGAAGATTATATGCAATGGGGCAAGAGAAATATAAAAATTGTTTTAAAGTCACAATCCATGAAGAATGTCTAGAGGAACCTCTGAGATGGAAAAGACCTCAGATAATATTCGTATGTTCTATGAGCGATTTATTTCATAAAGATGTTCCGGATGAATTTATTATAAAAGTTTTTGATGTAATGAACAAAGCAAAATGGCACACATTCCAAGTATTAACAAAACGCGCAGAACGATTAGAGCAAATTGCACATAAACTAAAATGGACTAAAAATATATGGTTGGGAGTAACTGTAGAATCAGATGAGCAGAAAAAACGCATTCCATATTTAATTAATACGCCAGCGCAAATAAAATATTTGTCCATAGAACCAATGATAACAGAAATAAAGGACCTATCTTTAGATAATATAAATTGGGTAATTGTTGGAGGAGAAAGTGGTCCCGGAGCAAGACCTATTAAAGAAAACTGGATTACTTCGATACGAGATAATTGTTTAGAAAATAACATTCCATTTTTCTTTAAACAATGGGGTGGTGTAAATAAAAAGATTACGGGTTGCACATTGCAAGGGCGTCAGTGGAAAGAGCTACCTGTTTAAAATAGAGTAGTTTGTTGAGGTTTAAGCTTAGGTGTTTCAAAGAAGATAACACTATCATTATAATCAATAGTTCTTGTCTTTTGATTAACGTGATTAAAACTAGCATATTTCCCTTCCAGTTTTATTACTGCTTGTTTTATATGCCTTTCTAAATATGTTGTTGTGTCAATATATTTATCTACAATATCTTTGTATAAAACAGTTTGGCCCTTAAATTCATTCCAAATCAGGGTTTGCAAGGTTTCAATTTTTTCCGAAGTTAAATCCCATAATGCTAATTGATTAGGGTCCGGTTGATCAGGACCAAGAAATTCAACATTTCCTTGATTTATTTTTGCAAAAGAATCTTTCATTATGGAACAACCATCTCTATTATTAGAAGCGTGAAATAAATAATAATACGTTCTTCTATCATTTGGGAAAGACATTCTGTATTGATATACATACTTTGCGCATTTTTTTAATTGTTGTCGGTATAAATTTTTTAGGGCTATTTCTTTATCATTACCTTTTAAAGATTTAAATTGTAACCACTGATCTGTTCCAAATAAATTTGTTATATTTTCTTCTGTGCTTTGATATCCTGTAAACCTTCGAGTAAAATTGTACATGAAATTAAAAAAGACTTCCGTTTTTGGAATATTCATTATTCTTTTAATTGTTGAGAAATGAGCATTAATCCCAAAAGGATCAATCATAAAGAAAGCTGGCTTTGGATTCTTTTCTAAGCAATCTAAAAATTCTTTTATATTATCTTCAAACTCTCCAATAGTATAAGTTATATTATTTGCTGGAGTGTTTGTTCTTAAAAATACTTTTTTAAGATTTTCAATATTGTCCTTATTTTTGTCGTTAAGGTAGAAACTGCTTTTACTTTCTCTTTTTGCTCTGATAAACTGTTGTTTTGCTATAATTGGGGACCCCAAGTTAAATTCTTGCTCTTTGTCATCATAATATGCACCACAGCCACAAAAACCATCATAATATACTATATCATTAACAGAACCTAACTTAATCGCCCAAACATATAAGTATTCACTTAGAACCTTGTGTTTTACCTTCGTTTGAGCCTCATAGGGCCACATATAAAAATCAAAGTCATCATATGTATATTTCTCAATTTTATTTCTTTTATATTTTCGATAAATTTCGTGAAGTTTGCTTGAATCCAACAATTATTTAGCCTCTTTATTTTCTTTTTTATAATCAAATGCCGCTCTTATGATATTCCAATATTTGGGCAAACTGTTCTTAGAATAACCATTATTCAAAGCTATAGTATCGAATAATTCAACTAATTTTCTATCATTGGATAGTGCATAATTATCATATTCTGCTATTTTTTCAATTATTTGTTTGATGCCAGGACGATTAATATTAAACTGATATACTCCTATAAGAGGATTATTGATTTCTACATTATTAACTAGCGCAGATTTTTTAGGCGCTGAATCATCGGCTTTTATATTATTGTCTTTTTTGTAATTATAAATAGCTCTGCCTATTGACCAATAAGGCGGTAAGTCAAAATCTTTATATCCATTATTTAATGCGATTAAATCAAAGAAATGGCAAAACTGCCTATCATCATCCATGAGATTAGGATTAAATATTGCAAGTTTTTCTACAATTTGTCTTGTGGTAGGCTTATTATCAAACATGCCTGTAAATAGAAAATTTTTAGTATTGTTCATCTTTCAATTGTAGCATAATAAATAGATTTGCCTATTTTGTAAATATTTTCTTACCTTAATTAGTTGATTGCTGAACGCTAATTTAAATCATATACTACAACAGTAAATAATAAAAAGGAGAAATGGTTATGAATTAATTAACATCTGTGCGATTTTTTAATTATCTTTTGGGTTGCTATATATCCAGTTTTTATTTTCTTCTATATATTTATATCCTTTTTCTAAGAATTCATAGTTTAAATGATCCAGAATCTGACTTGGAGATTGAGTATCGCATCTAAACACCTCTGAATTATTACATTGAAAGAATATTTTGCAGATTTTCCACTCAAAAATATTTAAAATATCTTCTTTTGTCTTCATTGAATCGTAATTTATCTTTATATTATCTCGGACTGGAAGAAAATAGGCAGAAGATTTTAAATTTTTAAATGGGAAAAAATGTTTAGAAAAAAACTCCATAATTGAAGTTGTTTTAATCAAAGTGTTATTTGCATATAATTCAACATTGAACCACAAATAATAATCATCATAATTCAAATTATAAAAATCCCAATATTCTTTTGAAATACACGTATCAACAAGTATCTCTTGGTAGCATTCAATTTTATTAACATATCTTATATTTTCTTCTAAATGATTGCAGACTATTTTAAAATTGTGATTTTTAGAGTAATAATAATTTTTTGCAGTTTTAATCCAATTTTCAGTATCATCCAAATACAAAGAATAACGTTCTTCTATTGGTAAATCCTCTCCTCTTTTTCGAGCAAACAATTCTTCAATTTCTGACATTGCACATTGTTCACAAACGGGTTCATTCTGACTACTATTTCGAGTATAAACAATGTTCTTCTGTATAGTCTTTTTCTTGTTAGGATTATGGCAGTCTTTTGTTAAAACATAAGGAAGATTTCTATTAACAGGGGTAATTTTGATAACTTCTACATAACGCCTATTGAAAGTTATTGGTATAACTTCAATTTTTGGTGGCACTAAAATACAATCTCTTAATTTATCAATTATTTGTTCAGATGTTTTTACATTTGGATCTTTGCGAATATTATGAAAACGTTTTTTCTTAGTTCTTTTTGTTTCAGAAATTCCAATAATAATATATCGATCTGGGCTGCTAGTCAAAGAATTTGCTAGGCATAATATATCATGCACCATATCACATTTAAATTCATCTGGTTTGTACCATTCTTGTTTAAAATCAAGATAATCATTTTCTGTTGAGTTTAATATGGTTTCAATTGATATCATTGGAAGCTTCCTATATTGCAAAATTATTGTATTCAAATTCTGACATTGAGAAGTCTTTATCAATAGTTAAGACTTCTTGATATGTTAGGTTATATAGTTTATAAACCATCACATCAATTTGATTTTCGTATTCTTTACTCATTTGTGTTTCATGATTTTCAGTTGATTTGGTGCAAGATAAAAGTTTCAATACTATTTCTTTGATGTTTTTGGCAATATCTGATTTTATATTAGGCAAAGGAAATTCTTTTATATCTTTAACTAATATTTTAGGAAATGCACCTTTTACAGCTTTCGGAGAATTATTAAAATGATAAAATGTTGCTAATTTAGAATTCAATATTCCCAAAAGAACTTCCGCCATATCATTATTGTCTTTTACTATTAATACGGAAGGATCATTATATAATTCATCGGAAGTTAATGCGGCATATATTGATGGATTTGTTATTTCTCTAATCAGAATTCTTTTGCCAACAAAAAATTTAGGATCACGAGGATTGGCAATACCTTCACAATAATCAATATATTCTTGTTGATTCCAAGCTACATTGTATCTTTTTATATCAGCACCCCAAAGCCACTGCTTTAAACCTTCTTTAATTTTGGAAGTATGGTGAAAAGCTCTGTTTTTAATAATTTCCTCTGATTGTCCTCTATATTTATCGTAAGCAATTAATCCTTGACTAATTTCAGGAAAATAATTTATCAAATTATTAGATGTTTCTTTTATTTTTGAAATTATCTTAATAATTTTTTCATCTAATAAAAATGCCAAACTCCAATTCTGATTCATTTTCAATAAATCGGATTTTTTAATACTATTTAAAGGTTGTGCAATTAAAGAATTAAAATCATTAATATTTGTTGTTTTTCGGTATCCCACATTATCAATATTGCTACTTTTTTCAAAAAGATTAATTGTGTTACGAACAGTTGCAGACTCAAAAATCTCAAACTTTGAACAATCAAGAATTTCTTTAATAGACCAAACACTTGTTAATTTAGTTCTATACTTTTCAGCAAAGGTATTAAATAACCAAGTATTTGGGATAATATAGGATAGTATAGCCCTGCTTTTTAGCAAATTATGAGCTAATTCTATAAAATAATAATATATTTCAAAATCAGGAACTTTGCCCAACTCTATTTCAACAGCTTTCCTATAATCACCTTTAATTGAAACTCCATATGGAGGGTTGCCTATAACGACATCAAAACCACCTCTGTCAAAAGCATCCGCAAAGAAAAGTTTCCATGGGAAAAAGTTCCGATTTTCTGTATTCTGTGCAAAGTTTCGTATTTTACTTTCATAAAAATCTTTTTCTTTGCCTTCAAGTCCTGCTTTTTCTTCAAACTTTGTTTTTACAAGTTCAAAAATTAAATCTTCAATTTCTTGTTTTATTTCGACTTTTTTAGTGGCATAAGGTGTTTTTAAAAATTCTTGTTGTTTGTGTGAAATTTTATCTGTTATCTTTTCACTTTCTGATGCAAATAATCCAAGTTGTTTGGTTTTGGGTTGATTATCTACAATTTCATCAAAATCTATACCTTCATAACTTGTAATAAGTGAATTACCCTGCATAATTTTATAATCCAAGTTAGGCAAAGGTTTTATGTTTTTGACATCTTCCTCGTCAACTACAAGCGATAACCAAAATCTTAATTTTGCAATATCAACCGCACCTGCATCAATATCAACACCATATATAGAATTCTCAATAGTATTTCTCTTTAAGTTATAAATTGGCCTGTCAGGCTGACCGATATAAATACTTAATGCCGCTCTTGCTCGCACGATTTCATTCATCATACCAACAGGAAATGCTCCTGAACCAATTGCAGGGTCGCAAACTTTTATGACGGCAAGTGCGTCATCTAAAAGTCTTGCATGTTCAACAACCTTATTTGGCATTTCTTCTTTTACATTTCTATTGGAATAATTTGAGTCGCCTTTTTTAATCAAATGCTCAATATCATCTCTTGAAATAATTTCTTCTATCACTTCCTGAGTAAGTTTTTGTTGTGATGGTTTCTTCTTGAATAAAGTTTGTTGTTTGGCTTTTTCATCAGGCGAAAGTTCAATTTCTTTAATATTTAATTTATTGTAAAGATAGTTAATTAAACTCTCTTGGCACATATAATGCACAATTTCACGAGGGGTATAAAAAGCCCCGTTGCCCTTTCTGATATTTTCAGGAAGTAAGTTTTCAAAAACTTTTCCTAACATTTCAGGATCGATTGCAACCTCTTTTTCTAAAGGCTCATCTTCTTTTACTGTAAAATTATACAAATCAAAAGTATCAAATATTTCTTTAAACAAGTTATTATCAATAGTTAAATCAGTTTTCTGGTACTCATAACCATTTACGGGTTCAAATAAACCACCATTTAAAAACGGGATTCTGCAATTTAATTTATTAAACCAGGCGCTGGGACCTCTATCAGAAGCAAGTGCTTCGTAAAAAAGATGTTCAAGAATATCGTTAAAGAAATTGTCATAATCTCCATATTGACCTTCAAATATGTTTCTTAAAAACTTCTTATCACCAGTTCCCCAATCTTTATCTTTATCAACGCCAAGCCAACCTTTTTTCTGAATAAAATACAAAAATACAAGTTGTCCTAATGTTTTCTTGGCAAAGTCATCTATATTAATATTGTGTGTCTCAAAATCTTCTCTGACTATTTTATCAACCTCGCAAAGTCTTTGCAGTTCATTACGCATTTTGATATAAAGATTTTTGTACTTATCAAAGAATTCTTTTGAAACTTTTTCTATATCAAAAGCTGAAACTAAATCTTCAATGGTTATTTTCTCGCCATTTTTAGATTTTTCAAGACAAGTTGCAAATTGTTTTTGTGCCGTATGGGTATCTTCGTTTTCCCCTACTAAAAATGAAAATCTTTTTGCAGGTGTTAATTCTGTTACGATTTTTCTTTTTTTGTTGCCGTTTTCATCTTTTACAATTTCTTGTTTGTAATTCATTTGAACAAGTGAAAAACGCCAGTCGGGGGATATTTTCCCATTTTCATCTTCTGATAAAAACGCAACCAATGCCGCATCTTTTTGATAATTTCTACTACCATTTAGATAACGAGCTATAAAGTTTCTCTGTGCAGTTCTTGCTCTATCAACCGAAGTTGTACGTTTTAGTTTAACAACAAGAACATCGATTACTTTTTCGCCAAATATTTCATCTGAAATATATTTATATTTGCAGATACGTTTTGCACTTCTTATAAAATCCTTATATTCATTTGGCAAAGGTTGTATCATTTGCTCTTTGTTATAATCAGCATCAACCAATAAATCTTTTATAAAATGCTTGAATCGATCCTCGTTATATGAACAATTAAAGGTTTTTTCAACAATTTCTTTGTTTAAAGTATCAATCATTTTTCACCTCTTGGATATAAAAATTCTGACAACACAACTTCTCTTTTTTGCAATGTTACGTCGTTTTTATTATTTGTATTTTTATGTAGATATATATCAGGAACAATAGTGTGTATTCCTGCTAATATTTTTAAATCATCAAATTCTTTGTTCAAAAATCCACTTAATTTTTTAGCAATCGCCTCAGATATATTTTTTGAATTAAAAGCATTAATAACGGTTTGTATATATGCTTTTTCATCTTGTGTATATTTTGAATAATCTAAGGATTTTAATATTTTTATTATTTTATCGCTTTTTGAATGGCCTTTTTTTGCAGTCATCATTGTTTCTGTTATGATTGGTTGACCAAAAACAGATTTATTTTTCTCTATAAAATCAAAATATAATTCATGCAGTTTTTTCTTCTGTTCCTTTTCAGAACATTCAAAGAACAATACTGCCTCGTCAAAAGGTATTTCTTTTGAGACAGTGCCATCTGTTATGCAAAACTTACGCAATTTACCCTTTCTAAAGAAAGTAATTAAAGAGTTTGCGGTTACTTTGCCATAATCACGTGCAACTCTGATTTTTTTTGGCAAATCTTTAATTTTTACATACAAATCAGTTTTCTTGTCTCGTATCTCTCTTATTAAGTCTAAATATTTTAATTCAGGGTTTTCCTCTTTATCTTCAAGTGCATCAGTTGAATTTAAGGTTCTGTATAACTGTTCGCCACGTAAATTAAACGATTCAACTTCTTCTACATCGCTTAAATATTTTGCATCTTCACCTAATGCATTATGAAACGCTTGTATTTTCGCTATTATGCTTTCTTTTAATCCCAATTCTTTATCCGCCACAGAAGTTGGGAAGAAGTTGAAGATATAAACCTTATCGTGCTTTGTGCCGACACGATTTACGCGACCAACCCTCTGTAAAATTCTTGTTGGATTCCAAGGCAAATCATAATTAATGATTATATTCGATCTATGCAGGTTTATGCCCTCGGATAATACATCTGTTGTGATTAGAATTTTTATATCATCAAGCTGTTCGGACTCTTTTTGATTTGGATTATAATTATATTTAATATGGTCTTTTAAATTTTCATTTTTTGCAGATGAATAAAATAATACCTTATCACCATAAATTTCAGTTAATACTTGTGATAAATTCTCACCAGTTTCTGCTGATTCCGTAAATATAACAACCTTTTTGTCTTTCAAAAGTTTGTTATTTACCAATTCTTCAACAAATTTTTCTTGTTTATAATCGTGTTGAATGGTTCGCCAATCATTTAACAACCCTTTTAATAATGCGAGGTCTTTTTTCAAATCACCAACAAAATCATCGTCAAAAGCATTTATAGGGAATACTTCTAATTCTTTTGTCTCACCTTTTTCGAATAAATCCTCTATTGTCTTTGTATCATCATCGATATAATCAAGAACATTTATTTCTTTGCTTATAAAAACTGTACCTTTGTTAATCATTGAAAGCATTTTTTCATGTGATTTAATGGATCTTTCTAATGTCATTTCAAAAGCATATTTAGAGCTCTCAAGCCTTTTTATTAGGCGACTTTTCATAAAGCCTACATTGTTTTTTTGTTGTGTTTCTTCGAATGCTGTTAATCGTTTAAAATGCTTTTTAAAATATGTTTTTGGTTGATATCTTGCATAAGACAATTTTTCACCAGGGGGTGCATCCTTTGTTCCAATGATACGAATTGTTTTATTAAAGATATCATTTGTATAATTATCAAATTCATAAATAACTTCTTGAGGTGGTTGAACTTCAGGAAAGAATAATCCTTGTTTTTTTATATCATTTTTAAAATGATTTTTAATATCGGTTCTTGTTCTTCGTATCATTATATATTTAAGAATTTTATCCCTAACTTCTTTTGATACTTGTTTTACAGCATTAATATATCGTTCATCATCCTTTGTGCCACATTCTTTTTCTATTGATTTAATCTTCTGTCGTCTGCTTGCAAAGAACGAATCCAAATCAGGCAGTCCTGGAATATCACTGTTTAATGGGTTTTGAAATAATGATATTAAATAAAAGAAGTCGTAAAATGTATTGTTTAAAGGTGTTGCACTAATCAAAACAACTTTTTTATTGGCACATATTTGTTTAAGTTTATCGTATTGTTCATTCTTCCCATTTCTAAAACGATGAGCCTCGTCAATAAAAATGTAGTCGTATGTTTTTTCGCCAACCTGCTCTGCTTTTTTCATTTTTTCAAGAATTTTATGCAGCATACCTATTGATTCAATATCATAGTTTTTTGATTTGATTTCAAAATCTTTAAATGCACCCTTCCAGTTTGGTACAATAGGTGGTGGAGCAATAACTAAAATTTTACCTGCAAGAGTTTTTGCAAACATTGCGGCAATATATGTTTTTCCCAAACCTACAACATCGGAAATAAATACTCCACCGTATTCTTCCACAATTTTGTTGATTTTTGCAATCGAGTTAATTTGATACTCTAATGGTATATAATTTTCAGGCAAATCATTTATATCAAAAATTTGTTCTGTGTTAATTTCATCATAAAAATATTCATATAAGAACTTTAAGTATATTTCATACGGAGTAATGGTATCATTCATCCAAGTTTTTGTTTCAAGAGCCGTTATGTAATCTTCTGTTATTGGTACGGCACTTCTCCATAGTTCCTCAAATTTTTCCAATGCGAATTCGACATCTTCATCGTCTTTCAGCTCTACATTGAATTCATATTGCGAATTTAAGCCATTTTCAGTAAAATTGCTTGAGCCAGTAACCACAGTTCCAAAAAATGGCATATCATCTTCATTGTATCGAGTAATATAGACTTTTGCATGGATATTTTGCCCCCTGCAAGCCTTCATTTCAAGTTTACCTGATGTCAAAAGTTCCTTAAATTTATTTACACCTTTAACAACATCTGAAGTATCTTCTGAGTTTTCAAATTCAATCTTTACTTCTTCTTGGAATTGTTTTTTAATATTTGCCTGAGCTTCAAAGTCTAATTTCTTTTGCCCGATTTCTTGCAGTAAGTCAAATGTTTGTTTATCAACATTTAAGCCAATCAAGATACGGATTTTTTCAACATTTTCCAATGATTTATAAATACGATAAAAACCACTTGTTCTAAAATAGCCAACCAATGAATCAAAATACTGTGCGTTTTTTAATGTACGATTAAATCTTTCGTATAAACTATTTCCTTCTTCGTTGGTAAAAAATTTTGTGCGTTTTTTATCAGCCATTATTAACCCCTGTTTTTAATCCTATCTTACCATAAAAATATGCATCAGTATGTTGTGTAACAATTCTGAATGTTTATAACGGTACATGAAAATAAACCCAAATATTGAAATCTAAAAACATTCTTTGAGGTATCTCGCCCAGCCATGTTTTTTCATTTCAAACTTACCCATTACATGTGATGATAAAAGCTTAATCCTGTGCTTATAAGGGCCCTCTATTGATCTATACATTGTCATCCGAGCTATATTGGGGAATTCCCTTGCATCGTAGTGATATAATTTCCCGATTAATTTATCTATATATGAAGTGTCTACTTGCTTATCTATCTTATTTTCTTCTAAAGCTTCTAATATGGAACCGGCTAAATAATCTGCTATTTGAATACATTTACATTCTTTTCCACAGGTTGTAACATTAATTTTTATTTTTTTATTTGAAAAAGTTGTGGTAATTTCTTGTATTTTTTGATAGTCAACTGCCGCATTTTTTTCAAATATTGCTTCAAATTCAAGATTATCTGTCTCCTTTGAGAACATATAATGTATTTCTTTAAATAAAATTCTGGCAACGTGTTCAAAAATTTCTTGCGATGTTAAAAACGATCTTCTAGGTTCCATTTCGCAGATGCCAACCAATTCCATTTTGTCTTGTGCAACAATGATTGAGCTAAACTCTTGTATTTCTGCAATTTTATTAATAAAAACATTTCTTTTTGCGTGTCTGTCTTCTTTAAAGTGAAAATTTTTTGCGATTTTTAATTTTTCTTTTGTATCATCTATTATTTGTTCTACTCTAAGCAAATCCTTGTCTTTAATAATTACAGCAGACAATATAAACCAATATGTGCTTCTATTGGTGGGATCTTCTAAAAAATTATTACCAAGATCGCCTGATTCATCAATGTAAATTTTATACATAACCTTATTATATATAAAAATTTCTACAAATAAAAATTCCTATAAACTTCATCTATGTCTTCTTGCTCGATTCCAATGTAGCGGAGGGTGATGGAGGGGGTGGAATGGTTGAAGATTTTTTGCAGCATTACGATATCGTCGTATTGTTGGTAAAAATGATAGCCAAAGGTTTTGCGTAAGGTATGTGTTCCTATTCTGCCTTTTATTCCGACCATTCGGGCGGCTTTGTTTATGATTCGGTATGCTTGGGCTCTATCCATCTATACCCTTTTTGTGTATAAAATAGCGGGATATCGTCGGGCTTGCCTTTGACGAATTCTTCAATCTCGACCTTCAGGTTTTCGTTAATTGGGAATTTTTTGTATTTATTGGTTTTCTTTTCTCTTAGTTCTATGTAGTCTTTGCCTTTTACGTCTTTGACGTTGAGTGAAAGAATATCAGCGATTCGCAATCCGCTGTTTATGCCGAAGCTGAAAAGGAGAGCATTGCGTGGTTTCTTGGAAAGAATTCGCTTAATGTTTTGGATATCTTCTATGCTTTTTATGGGTTCGACGATGTTCATTTGTACCTCAAGGTTTTGAGCCACAACATTAATTACCTAAAAGAGAGAAGAAATAAAGTGGGAATTCTTTGATATATTGATTTCTGGTATTTGAATTTTATACTGGTGATATGACAAAAGCGCAAGATAAAAAATTAGAAGAACAAGAATATTTAGATGGTTTTAAAGAAACCCAAGTTGGTAAGCAATTTTACGAGGATTGCTTAATTACAGACATTTTTGAAGTCACAAAGCAGCCTGATTTTATTTTAAAAACAAACTCAGAAAAACTGATAGGAATAGAATTAACAGAGTTTATTGTTAAAAATAAAAACACTAAATACACACAAGCTCTAACAAGAATAGGAAATCGAATATGTAAATATGCCAAGAAACAATATGATTTAGGTATATCTATGACCATAGACCAATTTGATAAATTTTTATGGTGTCCCACCAATCGGAATGATTATCTAAAGAGGGCATATGACCCTGGTTTTTCAGATGTTCCACCAATCAAGGAATTTAAGGAAAAATTGCAAGAATTTGTAAAAGCTAATATAAACAATCTTAAGAAAAGGAATTTTGTTAAGGGCTGTATAACAATTCAGGATGAGTATTTTAAAATAACTATTGAAACTTATTCATTTATGAATTTGGGCAAGTTTGATTGCCACGTTAATAATACAGGTTGGTGCAAAGAAGATCCAAATGAAGATTTGCAAGCCTGTATTGATGAAAAAAATAATAAGTTTGAAAATTATATAAAAAAGTGCAATGATTGTTATTTGTTGATTATTTTAGCTGATTCAAGCAAAGGTAGTTTTTGTCTTTATACAGATAAATTATTAAAACATAAATACACATCTAAGTTTAAAGAAATATTTTTCTATGATGAAAGGAAAAAAGAAGCATATAAGCTACGCGCCAAACAATTTTCGCATTGGATGCTTTCTTTTTAAATTTAATCTCAATCTCAAAAAATACAACATATCATTCCGGAAATGTGTAATTCCTGAGGCAGAATGATACACACAATTCTGGAAATGTGTAATTCCCCAGACAGAATACACACACAATTCTAATGCTGTGTTTAATACCATTGTCCTAAGTAAAACACCAACTTTGTTATTTTTAAAAATATATTATAGATAATATATTATCTATATATTGACTTTTTAGCAAAAACAGGATAATATATTATCTATGAACAACTTTCTTTTTAACCCAAAAACTCCCAATGACATTGCAAAAGAATTTGTTGAAAAGATTAAGCAGAAGAGAAAAATGCTTAAAATTTCACAAGTACAGCTTGTGACAAAATCTGGTGTTAGCCTGGGGTCTCTCAAGAGATTTGAATCAAAACATGAAATTTCACTAAATTCTTTGATAAAAATCCTGATTGCACTTAATTTAGAAAAAGATTTTGAAAACTTGTTTACACAAAAAACATACAATTCTATTGATGAGGTTATAAATGGACAACTATAAATATTTAAAAGTATTTTATAATGATATTTTAGTTGGTACTCTTGCTAAAACACCCGAAAGAGTGGTCGCATTCGAATACGATTCAGACTGGTTGATTAATGGTTTCAGTATATCTCCTTTTAGTTTGCCGCTCATTAAAAAAGTTTTTATCCCAAAATACGAACCTTTTGATGGGTTGTTTGGAGCTTTTAATGATAGCTTGCCTGATGGCTGGGGAAGATTACTTGTTGACAGATTATTTTTGAAAAACAAAATAAATCCGGTTGAAATTGACAATCTCAATCGGCTTGCGGTTGTTCAGGAAAGCGGGATGGGGGCTTTAACATATAAACCTGAACATAAATTTGAAACAGAAAACAACATTTCGGACTTTGATATTCTCGCTCAAGAATGTTCAAAAATTTTAGAATCTCAGAATTCAGATAATTTAGATGAACTTTTTCAATTAGGTGGTTCGTCAGGCGGTGCAAGACCGAAGATTTTGACTTCTATAGATAATGAAGATTGGATAATTAAATTCCCGTCATCAACGGACCCTAAAAATATTGGGGAACAAGAATATCAATATTCAATATGCGCAAAAGATTGCGGAATTAATATGACAGAAACCAAACTTTTCCCATCTGAAATTTGTTCGGGTTATTTTGGCATAAAAAGATTTGATAGGGAAAATAATAAAAAAGTGCATATGGTATCTGTAAGCGGGTTATTGGAAACAAGCCACAGGCTTCCTAATCTTGATTATAATTTATTAATGAAACTTACACTTGAACTAACAAGAAATTATGAAGACATTGAGCAATTATATAGATTAATGTGTTTCAACGTATTTGCTCACAATCGTGATGACCATTCAAAGAATTTTTCTTTTTTGTATGACGATAATAAAAAAGAATGGCATTTATCCCCTGCGTATGATTTAACTTATAGTTCTTCATTTAATGGAGAACATGCAACAACAATAAATGGCGAAGGAAAAAATCCCTCTTTAGATGATATTTTAACTGTTGCTAAAAATATGGGACTAAATGAAAAATTTGCAAAAGATATTACATTGGAAATTCAGGAAAAATGCAAAAAATTATTTGATTAATTTCATAATGAATCTTAATCTTAAAGCCTATTTAATCTTCATTTAACAGTTTCATTATATCAAGACAGTTTGCGAATTTTACTTTAAAAAAATAAACCATTAAACTAAAATCCACCTTTTAAAACAAGGTGGACTAGAAAACGGAAAGGGAGGGATTCGAACCCTCGGTGGAGTTACCCCCACACAGACGTTCCAGGTCTGCACCTTAAACCACTCGGACACCTCTCCATTTATATATTTATTGTATTAAGATAATAAGATTTTCGCAAGTTATTTATCCGTTTATATCCAATGAATTTCTGCTGGGGAAAGGTCTTTTCCTTGGAGGATGTGGTTCCTGAAATCTTTTTTCTAATTTTTCTGCAGCTTTATCAAGTGCCTCTAAAAGATTATCTTCTCTTGAAAGATAATTTACTCTTTTCCCAAATGTATCGCCATCATAAAGATTTGCAACTTCGATAACCTGCGCCCCGTTTTCATTGCTTGGCATTACAACAATATCCGTATCTCTTAATTTTTTTGCAGCATTGGATAATCTTTCTTCTGCCAGTTGAGTTTCTGCTGGATTTATGTTTAAGCGCCAATCATTATAAGTCATTGCGACTTTTGAATTTATATAAAATGATAAAGGATTTTCCTTTTGTCTTGCTACCATTTCATCAACATCGGGCATAGAAAAATTGAGTCCGTTAGATTTTGATACAGTTTTTGTTTGTGTGGATTGTTCTCCATTTATCAAAAATGTTATTGCTTTTTTAATAGCATCTAAACAATTTGTATCTTTTGAAATTATATCGGAACTTTTATTTCGTACAGGATCATATTTTGTTATAGCAGTACCCAAAGAACCCCAATCACCAATTTTTATATCAATATTTTGAGCTAGTCCTTCCAGTTGTTGAAATAATTTGCGAAAGTCTGCTTGTGTTGTTTTATTTTGGCTTAATTTATTTAACATATTGACTGTGCCGATATTTTTATGATATATGGCTCTAAAACTTGGATTTGGATTATTATTTGTTATAGAAAAATTATTAGATAATCTCATTTATAGTTTCCTTGGTATATTGTAAACATTGTATACAAAAACACTGAATAATAAAAATTGCCTGTAATAATAAAAAAGATTTACAAAACTGTAAATCTTTTTTATAAAAAGTATAGAATTTAAATCATTATTTCTTTTCAATAATAATTGCATCATCCTGCATTTTCATTAATAATGTATCATTTGCGCCATATTTACCTGTAAGAATTTCTTCCGCAAGAACATCTTCAATTTTCTTTTGGATTACTCTTCTTAAAGGTCTTGCGCCGTAGGCTTCGTTATAGCCTTCTTTTGCAAGATAATCTTTAACATCGTCGCCTACTTCAATTTTCAATTCTCTTTCATCAAGACGCTTAAATAAATCTTTAAGCATTAAATCTACAATTTGTCTGATTTCTTCCTGACTCAAGTGAGCAAATACAATAATGTCATCAATACGGTTTAAAAATTCAGGTCTGAAAGATTTTTTCATTTCTTCCATAACGGTATCTTTCAGCTTTTCGTATTTGTCTTTCTTTGAATCTTGGGAGACGGAAAAACCAAGCTTTTGAGTTGATGTTATCATGCTGGCACCCACGTTTGATGTCATAATGATAATTGTATTTTTAAAGTTGACAAGTCTGCCTTTGGAATCCGTTAAACGGCCGTCATCAAGTATTTGAAGCATGATGTTAAATACATCCGGATGCGCTTTTTCTATTTCATCAAACAGTACAACGGAATAAGGTTTTTTACGTATAATTTCCGTCATATGCCCGCCGTCATCGTATCCTACGTACCCCGGAGGTGAACCGATAAGTTTTGAAGTCGTATGTTTTTCCATAAACTCGGACATATCGATTCTTACAATATTATCTTCTGAACCAAACACTGCTTCTGCAAGGGCTTTGGCTAATTCTGTTTTGCCGACACCGGTGGGGCCTGAGAAAATAAAGCTTCCAATAGGCCTGTTTGGTGATTTTAAACCTACTCTGGCGCGCCTAATCGCCTTAGATAGGGCAACTACGGCTTCATTTTGGCCGATAACTCTGGCGTGCAAGGTTTCTTCAAGCTTTAACAATCTCTCGGATTCACCTTCCGTGATTTTTGTAACGGGAATACCCGTAATGGTTGAAACCACTGCTGCAACTTCATCTACACCAACAGTTGGCTTATTTGCATCTTGAGAATTTTTCCAGCTGTCTTGATATTCTCTGATTTTATCTTTAATTTGAGCTTCTAAATCCCTTAAATCCGAAGCTTTTTCAAATTCCTGATTTCTTATTGCATCTTCTTTTTCTTTGATGGTGGCTTTCAGTTCTTTTTCAAGCTCTTTTCCTTCGGGAGGAAGGCTTGAAACATTTAAACGCACCTTTGAAGCAGCTTCGTCAATAAGGTCGATTGCTTTATCAGGCAAAAATCTTTCTGTTATGAATTTGCTTGATAATTCAGTTGCAGCAACAATAGCCTCGTCTGATATGAATAATTTGTGGTGTTCTTCATATTTTGGCTTTAAACCTTTGATAATTTGAATAGTTTCTTCAATTGAAGGCTGTTCCACAAGAACCATCTGGAAACGTCTTTCAAGTGCAGAATCTTTTTCAATATGTTTTCTGTACTCATCAAGCGTTGTAGCGCCGATAACCTGAATTTCGCCGCGGCTTAATGCGGGCTTTAAGATGTTGGCGGCATCAATAGCGCCTTCTGCAGCACCTGCGCCGATTAACGTATGCATCTCATCAATTACAAGAATAATATTTCCTGCCTGACGAATTTCATCCATGATTTTTTTCAGACGTTCTTCAAATTCACCTCTATATTTAGTTCCTGCAACAAGGAGACCCATATCAAGCTGAATAATCTTTTTATTTTCTAAGATATCAGGTACTTCACAATCTATGATTTTCATTGCTAAGCCCTGAGCAATTGCGGTTTTACCTACGCCCGGTTCACCGATAAGAATCGGGTTATTTTTTGTGCGGCGGGCAAGAATTTGAATAACTCTTTCAATTTCTTTTTCACGTCCTACAACAGGGTCAAGCCTTTGCTCCTGTGCTGCAAGAGTTAAATCTGTACCGAATTCATC
>CAJUKY010000018.1 GCA_910587055.1 Candidatus Gastranaerophilales bacterium
AGATGAACAACTTTTCAATCGGCGCGTTTTGTAACCTTACGCGCCTTTTTTTATTGAAAACTGTACCATCTTTTATGTTTCATTTATAATTTTCTTATATGAATAATTTTTAGGAGTGAAAAATGGAATCGACAAATAATACACTTGATGCGATTAGAGAGGGAAGAATTCAAAAGCTTACCGATTTAATTGATAAAGGAATAAATCCGTATCCTTATTCTTATGACAGAAATATATCCGCAAATGAACTGCAGAAAAGATATGAAAACCTTGAAGCAGGACAGGAAACGGAAGACAATTATTCTGTTGCGGGCCGTGTTATGGCAATGAGAAATACGGGTATGTTTATTGACCTTATGGATTCATCAGGAAAAATTCAGATATTCTCTCATAAAGATAATTTGTCTGAAGATAAACTTGCAATTTTAAAACTTATTGATGTGGGCGATATTGTGGGCTTTTCTGGAACAATCAGAAGAACCCCGAGGGGCGAGCTCAGTATTAAATCATTGGATTTAAAATTATTATCAAAAGCTTTAAGGCCATTGCCTGAAAAATTCCACGGGCTTGTGGATGTGGATACAAGATACAGAAAAAGATATCTTGATTTGGTTGTAAATCAGGATGTCCGCGATACATTCAAAAAAAGAAGCCTTATTATTCAAAAAATCAGGGAATATTTAATCAAAGAAGGGTTTTTGGAAGTTGAAACTCCTATGCTGCAAACGCAGGCAGGGGGAGCATCCGCAAGACCGTTTGAAACTTTTCATAATGCGCTTTCAATGCCTATGTTTCTAAGAATAGCGCCTGAATTACATTTAAAAAGGCTTTTGGTCGGCGGTTTGAATGAGAAAATTTTTGAACTTAACCGCAAC
Source organism: Candidatus Gastranaerophilales bacterium (assembly GCA_910587055.1). GTDB lineage: Bacteria > Cyanobacteriota > Vampirovibrionia > Gastranaerophilales > Gastranaerophilaceae > MGBC122484. The sequence goes on from CAJUKY010000018.1 coordinate 876, forward strand.
TTTAGAAACGAAGGTATTGATATCCGCCATAATCCTGAATTTACAATGATGGAATTATATCAGGCATATGCTGATTATAACGATATGATGGTATTGATGGAAAATATGATAGCTTCTGTTGCGATGGACGTTTTAGGCACGACAAAAATTACATATCAGGGCAAGGAGCTTGATTTAACACCTCCATGGGACAGAAAAACAATGCTCGGTGCCATTAAAGAATATACAGGGGTTGATTTTAACGAACTTCTAACCGTTGAAGAAGCGGGCGCTGAAGCAAAGAAAATGGGTATTGAGGTTGAAGAATCAGACAGCTGGGGTAAGATTTTAGATAAAATATTTGAAGAAAAGGTTGAACCGAAATTAATCCAGCCTGTACATATTCTTGATTATCCGAGGGATATTTCACCTTTAGCCAAGGTGCACAGGGATAATCCGAGATTGACCGAAAGATTTGAAACAAGAATAAACGGCTGGGAGGTTTCAAACGCATTTTCTGAATTGACCGATCCGATTGACCAGAGAAACAGATTTGAAGCGCAGGCAAAAGCAAGAGCAATGGGCGATGAAGAAGCCATGCCTATTGATGAAGATTTTATTGAAGCACTTGAAGTCGGTATGCCTCCTGCAGGCGGTATGGGAATAGGGATTGACAGAATTGTTATGCTTTTAACCGATTCTCCTTCAATCCGCGATGTTATCGCATTTCCTACAATGCGCCCGAGGGCATAACTTCAAGGAAAAGAGCCGGAAAGCTGCTTTATGACAAATGCCTCTGTATTTTGATACGGGGCATTTTTACAACTCTTTTTTTAGATAAATCATATCTTTTAATTGAATTCCGTTTTCAATAATCAGATGAGGGTAATTATCCGTAAAGAAATTTTTTATACGTGAAAATTCTTTAAAGCCGAATTTTTTGTAAAAATTTAAGGTTTTGTGGTTTTCTCCGGTGCCAAGGATTATATATTTGAAATGTTTTTGATATTTTTTAAAGATGAAATTCAATAAAAATGTTGCACAGCCTTGATTTTGGAATTTCGGATAAGTTGCAAGATTTTTAATTTCAATTGTATTTTGATTAACGGATAAAGTAACACAGATTGATTTTAAAATGCCTGTATCATAGAGAGCATAGAGGTTTCCATCTTTGAGGTATTTATAGACCATAGTTTCTTCTTCATCGCCGATTAGAAGAATATCCATAAATTTTTCTTTATTTGTTAAAATTTCTTTAATTTCCATAAAACTAGCGGGTAAGCGGGAATTATGCTCAACAGTTAGCTGTGTATGTCAGCCGTTTATGGCAAAATACACTTCTTTTAAGTGTTTTTTACTTATGTGGGTGTAAATTTGCGTGGTGACAATGTTTTCATGGCCGAGTAATTCCTGTACTACTCTTAAATCCGCGCCATTTTCCAGAAGGTGTGTTGCAAATGTATGGCGTATTGTGTGAGGAGAGATTGATTTATTTATAATGGAGCCAAGGTTTCTAATAAATGTGTAAACCCACTGGCGCGTGATTTTTTCACCGAAATCATTTAAGAAAGCTTTATTTAAAGCTTTCCTTTTTGAAGTTGAGATTTGAAGCGCTGCTTCTCTTTCTTTAAAATAAGCATTCAGTGCTGTTTTTGCCTTTGCACCAAACGGAATAATGCGTTCTTTTGCGCCTTTTCCCATAGTTTTTATTGAATTATTTTTAAAATCAATATTTTTAATTTCTAATTCCACAAGTTCCGATACACGGAGTCCTGTAGCGTAAAGAAGCTCAAAAACGGCCTGTTCCCTTAAATCCATCTTTTCTTTGAACATTTTTTCAATTTCATCCATATTTATAACTTTAGGAAGTTTTTTTGAAACTTTGGGAGTCACGATACTTAAAGACGGATTTTTTTTGATGTTATAAACGGAGCATAAATATCTGTAAAAGCCTTTAATGGAGGCAATTTTTCTTGTTATGGTAGAAGGGTTGCAATGGTCTTTTCCAAGATGCTTAATGTATTCGCTTAAATGGCTTCTTTGAATTTCTTCGATATTATTTATTTTATTAAAATATTCCAGGAACAAAAAAAGGTCGTTTTTATAAGCGGCAACAGTATTTGCGCTAAGGCCGCGCTCAATTTCAAGATAAGATAAATAATTACTCACAAGTTCTAAAATCATAAAGGCATTTTATACTTATTTTCTGCCCCGCGCAAGGATTATCGGGAGGATTTTTAAGAAATAACCTGTTAATTGATAATATTTTAAAATAAAATTTTTAGCAAAAGGAGGAACGGTAATTTATGAAAAAACCATTACTGTCTTTTTAGATTGCCGCAGTCGTTAACACTCCTTCGCAATGACAAATTATTAATGCAAAATTTATTTATTATTTACAAAAGAAGGCATTTCATTTTTTGCCATTTTTAATACTGTATACTGCTGCCTTGCTTTTTCAAGCTCTTCTTGAGTTTGGGCCTCTTTTGCCGCATTATCAACCTGTTTATACAAATCCTGTTCAATTCTGTTTGAAGCAAGGTAAACATCCATTTCTTCGGCTTTTTTATGAGCGTTTACTTTGCCTTTATACATTGATTTCGGGGCATTAAATGCAGCATAAAGCCCTGCGAGAACTCCAATAACGCCTATAATTATAGCGGCGGATGAAGCGAGCCCGAGGGCAAATTTTTTCCCGCTGTGCTGTACATTTTTATAATTTTTATTTGCAAGCTTTTGCCCTGCATTAAAGGCATCTTCAATAATGGTTGTATCATCAAAAACAATTTCGCATACTGCTTTTGCGCCAAATCCAAGCCCTGCAATTAAAGAAGCTTTTACAACATCCAGCTGTTCAAGCGGTTTGCTGATAGGATTTTCCGCATCATGCTGAATACCATTATTGCCGGTTTTTTTTGCGGATGCAGAATTCTTTGTAAAATTAACATATTTTACATTATTAAAACTGTTAACGGTGTTAATATTCATTTTAAATGCTTGTAAGCCCTACTGCTGAAGCGTTTGCTTTGTTACCCATCTGCCATTGCATATTGTAGCGTAATTTATCATCTAAAGAGGTGTCTTCGTTTTGAATTTCTGCGTGAACCTCTTTTGCCAAGTCTTTCTTTAATTCTTTATCAACCGTGTAAACATCCATTTCTTTTTTATTTACGGTAGCATTAATTTTTGTATGATAAAGTTTAGTGGGGAGGCTGAGCGCTAAAGTTATAAGGCCTGCTGCCGCACCTATTAATAGAGGAAGCTTGCTGTAAATTTTACATCCTTCGCCTTTAAGGAGAGCTGTTATTCCGGCACCGATTGCACCGGCACAAAGAGAAGTGCCGACGGATGATAATATTGCAAGGTTTCTTTCCGTTTTGATATTTACAGGGTTATCATATCTTTGTTCATTGTTGTTTTCGGTGTTACCCTTGAAGCTTTGTGCTCTGTTATTAAATGAATAAGCTTTGATACCTGAAACGTTCATAAAATTTCTCCTGATTTACAAATATTTGATACCTGTATAATACATGTAAATAATAAAAATTGCCTATTCTTTAAGATTTTTTAAGACTAATTTTTTTATCAAAAATATTAAAAAAGGCGGATTTTATATCCGCCTTAAAATTATTAATTATTTTATTATCTTTTTGGATTTAAAAATTCAGGAATATCTAATAAACCGCCGCCTGCAGGTTCATGAGAAGGTCTTGAAGGTTCAAATAAAGATTGATTTGGTGCAGCAGGCGTTTGAGATGAAGGTTTATTTCCTAAATCAGAGAATGATAAACCGCCGCCAAAGATATCAGCCGCGCTCAATTTTCTTTCCTGAGCCTGCGGAGCGTTGTTATCTTTTAATTGGAAACCTGTTGCAATAACCGTAATTTGAATTTCCCCTTGGATTCTGTCATCAATAACAGAACCGAAGATAACTTCTGCATTATCTGCAACCGCATCGTGAATAACACTTGCGGCTTCATTTACTTCATGAAGTGTCATATCGGGGCCGCCTGAAACGTTCATAATGATGCCGGTTGCACCATTGATTGATGTTTCAAGAAGTTTTGAATTAATTGCGAGTTTAGCGGCTTCCATTGCCCTACCTTCACCTGAAGCTTTACCGATACCCATCAATGCTGAACCTGAAGCCTGCATAACAGCTCTTACATCGGCAAAGTCAACGTTGATTAATCCGGGGATTACGATGATATCTGAAATACCTTGAACACCGCGTAAGAGAACTTCATCAACAACAAGGAAAGCTTCTCTCATTGTTGTTCTTCTTTCAACTACTTCAATTAATTTATCATTGGGGATTACAATAAGAGCGTCAACATTTTCTTTTAATTTTTCTAAGCCTGCAACGGCTTGATTCATACGTTTTTTGCCTTCAAAACCAAACGGCTTTGTAACAACACCGATTGTGAGGGCACCTAATTCTTTGGCAATTTTTGCAACAACCGGAGCAGCACCCGTTCCTGTTCCGCCGCCCATACCTGCCGTTACAAATACCATATCGGAACCGTCAAGAGCAACCAATAAATCTTCTCTTGATTCTTCCGCCGCTTTTTCACCAACTGAAGGGTCGCCGCCTGCGCCGAGTCCGCTTGTCAGCTTAGCGCCTAATTGTATTTTTTTCGGGGCTGAAGACATTTCAAGAACCTGAGCATCGGTATTCATTGCCCAGAATTCAACACCGCCTAAGCCCGCTTTTATCATTCGGTTAACAGCATTTCCGCCGCCGCCGCCAACACCTATAACTTTTATATTGGCTTGAGAAGAATATCTGCTGTAATCGGTTGTTTTTCTTTCGTAGTTATCTAGTCTGAACTTTTCCACTTTATGTGACCCTCATATTGTTTTAAACGTTTTTGAATATTATTTGGCATTATTTGTGAAGTATCTTTACCTATTACTATATGTAAAAAGCATGAATAAGTAAAGCTTTTAATATAATTATCCGCAAATTTTAACAAAATTCAATTAATTTTTACACAACTTAATGTTTTTGCAGTATGCACAGCCGATGTTTTACTACTTTTGTAACAAATGTTACAGTTTTTTGACTTAATATGCCATGATGGGGCATAATGGATGAAGTGTTTAAAAGCCGATATAAATTTTAAGGAGAAATGAAAATGGATTTTATCCCTGAACAAGGAAAAGCATTAACAAAAGAAGAAATTAAAAGCATTATTGAAAAAAATAATGTACATTTTATAAGGCTTCAATTTGTTGATATCAACGGTAAAGTGAAAAATATGGCAGTACCTGCCGCACAGATTGATAAAGTTTTAAATAATGAATGTATGCTGGATGGTTCATCAATCAAGGGTTTTAGAAGCATTGAAACATCAGATATGTATTTTTATCCTGATTTATCAACATTTTCGCTCCTTCCTTGGAGAAAAAATGAAGAAGAAGGCACAAATGTTGCAAGAATTATCTGCGATATTCATAATGCTGACGGAACACCTTTTGAAGGCTGCCCCAGATGCAACTTAAAAAGAGTTATAAAAGAAGCACAGGATATGGGATATATTTTAAATGTCGGTCCTGAAGCTGAATTTTTCTTATTTAATATGGATGAAAAAGGAAACCCGACACTTGAAACTCATGATAAAGCGGGATATTACGATGTAGGCCCCGATGACAGAGGTGAAAATGTCCGTGCGCAGATGGTTGAAACTTTAAAGAAAATGGGTTTTGATATTGAAGCAAGCCACCACGAAGTAGCAGACGGGCAGCATGAGATTGATTTTAAATATGCTGATGCTTTGACTACGGCTGATAATGTTGTTTCTTTTAAATATGCAGTAAAAGCAGTTGCCGCTAAAAATAATTTATATGCAACATTTATGCCGAAACCTGTATTCGGTATAAACGGTTCAGGTATGCACTGTAACGTTTCATTGTTTAAAGACGGTAAAAACGCTTTTTATGATGAAAATGCGCCGTATCAATTATCAAACGAAGCAATGTATTCCATAGGTTCACTGCTTGAAAATGTTATGGGTTTTACGGCTGTAGCCAATCCTTCCGTAAACAGCTATAAAAGGCTTGTTCCCGGGTATGAGGCGCCTGTTTATCTTGCATGGTCTTTAGCAAACAGAAGCGCGCTTATAAGAGTGCCCGCTAAACGCGGAAACGGTACAAGAATTGAATTGCGTTCACCTGATCCTTCCTGCAACCCTTATTTAACATTTGCCGTAATGCTTACGGCTATGCTTGAAGGCATTAAAAATAAAACCAATCCGCCGAAGCAAACAGAAGAAAATATTTATGAAATGAGCGCTAAAGAAAGAAAAGAAAAAGGCATAGCTTCACTTCCGGGCGCTTTAAATGAAGCAATTTATTTAATGAAAAAGAATGAACTTGTAAAGAAAGCGCTTGGCGAACATATTTACAATGAATTTGTATCATCAAAAGAAAAAGAATGGGATGATTACAGAACAAAAGTTTCAGAATGGGAAATCAGAAATTATCTGTAATGCATCTTCTGGCAGGCTTGCCAAAACAGGCTCATAAAGTGTTGAAATGCCCTCCGGTTTGAGGGCATTTTGTTACAAAAACAGCAAAATTATTTAATCTCAGGTTTTATTTTAACAAGAAAGTTTTACATAAAAAGGCACGGCTGAGTGAGAATTGTCTTTTGCAATAAAATATCTCCGTTAGAATTTTTAGCAAATAAAGGCTTTGGAAGTAAAAAAGATAACAATATTTCTTTAGATAACAAGGCGGCAGATACCTCTTTGCCTGATGTTTGCGGAATATACGGTGAAGCTTTTATAAATATGCAGGCAAATACTGTTTTATTCGACGAGGCTGTTTTTAATCTGGCTTCATCTCTTTTAGAACTCAGCGATGAGGAGTTTAACAACCTTGATATAAAACAGACATATGGAAAAGATGATTTTATAGAGAAAATTCTTTCTTTAACAGAAGGTGTGCCTGAAAAGGAAAGACAGAGCGCCTGCGGTTATTTTGGTTTTGAACTTTATCAAAATGAGGAAAATCCTACAGGGTTTTCAATTTTGGGGTATCCTGTTAATCCTGCAGATAATGCGGTATTTACGGAAATTAAAGATTTAAAAACAAAAGAAGTAATTAACAGACTGCAGCCCGAAGCTGCAAAATTTTTAGATAACAATCCCGTGGTTTGCAATAATAAAAATATCGAAAAAGAATTAAATAGGATTGTTAAAATTTTTCCCGAATTAAGGGTTTTAATTGGGAAAAAACAGCATAAAAACCACGATTTTGATGTAATGAAGCATAGTTTAAAAGTTATGCAAAAAATTGTACAGAATCCGGAATTTGAAAAATTAAATGAATCTGATAAAGCAATACTTCTCACGGCTTCATTATTTCATGATATAAGAAAAACCGAAGGAATGCGAGACCCTAATCATGCGCTGAAAGGCGCCATAGATGCAAGGTATATTACAAAGAAGTTAAAATTGACGTATGCTGAAGAAGGAAAACTTTATTCCTTGATTAAAAACCATGGCTGGCTGAATTACGTAAACAGAACTAAAACACGAGACGAAGAACGGGAAGCACAAAAAGCGGCAGCTTTTAATATGCGGCGAGGAAATTTATTTGAAATGATGAAAATTTTTACGGAAGCTGATTTAAAATCGACCAAAAACAGTGATGCTTCATATGTCAAACATAGAGAAAAATTTGAAGCCCATTCAAATGCCATAAGTAAATATATTTGTGAGCTTCAAATTTTCAGTAGTTAAATTTTATGTATCAATATTTGTTGCGTAGACGGCGTTTTGTTCAATGAAATCGCGTCTCGGGGCAACGTTATCACCCATTAATACATCAAACAGCTGGTCGCAAAGCATTGCATCTTCTATGCTCACTTTAAGCAGGGTTCTGTTTGCAGGGTCCATTGTTGTTTCCCACAATTGCTGGGGCATCATTTCGCCCAGACCTTTAAACCTTTGAATCTGCATTCCTTTTTTGCCTCTTTCATCTACAAGTCTTTGCAGCTGTGCAAAAGATGTAACCTCAGATTCACCTTCGGGAGTTTCAAAGATTAATTTCTTTTCTTCTTCAATCAAGAATTCTCTGATTTTAGGATAAGAATTAGACAATCTTTCAAACTCTTTTGATTTAATCATATGCTCTGTGATGGTAACAGGTTCTATATCTTCGCCTAAATTTACCTTGATATAATATTTTGTTGTTTCAGGGTTCTGCGCTAAAGATACGGAATAATTTTTAGCTTCTTCAATGCCGTAATTCAGGGCGTGGTCTTCAATATAGTGTGCAAGGTAAGCGTAAACTTCCTGCATACGGGTTTCATTATCAAAATCTTCCGCCTTAATATTTGACCTGATTAAGCCGCGCACGATAACAGAGGGCATTTGATTAATAATCGGGTTATGGAAAGATTTATAATATGTGGACATTGCATATAAAATGTTTTCAAGGTCATCACCCGTTAAGGATTTTGATTTTGTTTTATCATATAATGCAACGCCTTTAATACCACGTTCTCTGACCATTTTTTCAAGCGCTCTGTCATCATAAAGGTATTCGGCTACTTTTCCGATAGTTACCTTATATAAAGGTGGTTGTGCAATATAAATATACCCGTTATCAATCAAGGGTTTTGCGTACCTGAAGAAGAATGTTAAAAGAAGAGTTCTGATGTGAGCGCCGTCGACATCAGCATCTGTCATAAAGATGATTTTGTGGTATCTTAATTTTTCAATGTTTACTTCTTCCTCATTTTTTGAAATATTGATACCCATTGCCTGAATTAATGATTGGATTTCGTTGTTATTATACATTTTATCAAGGCGGGCGCGTTCAACATTTAAAATCTTACCTCTTAACGGTAAAATTGCTTGAAACATTCTGTTTCTTCCCTGCTTAGCGGAGCCGCCTGCGGAATCTCCCTCTACAATGTAAAGTTCGCATTTTTCAGGCTCTCTGTTTGAACAGTCTGCAAGTTTCCCCGGCAGAGTAGATGTTTCAAGGGCTGATTTTCTTCTTGTTAATTCCCTTGCTTTTCTTGCGGCTTCACGGGCTCTTTGTGCCTGCAAAATTTTATCCACAATAAGTTTTGCAAATTTCGGGTTAAATTCAAGCCATTCCATGAATTTATCACGCACCGCATCGTTTACAATCGGTGTTACTTCCGCGTTTCCGAGTTTTTCTTTTGTCTGGCCTTCAAATTCGGGGTTTGGAATTTTAACCGAAACTATTGCGGTCAAACCTTCTCTAATATCTTCACCTGCAAGGTTCTGGTCATTATCTTTGATTAGATTGTTTTTTCTTGCGTAATCATTGATTACCCTTGTGATACCGTTTCTGAAACCTGTTAAGTGGGTTCCGCCGAAGTGTGTATTGATATTATTTGCAAAGCATAAAACATTTTCCGTGTAAGCATCCGTGTACTGCATTGCAATTTCAACAGCTACGCCTTCTATTGTTTTTTCAATATAAACAGGCTTTTCAAACATTACATTTTTATTTTTGTTTAAATGTTCCACATAGCTTGCTATGCCGCCTTCGTAGTGGAAGGTATATTCTTTATTATTTTTTTTATCTATAAATATTAATTTTAAACCCTTGTTTAAAAAGGCCATTTCTCTAAATCTGCTTGCAATAACATCGCAGTCAATTTCGGTAGTTTCCGTGAAAATTTCAGGATCTGCCCACCATGTTGTTTTTGTACCTCTTTTATCTGTTTCTCTTATTTTTTCAACAGGAGTAACAGGCTCGCCTCTTAAATATTCCTGTCTGTGCACCCAGCCTTCGCGGGAAACTTCAACAATATATTTTTCAGATAACGCATTTACAACTGATGCACCAACGCCATGCAGACCGCCTGATACTTTGTATCCGCCGTCACCGAATTTACCGCCTGCATGAAGCACCGTGTGAACAATTTCAAGAGCGGATTTTCCGCTGTCAGGCTTAATATCAACAGGAATACCGCGGCCGTTATCTTCAACGGTTACGGAATTATCTTCATGTACTGTTATATGTATTTCGGTGCAATAGCCTGCTAAGCTTTCATCGATTGAGTTATCAACGATTTCATATATACAATGGTGCAAACCTCTTTGAGAGGTTGAACCTATATACATACCGGGACGGAGCCTTACAGCTTCCAAACCCTCTAATACCCTAATATTACTAGCATCATAGCTTTGATTAGTTGTCGTGTTTGTCATGACAATTCCTTATTAAAAAACCTGCCTCTATAGCAACATTGTACTATAAAAAGGCAGGCATGCAAATTTTGTGAAGTTTGTATAATGCTCTTTAGCTAAAAATGTTTTTGCTCTTATTTGTTAAATGCAAAATTATTTATTTACATGTTTTATGGTGGTAATATGTTCTAAAAGGAGAATAACATAATGAGAATTAACGGTATAGCAAATCAAAATAATCAGAATTTTGGAAAATTGATTATTCATAGAGATCCGGCGACGACGGAGTTTCTTTATAACCTCTTATATCGTGGCAAAAACGGTGATGCGACACAGGATACTTTTGAAAAAACCATAAAATTGCTTGATAAAGTTGATAAAGAAACAGGTAGTATACCTGTTCATTTTAAGGCAGATAATTCTTCACTGAATTCGCGTTGTGCAAATTTTGAATTTGAAGCAAACGGGTATAGATGTCCTTCATACGGGTTTTTAGACTACGGCAGAGATGATTTTCCCGAGAAAGCTTTAGATAAACTTAATGATACTTACAAATATTTTACAGAACGTTTTGATGTAAAAAAAGCCGAAGAAGAATTAAAGAATATGGACGAAGACAGAATCAGAACAATATTTGAAAGATATTGTTAATAGTGAATTATTTGTAATAAATGCCTGCCTTTGATGATTTTTTATCAAAAAGGTAGGCATGTAAATTTATAAAGTTGTAAAATTATCCTCGGAATTTATTTATGGCCTCTCCATAAAAACTATCATTTTTAGAAGTATCTGAAATAAGTTCAGCTGCTAACTTCGGATATTTTTTTAGCAAGTCTACCATCTCTTTAAAACGCGCATTGAAATTTCCAAAGTTTTGAATATTTTCTGTTTTTGCAGCTCCGCTTAATATCATTTTATCGCCGCTAAATAACGCCCTGTCAATTTTTGTACAGCAGTCATCCGTTCCTGTGATTTTTACAAAAGAATCTACACCACATTGTTTTATGGGAACCTTTTGTCCATATTCTACAACTGTCGCCATGGCTTTTTTGCCGTATTCCGGCATAAGAAATTTTTTAACAGTTGTGCCTGATTTTTCGTTTACTGTTGTGCTGATTAATTTTGCTGCGCTTGGAATAGCCACCATAATAAAAATTTTCCTTTCTTGATTATCTGTTAAATCCCTTTTGTACTTATTTAAAAACTTCGGGTTTAGAAAAATTGTTGTAATTTTACAATTTAAAATACTATATAATTAAAATATAGAATTAACAATACATTTCAGCTTCATATATCTTAATATACAATACTTATAAATACTATTTTGGCGGTTAATAGGAAATTAAAATTGTAAAATTATGGGTATAAAAAAAGAGCTTGGGAAACAGATAAAAAAAATACGTGTTGCAAAAGGGTATACTCAGGAAGAATTGTCTGAAAAGATTGATATATCCCAGCGTGCTTTAAGCAGTATAGAACTCGGGAATAACTTTGCCACCGCAGAAACAATCGATAAACTCATTGAAGCTTTTGATATAACTATTGAAGAACTGTTTGCCACAAATTATCTTAAAGAAACAGCAATCTTATTAAAAATGATAAATAAAAATATAACAGAAATCGGTGATAATCCTGAGAAATTGGAAATTATCTATAATTTGACAAAGAGTTTGAATAAAAAATGACCCTGCTTATTGCACAAGTTCTTTTGATAAATCTTTATTTACCATGGTGCATACAGCTGAATCTGACCATACATTTTCAACTGTTTCCACCATATCTATAACGGCATAAATAGGTAATATCACGCCTAAAAGCCCGACAGGAACACCCGCCCCCGACATTAAGGATAAGGTTAGAAAATAGCATCCCATAGGAACCCCTGCATTTCCTATTGCTGCAAAAACGGAAATAAAAACCCAGAAAATCATTGTGCTTAAAGTTAATTCAAAGCCCGCATTCTGCATAACAAAAAGAGACGTAATTAAAATAAAAGCCGCACAGCCGTTCATATTAACCGTTGTGCATATAGGAAGCACAAAACGTGATACGGAAGGGTTTATATTAAGATTTTTTTCAGCTGCAGATAACGTTACAGGCAAAGTCCCCGCTGAACTTTTTGTGAAAAATGCAACAGTGAGTGCAGGAGACATTTTTTTGAAAATTTGAACGGGATTAAGTCTGTGAAGTATAAGAAACAGCGGAATTATAATGAAAATTTGTATAAGGTTCCCGCCGATTACAATTGCTGTATACTTGCCTAAAGCATTTATTGCCGCGCTTGAAGCAATCTGAGCCGTAAGCTGGGCGGAAAATGCCATAATACCTGCGGGCAGCGCCCATATTAAAGCGCGGATAAGAACAAAAAGCAGCTCCTGCATACCGTATAATACTTTAAGAAATGCCGTTTTATTTTCTGTTTCGGGTGCAAAAGAAAGCCCTATTCCTGCGGCTGATGCGATTAATATAACAGAAAGAACATTTCCTGAAATTAAAGGCTGCAAAATATTATTCGGAATTATTGAAAGCAGATGTTCATAATAAGAAAGTCCGCCTGTCTGTATTTGTGCAGTGTTTTGTGCTGCGGTATCAACGATTATATTATCGGGAGTGAATAAAATATAAAGAATAAGACTCACTATAGCGGCGCAAAAAGTAGTCAAAAGAGTGTATGTGATTGTACGGGCAAAGATTTTACCGGTGTTCTTTTTTGTACCGAGTTCAGATAATGTTGTAATAACGGCAAGTGCAATTGTAGGTATTGCAATAAATTGAAAGAGCCTTGTAAAAACATTTGCTATAAAATTAAAACTTTTATTTAACCAGCTTATTCCAAGATACCCTGCAAACGCGCCGATTATTAGTGCTGATATCCATATTATAAGTTGATATTTATTGTTATTTTGAACTGTTTTATTGCTATCTGCCATAAATGTATTATTATCAATTTCTTTGCATATGCCATAATTTTATCACCAATATTTTTAAACAAAAACATTATTTATATTGCATTACTTAGCATATTTGGCAAAAAAAATTATCTTAATGTTTTGTTTATTATAGGAAAAGAATTTTGCATATGATTTCAAGAATTAATACAAATGCAAATTTGGCAAAATATAAATGTTTAAATGAACCCTCCGATTTTGTTGCTTTTAAAGGGACCGGCGGAACAAAGAAAAACATTTCCGATACATTTATTTCAAGTGCAAAGAAGGCAAAAGACGGAGATGTATTGAGTAAATATTTATGGTCGCCGACGGCTGTCATGTTGAGCACAGTTCCAATATTAGCCTATGAAATAGGTACTCTTTCTAAACTGCATAAGTTTAAAAAAGCTGGAAACAAAGAGGCTATTCGTGCTTTGGGCGCATCATTTTCTAAAAAATTTCCGCTTATTTTGGCTGCCGGAATTACGGCATTAGCCGGGCTGCAGTTCCTTTTCAGGCAAAATGGTGATAAGAGATATAAAGAGGCAAAACAATATTTTGAAGAAATAAATACAACGGAAGCTGAATTTTCTGATGAAACATTTAAATCATCTAAAATAGCCGCATCTTATAATTTTTTATCCGGAAAAATTTCAGTGGGGCAAAATGTACTGGATGATGTTTATATGAACAGCAAAACAAAAAAGTTGATAAAACATGAGCTTGAACATGCAAGGCAGGCTGAAACTATTGCAAGAATGGATGACGGGATTGAAAAATTGAATTATGCCACCATGAAAAATATTGCAAGTGCTTATAGTACAGGATTGTACAAACATATGATGGATACAATGTATGATGAAATTCAAAATGATAAAACCGGAAAATATGACAATGCTGTTTTAAAAATGTCGGATATGGAGCTTGATTTTAAAAAATTTGTTACCGCAATTTATTTAATTAATAACAAGAATGCGCAATATAAAGATATTCCTATGCTTGTTGATAAGAAGCATTATCAGGCAGTGCGGGATAAAATGGGAAAACTGACCGAAGAAGAAAATAAAAAAGCTGAAGAATATTATCAAGCAAAGCTTGAATATCCTAAAGTTACATTATTGAATATTGTTTATCCGTTTTCCGAATATTATGAAAACACTCTGGAAAAAGAGGCGTTTAAACAAAATCCAGGAATGATTGCTTTTATAAGAAAAATATGCGGCAGAGAATAAGTTTTCAAAACTTATTGCAAGGTGCGATTTCAATTCTTCGTTTTTGTTGTAAAACTTTATTGTTTGGTTTATAAGTAAAGTTATGAAAATTATAATATACGGGGCAAATGAAACGGGTTCAATCATAGCTACCGAGTTTTTTGAAGACCATGATATTATTGTGATTGATTCTGATGTTTCCCGATTGGAAAAATTTAACAATCTTGATTTAGCAACAATTGTGGGTGAAGCTTCAAATATAAATGTTTTAAAAGAGGCAGGTATAAAAGATGCCGATGTTTTTATAGCATGCACTTGCCTTGATGAAGCAAATATTGTAGCTTGTCTTATGGCAAAGCAATTGTCTAATGCGCAGACTGCCTGCTTTGTGTCTAAAAAAGAATGCAGAAATTCTCTTTCAATTGTAAAAGAATCCATGCAAAAAGACGGCGCTTTACATATAGATTATGTCATATGGCCCGAAAAGCTTCTTGTGGGTGAGATTTTTAGAATTGTTACCGTGCCCGATGCGATAAATGTTGAAGATTTTTCATCAGGCCGCGCTAAGCTTCTTGAATATCGTATAAAGCAGGATTCAATGCTTCTTGATAAATGCCTTAAAGACATACCGTTCAATGATGAAACGCTTGTTGTTGGTATAAAAAGAGATGAAGAGCTTTTTATTCCGAAAGGGGATGATAAATTCCTTTTAAATGATAAAGCAATTTTTATGGGAACGGCAGAAGGGCTTGATATAACAGCATCGCAGTTTTTTGTGGAAGAAAAGAAATTAAAAAGCATTGCAATAATAGGGGGCGGCACAGTAGGGTTTGAGCTTGCAAAATCGCTTGAAAAAACACCTATTAAAACAAAATTGATTGAAAAAGATTATAAAAGGTGTGAGTTTTTATCTGAGCAATTGAAAAAAACTTTGATTTTAAACAGCGACGGCACAAACCTTGAACTTTTAAATGAAGAACGTATAGGCGAATGTGATGTTACAATTTCTGTTACAGACAGTGATGAAAAAAACCTTCTTTGTTCTCTGCTTGTAAAACAGCTGGGCGTAAAAAGAGTTATAACGCGTGTCGGGCAGATGGCAACGGCATCTTTATTTGAGCATGTGGGCGTGGATGTTGCGGTTTCAGCTAAAAAGGCTGCATTAAATGAAATTAAAAACAGAATTGTCGATTATAAAGAGGGCCTTTTAGCGACGGTTGAAATGGGACTTGCCGAGATACTTGAAATAAACATTCCGTCATCTTTTGAAGATACTCTGCTGATGAATTTAACCCTGCCAAAACGTGCGGTAGTTGCCATTATTCAGCGCGGTACAAGAGTTATAATCCCCAAAGGCCAGACGCTTATAAGAGGCAACGATAAACTTATAATATTTACAAAGACGGAAGATGCCGAAAGTATCAGAGGATATTTTAACAAACTATGCAGCTAAATTTTGCAAAAATAATTTAAATAATTATAATAGAGCAAACGGGACATTGAAATTTTAATATAAATAAACCCAAAGGGAGCCTGAAGGCAGAACCCTTCCGCACAAACTCTAAAGAGATTAAACGGAAAGGAGGGATGCTTGAAAGTGTTTATTACTGAAAAAGCACTACTGCTTATCTTTTTGATAATAGTAGCGCTTAAAATAAGTCATAAACCTTAGGGCATTAATGGGCGGTTACCGGCCGCTCGCCCTTTGGGCTTACTTATATTATAAATCATTTTATTAATAATTCAAGCGGATACTTTTTATGAGATTAAATGTTGTAATTAATACAGTCGGGATAATGTTAAGGTATATAGCACTTGTAATGCTTCTGCCTGTTATTTTTGCACTTTGTTACGGTGAATACTCTTCAATATTACCTTATATTACAGGTTTTTTTATATCTATAATTTTAGGGCTTTTGTTTTCTTTAAATAAGGCGAGTGAAAAAGATATTGATACAATGAATAAGCCTGAAGCTCTTGCTGCAGCATTTTTTGCGTGGGTATGTTTCGCACTTGTTGCCGCTGTTCCATATCTTTTTTATAATCTTGGTATTATAAATTCCCTGTTTGAAGCGGTTTCGGGTGTTTCAACCACGGGCGCTACCATCTTGCAGGATTTTTCACTATATCCTAAAACATTTTTCTTTTACCGCTCTATGACTCAATGGTTTGGCGGGATGGGAATTATAGTTTTATTTGTTGCAGTGCTGCCGAAATTTGCGGTTGCAGGCAGACAGATGTTTTTTGCCGAATCCCCTAACCCTGTTGAAGAAAAGGTGACTCCCCGCATACGTCATACTGCAAGCTGGCTGTGGGGAATATATTTGGGACTTACGGTTTTGCAGACCGTAATTTTAAAATTATCAGGATTAGATTTTTATAACAGCATTTGTACGTCGCTTTCAACAGTAGGTGCGGGCGGGTTTTCACCAAATCCTGACAGTATTATCGGATACCACAGCAATTTTATAACGGTAATAGTTATGATTTTTGCTTTTTTAGCCGGTACTAACTTTATTTTATTGTATAAATTTTTTGTGCAGAGAAAATTCAAGGCGCTTTTTAAAAGTGAAGAATTTTTAACATATCTTATAATAACTTTACTTATAGGGCTGTGCATAGCATTTTCACTGTGCAGGAATATGAATTTTACTCCCCAAAATGCTCTTATAACAGGGCTTTTTCAAACAATAAGCATCATAACCTCAACCGGTTTTGCATCATCCGATTTTGGCGGATGGGATTTTTCAAGCAAGCTTTTATTGCTTCTTCCCATGTTTATAGGTGCTTCTGCGATATCTGCCTGCGGCGGCTTAAAAATTACAAGATGGATTTTTGTTTTTAAATATATAAGGCGTGAAATAAATAAAATAGTCCATCCTAAAGGTGTTTATCCGATACGGCTTGAAGGCGGGGCAATAAGCACGGAAGTTGCACAGCAGATTATGGCTTTTGTTATATTCTATTTTGCAATATTTGCTATAAGTGCTTTTCTTGTCGGGTTTATTGAACAGAATGCAAGCGTTGCAATAGTGGGTTCTATAGCATCTCTCGGCAATGTGGGCCCCGGGTTTGGCGCAATAGGACCCCTGAATCATTTTGAGCATTTAACAAATGCAACGAAATTAATTTTTATGTTTGATATGCTGATTGGAAGGCTTGAATTAATACCGTTTTTAGCCCTTTTACATAAAGATTTATGGCAGATAAAAAAATAGGCTATTCTTTATCCTTCAAACTTTTTTCTAAAGCGGCTTCTAAAGTTTTTATTTTATTTTCAAGAGTTTTTACTTTTAATTCGGAATCATCGGCGCCCACTGATGTTTTTTCGTATTTTCTTTTTAAAATAGACTGTTCTTTTTTCATTTTTCCTATTACAAAAAACATGATAATAAAACCTGTTAAAAGCCCTGATGCATAGTAAATGATGATATCCTGCATTATTTTTCCTCCGTTATGTTAAAAAATCTTTTAAAATCGCTGTCATATTGAGTTTTATCAAGCTGAAATTCCATTGTTTTACCTGTCTTCGGGTGAGTAAAACTTAAATAATATGACATTAAAAGCTGTTCTTTTGTTTTTAAATTTATCTTACTTTTAAAACCTTTAGCACCATATAGCGTATCGCCGTAAACAGGGTGGTTTATTGATGCCATGTGGCATCTTATCTGGTGAGTTCTTCCTGTTTTAAGTTCCAGCTCAAGCAAAGTAAGGTCTGAGTATCTTTTTAAAACTTTAAAATGCGTTATTGCTTCCTGTCCTTCGCCTTTGGGTGCCGTATTCATTTTAACCGTTTTTTTGATGTAGTGCACAAGCGGTTTATTTATAATGCCTTCATTTTCTTCAATAATACCGTACACTACGGCTAAATATTTTCTTTTTGCGGTTTTTGATTGAATCTGTTTTTGAAGATTAAGATGTGCTTCATTTGTTTTTGCAATCATAATAAGGCCGGATGTGTTTTTATCAAGCCTGTGGATTATTCCCCTTCTTTCTTCTCCTTGAATATCGGATAAATTGCACCCGTAGTAAAGGAGAGCATTTACAAGAGAATTTTCTTTGTTTAATGGTGTCGGGTGGGTTAAAATTCCTTTCTGCTTATTTATTACAAGAAGATAATCGTCTTCATAAATAATATCAAGAGGAATATTTTGCGGCTCTATAGCGGGTTTTTCTTTGTTTTGTTCATTAATGTTTATTATATCGCCTGTTTTAATTTTAAATGAAGGCTTTGCGATTTTTGAATTAACAGTAACAGAGCCGTTTTCTATCATTTTTTGAATTTTAGACCTTGTAAAATCAGGCAGAAAATCCGATACAGCATTATCAAGCCTTATTTTATCTTTTGAACTGTCAGCCTGAAATTCCATTACACTGTGCCTTTATGTGCTTTTTTTATTTCTTCAAAAACGGTATACCCGAAAAGAAGAATAATGGAAACGGATATTAAAATATCAAAAAAATTAAATACGGCAAAATTTATGAAGTTTAATTTGATAAAATCAATAACATAGCCGTTTGTAAGTCTTTCAATTAAATTTCCCAAAATTCCCGCAGTTAAAGATACAAGGGTTAAAATTTTAAATTTTTGATTAAATTCAAGTTTTTTATATGCATAAATTAAAATACAAATAAGGGCTATTATTGCAAATACGGCAAAAAACTCCGAATGGTTTACAAACAGGCTGAAGGCTCCTCCCGTATTTTTTAAATATACAAAAGAAACGAATGGGTTATCTGCGCTCATTAACTGCATATCGGGTTTTATGCATAAATCTCTTATTGATATACCGAACTGCCACAGTACAAGGCTTGTTAAAATATAGAAAATAAATGCTTTTTTATCGTGCGGCATAATCGTTTACAGTTTTTCTTTCTTTAATATTTTATCTACGTATTCCTTATCTGCCGTATTTTTTTCAGCATAAACATTTACCCTTTTCATTAAAAATGCAATGCCTGACATTTCATAATTAATTGCGGTTTTTTCTTCATTCAGTGAAATTTCTGTTATGCCGACAGAAGCCAGAGAATATTCATTAACGCCGTTTTTATTTGCATGTACAACCCTTTCAAGAGTTCCTTTTGACGGTACTTTTCTAAATGAATCCACGGGCATTTTCGGCGGATATTTGATTTCTTCTCTGCTTAATGAAGCAAGCATAATATAATCTTCGGGTTTATTTTTGATATTTAAACTTATACAGTATTCTTCGCCGCCTTTTGCAACAAGGGGAGAAACTATATCCATTTTTAAATCTCTTGCATTTCCGTATTTTATTGATGTGGTTTCAGAAATTATATTATCTGAATATATCTGCCATCTTCCGCCCGTTTTTTTAAGGTAAACAACATAATCACAGACACTTTCCATTATTCCCTCTATTTTTTTATCAAAAACGGGTTTGTTATTTACAATGGCTTGAGTTAAAGCTTGTTTTTCAGAAAGCGAAGTATCCGTTAATTCAACGGAAGCCCAGCTGTCATATACATTTATGGTTTTTATTCTGCTTTTATATGCTATATCGGGGTAGGTCTCAAAAGTTTCCTTTATAGCTGCAATGAAAGTGTTTAAATTAAAACCGTCATAGCTTATATAGTCTTTTGAATAAAATTCTTTTATTTTATCCGTATCATGGGCATTAGAATATTTATTTAAATTTGAAAAAAGTTCTTTAATCTGCGCTTTATCGCTTTTTTCTTTATTTAAAAAGTTATGGACAGAATAAGTTTCAAAATTCTCTTCAATATTTTCAGCATAAACTGCAGGAGATAATAAAAACAGTGCGGCAATAATTATAAAAATTTTCTTCATTTCTCTTTTGATTCCTCTTTTTTTATTATTTTATCATCTTTGTTTAAAAATCATATAGTACTTTTGAGTCCCGTAGTATAAAATTACCTGATAAAATTCTCTATCAATGTCATTTACTTCTATATAAGCCTTTGGAGCAGGCATTCTCTGGGTTTTTTTCGGAAAAAGTTTTCCTATAAAATCAGAAGCGCCCTGTCTTGCTTTTTCCCAGAAACCTTTCTTTTTTTCAGGAATATACTGGTCATAAAAAAGAGGGTCCACTAAATCTGTTTCATAAACAGGGATTAAATATTTTACCCTCCCCTGTTCTTTAAATAATACAAATGTTCTGCTGTCCTTTTTTCTCGGGGTTAAAATATAGTACCCCGGTTTTATTTCTATGTCTTTAAATATAAAAGGTACGCCCACTCTAAATAACGGGTAAGGAGAATACATATATTTTGTGTAATCTTCCGCCTGATAAGGGTCAATTCCAAAGATATATTCAAAATTCGCAGGTTCAAGCTTTTGGTAGATTTCTTCAAATGTTTCTTTTTCGCCTGCAAAAGACGGCAGAGTAAATATACAGATAAAAAGCAGTATTAATATTTTCAAAATATTCTTCATAATTATTTTTTTAAGGTTTATTTTTTTAAAATCAAATTCTAGCCGACATACAGTTTTTCATTGCTTAATATTTCAACAATATTTAAAACAAGATACAATTTATCATCTTTAACATATTCTATAATTTCATTTTTATTATCGGATTTTAAGTTTTTACCTTTTGCTTTGTTTTTGTACAATTCTTCCGGCATAATATTCATAGTATCCGATATTTCATCTACAATAAAGCCTACCTTGAAATCTTTTGACTGGATTGCAATGATTGTCGATTTATCTGTTAGTTTTGAAAATTCATTATCAAAATATTTTCTTAAATCAATGATTGTAATGTAATCACCCTTTATGCTTATAAGACCCTTTATAAAATCGGGAGTGCAAGGAATTTTTATAACGCTTGTTTCAAGATATTTATAAAATCCCCCCACATAATCAATCTCAAGACAATACGTATTGTTTCCTATATGAAAACTTATGTATACATTTTTATTTTGCAGGCCTTTGTATGTAATATCTTCCGTTTTTGCAATCAGCTGCATTTTTCTTTGATGCAGTGTTTCTTTTGATTTAATATCCCTCGGCAGAAGGCTTGAAGCTTTTTCGTTAAAACTTGCGCCGTCTGTTTGAGAATTTTTCAGCCATTCTTCAAGCAAATCAATGTTGATAACTACCGTGCTTGTGCCGTTATTTAAATAAATTCCTTTTGTAAAGCAGTTTTCCGTTGAATAAGGCGGGGGAGCTATTATGGTTGTGTCTATTTTTTTAATATCTGAAACGTAATCGACAATTATGCCGTAGACAGTTTCTTTTCCCTGCATAATAAGGATGTGTGTATTTGTATCATATTCTTTTGTTTCAATTTTTAAAACAGATCTTAAATCTATGATGTGAATTACTTTTCCTTTGTATTCAAGTATGCCTGCAACAAAAAACGGCATTTTTTCAGGATATTCAAGTTCTACAAGTTTTAAAATTTCAAGTACATTTAAAGACGGGAAAGCGTATGAAGAATTTCCTATTTTTACAAAAATATAAATATCATTTTCCCGAATGTTATTTACAGCTGTAATTTCATCCATTTTTAATTACAACCTTATTCTTTCCTGTTTTTTTAGCCTCATATAAAGCGGCATCTGCTTTTTCAATTAAATCCGAAGGAAGGCGCATATCTTTTGAATAAGTGGTTGCACCTACGCTTATGGTTACTTTTATTTCCTGATTATTGCAGATAAACTGCTTATTTTCGATATTTTTTCTTATTCTTTCTAATGGCATTATTATATTTTGCAGGCATGTTTCCGGCATTAAAATACAAATTTCTTCCCCGCCGTATCTGTATACAAAGTCTGTTTTTCTTAATGTATCCATAAATATTTTTGATACTTCACGAAGAACATAATCTCCCGCCATATGCCCGTATTGGTCGTTTATTATTTTAAAATTGTCAATATCTGCCATAGCAACTGATACTATCGTACCGTATCTTTTGGCTCTTTCAAATTCCTGAATAATGACACTGTCTAAATGGCGTCTTGTGTAGAGTTTTGTTAATTCATCGGTTATTGATAAATAGCAGGTCTTAACATATAAATATTTAAGCCTTAAATATAAATCAAGCTCCGATTTTGCAGTCGGCATAAATTTTAACTTATTCCATTCAACATTTTGTGTTGAATAGAAACAGACTTTGCCTATTAAATTATTTTCATAATAAAAATCAAACTCTTTTCTTGATTGAAAATCATCCGCACTTTCTATTATGTTGTCACTTTTGTTTCCCGCTATTACTTCCGTTTTAAAATCTTCAACGCAATCGGGCAGAATTTGTCTCCATATTTCAAGGTAAACATTTTCTTTTAAATCACAGTTTTGCGTGTTGAATATAAGCCTTTTTTTAACAGAGCTGTCAGGGGAATTAAAATATATGCATGCTGCATCATATTCAATTATTGTAGATAAGATTTTAAATATTTTATTTGCAATAAAAGCATCATCGCCCGTATAATCGGTGAGATTTCGGAATTCATTCGTGATTGTGGATTTCATAAGGGCATCATCAAGAATTTTATTAATTTGCGGGATAATACCCTCTTCATCAAATTCAAATGTTTGAAGTAAATCCTTATATCTTTGCGAAACAGGAAATTTGCTGCATATGTCCTCAGCTATCCTGGTTATGTTTTTGAAATCGGAATCTTTTTGTATAAATCTGTTTGCACCTGATTGTGAAGCCCAGAATTTATCAAGTTTTTTATCTAAAACAGTAAGCATAATAATCGGGATTTGTTTTGTTTCGGGGTTGCTTTTTAAAAGTCTGCATAATTGAAAACCCCCTAAATGCGGCATTAAAACATCTGAAATTATTAAATCGGGTGCTGTTTTATAAACTTTTACAAAGCCTTCAACCCCGTTTTGTGCAGTTTCAACATCAAATCCCGCGCGTTTAAAGAATATTTTCAAACTGCTCAGCTGTGTAATGCTGTCATCTATAATTAGAACTTTTTTTGCCATAATCCACATTATTTACTATAATTAAAATAGATTATACATTATTTTTTGAAAAAGGGGAAATATGTTTAAAGATGAAAAGAAAAGAAACACGCTGACAAACGAGCTTACAAAGAAAAGCACGCTTGATATAGTTGTGTTGTTTGTAATATTTCTTGTTTTGTATATGGTTTTTGAATATGCAGAGCTTGATACAACCCTTATGGCTGTTACTATTGTATTTCTGTTTATACTTTCCCTGCTTTCTTTTGAATTTACAAAAAAACAGCTGAAAAAAAGTATAGACGGCGTTGTGTTTGATGTAATCGATCAGACTGATGATGAAACAAAAAAAATTGAAACCACTACAAATAACCAGAAAGAAAATATCAACCTCTCATTTACAAAAATCACAAACATAGTTTCCCTTTTAGAAAATCTTAAAGAATATATAGCTTCAATGAATGAAGTCATAAGCAGAACTCAGGCTAAAACTCAGGATTCGCTTAATTTTACCAATACGGAACACTTAGCCGTTAAAGCAAATATTGAAAAAATGTTTGCAATAAGACACAAAATTCAAACAATTGCGGAATTAATTCTTGAATTATCGGAATTTATTCAATCAATATCATCCACGATAGGCGTTGTTGAAGATATAGCAGAGCAGACAAACCTGCTTGCCTTAAATGCTGCGGTTGAAGCTGCAAGGGCGGGCGAGCACGGTAAAGGGTTTGCTGTTGTTGCAGGCGAAATCAGAAAACTTGCAGATGAATCAAAACAGGCTACGACAAAAATAACATCTTTAATCACCGATATTCAACAGACCACAAATTCAACCGTTATGGCAACGGAAGAAGGCACAAAAGAAATTGAAACAGGGATTGACCTTGCTCACAGTATCGGAAGCAACATTGAACAATTAATCGGATTTATGAATGAAATAACAACCGGTGTTAATGAAATAATAGCTTCATCCGATAAACTTAAAAAAGATACTCAGAACACGGGCGGATACATAAAAGAATTAACAGATATGCTTGAAGCTAATTTCAAGATTACGGAAGAAAATTACAAAAATATTGAAAATTTACATATGCTTACTAAATCGTTTAAAACAAGCGTTCTGGATGAGTAATAAAAATGGAATTTTTACAGGAAGAACTTGATGAGATTTTAAATATTTTCCAGCAGGAAAGCGGGGAAATATTACAATCCATGGATAAAAATCTTCTTATTCTTGAAAAAAAGCCAAAAAATATTGATATTGCAATGCAATTATTCAGGGATGCCCACAGTTTAAAGGGCTCTGCCAGAATGCTCGGTTTTAACGGTATACAGAATATCGCACATAAAATTGAAGATATTCTGGGACTTATTAAAGAAGAAAAACTTGTACCCGATTCATATATCACAGATACAATTTCATCTGCTCTATCTTTTATATCAATGCTTATTGAAAAGACGCTTGAACAAAGAAGCGAATATAAAACAGATGAAGTAAATATTTATATAGATAAGCTTATAAAAATTGCAGGAGGCGAAAAAGAAGTTGATGCGCAGCCTTTAAACAGACAAGTTGAAGCTGTTCGGCATTCATCTGAAAATAAAAAGAAAATATTAAAAAACCTTAATGATATTGAAGACTGCCTTACGGGGATAATATTTGTTTATTCAAGATGCGCTCAGGAAAATGATTTTAATCAGATTGTCGATATAAAACCTGTTCTTAAGAAATTATCAAGTGTGCTTATTGAAATCGAATTAAATGATATGGAAAAAATAGTATCTAAAATAGATGAAATTGCAGATAAGATATTTTCCGAAAAAGAAAAAAATAAATACGGCGCAAAAGATACCGTAATTATTGATTTAAACCTTGAAATCAACGGGCTTGTCCAGCATTTTAACGAAGTATGCAAAAAAGAAGATATAAAGGTTAAAAATTACTATGAAAATGCTTATAAACTTATTTCAAAAGAACCTGTAGCGTTTAAAAATGAAGAACCGGAAAAAACCACGCCTGTGAGCAAACTAAAAGGTACGGAACTTCTTGAACTAATTGAAAATATTGCAAAAAAGGTGCCTTCTCTTTTAGAAAATAAAATTAATCTTGCCGAGATAAAAAGTCTTATAAATGAAACTATATCAAGAATTGAAGAAGAAAATTTTAAGAAGATATTTATTACAATTCTTAAAATTATTGCAATGTTTGAAAACAATAATGCTCCGTTTGATAAAGATACAATCGGAATTATAAAAGAAATTGTCGAAACCGCGGGGAAAATTATTGAGAAAAACTTTTCAAAAGATTCTTTTAAAGATATCTCTGATGACATTGAGTTATTAGACCAGAAAGCCGCCATTATTGAGCAGATGGTGCAGTTTTCTTTAAACAGCAAGCCTGCAATTCAAAATAAAAAGAGCAAAACTAAAATTAAAATGCAGCAATTAAGTTCAAATGACTGGCTTGTGAATTTTGATACAACGGCAATTAAAACACTGCGTGTAGATTCGGGGAAGTTGGATCAGCTTGTTAATCAAATAGGCGATTTAATTGTAACAAGAATTAAAACAAGAGAATTACTGTCCCTTGCTAAAAATATACAGAACGATTTTATGGAATGGCAGAAAAATTATCATAAAATAGGTTATTTTATGAAATTTTTTGATAAAAAACATCTTTCAAGCCAAACAGGAGATGAAGCTGTACGTAATATGCAGTCTTTTATGGGATATAATAAGCAGCTTATTTCCCTTCATAATGTTAACTTTGAGAGAATGAACAGTCTTTTAAAAAATGTTGAAACATTGATGAAAGAATTGCAGGAGAATAATTCCAAACTCTATGCGACATCCGATGAGCTGGAAACAATGGTAAAAAATATGCGTATTTTACCTCTTTCGACGGTTTTTGGCCTTTTTCCGAGGATGGTGCATAATATTGCAAAAGATAAAGGCAAAGAAATTGATTTTCAAATAGAAGGGGCTGAAGTTTCAGCCGATAAAAAGATTATTGAAGACATAAAAATCCCCATTATGCATATCATCAGAAATTCAATTGACCATGGGATAGAAAAACCTGAAGAAAGAGAAAAACTCGGTAAAAACAGAGTGGGCAGTATTTCAATTCAAGCCATTCAAAAAGAAAGCAAAATTATTATAAACGTTAGAGATGACGGACGCGGAATTGATGTTGAAAAAATTAAACAAAGGGCTGTCGAAAAGGGGATTTTATCCCAGTCTGAAATTGATGCACTGCCTGAAGAACAGGTTGTAAATCTTATATTTTACCCCGGTTTTTCAACAGGTGATACTGTAACGGAACTTTCAGGCAGGGGTTTGGGGCTTGATATCGTTCATACAAAAATTTCACAATTGAACGGCAGAATTGATGTATATTCCGAATTAAACAAGGGAACGCTTGTTACGATGGAGCTTCCGACTACAATGGCAACCTTGAAAACATTCATAATTATGGAACAGGGCCAGTTATATGCACTTCCTGCTTCATCAATTCAAACGGTTTTAAGGATTGACCCTGATGATGTATTTATGAGGGACGGAAAAAATCAATATATTCATAACGGCGAAGTATTGCAGGTTTATACATTATCTCAAATTCTTGAGTTTGAAAATAAGCCGCGCGAAGCTGAAAAATATACGCTTGTCATTATTGAATCCGAAAATTCAAAGCTTGGAGTTATTATAGAAAAATTAATCGGGGATCAGGAAATTTTACATAAGAAGCTTTCTCCGCCTTTATTCAGGGTAAAAAATATTGCGGGAATTACAACCCTTGCATCAGGCGAAATGTGTTTAATTTTAAATATGACGGATATTTTAAACACTGCTTTATCGCGCAAAGCAAATACAAGTATAATTTCAGCAAGCAAGCTGCATGCGCTTGAAGCGCGGTCTAAAAAGAAAATACTTGTTCTTGACGATTCTATAACTACAAGGACTTTACAGAAAAATATTTTGTCCGGTCATGGATATAAAGTAACAGTTTGCGGAGATCCTGAAGAGGCATTAAGACTTGTTGAAAACAGCCGGTTTGATTTAATAATTACAGACCATGAAATGCCGAATTTATCCGGGGTTGAATTTATAAGAAAGCTTAGAAGCCAGAAAGCTTATATCGATACTCCGCTTATTGTTTTAACATCAATCGATAAAAACTCCGTGCGCAAATTGTATGCAGATATTGATATTAAAGAATTTATACAAAAAGAAGACTTTGAACAGACAAAATTTTTATCATATATAGATAAATATCTTAATGAAAGATAGCGGAGAATGGAATTAGAAGATTTTATAAAAAATTATCTCGGGCAAAATTCTTTAATTGACCATTCAATGCTTATTAAAGATTTAAGTTTAAATTTATTTCATAAATTAAAGGTATTTTTTCCCGAATTAAAAAAATACGATAATAAAGAAGATTTAAAATTGCTTGAATACGGAGCTTTATTGCATGATGTGGGGGTTCCTTTTGAAAAAAAGATGGATAAAAGCCACCATAAAATAGGGAGGGATTTAATTCTTAAAAATAAAATCTTAGGGCTTGATGAAACATCAAATCTTATTGCTGCAAACATTGTAAGATATCATAGGCGCGCCTTGCCCGATTTAAAACATAAATATTATAAAATGCTTAACAATAAAGATAGGAGAAAGGTTGATATTTTTTCTTCAATTGTAAGGCTTACGGATGCTTTAGACTATAACCATTTTAATATGGTGGATGATTTTGAACTTAAATATGACGAAAGTTCAAGAATTTTGACAATAATTTTAAGCATAAATATAATGTTAAATATCGGGTTCAAGGAGCTTCTTGATAAGAAAAAAGAACTTCTTGAAAAAACGTTAGATATAAAGGTTTTATTTAATTAAATGAAATTAAACGGGAAATTAAAATTCTTAGTACCACTGTTTATATTTGCCATATTTAATATTCAAAATGCATTTGCAATTCAAAAAATGAGCGGCAGTGTTATATATGATTATCTGAAAAAAGATATAAGCGATAATGTTATATATAAGGCTTCATTTGATTTTATAGGAATACCCGATATGCAGTATTCGGATTTAGGGTATTTTATTAAATTTAAGCCTCTTAATATGCTCTCAAGTTCTGAATTATTTTTTAAAAAGAAAACAAAAATCCATAAAACTTTCGGGCAAAATTTAGCACCAAGTGTTTATAATATTTCTTTTATGAATAACGGTGAAGTTGATTATGATGATAATTCCGCGGGTATTGAAAAATTAATCAAAAAATACCCTGACAGAGTTGAATACATATATGCTTATGCTATAAAACTTAAAAAAGAACAAAGATATGATGAGGCGCTATTGCAGGTGGATAAGGCTTTAAGCTATGATAACAATTATGCTCTCGGGCATTTTTTAAAAGGGGATATTCTAAGAATTTCAGGCAGATATAAAGAAGCAGCAAGAGAATATTTTGCAACACTTGAAATTAACCCGTATTGCACCGATGCGTATTTTAATATTGCAAAAATGCTTGAAATTCACGGCAATGAAGAACTTGCTCTTAACTATTATGAAATGGCATATGCAGTAAATCCTAATGATATAGAGATTAGAAATGTTATTTTAAAACTTAATAAAAAACTCGGGATGATTTAATTTTCAAGCTTATAGATATTATTTTCGGGTCTGCTTCTAAACGGAACTTTGGAAGTGTCTTTTGACATTTTATTAAAACCTAAAAAATCTATCATATCTTTGATTTCCGCCTGTTTTGCACGGGAAATTCCTGCTTGATTACCAACAGGCGTATTTAACATTATATTTTCCAGTTCTCCGGCTACAACATAAACATCTTTATTGTTGTCCTTGTTTGCATTTTTTATGTTGTTAAAAATATATACAAACATGTCTGGATTTTCTACAAGCAGATATCCTGCCGAATTTGCAATAACATATACTTCTGCCTCCATGCCTTTGGTTGAAGTTGTATGCATCATCATATCCCCTGTTTCGAAGGTTATTTGCGGCAAATCTTTTTGATTTACTTCATACCAGTTCATTCCCCTCCCTAATGTTATGCCAACAACGGGGTCTTTCTCCATATATTTTAAAAACGGATATTGTTTCACAAGATTTTGAAAGTTTTCGGGACGTGAAGTTTTTGATAGATATTTATTCCATCCGTTACCTTTCAGGGGGCTTGAATTCAGTCTGTCATCCGGTGTGTAGTTTGCATAAAATTTCTCAGCATCCGCACAGGATATTTTTCCTGTCTTTGCAAGCTCTATCATATAAGGAGCTATATCTACCCCTTTAATTGAAAATTTTTCTTTTGCTTTTTTGCCAAAGGCCTCATTCAGGGCAATTGCATAGGCATAAGCTTCGGAGCCGTCAGAACAGTCCAGTATATTTATCCTTGTTTTCTTATCGGGATCAAGCATTCGCACCATTGCAAGTTCTGTGGCAAGTTCTCTGAACGGCCTTGTTGAATGAACTTTTATCTCCCGAAAATCCGGATTTTTCATAAGCTCAGCTGTATAACGGTCTTGATTTTCCGGAAGTGCACATGAAACAACACTTGTAAAAGCTACACTGTTTGTTTTGTTATTTATTTTTGTATGATTGTTATTTGTTTTATTTACATATAGTGAATTTATGCAGGATATATTATTTATTCTCATAACTGATTAAATTAAAATTGCCTTTCTTTATTTTTAAAAATCCAATGTATTAAGATTAAAGGCCATAAATAATTTTTTTTGCGTTTAATAATTGAATTTTAAGTACTATGAGTTTTAATCAGGGAATGTATCATTGTACGAAATTTTTCTCTGTCAGATTTCGGGTATAAAATTTCACAGTTTGTGCCGTATTTTAATAATCTTTTAAATAATGTTTCTTTATCTTCATATTTATTTGATACAATTAGATAATCATCATACGGAGAAACAATTTCTCCTTCTTTTGCGCAATAGGTTTTTTTTAAAATTCCTTTTAATTTAAATGTTGTGGAAAGTGCAAAATCGGTGCTTTGAGCCAGAGACGGGATTTGTTTAATGCTTTGAATTTTATTAATCGGAAAATTTTTATTTACGTTGTTTGAACAATCATATCCGAAAAGACAGATTGATTTTTTAAAATAATGAAATTTAACGGGAATAATCGTATAGGGCTTATCTTCAAAGATAATTTTTACTTTTTGTATTGGCTCTTGAATAAAATCCGATAACGATTCAATTTTATCTCTGAATCTGTCTGTATCAATTAAATTTTTATCCTCTTTATTTTGTAAAATTTTTTTGTAACGGGATATTTCATCCGTATTTGTCAATGAAAAAAGTTTATCCAGAAATTTTAAAAATTCATTATAATCTTTCTTGGATGCAAGATTTTTTGTTATTTTTTGAAAACCTGCAAGAGTATCAATTTCTGTATTATTTAAGCTAAGAACAGGATATTTAATATAGAATTTATTTTGCTTTTTTTGAATATCACAGCCTGCGTTTCTAAGGGTTGCAAAATATTTTGAAATGGTCTCTCTATTTACAAAATTGTCATCTTCTTCAAGAGATTCCATAATATCCTTTAAACTTACAGGTTTTTCCGTCATAAGTTTTAAAATTTTTATTATTTTTAAAGGTGTAGCAAGCTTTTTTGTTTTCATTCTTTTCCTTCATATATTTTTTCAATTTTAGCCAGTTTTAACAGATATTTTTCTTTTATATCTTTGTTTTTTATTGAGATTAAATCCCCTCCATAGCTTAACAGTCTTTGAATTATTGTAAAATCATTGTCGGATTTAAATTCGATTTTGATAAAATTTTTATTTTCAAGAATTATTTTTTCTTCATTTAAAAGATTCATTTTTTCTTTAGCATCGGGTTTAATTTTGTAGCAAACGGTTTTGATTTTTGCTTTATTGAAATTTTCATTTGCCCTTAGTATTTTTACAACTTTTAATATATTGTCCATTCTTAATACGGTTGTATCGGGGTAATCCGGTGAAAAACCCGTCAGATAAAGTTTTGAATTATTATATTTTATTTCTTTTAATTTTATGGGAATTTCTTTTTTGCCTGAATGCGGGGAATTATAGAAAAGAACAACATCCTTTTTTCTTTTTGTAAGTGCATAAAGTTCCATAAATAATTCAAAATCTATATTTAAAAAATATTGAAAATTCATAAGCTCATTATCAGAATCATTTTCAATGTACTTTGTTATTTTATTTAAAAAATTGCAGAGTCTGATTATAAAAATAGGTTCCGAAAGTTCTATTGCGGCGTTTTTCATATTGCATAAAACTTTGAGCTCTGTTTTTGTAAGCTTGAATTTTATCGGATGCCAATTTATCTTGTAACGGTAATTTTCTTTTTTCCCGAGGTTTTCAATTTCAAAACCTGCGGATTTCAAAGTGTTTATATCAAGAGCAATTGCTTCTGATGAAATGTTTTTAAACTGCGGATTGTTGATTAAAATATCTGAGATCTCTTTTTTTGAAGCAGGACCTTTTAATAATATATCTAAAATGGACAGTGTTCTTAGCCCTGTAATTGAAACTTTTTGTTTTAATTCCATAGGTTATTCACATTCAAACTAAATTCAGCGATTGAAATTATTATACAATGTTAAGATGTGTAAAGTCAACTTTCTAATATTAAGTTTTTTTGCTATAATATTTTTAATAATAGTTCAGGTTTGATAAAAAAGGAGTATCTTTTTAATGTTGTCTAATGAATTGAGTGATGCTGAATACGCACAGCTGTTAAGTCAGTATGAGTACAAATTTCAGAAGGGTGATTTAGTTAAAGGAACAATCTGCGGATATGATTCCGAAGGCGCCATAGTAGACATTGGTGCAAAGACCAATGCGATATGTCCTGAAAGAGAAGCAAAACTAAATAAAGAAGACAACATTGAAGATATTCTTAAAAAAGATGAAACTTATGAATTTTTAATAATAAGGGAAGAGGATGAAGACGGCCGCTTTACCGTATCTTATAAAAAGGTAGCTGCGGCATACAGCTGGAAGCAGCTTGAAGAAATTAAAGAAGCTGATAAAGTTATCGAAGGAACGGTTGTTCAGGCGGTTAAAGGCGGTGTGCTGGTTGAAGTAATGGGAGTTCGCGGTTTTGTTCCGTCTTCTCATTTAAGAGCAAAAGAAATTGATAATATCATCGGCCAAAACATTGAATTAAAGATTTTAAGCATTGATGTTTCACAGAATAATTTCATTCTTTCAAACAGAAAAGTTTACGCTGATTCTATTGAAGATATTAAAAAAGATGTATTCGGCCAATTAGAAGTAGGGCAGGTTGTAAAAGGCGAAGTAGTAAGAATTGCCGATTTCGGTGCATTTATTGATATCGGCGGGGTTGACGGACTTTTACCGTTATCTCAAATAAGCTGGAAATGGGTTGATCATCCTAATGATATTTTAAAAGTGGGTGAAAAAATCAATGTTGAAATTATAGGTGTAGATTTTGATAAGCAGAGAGTATCACTAAGTTTAAAAAATCTTGAACCCGATCCTTGGATTGAAGCCAAGGGCAAAATTCAAGAGGGCGCTGTTGTTAAAGGAAAAATTACAAGAATTAAACACTTCGGCGCATTTGTTGAAGTATATCCCTGTGTGGAAGCGCTTCTTCCTCAGAATGAACTTTTGCAGTATCAAAATGAGCATGGAGTTATTTTAGATGTAAATGATGTGATTGATACTGTTATATTGAAATTTAATCCTGATGATAAAAGAATTTCTTTAAGCACAAATCTTGAAGATGCAAATAAATAACGGTTTTGCCCGAAAAGTCTTGAAAAAAGATAAAAATGGGTTATAATCAAATATAAGAGAGAAACGGCAAAGCACTTGCCTCACCGTTTCTTCTGCCCTAGAAGAATGTCACTAAAACTAGGTCAATAATCAGCCTTGCATATTGCAGGGCTTTTTTAATGAACATCATTTTGTCCATTTTCTTTTTCCTTTCTACCTCGCAATAAACTAATATTTTGTCGGGTAGATGTCGAGGGCGGTATTCAATTTTCAAAGTTCTAAATATAATTCAAAATAAGAAGTTTAAATTAATAAGCCAAATAAGTTAAATAATATCAATCAGCGGTAAAGTGATTAAAAATTCCGTTTTTTCTTCATCTGAGCATGTAAGCTCAATTGAACCCAGCTGCTCTGCCAGATATTTTTTTGAAACACTGAGGCCTATTCCAAACCCTTCTTTTCTTGTTGTAAAACCGTCTGTGAAAATTTTATTCTTAACATCAGCTTCAATAGGTTCTCCGTGGTTTTGAACGGAAATTTTTGCATAATTTTTATCTTTTGAAAGTTCAATAATTATTTCATCATTCTGGGTAAACTGGTTTGCATTTTTAATTATATTGTTTAAAACTGCAAGAAACTTACCCTCATCAATTAAAACTTTTCTTTTGTCTCCTTCAAGGGTTGAATTTATAAATATTATTTTATTGTTATTCTGTTTTACAATTTCTTCAAACATTTGAACGGAATGAGGTATTACATCTTCAATATCCACCTCTTTTAATTGAAGATTTTCAAACTGCTTAAGTTCGTTTAATTCCATATTGATTAAAGAAATAGATTTTCTTATAAGGGATGAAGTTGTGTCATCCGAGAATTTTTTCTCTAAAATCTTAGAATAAATATCAAGAACGCTCAGCTGATTTCTTATTTCATGGCTTGTATGGCGGATTTTATCCTTTAATTGCCGGCATTCGTCTTTGGGTTCATATGTTAAAGCTTTATCTTTAAAATCACTTTCTTCAATTGATTCGTTTAAATTTTTTATAATGTTTGAAATACAATGGTTTAAAAGCTCGTTTTCACGTCTTTCGGGTTTAAAAGAATAAAATTTTTCTTTTAAATTATCTTTTAATTCAGGCTTAATATTTTCTAAAACAGTGTCAAAGATATTATTTACCTGTCTTGAATTTAATTTTAGATAAACGTAAGAATTTTCCTTATTTTCATCATCTGAATAATCCCACATAAAAACAGCATTGTATCTTGAAGAAGTTAAAATTATAAATTCAAGCTCAATAAGTTCATCATGCAGGATAATATCAGGGTCTGAATAATTGTACATCTCGATATTTCTTGAATATTCAAGGCGTTTAATTATACTGTCGAGATTTGCCGTATCTTTTAATCTGTGCAGAATAACAGAAGGTACGTTTTCTGAGGCTAAAGGTTCCAGTATGCTTCTTATAAGCGTAATTATGCTCTTTTTGGAAAACAGGCTCTTTTTCAGCCTGTCTTCTTTTAAAATATAACTTTTTAGATTTTGATAAAATTTGGACATTTGCTTCTTTCTTCAAGAAAAGATTTATACTGCAATTTTTATGTTGTTTCTTGTCATAAAGCCGTTTTTAATTGCATATAAAACAGCCTGTGTTCTGTCATTCACCTGTAATTTTTGGAAGATATTGTTAACGTGGGTTTTAACAGTAGTTTCAGAGATAAATAATTTTTTTGCAACCCCTTTGTATGTTATTCCTTGTGTTAATAAACCTAAAACTTCTTCTTCTCTGTTTGTTAAATAATTTAAAAGATTTTCTTCGTCTTCTTTTGCGCTTAATTTTTCATTCTTTTCAAAATTCTGGAAGTATTCAAAGAATTTAGAACATAAAACATTCGGAAGGTAAATTTTTCCCTGTGCAACTTCATCAAGAGCGTGGATTAACTGGGCTGATGCCATAGTTTTTAGGATATATCCTCTTGCGCCGGTTTTCATTGCCCTGAAGATTAAATCCGCATCGTCATATCCGGTGAGTGCAATTACTCTTGTTTTAAGGTTTAACTTTTCAATTTCGCCTATTGCCGTAATACCGTCAATATCAGGCATGTTCATATCCATTAAAACGATATCGGGCTGATATTTTTTAATTAAAGAAAGTGCAACATTTACGTTTCCTGCATTTGCGATAACTTCATAATCATTTTCAAGGTTGATTAATTCCCTGATTCCTGAAGCATGATCATAATTATCATCTACTACAAGTACTTTTGTCTTTCTCAAAAACTCAGCTCTTCTCATTTTATCCTCCGTTATATTTTTTAAAATTGCTTTTTAGTGTAAATAATGTAATCTATTTGACTGATTACATTTGAATAATACCCTATAAGGAGGAGC
>CAJUKY010000019.1 GCA_910587055.1 Candidatus Gastranaerophilales bacterium
AATATCAATGGAGAGGTGTCCGAGTGGTTTAAGGTGCAGATTTAAAAGTGCACATTTTTTACACATTTTATATTTTTTAAATAATCCTTAAAATATAGGAAAATAAGGCTTTTTTAAAGAATATAAAATTTTTTATTTTTTAACTTTTTTAATGTTTTTAAAATTTTTGGGCGCAAAATGGGCGCAAAATTTTTATACACAGAAAATCTGAGAATTTTGTGAGAATGATTTTAAAGGAGGAATTACCATGTATAAAAGTGAAAACGATGAAATCTTAAACAATAAGGAGTTGTATTTTGAATGCAACCATATTGACGATTTAGCAGGATATGAACTTTTAAAAAAAGATATAAGAATCACGCCTCAAAATGCAGTATTTGATAAGGATAGTAAAATAAGGTTAATTTCTAACCCTAAAAGCCCTTATGGGTTCTCATCTTGTTGTTTAAGGGGTGATAAATGGGAATATATGGGCTTTGGACATTCAGGAGCAGCAAGTATTGTTACTGCTCTTTTGAAAAAACTACAAAAGCATCAAAAAATAGCAAATCAATTGGCTCTTTGTGATTATGAATTAGAACATGGCATAATTGGACTTGAAACGCAAGGACGGTTAAGTGTAATTGAGTTATGCCAGCAAAAACAAAGAAAACTAGACGAAATTAAAGAAATCGTCACAAAACGAGATTACTTAAATTATGATGAATGTCTTGACGATATTTTAGAAATCTTAACATCTTAAAGCCATTAAAAATTCGGCTTTGAAATTTTAACGAGAGGTTTGTTTACTAAAGTTTTGTTGTTATTTTTTTAATAGAAAATATTACACTAAAATATTCCAAATATGAAAACAGCGCACCGCCAAAATGACGAGTGCGCTGCTTGAAAATATTATACACCATTTTGTTAACGTCAACAAGACATCTAAATCCTCTCCCTGTACCACTTCACCTTGCCCCGGATATAATCCCCCACCCCATGGGCTACTAAATCGGGTTTGTAAGGCAGAAAATTAATGTCAATTTTCCCCTTGCTTGAAGTTTCAGGATGTTTTAATCCAAACTCATAATGTGTTAAGACTGTATCGGGCGTAATTGCAATCTCGTATTGTTTGCAAAGTTCGGCACATTTTTTAAACAGTGCTTCCATTTGAACTTCACAAAGCGGGAACTGCCCCACGTGTTTTGGGTCATTATATCCAAGCATTCCACAAGCAGCAATACCGACACTTCCGGTATTCCCGCCACCCGTATGCGCTGCGTATTTTCCATCGTTGCAATTTAAGTTATCCTCCGGTTTAAATTTTCCCGCTGTAACTTTGCCGTTTTTATCCACAACAAAGTGATAATGGGTTAAATCAAGACTGTTCGGAAAATTGGTTCCTGCAGTCCAATGGATGATTATTCTTTTCACATTTCCCCCTAATTAGAATGTTTTTGCATAATCAATTGTTTTATAAACTTAGTATCTTCAAGGATAATATCTGTTTTGGTATCATTTTTATTTAATTGAACTTTCATCTCTTCCACTTCAACCTCAAGTTTTTGAACCCTTTTTGGTATACCGTCCATTGTAAAAATCCAAAATGCACCTGTGACAATAAGTCCCACTATAGTTACTATGCTTTGAATGTGCTTAAAAATATTTTCCATTAATTCCAGACTCCTAATTTAACTTATTTTGTCCATCTACAACTTAGCTCATGATACAGCTCATCAGGTGTAATTTCAGGATTTAATTCAGTTAAAATACCTTGTTTTTGTAATTCTCTTAAATGTAATTCCGAACAATGTCTTCGCCATTTTGATTGTCGCTTTGTAAAAGCACTTCTGATGGCCGAAAAATACGGATAGAATTCTCCGATATGTTCGGCAATATTTGCACTAAACATCTCTATATTTAAATCAATGTTCCTCAAAATCAGTACATAATCATCAGCTGTTTTTAAAAGATAATCTGCCAAAGATTGCACTTTTGCCCTCAACGGTTTCATATCAAAAAGCATTATTTGGCCTTGATATTTAATTATCGAGCCAGTATGCGAAGGCACAAAGCATTCCTTCTTATTCTTGCACCTTTCGACCCAGCAAACCGTTTTTGATACCAAGGAATTATTTTTAGTAAAAATGGCACTGCCGATTAAGGTTTTAGAATGCAATGCTATCCATACTTTTATTTCTTCAGGCGTTAAACCTTTAAAATCCTTATCATGATAAACGTCAATCATTCTTCTTC
Source organism: Candidatus Gastranaerophilales bacterium (assembly GCA_910587055.1). Classification (GTDB taxonomy): domain Bacteria; phylum Cyanobacteriota; class Vampirovibrionia; order Gastranaerophilales; family Gastranaerophilaceae; genus MGBC122484. The sequence continues at coordinate 2,236 of CAJUKY010000019.1, forward strand.
CTCATTATCGGCGGGCTGATTTGAGCTTGTTCCAGAGGCTTTGCCCGCACCGTTTGTTTCTTCCGCGGATTCTTCCTTTACGGGTAATTCTCCGTTTGCAATTTTAAACATATTGTCAATTTGTTCAGGTGTAATGTTTAATTTGGCCCCCATGATATCAAGCAAGGGATTGTCGCGCTTTAAAGTTTCGCACAAATCCCACTCAGCCTGTGCATCTTCATTTGTAGCAATTAAATCCTTAAGCTGTTTATAAGTTATTCCAAGTTCCTTTAATTGTAGCCATAAAACGCGTTTTGTCATTGTAAGATTATTCAAGCGTTCTCTTTCTTCCTTTTCTTTTTCTGTCTCATAAACTTCCGTATTATCTGTTACAATTCCATCAACGAGCTTTTCAAACGGTTCAAGCGCAACCATTCCCTCTTCTGTCTCTTCAATGTCTAAACCTTGACTATGGTTGTATTTAACGATAAAATCTGCTCGTTCATTGTCTGTATATGGTTTTTCAAGTCTATAACTCATATTAATACTCTCCTTATGCTAAATAACCGCAAGCTATCCAACTAAACTCTCTATTTGAACTATTAGAATAGCTAAATCCTCTTTTTGTAGGCGTATGTGGAAACTCTGAGCTAAATATTGCGTCATTGACATAAGTTAAACAATTGCCGCCTAAAGTATATTGAGTATTTGCAAAAGGTTTTAAATAAACTACGGTACCTGAACTCCTATTTGTATATCTCCCACCTTGCTCACACCATTTATCAGACCAAATCCGATACCAAGAACTGCCATTAACATATGTTTCTGTTATATGCGGCACTGTGGAATTAGATAAATCAATATTCGCCTTATTTGCCTCAAGATTTCTTAAATCCCCCGTTAGTTTCTCTGTATCAATATTTGCAGTATTTATAAGAGTATTACCGACACAGAAATAAAGAAGCATTTTTGTACTTTTGGGCTGAACGGTGGGTGAAGCTCCATAGGTAGGGTCACATAATGAAGCATCAAAACCCATACCAACATCATTAGAAGTTTGAGAACCAGCACCATAGCCTTGAGGGGATAAAAATTTAAAAGGCGGTACATTCTGATGAGGTGTGTCATCTGCAAATACTACATATGCACCGTCAGCAGTTTTTATATTCGGCAACCCTGCGGGTACATACTTGCCTGCTTCATTGGGATTTCCCGTCATCTGAAAAAACCAATCGGTGCGGGGTAAAAATACCCTTTTATTTTCGGTATCAATCCCAAAGTAATAAGCAACACCTGTGTCCTGGTAGATATTATCAATTATGGGCTTTGCGGCTATATCATAAAAATAATGTCCATTCGGATTTTTTAATACAACATCTGCACCCGTCCACCATCTGGCACCATTAATATTGATATATGATTCCTTGAGGTCAATTAAACCGTTAAAAGCCGAAGTGCTATCATCATCTCTACCAAGGATTACATCAGGGGTACTCCAATAGCATTCCGTTTGAACCTGCTCGCCTTGCAAAACACCATTAATATACAGCTGAATTTTTTGACCATCCCATGTAAATTTTGCAACATAAGTAGTATTTGGTTCTAATGCATATGCAGTTTTAATAAAAGGACCCCATGTATTACCGTTTAAGGGCATCTCTACTTCTAGCTCATTTTTGGAAGTAAATACAATCTGCGGCGTACTTATGTTCTTTAGCTGCCCAAAAATTCCACAATGTATATTGGGCAATGTGCTTGCTGTGGTAAATTTAGCTGTCATTTCAAAGCTTGTAATAGAAGCAGGCAAAGAAAACAAAGGAGAAGTTTTCGCGTAATTAGACTCCGAAAAACCGCTAACTACCCCATTACCAATATTCAGATTGCCTGTTGTGGTTATATCATTTCTTATAGCCTCTAAAGTATTTGAGGGGTTTGTATATTCCTCTAAACATTTAGTGTAAAATGCAGTATCGGCCGTCAAGGTATAAGTTCCCTGCAAAGCTTTTCCAACTGCTTCTTCGCCTTCTAAAACATGGTCAGAGATTATAATATCTCCAAGGTTATATTTACCGCCTGAATCGCCGCCGAAAGAAACTTTTTTCCAATTGGTATTATCAGTTAAGGGATTTCCGATATTATTGTCTTTTAATGATTCATAAATCACTTTTTCTTTATTAATAATCCCCGTAGCCCATTCGTATTTATTAAAAACCTCTGTAGTACTATATTTCCGCAGGTCGCAAGCTTCGATTCCTTCTTCAATATGATTCATATTATCGGCATTTACAGGAGTTCCAAGCTCCGAAACAAGTCCAAAACTATCAATTAAGGTTACAGAACCATCAGAATTGTTACTTATTTCATAAGTTCTTGGTCTTTCGACTTCTTGGTCAACCCAATTATTTTTTACGTAACCCATTAATACCCCTCTATTTGCCCAAACATAATATTTAAAAGTCCAACGTTGTTTTGGATTGCACGGGAGATTGTGCCTAGCAAATCTTCATCACCCCGCCAAATTCCTTTAATCCCTTCGATAATATCAAGCGTTTCTACACACAATTGTTTTAAAGTCTTAAAATTCATTTCAAATGGAATAATTTTGCTTGCTTTTTCTAAATATTCGCTTGAATGTAAAGGTTTGTAACAATGTCCTAAAAGGCAAACCTCATTTAAACTATCAATAAAATCATCCATATCGACAGTAAATCTATCTGCAAATTCGTGATTACCATAAAAATTAGGGCCGCTGCAATTATAGTGAATATCTTTTGCGTAGCGTTGAATTGCAATAAGATGTGCGATTAAATTGTCTATATCTTCTCTATTCATAAAGAAATTATAAATTTTTGATAATCGGGCAAAATTAAAGAGGCTCTGTACCACAAACAAACGTACCACAGCGCCTGAAATATTCTGTGACAATAATATCAAATGTCAAATACGCCGGTTTTGCAGTCTTGACGGCTTTTTCCATCTGTTCATAATTTGGGTCTTGCACAATTATTCTAAAATGGTAATTTCCACTATCATTAATAATGTAAATTTGGGGGTTTTCAAGATTATTTTGGATTAAAAGCCTTAAATTTTTCCAATTTAAAGTTTTTTTACGAGCAAGTTTATTTAAAATTCTTTGCCTGCGTTGTTGCAGACTTAAAGAGCTATCATAAGGTAGGCTAAAATCCTTTTCCCAGCGTGCGATAAATTTCTCTGTAGTTTTTACATATAATTCTTTTATAAGCTGCGAAATATCATCCCTTAAAAGTTGTATTTCAGGGTCAATTGCAAGTAAAACATCTTTTATACCAATAATATTAGTCACACATTTTGGCAAGTGTTCATTATCGTAAATTGCCATAATTAGCCCCCGTTTTTCTTTCTTGCGCGGCTTTTTGGAACATAATTAATGATATTTACATCACCTATAACAGGATAATCCGTATCTGAAATATTTAATGACGTACTTTGTCCATTTAAAGTGTATTCAACAACATCTTCAACACCTGAACAATCAAATAAAAATTCTGAAACTTTAAAATATGACACGGTTTTATCAACTGTTGGTAAATATTTTTTAAGTTTTTCTTCGAGTTCATCTTGAACATCAACGGGCTCAAACCCTTCTTTTAAAACAACCGTGGCCTCAACATTTGCATAAATATAATTCAAGGCATTTACTATAATTGTAGCGTTAATTGGTTGGACTTCGTCTATATGGTCGTGCACAGCTTGTTTTAAGTCTTCTGATACCGTTGCATCAATTGCAGAGATAAAAACACCTACATTTCCAGGGCCCATAACCTCTGCAGATTTTATAACCGCTTTTTGTACCCCGGGCACTTCTCTTGCCCATTTTTCATATTGTTTTTCATTTGCATTTGTTGCATCTTCCGCTAAATAATCTAAAATTCTTTGGCGATAAATTTCGATATCTTCATCATCAAACCCATCGTAAGCGGGTTCGGGGTTGTTAACAGTTTTTAAGCCTGTATATTCTGTTAGAAATTTATTTATAGAATTTGCAGGTACATTGCCTATAATGCCTTTTGTTTCGCATTTTGCCTTAACCCTTGCAACTCCTGAAGAATTGATTTTCTTATATTCTTGCACAGTATAAATAAGATTGTTATAAATAGCTTTAACGTTTTGGTTAATAACGGCAAATTGGTCGCCTGTGATTTCCAAATAAACTGTGGCGCTTTGTTTTTTTCTTGCGGGTATTCCATAATCTGCGCCGCATTTTTCCAAATCTTCCATGGTAGGTGCTGTTGTTACAAAGCATTTATCGGCTATTTTATCTAGTTCAGTATCTTCAACGTTTGCTAACTCATAAGCGACAGAGCCTATAATCTGCTGCGAAAATCCGCCTTCTAAAAGGTTTGCAGGAATTTCTAATCTTTCATTTATTCTTTCTTGTATTTCTTCTTGTGTTCCCATTTTTACCCCTTATTGGTTATAAGTATAGCTCTGCGCTATACTGCCATAAATTGTATTTACTGCAAAAAAGCATTCAACCTTTGCGCCTTTTTGTTCAATTTGAAAATCTGTGAGGCTTGTTATATATGGATTACAAAGCAGGCATTCTTCAATCATTCGCCTTAATTCTGAATATAAAAGTTGTTTTGCCAAATACCGCCCAATGAGCGTATGAATTTCATTGCCATAATCAGTCGAATAAGCAAGATAAGTAAAGCGACTTGCCTGACGCGCAAACCATATCCAAACTTTTATCGCCTCGTTTTTTTCAACATAATAATATTGCCCACCACGGGTTTTTAGTTGCCCTGTCTCAAAATCAAAGGCAAGTTCTCTAAAAATTGGTAATTCCGATTTTTCTACTTTTTTTGTTTCTTCTGTTAATGTGGTTGGTATAAAAGCGTAGTTACTGCTCACTTTGTACCCCCAAATTTTGTACTTTTCCCAAAATCAAATACGTGTTGTTTCCAAGCTTTTGTACTGTAATATAATCGCCCATATGCAGTATAAATCTATCATGTAGTGTTTTTGTCCAATTGTAAAAATCGGTTAAAAACTGCTTTTGAGTACCTGAAATTTCAACATCCGACACTGGGGAATTATCAGCCTGCCATAAAGCCGGGTTAATGGTTTGCGGGCTATCCATCGAAGCTAAATCAAGTTCAATATTTTTATCTAAAAGAAGATTGTTGATATAAATTGTGTCACCATTTTTCAAACTCAGCTCTAATCCCTGATACTGGATTGCAAAAGGTTCAAGCTCCAAAATTTGCCCAATCTGCACTGGGGATTGTTGCACTTTTTTTGCCTGATTCCGCATTACTTCAACAGTTTTACCCAAGCTTGACATGCTTTATCTCCAATTCCATATATTTATTCCCATTCTCTATTACATGGTGGTCAGTTTGTATTTCAAACGTGCCCTCAAAGGCATTTACAGGCTCTTTTACTGTAATAAATTTTCCCGAAATACAGTCATTATTATTATTAACTACAATGCTGCCTTCATTCGTAACTCCTTTGAGAAGTTTCTTGGCCTCTGCAAGATTGTTTTTGCAATCTTTGTTATAGTTATATACTTCTTGAAATAAGCCGAATTTTTGAAGATTTTCAGTATCTTCAACGGCATTTAAAATTTTCCCGTTATTATCAATAATCAAAACTCTTGTCACCATATCTGATATAGATTGAGAAAAGCTTGATGAACGAATGTTTTTTCCAATTTCAAAAGTTTGAATAATATTATGGTCAGCAAGTTTTAATGTACTGCCATCCATATAAAGTGTATATCGTTCAAACATAGTGTCCAACGCAGTTTTTAGAACATCATAATAGGTTAAATCCCCGGTTGATACTATATTATGCACATGGGTATTTTCGACATTAACGCCGTTTTTTATCCCAAAAGCGCCGCAAATATTATTACAAAGCTCATTTAGCGTTCCGCGCATTCTGCCTATAAACTTAGAGCGCATGACACGAGCCAGTAAATCCTGGCAAGTAACGGAAATTGTGTCATCATCCGTATTATATGGCAATGTTTCGATGTAACCTAAAAACAGGGTTTTATCATCTTCAATCCATTCAACCTTATCACCCACTTTTGCTTTATATCGTGGCAAATCTTTAACAAGAGGATTGTATAAAAAACTAAATGAAAGCGTGCGACACCCAATATCTTTAGCCCCACTCCAACTTAGTCCCTCAAATACAGTTAATATGGTTTGTTCTTTATTATCGCTTGTAATTTTTATCATATAGGCAACATCTCCACAATTTGCCCAGCCAAAGTGATATTAGGGTCTGTGATGTGGTTCCTGTCAGCCAATTCCTGCCATTTGCCGCCATAAGTTAATTTTGCAAGTTTATAAATGGTTTGCCCGGTTTGACCCGTAATTTGTGATGGCACATATTTATCTATAGTGCGCTTTTTCAACTTTACCATATTGCTATCCTCGGGCACATAAGGCTCTGGCTGTTCTTCTGGATTTTTGTATTCAACTAAATCTATTGTGTAACCCAAATCACTTGTGGTTTCTCTAATCCGTGATACGTGATTTTCAATCGTAAATTCCGCGTTTAAATGTCCTGAAATTATAACCCGGATAATTTCATCATCATCAACCCAGCGATTTATCATATCCACGGTCTCTTGCAAACTATACGCCTTATAATCCAATTGCCTTACAAGACTTGCAAGCAGGGCAAAATATGTATTGCTGTCAGGAAAAATATTTGTTAAAGTCAGGCGTTTGAGCTTTTTACCGCCCCTTACAGACACTTCGCCATAATCGAGAATATTGTATGTTTTGACCTCTTTACTATTTGAAATGTCGGTCGTTTCAGGATTTAACGGAAGAGTTATGCTCTCCCCTGTTTTTGCACAATAAAGCTGTATAAACAAACGTTTTCCCATAAAATTAATTTTATGAGGTTTGAAAACGGGCTAAAAAAGGCTTTGGAAAACCAAAGCCTTCAAATTACGTGTTAGATTGAAAAACCAATATTGCTTTCTTTATAGTATCTTCGAGAATTTTCATAATCATCATAATTATTATAATTATTCATTTCATCATTCATCGAACGATACCTTCTTCGCATATTTTCATCCTCATAAAATGGGTCATAGGTTCTTTCGCTTCTGTAATGTCTGTGCCTGTTTTCTTCGCCATACATATCCGGGTTTTCGTGATAATCTCTTTCGCCCCGCATGTTGTATTTTTGTTTATGTTGATAGGCACCGCGGTAAAGTTTAGTTTCTTCGTCATTGTCTTCAAGTAAGCATTTAGCAAATTTCAAATATATACTCGGGTCTGTAACATATTTGCAGCACTTTGCATAAAGCATATTTACCAAATAGGCATAATCGTATTCGGTAAAGTCCGTGTTTTCAAAGTTGATTTTTGCATTTTTCTTAATATCTTCAAAATTCCACTTTGCGCCTCTGCCGTTTTCATTTGCCCATTTTAGCTTTTCAACAAGCTCTTCATATTTTTTTCTGCTCGAAATATGCCCACCGTGGTTTCTAAAGGCCTGAAGCATTTTTTCAACCATTTCAGGGTCGCGCCTATACATTTGTTTTGCCATTTCTACAACTTTTTCCGGGCATTTTTCAACCATATATTCTAGTTTTTCTGTCATTTCTTCCATTGCTGCCTCCTTCTAGGCGTTTGCCCGATTACACGGGGTTGTATGCAGTATTACATAAGGCGTGCCACTTGCAGGCACCACATAAGTTCCCTTCGACCTTTTAGGAACTCTGTTGCTCAAAATTGGCAAAGAAAAGCGGTTAAGTAAATCTACGGCTGTTCCGTTAACTATAACCTGTACAGGCAAAGGTGCCCCTGTAACAACTTCGCTAATTCTTCTGCACCCTGTTATAATATTAAAAGGCTCAAGAGAGCTGATATTTGTACTATTTGAAACTGTAAGCGCTACATTAGTTGCAGTTGCAGCCACAGCTTCAAGATAATGGTCTGTTTTATTACATTTGCAATTATTACACATTTTAAATACCTCTTTTTACTGTTTTAAAAACAGGGGCAATTAAGCCCCTGCCTTAATTTCTTTACGCAAATTGGCTATAACCGTTGCACCCACAAGGATTAATTGCCTGATTAGGGTTGCAAGTAATATATGCAGGAATTGGGCAAGGCTGCAATTTATTCACCAAATAAGCGTTTTGGTTTGCCTGAGAAATTGCAAAATCCTTAGATTGTGCAAGTGCTGTAAGCTCGGTGATTTTAGTTTGCAAAGACTCAATTTTGTTTTGAGTAATTAAATCACGAGTTGCATTGCCTTCAGCGTGGATTGCATTTACGATGTCGCAAGTGTTTTGAGCATTTGCATATTTTACACTCTCAATTTGTCTTTGAGTTTCGCAGCAACAATCTTTAGCACTGTAGCGGTTTTCAGCTATTCCGGCGTTAATTGCTGCAAAGCCTGAACATAAATCACGTGCTAATTGATTTTGTGATTGTAAATTGTTTGTGTTCATAGCATAGAAGCCATCGCACAAGCCGTTTTTAATACCTTCTTGCCCTCTTAAAAGGGTTTGGGTGTCAAAACCGTTTTGCATACCAATTCCATTACCTCCGCCAAATCCGCCACCGAAGCCACCGCCCCAGCCGCCAAATAAAGCAAATAAAACTAAAATTGCAAGCCAATCGCCGCCAAATCCGCCCATACCGTAGCCATTGCCCATGCCAAAACTTGGCCTTGTAACAGCTGCAATATCAGCTGCAGATAAATTTTCCATAATGTACCTCTTTCTTTTTCATCGTGTAACTTCAAAATCACACCCGCGCCATTTGGCTAAGTGGTACATCACGCTTATAAAAGCGGATTAAAATCTTTAAGCGCCGGGGTTGCCGTTGCTTAAAGTATTGTATAAATTACCTAGATAATTGTTAAATTCTTCAGGGCTTTTATTTCTGACTATATTCATTGCTTTTTGAAAATTCGGATTATTTCCAAATCTTTGTTGAAAAAACTGCTCAGGATTAGCTTGCTGCATCGCCATTTTATATGTATTTTCAATCTCCGTACGCATTTGTGGCGGGATTTTTGCCATCATTATATTTTGTAAAATATTATTCATCATCTTTTACCGCCTTTTTGTTTTCTTTTGCTTTTGGCTCTTTTTTAATTATTTCATCCAGCATCCCGTAAAGATAATCAAGCTTTTCATTAATTTTGCTTATTTCATCTTTTTTAGGTTCTTCTTTTGGGGTTTCAGCAAAAACATATTTTCCAAAAAAAGCACCGCCGGTGTTTGCATTAAATTGCCTTAAATAAACTTCATTTTTTGCCTGGTTGAAATAGCAAACAAGATTTCCGCTTAAATCAATAGGCGCATTTTTAGCTTCTTCAATGCTAGCAACAGGAATTGCACCATTTCTAAACATAGAGTAATTGCCGTACATAAAAAATGACCTCCATACTTTTAGCATAGAGGCAATTTAAAGAAAATCTTCTAAAGGAATTTAACAAAACTCTAAAAATTATAAAATATCAACAATTTCTCGTAAAGAGACGTCATCAATAAAGGCTTCAAACTTTGCAAGTGCAGGATTTAAAACATTATGATAATGGCTGTTTGAAAAACCCAGTTTATCTGCAACATCAAAGGCAGGGAGCTTTTTAATATAAGTAAGATTTAAAATTTGGAACTCTCTGTCAGTCATTCTTGTTTTATATCTGGCAAGTAATTTGGCGAGATGAATTTTGCCTTTTTGAGTTTTCCCCAAAGCTCTTAAAATTTGTCTGAATTGCATAAATAACCTGTTCATTTATATTTTCAACATAACAAACATTTTATCATGCACAAAATCGGCTAGCTGTTCAACTATGCCGTAAAAACAATATTTAATTAAACTACAAGTATTTCAAAATTCTTAATAAAAATATTGAAATCCAAACAGTTAGTTATATTATAGCACAAGCGTATCCGGCAGTCAAATATGCACAACAGCTTATTTAATTATTTGTAGCATATTGCATATTGGCAAATGGCATTACAGAGTTATAATTATTTGTTGTGTTATAAGTGTTGCCCGTGTTGGTATTATTGCTATTTGATTGATAACTTCTATTATCATTTCTTTCATAATTATTTACAGCTTTTGCAACATCTTTGCCATATCTGCTAATAAAAGCTTGTGAACCCATACTAGATTTTATTGTGGAAAGCTTTTGCAGCTCTTCTGTATTGAAATTCGTATTAATAGTATTTATTTTCATACGATTTATAAAGTCCATATGACTTTTAAAGGCCTTTATTGCTTGTATTACAGCCCAAATCCCTGCAGCAAGTCCCGCAAATACTGTAGTCCAGCCTGCTATTGTTAATATTACTGGATTGGCAGCTAAAAGCGTTATAGCTGTATTTAATCCAGCTACAGCCGTCATAAGTGAACCAATTATAGTAATAATAGGTCCTATTGCGGCCACTAATAACCCTGCCCCAATTACCAATTTTTTCTGCCACCCGTTTAAATTTACGAACCAATCAATAATTTTTACAACAGAGCTTATAATTTTTGCCAATGAAACTGCTACCTTATCCCAAAGCCCGGTATTAGACATAATTCTATCCAAATATTCCGTAACCTTGGGCATATATTTAATTGCAAGGGCTGATATTCTTGTTTCAAACATTCTGGAAAATTTATCCATTGTATCCTTATATTTAACTGCATTTGCTATTTCTTCTTTTGATAAAATGCCGACTTTTTCTCTTGCGACTTTTTTTAATTTTTCATAACTTTCTATCCCACCATTTAGTAATGGTGCTAATTCCTGTGCATTTCGACCAAAAAGCTTGATAGCAACTGCCATTCTTTCAGTAGGGTTTTTCATCCGCATGAGGCTTTTAATAGAATCTTCAAAAACATCATCCGTGCTTCTTAATTCGCCGTTTGTTTCTTTTACACTCACGCCAAGCTTTTTGAATAAAATAACAGATTCTTTGTTGCCTTTATTTGCCGCTGCCATCTGGTTTGTTAAAGTTTTATATCCCATCTGTAAATTATCAATATTTGAACCGTTTTGCGATAAAACAAAGTTTAATTCCTGATATTTTTCAGCTGACATACCTATTTTTTGGCTCATTTTATCAATTCTATCAGCATAATCTGTAGCCTTATTTAATCCAAACACAAAAGCACCTGTTAAAGCCGTAACCCCAGCCGTAATTTTAGTTACGGTTGCAGTGATTTTACCGCCTGCTTGTTGCATACCCTGACCTACTTTTTTAATGTTGTCAAATCTTTTCTGCAACTTCGCCATTTTGGCTTGTGTTTGCCCCAACTTTCTATCAAATGCCCTAGCATTGACTACAATTTTTTTTAAAGTTGGAGATACTTTATCGTTTAAAATAAATGTTTCCCTATAATCTGGCATTTAATTATCCTTGCTGTTTTTCACCCCACCACACAATAGAAGCAAGGTAAAAATATTTTTCTTTTTGGGTTAGACTTAAAATTTTTTCAGGGTCAATCCCTTTTTGCAGATAATAAGCACAAAGGAGGAGGTCTAAATCCTCCTCTATTGCTTTTTTATCTCTTCCACCTCATCCGTGATAGCTTTTTCGGCTTCATCTTTTGAAATGCCGTTAATATCCATAATAAAGGCTACAATTTCAAGTACTTCATCAGGCTCAAAAAGAACATCGATAACTTCCTGAAAAGTTTCAATATACCCCGCCTCTTTTGCTTTTACTGCAAGTTCTGATAGACCAAGGGCGCTATAGATATAAGGTCTTGTTTTATCTACAATTTCGCCTGCAGTAATATCTTTTTTACCTTCCAAAGCATAAACAAAACGACGTTTTTCCCTGCGTGTCATTGTTACCACATCAAATGTTTCATCCGCAATAGTCAATTGGTGCGTTGTAACTTCATTTTCAGTTTCTTTATTTTTTTCGATTTTTTTTAAAAGTTTATCTAAATTTGGCATTTTATCTCCTTCAACCGTTAATTAATTGCGGGAATTGCACTTTTGAAGCGGGGAATCTAAAGCCCATTTCGGCTGTTACCACTTCGCCCTTAGCCCAGTTAGCAAGCGGTATACTATCAAATGTTACACCCGGTATTGTCATGCTCTGTACTTCACCTGTATCATCACTTGCAATCTCTGCTTCAATTTCAAAACGTAAACCTCTTGAATTTTTTAGCTTGTTATATAATTTTGGCCCTATTGAATTTGTTACTTGGTGGCTAAGAGAACCCTCCCCAGTCCATGAAACCTCTGTGCGGTCAACATCAGAGCCGACAAAAACATCATCGTAATTTGGCGTTATTGTTGCTGAAAAATTTGTCCAAAAGCCAATTTCTTCACCTGCCAAAAATACTTTTGCCCTTGTGCCTACTAATACCTGTTTTGCGCTTATTCCTGCTGTCATTGTTTAATCCTTTCTATGCCGCTGCCTGCTGCATTGCCTGATATAAAAACATACCAAGGTCTAAATCTTCCATTGCGTCGGTCGGCGAACAAACCCCATCCAAGAACACATAAGATAATGTATTAGCTTTTAAAATATCCATATAGCTCATTTTGGAAACATCCACCCCTTTGCTTTTCAGATATGAGCGGGTTTTTTCATAAGAAATTATTACCACATTATCATTTTCAGCATCCAAATAACCCTCTGTTGCCAAATCATCCAAATAAGCATTAATTATTCCAACCAAGCGGTTTTTGTTTGTGAAATTATTTATATATTTGCCCACATATTGGGTTCTAAAAGTTGCTATGATGTCATTTGCAATCATATCCATAATGTCAGATACCCTGATTTTTTGAAAAGCTTCTGTAACACCATCTGTGAGCGTTGTAAGCGAATTTACCGCACGCCCAAGCTTGAATGTGCCGTCTTGGTGCAAAACAATAAGTTTTCCGGCCTTAACATCTGCGTCAGGGTCTTTTGATAATGGGCATTCAACAATTTCGGGCAGCTCAAAATATGTTAAAGAGCGGCTTGGTGCCAATCCTGATAATGCACCAGCAATCCTACAGGTATAATCCCCGGATGTAAAAGTTTTAACCTTACCATTTACATTTGCTTTAATATCATCTGTTGCAAAATTAATAATGTACTGCGCGTCAGGCGACATTGCAGAGCCTAGAATTGCCTTAGAGTAATTGTTTTTAGCCCTTACACTCTTAATATAATTTTGAATTGCTGTAAAATCTTCTGCAGTCCCCTCGGGATAACAAAGCGTATAATTATCGTAATAATCAAGTTTGTCAAGAGTTTCGGAAAGTTCTTCGCCTGCCTTAACCACAAAAACCTTTGAAGGATTGCCCAAAAATGCAAGGGTTAATCTGTCGTAATTTTCCTCTGTATAATCTGCCTTAGCAACATCGCCCAGTCCACCGTATTCGGCTTTATCAACGAGCGCATTTGTATCATCATCCAAAATGATTACAACCTTGCCCCTCTCTTGTCTTTGAATGGCAGTTAGTGCCTCTTCTTTAAAATCCACTTTAAATTTTGGCTGTGTTTGTACCATTTTTACCCCCGTGTTTTATTGTTAAATCTAAATATTCCATTAATTCTGTAGCATCTTTTTCTCTTGCGTAAAATTCAAGGTCAAAAGTCATTTGTAAAACGCCGTCAACCAGCTTAAATTCAGGGTTTTCAACCCTTAGCTTTGTATCAAGAAAATCAAAAAGCTTATAAGCTTCAGCTAAAGTGTCCATATATTCCCAAAGTTCAGCTGCTGTACTGTCTTCATCTTTTGCGTATTCAACAACACACATAAGCTTTACTTTTCGCCAGTGCTCGGGGTCTATCGCCCTCTCAAGGCTAAAAGATGGGATGTAGAAGAAAACATAAGGATATTGCACCCTTAAAATTTCATTGAAATAAAAATTAACGGTGTCGTCTTTTTTAAATATAGCCTTTCTGATAGCGTTTTTAAAATCAATAACTATTGCCATAAATTCAGTATGGCAATATTAAAATCGGGCTTATTTTTTCTTCATGGCTGAGGCAATTGCCTTATCTAAAAGGTCGACGCAATATGAAAAAGCCTTGTCTATTGCTCTTCTGCCCACAAAATGTCCCTTAACCCTGCCACCGCTCAAAGTTTTATGCCCTTCTTCAAGGTGTGAAGCATAATCTACTGAATTTTCGCAATAAATAATATGCTTATCACCAACTGTTGTTGCATCTGCATACCAGTTTCGCTTATAATTCCCCGTGTCAACCAAATCTTCTTCATCTGTTATTTTTTTAGCAGCATTAACAAATTCAACAGCGCCCTTTATTGCCGTTCTTTCAAAAATTTTCGGCGCATCTTGCTTTAATTCTTTTAATTTATTAAAATACTCATCAAACAACTTTTGTCACCTCGCAATGCGTTTGGGTTGTAAATCTGTATTTATGGCTTTCACCTGCTTTTAATTCATATTGCTGCCCCTGTGCCGTTCTAACCCGGATTTTATCGTTTGTTTGAATTGTTATACCGTGTTTTGTATCAATATATAAAACATAATCAAGTAAAACCGTTGCCGTGCTTTGTGTTTGAACCACAGGGCTTTTTGATAATACAGATAAATGGCAGGGGACATCAACCGCTATAATATCATCCTGCCAACCGATAGTTTCGCCTTCTTCTTTAATTTCCACAGGGCGCTCAATGGAACAAATATCATCACGAAACATTTATATAACCCCGATTATTTGTTTAAAAGGTTCTAGTTTGCCACCATAATAGGCTTTACTCGTATCAGTAACGGAAGTATTAAAAGAAACCGACATATCACCTTCTGAATAACTTGCCACATTACCCTCAAACCCCGCCATATCTTTTGTTTTTAATTCATCTGCAATAACACCAGCCAAGGGTAATTCCATCGCTTCCGGCACATCATCACGGTAGCAATAAGCAAGTGCTTCATTGATTTTCATTTGAATTTGTAAATCAAGTTTTGGGGTATCCTCAAACCCACCCAAAGTAAGTACATATTTTTTTATTTTATTAAAATTTTCAATCATTCGCTACTCCAAATTGTCACAAGCTCTTTCAATAGTTTTACCTATACCTTTAACAACAGAGCTTGTGCCTAATGTCATTAAAGACATCATTACATCACATTCTTCATTATCTCCATTGCCTGTAATATCTTTTACAACTTCGCCTGCACATCTGATTGGCATTGCACATAATTCGCCTATTGCATCAAATAAACCCATATTTTATCCTTTCAAAATAAAGGGGGAGTAATCCCCCCTGCATCCTCATTTTCGTACATCTTTTATTCTTTTTTAGCTGCTGCTCTTGCAGCTACTGCTTGTGTTTCTGGTGCCAGTACTGCAAACGGATAGCGTGTTGTAGCGTCACTGTTTGCTTTTGTTAAAGGATTAGCTACCGCAACACCCAATCTCATTACACAACGCAATGCCACCATATCCTGTTGAGCTAAGTTATAAGCAATTGTGCCGTCAGGATTTTGAATTACTGCTTCCGTTAATACTTTGTAAGTAATATCTTCCCTGATTGCATAAACTGCCTTTGTGAAATCACCTGCAACCATCAAAGCTTTTGATGTATCAAATAAGCCTGAATTATTATAATTAACAGAAATGCCTAATAATGTTGAAGGTGAGCCTGTTGCAACAGAATTTACATAAATAGGCGTATTATCTGCATTTCTAAGATTTCTTAATACAGGTTTTAGTGTATTATCTGCAAAGAAGCCGTTAACGTTAAAGCCGTCTTCTTCCACTTTTGCCATAACACCGGCTTCGCCTATAATATCGCCAGCAATATCTTCATTTGTTCCACGAGTTACAACATTTCCAGCTTCAATAGCCGCGGGGATAATTGCCTTACCCCAAGACATCGGGATATTTTCTCCTGATAAAATAGCTTTTTGAATAACATCATTAAAAGCTGAAACAATTAACGGCTTAATTTGCGCCCAAATATCATAGCTTGAATCAGCAAGTACAGCCTCAGGAATCGGAACGATACAAGCGATTTCCTCTGCTGTAATCATTATATTATCCCATTCTGTCTTTGTTGTTTGCTTTTGCCCTGTATCACCATCCACAAAATATGCCATGGGTAACGCCGATAACACCGGCAGCTTATGCTGTTTGGAGGTCATATTGGGTAATCTATTCATCAAGCGCAATATATTAGCGGTTTCTGTAACACCTGAAATAATCTCATTTGCAACCGTTGTAGGAATTAATACCTCTGCATTTGACCTTGTAATTGTATTTACTGTATTTGCCATTTTTTAACCTTTCGTTTTTAATTAATACCTGCCGCGGCTCTTATAGCGTTATTTATATCCGCATTTGAGCCTGTTTTGTTTCCACCTGCACCCGGCGGGGTCCCGCCCACATTTTTTTCAAAAGTTTCTTTTTTTACATTGTCAATATATGCTTTAAAAGCCTTTGTACGTGCCTTGGTGGCTTCCATATCTTTTGGAACAAAAACAAAATCCAGACATTTTTCCTCAACTCCAAGTTCTGACATAATTTTACGGGTATCGTCTTTCTGTACAGTTAGAGCGATAGTATCCTGGCTTTCTTGATATTTTGCCTGTAAATCTGCAAGTTCAGCATTTGCTTTTTCAAGTTCAGTCATATTCGCTTGCTTTGCGATTTTTTCCGCTTCTGCTTTGGCTGCTTTTTCTTTTTCCTTAAATTCAGCCCTTAACTTACCCGCTAAATTATTCATCTCTTCTTGATGTTTAGCGGTTAAGCTGTCAATATCCGCTTGTGTAAAGGTTTTTTCACCATTGCCGCCATTTTGCGTGTTATCATTGTCTGCCATAATGTTTTTCTTCCTCCTCCGTTTTTACTGTACGAATAAACATAAAAACAGTATTGCAAATTGCAAATCGGGCAGGTTTTAATACAATAAACTTAATCAATAATCAATTGTGTTGTGCTTCTGCAATTTGGGTGCATGGGCGGAAAATTTTTCCCAACCTCAGCCTCATCCACCCAAAATTCTTTATTATCCAGCTCTCTACATATTTTTGATGTGCGATTGTCTAAAAAAGCGTCATACTTGTATTTCAATTTTTCTCCAAGTTTTTCTTGAATTTCTTTATATTTATCAAGTGTCACTTGCCCATCAATATAGCTTGTTTCGGTTCTTATGAGTCTAAAAGCGTCATTAAAGCTTTCACCGGTAGCATTTTTCAATTTTCTTGCCATAGATTGTAAAGATTCACCCTGCGGCATACCTTTTTCTAAAATTTCAGTTACCTTTGCACCAACTTTTTCTCTATCCTTCCAAAGCCTCTCGCTCCAATTCTTTCCGCTCCAATCAGACGATAAAATATGTTTCATTTTTCGCCCTGAAATCGTATTAAAATCAAGTCCAAGAGATTTTCTAAATCTATTAACAATTAAAGTCTCGGACACTCTGCCAACATCTTTTAATGTTTTGTAAATACCCGCTTCTTGTCCTGCTGTTGCTTCTGCAAGTGCTATTTGCAAATCCGCTTCAAGCGCTCTCAACCTATCAATCCTATATTTTGGTATGTCCTGCTTTGCCATTTTTTGCAAAGTTTTATCATTCGGGTATTTTTTAGCCTTTGCCCTTAATTCTTGCTTGTATTTTTCAAATTCAGCATAAGACAATTTCTCTGCAGGGTTTTCGCCATATTTTTCGTAAAAATCTTTGATTTTCTTTTCAACATCATCCAAGTTTGTTTTTAACAAACGTTTAAGGTTATCAATACCCTTTTCTCCGGTATTAATAACCTTGATTTTATCCTGCCTTGCACGTATAGCCCAATAATCTTTACTGCTTAGAGCCATCCTCATCTTCTTCCTGCTGTTTTAAACTGTCATTGTTACTAAACCCATACAAATCCGCATTCTTTTGCGCTTGTGTGTCGAGTTCTTCGAGCTCTTTGTCCACATCCTCGACCAAAGGTATATTAGCCAATAACGTCCGGTCAGAAATAACCCCTTTGAGAGCGTTAACCATTGTATACACCTCTGAATTATCCTGTGGTAAATTACGAGTAAATGACACGTCTATGTTGTCGAGGAGTTCCACATTACTCTTAAACCTGTATTGAAGCAGATATAAAAGGATTTTAAGACGTTGGAATATAGATTTTTTGTATTTCGTGGTCTTTGTAACCCATAACTGGTCTAATCCCCATATTTTATAGCGCATTGCCACCCCTGATTGGTTACCTCCAAAGGCATCATCTGTTAAATCAGGTACTTGTGAGATTTGAAATAAGAACTTAAGCAGATTATCAATCTGCATTCTTTCAGCTTCTGGGCTTATATTTTTAATAATCCACTCCATTGTTGCACCTACGGGCAATTGCGCAATTTTACTTTTATTTATTTCTTGCTTCTGCTCCTCTGTCAACCTGCCACCTGAAACTGCAAGAATGGCATTCGCAATAGACTGCAAGTTATCAGTGTTATTGGAGATTGCAAGGCTCAAACTGTCTAACAAATCAGTAACACATTGAAAATCCCCGAACGCATCATCATTGTTTAAGCTTTGAATAATAGGAATATAGCCCATATTATGCGGTTCTTGACTCAATAGAGTATAATTCCCCATTGCACCGTCAAAAATATACAAATCCGTTGAATCATAAACATAAACTTTTGCTTTCTCAGCTTTGTTTTCAATATATGTATGGTAATAAACAGCACACAACGGGTTTTCTAATACGGTGTTATCTGTTACATAGAATGTTTTTAACGGGTCAAGACGTCGATATATAACCCTGTCTTCAAGAGGTTCATCACCTTCTCGCGCCATAATAAGCTGATATGACACACCGAACGTCGCCATATCCCCGCCTTGTTGAAAATCAACCTCTGAAACGTTATTATTTTTATTGATATATTGGAGCTTTTCTAAGATTGTCTTTGTATTCTCGTCTTTTGTGTCATAGGTAACAGGAACACCAAAAGCGTAACCTGTTGCCACATCAACGATATACTTTGCCATATTGACATTGATAGAATAGTTAGGGCGTCCTTTTACTGCGCCTTGCTTGCTTATTTCGTTTTTACCATCGTAATAATCTCCAAGTTTTTTTCGCATTGGCAAAATTTCAGATTCAAACACTCTTAGCCATTTAATAACATTTTCTTTGGTTATTTCGTTGCTATCAGCCATTACTTGATAAATCATTTATCCCCTCCGATAGTTTAAATTATGGAGGTTTAAAAATCGGGCTTTTGTGATATGATATAATGATATATACCTGATTTTATTTCAAAATATTTAAAACATACGCAAAGAGGGGAATATCTATAAAGTGTTTAAACCATTTGTTTTTTTTAAAAATTTAATAGAAAAACATAAGCAAGAAACATTTAATCTTGATTATTACGCTTATGAATTTGGAATCAAAAGAAAGAGATATTTTTTCTTTTTCAAAGAGAGAAATAAAACTTTTAAAAAAAGATTATTGCAATTTTTGACTAAAATTCATGAAATGTAAGCTATAACCGCAATCCACTAACAGCCGTTACATAATTATTATTCATATCATCTTCAAGTGCATAGCGTGTACTATCAATACAGTGATTGTTTTTATCGGGGTATTTATCTTTAAACTCGCCGTTTTTATTTTTTTCAAGCTCATACAGGCTAAATTCTTCAAAGGTGTGCGGGCAACGTTCTTTATCAATATAAATATATGCCAGCTGCTGCAGCCATTTAATGCCGTAGCGAACAGAATCAGGACCTTGTTCTGCTTTAGTGATTTTAAAGCCATTTGAGTCGAATTCATCAATAGACTTTAACTCTTGCTTGTCTGCCGTTATCCAAGTTTGATGTCGAGGTTTTATAAGTTCCATTGCTCTTGGATTTGTAAGCTGTATTCTATACTCTTCATCATAAATATAAACACATCTTCGGGTTTTATCGTAATGTAATTTAAGCCACACAAACGGGTCAGCAGCAAAGCCCCAGTCGATACCTTCTCTTAAATTATCAAACCCTGCAATCATATCATCTGTTATGCGCAAATCACGTACATTGTTAAATATCAAGCCGCCTGTGCCTGTGATTTCACCTAAATATTCATGGCGATAAGCTAATTCGTTAAATTTCTTTAAAAATTCTGCCTCAATGAAAAATTGTTCACCAAGCCAATCTTTTGGAACATCCAAATAAGTGTTTTTAGTTACAAGCCTGTCTTTTCTCTCGTGTATGACCTCTTTATTGACCCAATTATTAACGTTTTGCGGTGGGTTGTATGATTTAAAAGCGATAAATTGATTACCACCACGCATAACAGATTGCTCCGCTTTTCTTATTTCTTGCGGACCTGAAAATTCGTCCAATTCTTCAAACCAAGAAATTTTGTAATACCCCTTTTTAAGTTTTATTGATTTCGTTTTTGTGGCGTCGTCTAAGCCCCTGAAGGCTATTACTTGCCCCGTAGGTTTATAAATTATTCGATACGGGGATTTATACGCTTTAAAATAATCATTCACCCCTAAAATATCAATCGCCCAAAGAATTTGGTTATAAACACTTTCTTCAATGTCTTTACCCACTTTTCTAAAGCAAATCGCGTTACATTCGGGGTCTTTTATCACATTTATTACAATTTCAAGCGAAATAAAGGAAGATTTTGTTGAGCCTCTCCCACCTGCAAACCAATAATGGGTATGCTTGCGCTCTTTAATATCTTTATGCGCCGCATAAAAAGCGGGAACAATTAAATCACTAAGCCTAATCATTTAATATCATCCACAATCACAGGTGTACTATCTTTAGTGCGCATATCCATTTCAACAGCTTTACGCTGCGGATAAATATATTTCATTAATTCTTTTAAAATTCCGAATTTAATATCTTCTTTTTTTGTTGTTTCAAAAAGCTCCGCCATCTTTTCTGCAGGGTCGAAATCCCCTAAAATTTCCTTTAATTCCAAAGTCTTTTTATTAGGGGTTCCTTTTTGTCTGCCTCCGCGCCTTTCACCTTTATTTGAACCGCCACGAGTGCCCTTTTCGCTATTTTTTACTACTTTAGCCATTAAAAAATGTGCCTCCGAATATGCGCACTATACTTAGTTTACAGGCTTTAAAATCGGGTAAAGAAAAAGCCCGCTAACACGGGCACAATGTCAACATTCTTTGCAAATTTTTAAAGCATTTTTTACTGCTTTTTTAACCTTAAAGCCCTGCCTTAACAGCTTTAAAAGTTTTATATGAATTTTAAGCCTTTGGTGGATGGGCATTTTTTCCGTACCTGCAATTTCGGCTTGAACAAGTATCATTTTCTCGCCTTTAAATTTTTTATAAATTTTTGTTTTATTATCAAACCATTCATATTCTTTCTGATAAACATTTAAATATAAATTCAAACCATCCTTTTTTAAAATCATCCCATCAAACGGTAATAATGCTTGCCCATGCAGAATTTCTTTTGCAATTTCATCATAAATTTTGTGTAATGTTTTGTATCGGAAAATATGTTTTTCATCGCCAAGTTTTTTTAAAGCACTATTTTTCTTAATGTAGCAATGTTCTAAAACTTTATACGGCGAAACTCTAAAAAATATTTCAGGCTTATTAAATTTGATAGCAAGAGCTCTAATCTTTTTCCAAATCTCAGAATATTTTTTCTGGTCATATTGAAAAACGGAATAAACTTTTTTGTATGTAGGTATTGCAAAGTGCACCCGCTTTTTTATCTCTTTTTTAACAGGTGCTTTTGATGGAGAAATTGGTGAGGGTTTTGACATAGTCTGTATGACCATATCAATATTATAACCCTATTTTATTACTATTCGATATATCTATTCGTAATATTTACAAAAATTGACATTAATATTTTTTTATTTAAATACGGCAGGCGTGATAGTAAAAGTTTTAAATTCAGGGATTCTCTTTTTATTGTAAACAGCGTAGCGAAGACGTTTTAAATATTTAACGTCTTTTTCTTCATTTTCCATTATTAAAACACAGGCAGGAATCTTTTTTGTTTTTTGCCCGTAATAAAGAGCCTGTCCTATACACTCGTGCCATTTATTTGCAAAGTCAAATTCTACGGCATATTTTTCAGTAAGACAATCAACCCGGGTTTTATCATTTAGCTGATATTCAAGCTGCCCGCCTTTAGAATTACACCATTGTTTTTGATAAGTTTTCTCAGAATATTGACGCGCGCAAAAGGCGGCAGAATTTATTGTGCACAACATAATTAAAACCAATAAAAAACGCATAAAAATATTATATCAAAATTAGAATCTATGACAAATAAGCACCATTAAGTTTTTCAATGGTTTTTCAATGACCCAAAAGGGTAATGGACACCTCGACACTTTTTTAAAAGAATAAAATTATCGCCCATAAAAGAAAGGAGTAAGAATAGCAATGAGCGTTAGTTTTGTAACAATTGCCGTATCGGATGAAAATGTTAATATGCTTGAAAAAATATCAAATGTTAAAAAAATACATTTTAACAAAGTTTGTAGCCTGGCAATTAAAAACTTTATCGAATCAGAAAAAGAAAAATCTGAGGAATATTCTATTTTAAGCGTGCAGGAATAATTTCTAATTCCATTAAATTCTCTTTGTTTAGCTTTATTTCAGTTTCATCACCAAACTTTAGGCCCCACAAATCAAGTAAGATAGGAGGCAATATTACATAAAAAGATTTACTGCCCTTATTTGAAAATTTTCTTTCATCAATTTTTTTAACATTTGGCAATAAAACTGAAATAAAGACTCTGCCACTATCATCTTGTCTGAAATAAAATCTTGATTTTTTAGGGTCAATATCCAATAGCCGAAAAACATCTAAAGGTATTGCAATCCCAAGACAAGTGCCAATTTGTACTATTTTTCTCGTTATACTCATTTTTCAATCCCACTTTTAAAGTTAGACTATTGACTTTAAAAAGTTATGTTGTTATACTCTTTTTATGAGTAAAGAAAAAAATATACAACATAAAATGAATTTTTGGGTCGATAAAGACCTTTATCTTGATTTTGATGCTGCGGTCAAGAAGAATTTTACAAATATGACTTATGCACTCAGAAATTTTATGAAGGCCTATGTAGATAAAAATAAAGAGGTAGCAAGTCCTTAAAAATCTTACTTCCTCCTCATTTCCGTTTTATTATTATAAAACGCTGAAAAAAGCTTGTAAATACAACAAACACAGGAACAACAACCCGTTGTACACCTTTATTTGTTGTGCAATTGAACATTGACAATTAAATATTTTATATAAGCAAACGCAAGCCGGTGCCATGCAAAACTTCCGCCATTTTTTTTACACGTGGCACTTGGCAAATTTTTGTCCTTCATCCATTCGCTCGGATGAACTAATAAAGGGGGTGGCAACATCCCCTTTACCCCAAATAGAAAGAGAGGATTTATGAATTCGGGAACAATGTTTTTTACACAACTTTTAATATACTGGGTTGCGATGTACTACGGGCATATTGAACAAGATATTTGCTTCGGCATTGTAAAATTCAGCCTTGTATATATCATCTGTGTGATTATAAAAGGCTGCATTGAAGACCATTTCAGGCGAAAAGAAGCAAGAGAACTTTTCGAAAAAATAACAAAAGATATTAGAAACCCTATTATGTGCCGTTGCGATACAACAGCGCACAGAAATAATGCGGAAAACAACTAATTGAACTGCGGAGTATTTATCACTCCGCTTTTTATAAAGCTAATTCAACAAAGCTGGGTGTTCTCTATCGTATTTTTTCGTTCTATATTCAGTGCAAGCCAAGTGATAAATATTTTCTCCAATAGTATTCGGGACAATGCTGGACATAGCGCCATATTCAGAAAAAGTTTTTTCGCTCAGATATTCATCTTTAGAGTTGTAGTAAACTTGTTTTAAATCGCCAATTTTCTTGTTATAACAATCAACTTTTTTTTCGGTTTTTGAATAAGCTGCTTTGGGCGTATTTGATAAGAAATCTTTATATTTTAATTCTTTTGCCCAAACATATGCAATTTCATTATTGGTTTTAATTTTTCTATAAACAAAAATATTATCTGAAACCTGAATATAATCACTAATAAATAATTCTTTTTTCTCCACAGTTATATCTTGTTTTTTACCATCTATTGTCACATTTAAAGTTAAGTTATCGCCATCCATAGCTGAATATAATTTTTTACTTAAAGTCATTTTTGAATATGGTAACATAGATTTACCGTTAATTTTGTTAATTTTTGTGGTTTTATTTAATAATTCATAAGCCGATGAATCTGGCGAATGTCCAACAACAAGTGGGTTGTCATTAAAAAACATAAATTCAAAACCAAAAGTTTTTTTAGTATTTCCTTCAAGAGCAAATGCAGAAGCAACACTAACAAATGCACAAATAATACATAAACAGATAATCTTTTTCATTGCTATTTATCCCTTCGAAAAATCAATAATTCATAGTACAAACTAAAGTTTAAAATTTTTCTAATATGGCATTCCTGCTGCCCTGCAATCAGCCTTTTGGATAGCTTTCCATTTTTGATAATTAGCTTCATCTTTAGCTTGCAAATATGCAGCAGAAACAAGTCCGGCTTGTACACAAACTTGTATTTTATCGCCCTCGCGTTTTGCAATATTATATTGTTCAACAGCATCTTGAGCAACTTCATTTTGAACTTCTTCAAGATAGCTCTTTCCAGCTTTTAACATTTGTTTTTCTACAGCTTCATTATCTCCAAACAATGAACCTATAATACCTAATATAATTAAAGCTCCGACCAAACTAAGACAACCAATACCGCAACCAAGTAAAGGGTTTTTCTTTTTACTAAAATCATATCCACATTCCGGACAAGACTTAGCGTTATCTGCTAATTGTTTTTTACAATTGGGGCATTCCATAATTAATTTCTCCTTATCACTCTTGATTTTTCAAACATTCAACATATTTTTTGAGAATAAATTCTATCTGCTTTGTCGTTGAACGCCCATCTTTTGAGGCAATCTCTTTAACAGCATTATATACATCTTTATTTATTCTTAAAGTGAACTGAACTTCATTTTCATATTTTTTTGTAGCCATAATAAAACCTTTGTGAAACCAGTATTAAACCATTCTATTAATAAAAAATAAATTTTTCAAGAAATCATCTTGACACCAAAATGAAATCGTAGTATATTAGAAATCATAAGGAAACCAAAATGAAACCAGAAGAAAAAACACAAATTACTTTGAGGCTTCCAAAAGAACTTCATAAAATACTTATAAATACTTCAAAAAAGCTCGGTATAAGCCTTAATGCAGTAATTGTAAGTTCATTATGGAAAATTAAGTCTTAAATTATTTACCTCATAAATTTTAACCACCACGCTTATATAAAATATTTAAGCAAAATTTGTAATGCCAAATGGCATACTTTGCACATTGACAAATAAATATTTGATATTCTACCTCTCCCCAGAGTCAGGTAAAAAGGAGGATAGAAATTCTATCCTCCTCCCCAAAGTCTGCTATTTAGCCTTTTTCTTAACGGTTTCCTTGACAGTTGTCTTTGGATTTTTGTTAGCGTAAGACTCTTTGACAAACTTTCCAGTTACCGCAGAACGGCAACGTGTTTGTTTAGCCATGTTTCCACTACCTCTCTAAGCGCATATAATGCATTTTTTGGCGTAGTGAACATGCGCTAAAACACATGTAGCACATGACTTTGGGGCAAGTCAAATATTTCATACCGTAAGACGACCGATGAACAGTACCTGCCGGGGCGATGATATAAGCCAATGCGATGATATGAGCAAATATGAGCGGGGAGGTCTATAAACGGCGCAGGCTACAATTGAATAAAATATCCACTCTTCTGTAACTTATTTAACATCGAAGTTCATTAAATAAATAGGACGCTGGATATTCTTTAGAGCTTCAAAGATTTTCAACTATCCGATATTTTCGTACAGTTGATTTTGGAATCTTAAAACAAAACCAATGAGGGGATAAACAGGCTGGTGTTAGCACTCTGCTTTTCTTGAGTGCAGGGCGTTACGGCTCGGAGTTTTTCCAAAGTAATGACCGCAAGGGAAAGACCTTGTGCCTGCCCCATTTTTATAGAAAGACACTTGGAAAGACAAGGGGGTGGGTAGCCGCCCTGCTTTGGCGAATCGGCACGTGTCAATGGTTCACGACACATTAATAAAATAACCTGACACCCCGGAAAGACGGGGGTTTAAAATCTTTAATCAACCTGTCAGCAATGACGGGTTGCCATAAGGATTTTAGGAAGGATTAAAAAATGAATACTCTTACAATTAGAAAAATTAACGAAACGGATGAAATAAGACTTGTTTATTATTTCAAAAAGGATAAAACATTTTCAGTAGTTAATTTTTGGAATATTAAAGATATGCCCATAGAAGAATTTTTTAATCGTTTAAAATACGCACAAGATAAAGGTTATAAACTAACATTTGAAGATTAATTTTAGGGCGTAGGGGGCGTATGAGCCCTTCCCGTGTTATAGAGGGCGGGTACCTGAAAAGCCCTCTATAACCAAAGCAAAATCTTTAACCGTGTCTTTCGTTTTGTATGTAGTGATTCTGAGTGATTTTTTTCTATGCGGAAGGCACACTTAAGGATTTAACCAAAACCTAAATTCCGTAAACTATGGAGCAGACTCTAACTGAATTACTGCTCCGTTTTTCTTAAAAATTTAACTGGTGATAAGCGCCCTCTTTCCTCATTTTGAGGGCTTTTTCTTTGAATAAAATTAGAAAGGATTTATATATGAACAATACAGCTTTTTTGGATGTTCCACGTAAAAGAAAAGCAAAAAATGATGTGGAATTGTTTCCGATAACAAAGCCCAGGCCTACAAGGGTATGGGAAGTAAAAGAGATGATAAACAAGCTTTCTCTTTACCAAAAAAGCGCAACTGGTCCGCTTGTTATTTGCTATAAAAAAGCACTGGATGCTTTATGTCAAATTGACAAATTGGAATTTGAAAAAGAACAAAGGGAAGCGAAAAATGCAGGATAGGTTTTTCTTTAGGTTTTGGAATAAAATCCATAAACAGATAGAAAGCTGGGCGGGATGTCATTTATATACTGCTTTCGGTAATACAGACCTTGTGCCTATGCAGTCCACAGGTTTAAAAGATAAAAAAGACCAGCTGATTTATGAGGGGGATATATTAAAAGATAAATATGGAGCATTACACCCTGTTTCTTGGAATCCTAAAGGATTTTACGAAACCGATACATTTGCACTTGCAGGATTTATTAAAACTATATCGGAAGATATGGAAGTCGTAGGAAACATTTATGAAAACCCTGAATTGTTGGAGGATGGTAAATGCGAATAACAGGTTATAGATGGGGTTCAACCGAATTTTACAACCACCTTGAAAGTTATTACACAGAACCCCCTGAAGAATATGAAGATTTTGACCCCGTAGCAGAAGCCGAACTTCAAGCAGAGCAATACGAAGCGATGCTATGGGATATATAAATTTTAGCGCGAACACGCGGGAAGGATTTTTTGCCGTTTTGCATTCCGCCGGATAGAACAAATAACGAAAACGGCAATTTATTTGAAGAAAGGTTATAAAAATGCAAAATGATATTGTGACAGCTCCTCAAAATCAACTTGAAGAACTTCAACTACAAAACACCTTAACTGTTTTTAGCGGGGAAGAAAACTTCCAAAAAGCAATGATAATGGCAACAGAGCTTTCTAAATCGGATTTAATCCCGGCTTCTTATAAAAATAAGCCATCAAACTGTTTAATTGCAATTGAATTAAGTAATCGGTTAAACCAGAGTCCGTTTTTAATAATGCAGAATATGCATGTTATTAACGGGCGCCCGAGCTGGGCAAGCACCTTTATAATTTCCTGTATTAATGCAAGCGGGAAGTTTGAAGGATGTTTAAAATTTCAAATGAATGAGGAAATGACCCAGTGCAGAGCTTATGCAGTAGAAAAAATAACCGGTAAAAAATTAACAAGCCCTTTGGTATCTATGGAAATGGCACAGGCAGAGGGGTGGCTTACAAAAAACGGGTCAAAATGGAAAACAATGCCTGAATTAATGCTTCGATACAGAGCCGCAGCATTTTTTGGAAGGCTTTATTGCCCTGAAATTATGAACGGAATGCTGACTATGGAAGAAGCTAAAGATATTAAAACATTATCTGATAACAATGTAACCAATGTCTTTGAAGATGTTGAAATTGTGAATCCAAAGGAGTTATCTGAAAATGAGACTAAACAGCAAAAATTATTATAGCTCTAAAGCCAATTGGGAATATTTAAGCGTTTCTCAGTATAAAGATTTTTGCGGTTCTCTTGGTGAAGCAGGATGTGAAGCAAAAGCAATGGCTAAGCTTAAAGGTGAATGGCAAGATGAAATCACAACTGCAATGCTTATCGGTTCCTATGTGGATGCTTGGTTTGAAGGAACACTTAATCAATTTGCCGAAAACACTCCGGAGCTTTTTAATAAAAACGGAACACTTAAAGCCGATTTTATAAAGGCAAACGAAATTATAGAAAGGGTTAAAAAAGACCCTCTTTTTATGAAATATATGTCCGGGAAAAAACAAAAAATAATGAGTGTGGAACTCTTTAATACAAAATGGAAAATAAAGATGGATAGTTATTATCCTGAAAAATGTATTGTTGATCTTAAAGTGGTTAAAGATATCCATGAAAGCAAATATGTTAAAGACTATGGTCACACTAATTTTATTGACTATTGGGGCTATGACATACAAGGAGCCGTTTATCAGGAAGTTGTTAGGCTGAAGACTGGAAAACTTCTTCCCTTTTATATTGCCTGCGTTGATAAACAAAAAGTATCGGATTTAGCGGTGGTTCAGGTAGATAATATACATCTTGAACAGGCGCTAATAGAAGTAGCAGGGAATGTCCAGAGGATTTTAGACTTAAAAACAGGAAAAGTTGAACCTGACCGGTGCGAAAAATGCGATTACTGCAAGCTAACAAAAAAACTTGCAGGTCCTGTTCATTATTCTGAATTGATTGAAAGATAAATATCACAAAGGAATTATAAATGGCAAGAAAAGGTATAAATGCCCTCGGTATATTCCCTCCTCCCAGAGGCTGGTCAAAAGAGGGAATTTATTGTTTTAAAAGACGCTGCGTCTGCGAGGGGTGCAAATATAACGGAACTTTTGAAAGCATTAAGCATTGCCAGATGAAAGCATCAGTGCTTGAAATGGTAAGGCGTTTCGGTATTCCTTCAAAAGATGATTCAAGATTTATAAAAAGTAATTAGAAAGATTTAGTTATGGCGAGAAAAGAAAAATTGACGGTTGATTATTTCCCTCATTTTTCAGGTAAAAAATCTTTATATATTATAGAGCAAAATTTCGGTAATGACGGCTATGCTGTAGTATATAAAAACTTTGAGCTTTTAGCCGATTCAGATTTTCATTTTATGGATGTCACAGACCCTGCTACCCTTGCATATAATGCGGCAAGGTGCAGAGTAAGTGAAGAAAAATATCTTCAAATAGTTAAATTGCTTGTTAAATTAGGCACTTATGATGAAGAGTTATTTGATAAATTCGGAATCATTTTTTCACAAAGTTTTGTAGACAACATCGCAGATGCATACAGAAACAGAAAAACTGATTTTATAAATTCAAATGAATTAAAAAATATCTTACGTAAGAAATGTCAAAAAACGACCGAAAATAAAATAACTTACGTAAGAAATTCCAAAAATAATACAAAAAATGGTCAATCTTACGTAAGAAATCCACAAATAAAAGAAAAGAAAATAAAAGAAAAAGAAAATACTCCCCCTATATCCCCCAAAGAAAATTTAAAAAATCAGGAGGAGGAAATTTCTTCTTTTTCTTCTGAAGAAAATTTGAATTTGATTCCTACAGTGGAAAATTTTGACCCCGTAGAAGCGGGAATACAAGCTGCACTTGAAGACATAAAGGAGGAAAAAGGACGTGGAAGCCCCGAAATTAAATAACTTGAAAGATTTTCTTGAGTGGCTTTTTAGTGAATATAATGTGCCTGAAAGCTCTCAATTTAAACTTTCAAAAGAGTATGCTGCAAAACTGCCCCAAGAAAATTGCGACTTTGAATACCTGAAAAAATGCATTGAAACTGAATGGAAATGCCACAGAACAAAAAGTAAATTACCTTACACAGGCTGGCTGAATTATCATATACAACCGATACCAAACAAGAATAATCCTACGCAAAAATTACTGCAAGAGTATCGGGAAATTGGGGCGCAAATTGATAAAAACCGGCCCAAAATTGTAGCAATGATACGAGAGAAAATGAACTCTTATCGTAAAAAACTGGGAAAACCTATAAAGGAGTATGAGTGATGTTTTTAGCTGAACTTTTAACCGAAAATGACAGGGAAAACCTGAAAAAAATAAAATCTCAATGCGACAGAATTCTTTACTGTCTTGAAAAATTCGGGAAAATTACCGTAAATGACTGCGTGTATGCTCTCGGAATTGCAGCAGGGCCAAGAAGAATTAAGGATTTGAGAGACAAACACAATATCCCGATTGAAAGCATTCCAAGGAAAGGTAAAAATCGTTGGGGTGATAAAAATACACCTTATGTTGAATATACGCTTGATACCGATAAATATACGGAATTCAAGTATTTTGGAGGGAAATATGCTTAATAAAAACACAGGGCATACGGCTTCTCAAGCGAGTTTAAAACAAATGTGCAAAAATTGCACATTTGTACAAACCACAATATTTCCTGATTTAATCCGCTGTAAATGTGATAAATCAAGTGTAACAAGGCGTGCGGATGGATTTTGTATTTTATTTAAAGAGAAAGAGGAAAGATAAATGAATTTAATTAATTATTTGAACAAATTTGGCATTCACTATACAGTTGAAACAAATGGAGGCCTCACAGTAGGAGGATGGTTAGACCTCAGCGATAC
>CAJUKY010000020.1 GCA_910587055.1 Candidatus Gastranaerophilales bacterium
AAAGTTATTTATTTCCTTGGATTAATCCAAGGAAATTTGTATACTAAAGCTTTAATCCAACGTTGTACTCTTGTATTCAAGGATAACAAAGCCGTTACCTCCATTACCTCCAATACCTCCTGTTTGGTTAAGTACAGCTCCTCCTCCGCCTCCTGCTCCATATAATCCGTTATTACCATGAGGAGATGGTGTTTGATTTGATATATTGCATATGGAATCATATAGAGGAGATAGAATACTTGTACCTCCGCATCCGGGTCTAATAGGTCCAAGGGTTATATTATTCCCGTCATTTGATTTTATTGTTGATGCACATATACTGTTACCTTCTTCATCTTTTGTTTGATAAAGACATGATAAATATCCTCCCATACCTCCATAGTTATCTTCTCCTTTTTGTCCTGAGGTTATTGAAGAATTTATTGCCGTTGTTGTATTGGGTTGAATATATTCTTTGTATATTTCAGAGAAATTAGAAGGTATTTTTGTTTCTTCTCCATGAACTTTTTCTTCGGATGTTCCGTTATTACCTTTTAATCCTCCTTTGGCTTCAAATGTTGTTGTTTTTCCGTTTGATATCATAGAGGTTGATGTTATTCCTCCGTTACCGTTTATTCCTTCATTAACATCGAATTCATAATCACTACTCTTAGCACCTCCTCCTAATCCTATCTTTATATCTATCACTCTATTTTTAGGATCAGGATCAAGGTTTGTATATGTTTTCTTTACTATTTCTCCCACTGTTCCACCCCCTCCGTTTGTTCCGCCCCACTCAACATATATATACCCGTTAGCTCCTTTACCTCCTAACCCGGGTGTTCCTCCGTCATTAATTACACCTCCGCCACCGCCACCGCCTGTTCCGTAGTTTGTAATTAATGCATCAGATCCGTTTGATTGAGCACCGCCTTCTATACCTCCTTTTAAAAGAGTTCCGTTTAAATCATATAATTGTCCTCCTTTACCTCCCCCTGCTCCGTTACTTGGAGTTTTACCAACTCCTCCGTTTTCTCCTCCTGTATGAAAGTTAGTCTTTTTCCAATTAACATATTTAGCTAAACTAGAATCTACATTACTTGTCTTTATTCCTCCCCCTATACCATAACTATTATTTATATATGTTTCATCACTTTCATACTTTCCACCCTTACCCCCTGATACTGATATTAATGTAGTACCGTTATTATTTGTAATGGATGTACTTCCTCCGTTATTTCCGTTAGCTCCATAACTTGTTGTTCTGTTTCCCCCAATCCCTATATTAAAGTTAAGCTTCTCACCGGGTGTTACACTAAGTTCTCCTATCCATATCTGTCCTGCTCCTCCTCCTGAGCCACTATTAGATTTAGTATAGTATTCACACTTCAGACCATCTTTTACAGATGCTGCACTGTACCATAGATGAATGGCACCGGGGAGACCTGCACCTCCAGTCGTATTTCCACCGCCAGAACAATTTGTTGATTTGTTAAAAATAGATGTTGCTATAGTAGCAGGTGCAAGTTTGCTTTCATAACTAGTTCCGCCTGCAGTGCCGCCAGTTCCGCCACCGCCACCATTTCCTCTGTAATATGAGTTAACCCAAGCACCAGTTGTACCTCCAGCACCAGCGCCCGTACCTCCCCCTTTGCCACCAGGTCCTGCAGAACTTCCTGTAGAGTAACATCCAGCACCACCTCCGCCTCCGCCAATTTGAAATATTTGCGTAGTGCTATTTAATAATGTAGTAGCACCACCCCCTCCTGCTCCAGCAGACCCATATGTATAATTTGCATTATATCCGCTAACACTTGTACCATTAACGCCGTTTCCGCTACCATAACCACTACCGCCTTTTCCACCCGCAGCCGAAAAACTGCTATAGCCGCCAGCTGAACCTCCTTGTTCTCCCCCGGAACCAATCCTTAATAATATATTTGATGCTTGATTTGAAACAGATAAGTTTTGGTTGGCAATATACCCGCCTGTGCCTCCACCACCTGTACGATAATTGCCCCCTCCTCCTCCTGCTCCGCAAGCTGTCACCTTGCTTAATGTTATATTGATATCATTAGGGAATTTAGCAAATTTTTTATCTGCTTCAACCATTGCATTATCCGATACAATAGTCCATTTATCGGATATATTGGATACCTTACATTTATTATCAAGTTCAGGAGCCTTATAGCTATCTGGAGGAGTAATACCGTTTGCAAATGTATAACTTCCTGCAGTTAATATTTCTCCTTCCGCATTACTTAATGAAGGAATATCTGCAGTTTCCCATGCAGTACCTGATCCTCCTGAAGCTCCGCCACCCCCTGCACCTATTAAAAATACACGGAGTTTGGTAACACCTTCGGGTACTGTCCAGTTTGTTTCTGATGATGTTATTATCTTATTTCCGTATAATGCATCTCCTCCTTTTCCTCCTCCTCCCATTAATGTAACTCTAACTTGATTAGCATCTGATGGTATATTAAACTTTGTACTTTCAGTAAATACTGATACCACCATATCCTTTTCATAATTACTTGCTTCACTTAATACTTTTAATTCATGATCTGCCATTCTTCTTGTCATAACAGGAGCAAGGGCTGCTAAAAGCAATGATGCTACAAGGAGGGCCATGAGCATTTCAACTAATGAAAAAGCATGGAAGCCTTTATTCGCAGAACATTGTTCTGCTTTAGAAATTTTTTTTACGATGAACATTTTTTCCCTTTCAGATGAACAATTATAAAAAATTACACATTTTATAACATGACAAGTTAAATAATTTACTTACATTTTTACATATCACGATAAATTTTGCAACAAAAATTATCTTATCGGGTAATTTATTTAATATCAATATGCCCTTATTCTTTAAGCAGGAAGGATGAAAAGTGGCTGATTTGAAAAATATAATCGGAAAAAATATTAAAAAAATACGAAAAACAAGAAAGTGGACGCAGGCACAGCTTGCGGAAAGGGTGGGAATTGAGCCGGTAAGTATCGCCCGTATTGAAACAGGGCTTACTTTTCCAAAGGAAGAAAATTTGGTAGCAATTGCAAAAAGCCTTAGCGTTGATGTTTCAGACCTTTTTGTAGACAGAATTCCTGATAAAAAAAATACAATAAAATATATTCAAACTGCCATAAATGCCCTTGATAAAAGGGATTTAGAGATTATAAGCAATCTTGTGAAAACAATGACTTGCTGCTAAAAAATTGTTTTAAGTTTCTTTAAATCAAGGTTACAAATTTTAAGATTTATCGAAGTTTATAATATTCACAATCATGACATTTCAGCAGACTTGCAAGGGTACGATAAAGTTTATAACAAATCAATCAAGACTACAGCCTGAGCTTGAATGGCTTCTTCTCTGCCGGTGGAATCCATACCTTCATTGGTTTTTGCCTTAATTGAAACATCTTCAAGCGGGATAAAAAGTGCGTCTGCAATGTTTTTCCGCATTAAATCCACATGGGGAGCCAATTTTGGTGCCTGAGCTATCACGGTAGAATCAATATTTATAATTTTATACCCTTTATTTTTAAGGATTTTACCCGCTTCTTTTAAAAGCATTATGCTGTCTGCGCCTTTAAACTTCAAATCGGTATCAGGGAAATGGCGCCCGATATCGCCGTCTGCAGCAGCTCCAAAAATCGCATCAATAATAGCGTGTACCAGCACATCGGCATCAGAATGTCCTAAAAGCCCTTTTTCATAGGGAACTTTTACTCCGCCTAAAATTAAATCACGCTCAGGCACAAGCTTGTGTAAATCGTAGCCCTGTCCTATTCTCATTGGGTGCCGCCTTTTGAAGTGCAGGGATTATTTGTACAACCGGCATTATCAAGGTTTGTACCGCCTTCAAAGTGGCAGCCGGCAGGATTTAAAATATATTTTTCAATCGCAGCGGCAAGGCCGTCTTCGTGGATTGTCGGGCAAATATAATCCGCAATTGATTTCAGTTTCTCGCTTGCATTGCCCATTGCAATTTTTACACCTGCATTTTTCAATAAATCATAGTCATTATCCTGATCACCGGAGGCAAAGACTTCTTCTGTTTTTATATTCCACAATTCTTTTAAGAAATTCATTGCATTGCCTTTTGTAGCCTTAATATCCGTAAATTCAAGGTAGTATTTATGGCTTCTTACTATTGCAAGTTTACCTTCAAATTGTTTAGAGAGCTCTTTTTGTAATTGCATTATTTCATCTTCGTTGTAGGTTATGCAAAGAAGTTTTGAAACATCCCCGAGTTCAACATCATCAAAGCTTTTTACAACTTTATAGGTTGTAAAACGCCCCTGAGTGTAGTCTTTCATATACTGTTTATTATCATCTTCAACAATTAAAGTATCATTATTATAAAGGTTTAAATGAAACCCGCGTGCACGGGAAATTTCAATGATTTCACGCGCAAGAGAATTATCCACGGCATTTTGATATAAAATATTATTACCCTGCCTTACCATTGCCCCCTGATAGCAGATAACGGGAGTATTGAGACCGAGTTTCTCACGCACGGGATCTGCCCCCATAAACATTCTGCCTGTGGCTAAAACTACTTTTATACCGAGTTTCTGCGCTTCATCAAGAGCATTTCTTACGCGGGGCGAACATTCGCATTTTTCGTTTAAAATTGTTCCGTCGATATCCGATACTATAAGTTTTATTTTATTCAAAATTACACCTTGTTTTCATGCAGTTTTTTTTATTATACTATATATTTATAAACGGTAAATAATAACAAAGGGGAGATAAACGAATATGGCACAAACAGAACGCCAGAGACCTGTTGAGCAGGATGCAATACAAAGACGCAGTAATTTTGATGCGGTTGAAGAAAATTTTACAAAAGAGCAGGCATTAGCGGAAGCAAGCCGCTGTTTAAACTGCAAAAACCCGATGTGCAAAAAAGGATGTCCTGTAAACGTTAATATTCCTGATTTTATACAGGAAATTAAAAACGAAAATTTCCAGAAAGCAGGCGAAATCATAAGACAATCAAATATGCTTCCTTCCGTTTGCGGAAGAATCTGCCCGCAGGAAAGACAGTGCGAAGGAAAATGTGTTTTAGGAATCAAGGGAAAATCTGTTGCAATCGGTTCATTGGAAAGATTTGTGGGAGATAATTCCGCACCTTTAAAATGCGAAATTAAACCGAACGGCAAAAAAGTAGCAATAGTAGGTTCAGGATGTGCCGGAATGAGTGCAGCAGCTGACCTTAGAAACGCAGGTTTTGATGTTACCGTATTTGAAGCGCTTCATAAATTAGGCGGTGTGTTAAGATACGGTATTCCTCCTTTCAGATTGCCTAGAACCGTTTTAGACAGAGAAATTGAAAGCTTAAAAGAAATCGGGGTTAAATTTGAGAAAAACGTTGTTGTAGGAAAATCTATCACCCTAAAACAGCTTGAAGAAGAAGGATATGACGCTATTTTCATATGCTCGGGCGCAGGACTTCCTAAAATGATGGGAATTAAAGGGGAAAACTTAAACAGCGTATACAGCGCAAATGAATTTTTAACCCGTGTAAATCTTATGCAGGCAAATTCCGATACAACGCCAACTCCCTTAAAAGTAGGTAAAAAGGCTGCAATCATAGGCGGCGGAAATGTTGCAATGGATGCGGCAAGAACGGCTGTGCGCGTTGGATATGAAGAGGTATACATTGTATACAGAAGAACGGAAGAAGAACTTCCCGCAAGAAAAGAGGAAATCCGCCATGCTAAAGAAGAAGGGGTTATTTTTAAATTACTCCGCGCACCTTATGAAATTAAAGAAAAAGACGGATATGTTGACGGCATGGTATTTGAAGTTATGGAGCTCGGTGAACCTGATGAATCAGGAAGAAGACGTCCCGTTGGCACAGGCAAATATGAAACAATGGATGTGGATACCGTTATTGTGGCGCTTGGAACCGGTCCGAACCCGATTATTCAAAAATCATGCGCGGCTGATAAAATTGATATTAATTGCGACAGAAAAGGATATATCGTAATTAATGAAAAAGGCGAAACATCAGTAACAAACGTTTATGCAGGCGGAGATGTGGCTCCGTTGGGCGAATCTACAGCGATCAATGCAATGGGCGCAGGCAAAAGAGCGGCTAAAGCTATAATTGAAGCTTTAGGATAGAGTTTTTTGGTGAGGTCACAAATTATGACCTCACCTTTTTTGAATTTTAAAATATTTAGTTTGGGATTATAAAAAGCGGAGTTATTTTAGTTTGGACAGTATTATATTTCAATTTAATGAAGAAGAACGGCTGTTTTTGAGGCCGCAATTTTCGACCTCAAAAATAAAGCGCCCGTGCTTTTATCAGACAGGACAAAACCTAATAAAATAGGGTTTAAATCATAGATTTATTAAACTAAAGCCCGCATGGGTTATATTTAGTTTGATTTTAGGGGCTGCATATGCAGCCCCTTTCCCTTGATTAATACAACCTGTTTTAGCCTCTTATATTCATGATGTTAAAGTTTGCCATATAAAAACAAATTTCGGATTTTATATTTTCCCTGATTTTCTTATCAATAATTAATATTATATGTCATTGCGAGCAACCGCAGGGAGCGCGGCAATCCAGAAACCCATGTTTTTTCATAGATTGCCGCAGTCGTTAACACTCCTTCGCAATGACAGAGATTAATATTGTTAATATTGAGCTTGTTTTTTTATGTAAAACTTGTATGTGGTTATCTGAATTGGCTTAATTAATTAAAAAACCAATAAATTCCAGTATCAAAAAAGCACCCATTATGGGTGCTTTTAAAATCAATACCGTTTCTATCCTTGCACGATACCTTCTTTAATAGCTTTAACTGCCGCCTGTACACGGTCATCTACGCATAGTTTTTGCAAAATGCTGCAAACATGTGCTTTTGCCGTGTGTACTGAAACTATCAATTCTTTTGCAATTTCAGTATTACTTTTTCCTTTTACAAGAAGCTTTAACACTTCTGTCTCTCTATCTGTCAGATGTCCTTTAGGGTCAGCCTGTTCATGGTCATTTAGAAGTTTTACATTTTCAGGCTTCGGGAACAATTTTAAAGCGAGTTTTGCAACATTCGGATCAATCCAGCAGGCGCCCTGTGCAACCGACCTTATAACTTCCGATAATGCTTTGGGATCAATGTCTTTAAGACAATAAGCTATAGCCCCTGAACCCAATGCCGCAAGCACTTCTTCTTCTCTTTCATGGGATGTTAAAATAATCACTTTAACATCGGGGCAAATTTCTTTAGCCTTCATTGTAGCTTCTAATCCGTTCATGCCGGGTAAGCCTAAATCCATCAAAATCACATCCGGTTTTTCTTTTTTAATAAATTCAAGACCTGCTTCACCCGTTTCGGCCTCACCGATTACATCTATATGTTCAAATTCGTTAAGAGCATAACGAAGCCCGACACGGGTAAGTTTGTAATCTTCAACTATAATAACCTTTATCGGGTTTACTTTTGTTTGAACAGTTTTTGTTGCCATATCTTTATAACCTTTCACAAGAACTTATTTATTGTTAAGTTAATACTACAAACTAAGTTGTAATTCTGATATTACCCGAAAGTATAATCTTTATAAGCAGGCAGATAGTGCCACGGCAGGCATTGTTTATCCGGTTCTTTAATTTTTCCTTTTTGAAAATCAAAATAAGCACCTCTTTTTAAATTCAGCAAAACCTCAACAATAAATAATTAATTCAGCAATAATTCTAACTTATATTTAAATTATAACATACTTTTTAAAAAAGGACTCCTTTAAAATTTAAAGGAGTCCTTTTTGGTTTAATTACAGTTTTGAAGCAACCATTAATGTTGTTTCAGCAAGTCTTGTTGAATAACCCATTTCGTTATCATACCAAGAAACAACTTTAACCATATTGTCACCCATAGTCATTGTAAGAGCAGCATCTACGGTTGAAGATTGAGAAGAGCCGATATAATCAGAAGATACAAGCGGTTCTTCAGAATAGCATAATACATGGCCGTCAGCAGCTTCTTTAAGAGCAGCATTTACTGATTCTGCCGTAACAGGTTTTTCTGTTTCAAATACAACGTCTACAACTGAAACGTCAGGAGTAGGAACTCTCATAGCAAAACCGTTTAATTTTCCTTTTAATTCAGGAAGAACAAGAGCAACAGCTTTAGCAGCGCCGGTTGTTGTAGGAACAATGTTTAAAGCGCCTGCGCGAGCACGTCTCGGGTCTTTGTGGCCTGCATCTAAGATTCTTTGGTCACCTGTGTAGCTGTGAACAGTTGTCATTAAGCCTTTTACAACGCCGAATTTTTCAGCAATAACTTTAGCAACAGGTGCTAAGCAGTTTGTTGTGCAAGATGCCATTGAAATAACGTTGTGTTTAGCAGGATCATATTCATTTTCGTTAACGCCGAGAA
The DNA here is from genome assembly GCA_910587055.1 of Candidatus Gastranaerophilales bacterium. Lineage (GTDB taxonomy): Bacteria > Cyanobacteriota > Vampirovibrionia > Gastranaerophilales > Gastranaerophilaceae > MGBC122484. The sequence goes on from CAJUKY010000020.1 coordinate 8,371, forward strand.
CGATTGTTTTGTCTTCGTTTTTAGCGGGAGCTGAAATGATAACTTTTTTAGCGCCTGCTTGAATATGTGCAGCTGCTTTAGTTGCATCTGTGTAGAAACCTGTTGATTCAACGACAACTTCAACGCCAAGTTTTGCCCAGGGTAAGTTTGCAGGGTCTTTTTCAGCAAAGAATAAGATTTTTTTGCCGTTGATTACAAGACCGTCTTCAGCAACTTCAACAGTACCGCAGAATTTGCCCATAACTGAGTCATATTTAAAAACATGAGCAGCATTTGCAGGTGTTAAACCGGGGTCATTGATTGCAACGTAATCAATTTTATCAAAAATGCCTTCTCTGATGGCAGCACGTAAAGTATTTCTGCCAATTCTTCCAAAACCGTTAATCGCAACTTTTTTTGCCATAATGGTTCTTCTCCTTCTATATAAAACTAACAAGCTATTTATATTACAAAAATACAAAATTTTCAAGCAAACAAGAATAAAGTTTTTAATTATGGTATTTTTATATTAGATAATTAAAGGATTTTTTAAATGATTAAAAATGTATGTGTATTTGCATCTTCATGCAATTTTTTAGATGAAATATATTATAAAGAAGCATCAGAACTCGGCAGACTGCTGGCTGAGGCAGGATATAATATGGTATACGGCGGAAGCTCCCTCGGGCTTATGTGGGAGTGTGCCAAAAAAGTAAAAGAAAACGGCAGAAAAATAATAGGCATCATGCCTGAAAAATTAAAAGAAATGGCGGAAAATTCAAAAGATTGCGATGAATTTTACGTTACAAAAGGCATGAGAGAAAGAAAAGCAAAAATGGATGAAATGAGCGATGCCGTTATAGCATTGCCCGGCGGTTTCGGCACGCTTGAAGAATTAAGCGAGATGATTGTACAAAAACAATTGGGATATAACAAAAAAGCAATTATCCTTTTAAATACAAACGGGTTTTATAATCATTTAATTGAATTTTTTAATGAAATTTTAGAACAAAAGTTTGCATATAAAAGAGCCCGCGAGCTTTATTATGTTGCAAGTTCTTCAAAAGAAGCCGTTGAGTATTTAAAAGTATATAAAGAATCTTCCGTTGAAATTACAAAAGAAGAACTTTATACAAGGTAAAGATTTAATTTTAATTTTCTTTAAATTTTTCCGTATCAAGATATTTAATTACTTTTGCGGGATTTCCCACAACAACGGCATTATCCGGCACATCCTTTGTTACGACAGAGCATGCTCCCACTATTGCATTTTCACCGATTGTCACTCCGGGCAGAATTGTAACATTTGCCCCTATCCAGACATTTTTCTTTATATGTACGGGTTTGCAGGTAATAACGGGTCTGTCATAAAAATCATGGTTATTTGTTAAAATTGTACAGTTTATTGCAATAAGCGTATTGTCTTCAATTGTAAGTCCGCCTGATGACATACATTTAAACCCGTTCATCAAAACTACACCCTTGCCAAGCTTTACGGTATTCCCAAGCAAAGTAAACACGGGCGGGTTTATTACGGTAGTTTCATCCACGCCGTTTGAAAATAATTCCTCCGTTAATTTTCTGCACTCAGGCGTTCCGGGCATTGTATTGTTTATTTTAAAACACAATTCAGATGCCCTTTTCATCTCTTTTTCGCGCTCTTCATCCGGTATTCTTAAATCAATTCTTACTTCTTCCATTTTTCAAAATTCTCCTTTTTTTGAATTTTACAACTTGGAGCTTACTCCAAGTCAAGATTTTGATAATGGAATACCGCCAAAATTACCTATTAATCAAACCAAAACTTTTAGCATCAGTTTTAAGGGTTTTAATCATGCAGATTTAAATAACTTATAAATCAGGTGGGTCATTTTCTTATTTCGAACATTTTTTATGAATTTTCCGCAGATTTCTGCATTCAGATTTTCGGCAACTTTACGCGATGAGATATTACCTGGACGAATTTCAAAAATAACTTCATTTAAATGCAGAGTATTAAATGCATAATCTACCAGTGCTTTGGCTGCTTCTGTTGCATATCCTTTATGCCAATACTCTTTCTTTAGGATATAACCAATTTCATAGTATTGATTGTTTTCAATTACATCCGGAATTAAAGCTGATTGACCTATGATATTCCCTGTTTTATTTTCAGACATTATAAAATATCCCAGATTGCATTTTTTATAAAACTCTAAATTTTTATCTATCCATTCCTGAACGTCTTTATCCGTAAAATCATATTCCCAGGCATACATAACATCTTTATCCTGCAAAATTATTTTTAATTCTTCAAAATCATTTTGAGTTATGTATCTTAAAGTTAATCTTTCGGTTTTTAAAAATGTATTTTGCATAAGATTAATTAATATATGATTGCGAGATTTTACAGATTTATACTCTAAAAATATATTAGCGGGGGACGGGGCTCGAACCCGCGGCGTCAACCTTGGGAAGGTTGCATTCTACCACTGAATTACCCCCGCAAAAAGAGTTAAAGCTAAAAAAGCCCCCTGTTTTCGGGCTTTTATTAATGGAGCGAACCTATGTAAGCCTCAAAGCTTGCATACGCCAGACTTGGCAAAACAGAACCTCATACAAGCTTAAACTTCCACAAATTTAAATGGAGCGGACGACGAGGCTCTCACTTCTGGCTTGCTTGAAAATCGGAACAATTGTTCTCGATTTTACTACGCAATCGGCGCATACTTCACTCGTACGGCTCGCAAGCTGTGCCTACGATTGAAGCATCGCAACGTTGCTCGTTCTCGCACACTTATACCCATAAAAAATAGCGGACGACGAGGCTCGAACTCGCAACAACTTGCTTGGAAGGCAAGGACTCTACCAATTGAGTTACGTCCGCACTTTTATTTAATTGTCAAATTTGCTCTGTGTAACTCAATTGGCAATTTGCAGTCAAGCTGCTTTGCTTTCAGCAATGTGAGTTACGTCCGCATTTTATTCAATTTTCAAAACCTGCATAGTGCAAAGCTAAAACGAATTTTATACCAAAAAAAACTTTTTTTCAAGTAGATTTTTACCACTTTTATATGACCGTGGTTTTTAAAAAAAATGCTATAATTGCAGAACGGATAAATAACAAAAAAGGAAAATATTCCATGCTTCAAGCTGTACCAAAGGTTATCACACAGGCATTTACAGGAAGTTTTATAAAAAAAATATCCCAGTATCTCCATGATTGCATAAGAGAAGAGGTGAAATCCTCCACATTCCGGAATTTAAAGGGCGATAAAGATAATAAATGGGTATTTTTAAAAGGCACAGAAACACTTTTCAGTGAATTTGACAAACCGCAGATGCTTGACGGGGCTGACAGCTACCTGACAGAGCTTATGGTGCAGTCCGATATGAGCCAGAAAGAAAAATATTTAATCTACGGATTTTTATTTTTAGAGGGCAAAAACGGCAAAAGCCGCAAGAATAATGAATTTTTAACCCCTATTTTATATGTGCCATGCAAGCTTGAGAGAACAGGCAAAAATATAAAATTAACCGCAGAAGATGATATTTTATCCTTGAATACGGGGGCTCTTGCCCAGCTGATTAAAAAAGATGAAGAAGATGAAGTGGATGCGCTTCTTTCGGGGCTTCTTGAGACGGTGCCTGAATTGCCGCTTACCGAGGATTCGCTTGAGATATTTTTAACAACTTTAAAATCCGTGGTGCCTGATGTGGAAATTTCGCTCACACCGACTGTTGAAGAAGATTCAAGAGATTTCAAACAGGAGCTTGAAGATTTTTACGCCGCCGATTCGCTTGAAAACCTTGAAGAACTTGAAGAAACGGATTACGATGCGATTGAAACAATAAAACAGAAACCGAAAGTGAAGCTTGAAAAACTTGTTTTGACACGCAAACAGGCTGTTATACTAACCAAAAGACCTACCGTAACGGCAGGGGTGCTTCATGAGCTTTTGCAAATAGGTGAAAAACCTTTCGGAACAATAAAAGAAACTGCATTAAACATTATTCAGGAAGAATATTTAACATCCAACGGTAAGCAGGTGCCTGTGAAAGAGCCTGTAATCAAGGATTTCTTCCCTGTAACACCATTATCTTTAAGTGATTCGCAGGAAGATGTTGTAAGAAAAATTGAAGAGAATGATTTCCTTGCAGTATACGGCCCTCCGGGAACAGGAAAATCTCAAACCATCGTAAATCTTGTATCACACCTTATTGCAAACGGCAAAACCGTGCTTGTAGCAAGCAGAATGGATAAAGCCGTGGATGTTGTTGCAGAAAGGCTTAATGAACTCGGCGCGCCTTATCTGGCACTGCGTTCAGGCAGGGCAAATTACCAGAAGCAGCTCACCTTCAAGCTTGAAGACCTGCTTTCAAATAAGGTGGATCTGGATTCTGATTATGCAGATGCCGTTTTAGCGGATGTACCTGATATGAAGGCGCTTTTGGATGAAATTAAACGGCTTGAAAATGCGGTTGAAAAAATTATCCAACTGGAAAAAAGATACACGCAAAATAAAACGGAGGCACAGGAAACGCTTGATGCCATAGGCAAAATGCGCTATATAACAGGACATCTTAATTTAGATGAAGTTAAGATTCTTAAAGAAACCGTTACAAAGCTTAAAAATGATGTTCAATCCGGCAAAAAGGGTCTGTTTTTCAATATTTCAGCCAACAGCAAAATAAATAAAATTAAGAAAATTTTGAATTATAAAAAACCCTTAAAATTAAACGATTTAACGGGAAGATTATCCTATGAACTTGATGCGGAAGGGCTTTTAGCCGAATTAAATTCAATTGAAGATGAAATTATGAATATCGGCAATCTTCATCAAATTTTAAAGAAAGTTGCGGCGCTGAAAGGAAAGCAAAAACGCCTTGCCGTGGATATTTTAAGAAACAGAAGGCGAAATGCCCTGAAAGAGCTTCTTTGCGACCAGAAAAAACGTCAGAGACTCATTGTGCATTCAAAATCGCTTGTTTCAAGAAAACGCGTAATTCAAGACAGAGTACTTGAAAAGGAAGACTTCAAGCCGCTTTTGGCTGCTTTTCCCTGCTGGTGTACAACAACATATGCTGTTTCAAACAGTCTGCCCCTGAAGCCCGGAATGTTTGATGTTGTAATTATTGATGAAGCAAGCCAATGCGACATTGCGAGCTGTTTTCCGGTGCTTTACCGCGCTAAAAAAGCTGTAATTGTAGGCGATGATAAGCAATTAGCCCATTTAAGTTTCTTAGAGAAGGCAAAAGAACAATCCTTCCTGAATCAATACGGGATAGACGATAAATATCAGCTGATGTGGCGTTTCAGAACCAATTCAATGTTCGATTTAGCAAATTATTACTCAGCTTCGCCCGTTTTACTGGATGAGCATTTCCGCTCAAGCCGCCCTATTATTGAGTTTTCAAGCAATGAATTTTACGGCGGCAGAATAAAAATTATGAAACCTTATTTTGACAAAAAATGCCCCGTAGAGCTTGTTTACGTTAAAGATGGGGCTGTAGATGCTGAAATAACAAGGAATATGGCGGAATCTGAAGCCATTATACAGAAAATTCAAGATATAATGCATGAAAATGCAAAAGAAGGTTCAAACCCTGTATCCATAGGGGTTATAAGCCCTTTTAGAGGACAGGTGGAGTTAATCAAAAAGGATATTTTAAAAACATTCCCCGGAGAATTAATCCAAAAGCACCAGATTGAAGTGGGTACAGCACATACATTTCAGGGAGATGAAAGGGATGTAATCCTTATGTCATGGGCAATTGCAGAAAATGCACACGCTCAAAGCCTTACATTCCTGCAAAAACCAAACCTTTTCAATGTTGCTATAACGCGCGCCAGAAAAAGGATGATAAATTTTGTTTCAAAAGACCCGAATACCCTGCCCGAAGGGATTTTAAGGAATTATTTTGAATATATTTTATACTCAAATAAAACTTTTGAAATGAGAAATAACAACACTTTTAAAAATGAATTTGAAGAAGATGTATTTTTAGAATTAAGAAAGCTGGAACCCAATACCAGAGCGGGTATTGAGTGCGGCGGGGTAAATCTTGATTTGCTTTTGGGAAAACTTGTCGTAGAGTGCGACGGGGTGGAAGATAGCATAAAAAGCCGCGTCAGCAACATGAAAAAGCAGGCAATCCTTGAGCGGTGCGGATTTAAGGTAATCCGTGTCACAAAAAGAGAATGGGACTTGAGTAAAAATGCTTGTCTTGATAGAATAATGGGTGAATATTCAAAAATCACCCGTTAGAAATGAAAGACAAAATGCCCGAAAGTAGCTCAAATCAAGGATTTTCAGCTGAAAATCTTCAGGAAAAATATCTGCATTCACTTGAATTTGATAAAATTTTAGAGATTTTATCAAAATATGCAAACACGGAAGCCGGAGCCACCAAATGCCTTGATATTAGGCCATTTTCGAATAAAGATACAATTATAAAAGAATTAAATTTTGTATCCGAAGCAAGAAGAATTTACGATGAAAAAGGCGAAGGCAACAGGATTTCAGCCGATGACAAAAGCGAAACATCTGATAATAAAAGGGTTTCAGCGATTTCGGGCGGCGGGATACCCGTTTATTTTATATGCGATGCCAAAAACATTTTAAGGGTGCAAAGGCTTGGGGCGCAAGACATTTGGGAACTTGCAAAAACCCTGCAGACCTCACGAATTACAAAAACTTTTTTACAGAAAACAGAAAATGCACCTCTTTTAAAAGCAGAATTTGCGGAAAGATTAATCTCTGAAAAAGCGCTTGAAGACGAGGTTTTAGAGATTTTTAACACGGATTTAACAATAAAAGACACAGCCTCAAGTGAGCTAAAAAGGCTTAAAAACGCACTAAATGACACTAATGATAACCTAAAAGCCTTGATATCAGGGCTTTTAAACAATTCTGATTTTGTTTCACATCTGCAGGATACTTTGTATACCAAAAGAGGCGACAGGACTGTGTTTCAGGTAAAAGCATCCGATAAAAACAAGGTTTCAGGCATAGTGCACGACGTTTCAGCCACAAATCAGACCTATTTTGTTGAGCCCGAGGTCTTAATTCCGCTCCACAACAGGATTAGGCAGATTGAAAGCGAAATAAAAGCGGAAATTGAAAGGATACTTTTTGCACTCAGTTTAAAATTTCATGCACTTAAAGCTGAAATACTGCTCAGTGTCGAAGTTTTAGCCGAATTGGACTGTATCTGCGCACGTGCAAAATATTCAATTGCAACATCAAGTAATCCTGCCGAAATTTGCGACGCTAAACAGGTTGAAATGCAGGCTATGCGCCATCCTCTGCTTATTGAAACGTGCGAAAACATTGTAGAGAACGACTTTTACCTTAATGAAGAGGTTAATTCCTTAATAATAACGGGCTCTAACACGGGAGGAAAAACTGTAACTCTAAAGACTGTAGGGCTTTTAGCCTTAATGACATTTTCAGGAATGCACATTCCTGTGCTTTTTTGTAAGATTTTTCCGTTTAGACGCGTATTTGCCGATATTTCAGAGGAACAGAGCATAACGCAATCGCTTTCAACCTTTTCGGCGCACATTAAGAACGTGGTAAATATCCTGAATTGCGCTACGGATAAGGATTTAGTACTGTTTGATGAACTGGGCGCGGGAACAGACCCTGAAGAAGGAGCAGCCCTTGCCCGCTCTATACTTGAATTTCTGGCATCAAAACGCATTTTAACCGTTACTACGACACATCTTGGGGAATTAAAAATCCTGCAATACCAGAATCCGTGCTTTAAAAACGCGAGTGTGGAATTTGATACAAACACCTTAAAACCTACATATAAGCTTCTTTTGGGGGTTGCAGGGGTCTCAAATGCACTCTCCATCTCAAAAAATCTCAATATGCCCGATATTATCATTGAAAATGCAAGAGAATTTTTATCGAAAAATCAAAACCCCGCAACAAAAATTTTCAATGAAATTCATAAAACCCATCAGGAAATGATAGAAAAAACCAGAGAGGCTGAAATATCAAGGCTTTCAGCTAAAGAAACCGAGGAAAACCTTGACAGCAAGCTAAAAGAGATAAAAGCACACAAGAAAAAAACGATTGATAATTTTAAGAAAAAACATCAGGGGCAGCTGGAAGCCGCAAGGGCTGAAATTAAGTCTGTGCTTGAAGAATTAAGACGCGAAAAAACTGAAAAAATTGCGCGGAGGGCTTATTCAAGACTTGCCAAACTGGAACAGCAAGTCAGGGCTGATTTTTCGGGGGATGAAGATGAAATTTCGGAAAAATATCCGCCAATTGACTGGAATAACGCAAGAATAGGCCAAAGTGTGCTTATAAAGGGGCTTAATCAGGTAGCCGCACTGTCAAAACTGCCTGATGACAAGGGAATAGCCGAAGTACAGATGGGGCTTATAAAAACAAAAATTAAGGCTGCAAAGCTTGCTGCGACGGATAAAAAACCCAATAAGGCACTCAAAAAACTTGAAGTCAGCTTTGATGATTTTCATGCAAGCGCAAATTTCAGCCCCAGAGTGGATTTAAGAGGTATGAGGGTGGATGAAGCGCTTGATGTGCTTGAAAAAAGACTTGATATGGCATCGTTAAAAAATATACAGGAAATTACGGTTATCCACGGACACGGCACAGGAGCGCTAAAATCCGCCGTGAGAGCGTATTTAACCGATTCACCTTATGTTGCAAAATTCAGAGCTGGGGAACAAAACGAAGGCGGGGACGGAATTTCAATTGTTGATATAAATTAAAATCCGCTTGGGGCAAGGTTTTACGGAAGTAAAGTTTTGTAACCGTTTCTTAATATTAGTTATTTTTTTTCTTCAAATTTAATTTCAAAACCCAGAATATCAGCAATGACAAGCATTTCGTCGTATCTTAAGGTACCCGCCCTAAGTTTATTTGAAAGATTTTGTCTGGTGTATTTTTTGTTCAATTTTTCACCCAAAAGTGCCGCGAGCTTTGAAATATTAGAGCCCCGCATAGTCAAAAAAGCTCGTATTTGTGCATTTGCATTAAGTTTCATAAGCAAATTTTATTTTGTTATTGACGAAAGGACAAATATTCCTTACAATAGAAATTATATAGTGTCATATGATATTATAAAAGTTCAAAAATAACATTTAATTAAGAAAAAGGTGATATTATGAAGCAGGAACACACTGATATTGAAAATATTGAAAATTTAAAAGAATTCTTCAACAGAACAAAATTTTTGTCGGAAGTTTTTGAACTCTGGACAGAAAGCGGTAATGCAGACACTGTAATGGTTTGTATGACAGAATTACTTTTATACAACGTAAGAAAATATGAAGGAAAATCAGGCTTTTATGACTTGAATAGTTGAAAAATGTTTTTATGGTAAAATTTTCCTATGGAAAAGAATGAAATTTTGAAAAATCTGGACAGATTAAAAGACCCCAAAATCCTTATTATAGGCGATTTTGCAATTGATGAAATGATATTCGGACAAACGGAGAGAATCTCGCGCGAAGCGCCTGTGCTGATTTTGCAGCATTCGGAGACAAAAATAATTCTTGGGACGGCATCAAACGCGGCGCATAATATTTCATCTTTAAACTGCGGAAAAGCAGGTGCAATCGGTGTTTTAGGGGATGATTATTACGGCGGGGTTTTAATTAAAGCATTAAACGATGCAAAAATTAATACGGATTTTATGGTGGTTGATAAATCCCGCAAAACCACTACAAAAACAAGAATTTCAGGTTCCTGTTCACAAAGCATAACCCAGCAGATTGTAAGAATTGACAGGCAGACAAAAGCGCCTCTTTCCGCCGAGATTGAAGCCAGGGTTATTGAAAATATAAAACGCGCAATCCCTCTCTATGACGGGGTTATCCTTTCCGATTATCATCTCGGGTGCTTGACACAGAATGTCATTACAGCGGCAATTGAAACCGCAAAAGTACACAATAAAATAATTGTAGCCGATATACAGAAGGATATGGAGCGTTATAAAGGCGTTACGGCGATTACGCCAAACCAGCCGGACAGCGAGAAATTTTTAGGTTATTTTATAAACGATGAAGAAACGCTAAAGAAAGCAGGGCGCGACTTTGCTGAAAAACTCGGGCTAAAATACACCCTTATTACAAGAGGGGAAAAGGGTATGGTTCTTTTTGACAATGCCTGCGATGCATCATTTTCCGGCATCGGAAACCCGTTAAAAACAGGTATATCAGGCAGAGAACCCGTTATGACAAAAATTCCCGCTTTTAATAAAAAAGAAGTTTTTGATGTTACGGGAGCCGGAGATACCGTGGTGGCTGCGTTTACACTTGCATTATGTGCAGGAATGAAACCGACAGAGGCAATGATTATCGGTAATTTGGCCGCAAGCATTGTTATCAGGCAATTTGGCTGCCATACAACAAATCTTGAAGAATTAAAATCCGAATTAAATAATGTTAAGGAGATATAAAAATTGGAAACAATGTTAAAAATATTAAGAAAATTAAGGCCGCTTGATATTATAATAATTTTTATTGTGCTTATGGCTTTAATTGTCGGCGCAGTAACATTTGCAGGCAAAAGAGCAACTTCAAGCAAACAGATTGAAGCAAGCACAAAGGTAGATATTGAAGTTTATTTCAGAGGAGTTGTTGTAACAAGCAACAATTCACCTTTTGAAACAGGGGATGAAACCTTTATTACCATAAGAAATGTGCCCTATACAAAATTAAAAATTACAAATGTAAATTACGACAGAAAAAAAGTTATGATGCCGACAAGTACCGGCGGATATAAGGTTGTAGACGATGTGACAGCGCCTTTTAATTATGATTTTCTTGTAACGGTTGAAGATGATGCTAAAATAACCAAGGATGGTGCGGTTGTAGGCGGAAATAAAATAAAAATCGGTCTGCCCGTAACGCTTGAAGGGGTTGATTACAGGCTGAACGGTATTGTATCAAATATTTCGGTTTCAAAAAAGGCTGAAAACGGCACGCTGCACGAAGATATTGAAAAACAGGTAAACAAAAATCAGGATGTTCACTAAAAGTTTATTTTTAGATTCAATAAACAGGGGATTGTGCGTACTGCAAAATTCGCGCATAGCTGCTTTTGCACGTGACAGTCTGTTTTTCAGACATATTGATTCTTTGATATGGGCAGTTTTTCTGCTCTGTATTTTTTCAACCTGTTATTTTTCAAGCGGAATTATAGGCGCTCTGGCGCTTTTATTCGCTGGATTGAACTTTTTCAGGCTGTGTGTTAAGCAGGGCGAGAGCATTAAAATTTCAAAAATTGATGTTTTTTTTATAATTTATTTTTTGATTTTAATTGTGGCACTTTTCGGCTCAAGCCTTTTTGTATTAAGTCTTAAAGGATTTTTTAAAAATATTACGTACTTTTTATTTTATTTATCAAGTGTTTATTTTTTCTTAAATAATAAGAAAAAAATTATACCGACAATAGCTTTAATTGCTGTCATTATGTGCTATGAGAGCGTTATAGCTGTATTTCAACATTTTAACAAGGTGGAAGCTCTTGCAGGATGGGTGGATACATCACATATGAGCCATGAAAACCAGCTGATGTCAAGGGCTTTCGGCACATTAAAGCCATCTAACCCGAACCTTTTAGGGGGGTATTTAATAACGGGATTATCAAGTGTTTTCGCGTTTTTAGCGTTTAATTTTGTTAAAAAAGATAAAGCGCGGATGGGAATTTTTGGCGGATTATTTTTGTTGAATCTTACCGCAATAATTTTTACAGGGTGCAGAGGAGCATATTTAGGGCTTATAGCCTTTTTTGCAGCTGTTGCATGGGCGCTTTTTTACTATGTAAAAAGAGTATATGGCGGATTTTCAAATATTAAAAAACGCTATAAAAACCTTTTAGCCGGGATTTTAATAGGAGCACTTGCCGTAATTGTCTTTACTCCCTCGATTTCGCGGAGATTTTTATCAATTTTCCAATTCAGAGGCGATTCTTCAATATCATTCAGAATGAATGTTTATGAGGCATCGTACCACATGTTTCAGGATAATCCCTTTCTTGGCGTGGGTTTAGGAAATTTGAATTTCAGGGAAATTTACGGACTCTATATGAAAACAGGATTTGATGCTCTCGGCACTTATTGCGTGCCCTTAGAGGTTGCCGTTGAGGGCGGAATTTTTGCACTTATCGCATTTTTAGCCATTATGATTTATGCGGCATACAGGGCTCTGCGCGCTGCGCTTGATGATAAAGTCGGTGCAAATGCAAGAATTATAATGTTTTGCACAGCACTTACAATTTTCGGCTCAATGGCGCACGGAATGTTTGATACAGTGTGGTTCAGGCCGCAATTGCAGATAATTTTCTGGGTAAATATTGCAATCTTAAATTCTTATATTTTATGGCAGAATGCTCTAAGCAAGGCAAATTTAAATGTTGTTAAAGGGTAAAATTTGCATTTACCGTAAAAATTTATTATAATAAAGGCTTATGTAGTAAAGTGCGGGTTTTATCAAAACCGCCGATTTTAAAAGGAGCAGGTTTTAAAAGATGTCCAAGGGCTACAGTGCAAAATGGATAATAGCGGCAGACGGTAATTTATATGAAGACTGCACAATAATTGTTGATGAAGGAAAAGTGCAGGAGATTATTAAAACCGAAAGTCTGGATATAGATTCTATCAAGCACCATAAGGATTTCGGGCACAGTGTTATAACACCGGGGTTTATCAATCTGCATAATCATCTGCAATACACGGAAGTGGGCAAAATAAAATCAAAAGGGTTTAAATATTGCATAAAAAGGCTGTTTGTTACTCTTAAAAAACATTACTTTATTGCAGGGATTAATAAAAATTCTTTTATTTATAAACTTGCAAATCTTTTAAGTGAATATTTCTGCCTCGGGCGGGATGAAAAAATTCATTCCTTTAAAAAGGGGCTTGAACTTTCTCTTTTAAATGGTACAACCTGCGTTGCGCAATTATCTAAAGAAAGCAAATACTTTAATCTTTTAAATGAAATACCGATTAAAACTTATCTTTTCTTTGAATTATTTTCCGATTCGCCCGATTCATCAAAGGAAGAATTTAGAAATATTCAAAAAAAGATTGATAAACTTTTAAAACAAAAATCAGAAAATACATTTGTGGGCGTTGCACCGCATAGCGTGTGCTCTGTGCATAAAAGGCTTTTTAAAACGCTTACAAAATACTGCAAGAAAAATAATATCTTAATGACGGTAAGGCTGGCTGAAAGTCAGGATGAGATGGACTGGCTGAAATACGGCTTTTCTGATGTGGATATTTTAAATGAATTTACGGGAAATAAAAAGTTTGACCCCAATATTAAAGGAGTAAGCCCCGTTATTTATCTTGATGAAATAGGAGCAATCAATAAAAGGCTTCTGGCATCTTACGGCAACTATTTAACAAAAGAAGACTTAGAAATTTTAAAGGAAAATTCCGTGTCTTTTGCATATGCTCCAAGGGTTAGCGACAATTTGCACCACAAAAAGCTTGATTTCGATACGGTTTTAAAATATTTCCCGAAAAAATTCGGCTTCGGGACAAACAGTCTTGCATTTAACGAGGATTTAAGCCTTTTAAATGAGGTAAGATACGTAAACAAGGGGCAATTAAGCGCAATTGAAGTTATAGAATATTTAACAAAATATCCTGCTAAAATTTTAAGGTTGGATAATATTACAGGCACCCTTGAGAGCGGCAAAGATGCTGATTTTAACGTATTTAAGCTCGGCGAAAACGAAACTTATAATGATGTAATCAATAAAGAACGCCCCGATTATGTTTATATCAAGGCTCATAAAATGGTATCAAAGGGCGAACTTGTAAAAAAAGTATAGCATTTTCTATATTGCGATGATTTGAACATCATCCAGATTTGTTTTCTGCATAGCCTGCCAGAGGTCGTATTTGGTTTGCATATTAAGCCAGAATTCTGCATCCGAATTAAATGCTTTTGCAATTTTTAGCGCCATAGTGGGTGATATTGCGGTTTTACCGTTTACAATATCCGATAAGTTCTGCCTTGCAACCCCAAGCTTAAAAGCGGCTTCTTTAATTGTAAGACCGAGGGGTTTAATACAATCTTCACCAAGGATAATCCCGGGATGCGGCGGATTAAACATAACCATATTCAATTTTTCCTTTGAGAATGTAAACACAAGCAAGCTATCTAATGATAATCCTGATAATCAAGCACATAAGCATCTTTGTCTTCGAATTTAAATGTTATTCGCCAGTTGCCGTTTACTGACACTGCCCAGTGATTTTTAAGTTCGCCTTTGAGCGGATGCAGACCGAACCCGGGTAAATTAAGCGCTTTAACATTTGAGGCAGAATCAATCGCAAACAAAAGCCTTGAAATTTTCGAACAGTGTTCAGGTCTTATTCCTGTGATATCGCCTGTTTCAAAAAATTTCTTTAAACCTTTGTGCTTGAAGGATTTAATCATAATATATTTAATTATAACAGCATATTTGTCATACGTCAAGTGACAGATGACATAATTTTATACAAATTCTAAATAATTAATTTTTTGTTAATAAATTAATAAAATTGAAAATTTGAATATATTATGGTGTCATAGAAAAAATCGACTCAGTAGAGATTAGGAGGATATTTTTATGACACTTAAACCGTTAGGCGATAGAATCGTAATTAAGGTTATTGACGATGCTGAAAAAACTCAGGGCGGAATTTTTATCCCTGATTCTGCTAAAGAAAAACCGCAAAAAGGTGAAGTAGTAGCTGTAGGCCCCGGTAAAACTTTAGATTCAGGTTCCAAAGAAGAAATGGAAGTTAAAATCGGCGATAAAGTTTTATACGCTAAATATTCAGGAACCGATGTAAAGGTTGAAAACGTTGAATATAAAATTTTATCAGTAAAAGATGTGCTAGCTATTATTGAATAGCAAGCAAATAAACAAAGTGGTAAAGATTTTGTGGTAAGAGGACCGTTAAAGAGGAGCGTCAGCGACGGGATCGAGTCCTTGAACCATAAAATCTTTTAAGCGGTCAATCTAATAAACAACAAGAAAAATAGGAGAAATTATTATGGCAAAGAAAATTATATTTGATACAGACGCCAGAGAAAGCCTTTTAAAAGGTGTTAACGAAGTGGCAGATGCTGTAAAAGTAACGCTTGGACCTAAAGGAAGAAACGTTATTATCGGCAAAAAATACGGTTCACCCCAAATTGTAAACGATGGCGTTACAATTGCAAAAGAAATCGAATTACAATGCCCGCTTGAAAATGCAGGTGCGCAATTATTAAAAGACGTATCAAGCAAGACAAACGATGTTGCAGGGGACGGTACAACAACCGCTTCAGTTCTTGCTCAGGCAATTTTTAAAGAGGGTTTAAAAAACCTTACAGCAGGCGCTAACCCGATGGGTATCAAAAAAGGTATCAATAAAGCTGTTGAAGAAGCGATTTCTGAAATTAAAAATATGTCAAAACCTGTAGATTCAAAAGAAATGAGAGCTCAGGTTGCAACAATTTCAGCAGGAAACAACGAATTTATCGGTAATTTGATTGCAGATTGTATGGAAGCTGTAGGCACAGACGGCGTTATCACCGTTGAAGAATCAAAAACTTTCGGAACAGATAAAAAAGTGGTTGAAGGTATGCAGTTTGATAAAGGATATATTTCACCATACTTTATTACTGACCCTGAAAGAATGGAAGCTGTTTTAGAAGATGCTTACGTACTTTGCGTTAACAAAAAAATCAACCTTATTGCTGACCTTGTACCGATACTTGAACAGGTTGCACGCGACGGTAAATCACTTTTAATTATCGCTGAAGATATTGAAGGTGAAGCTCTTGCAACACTTGTTGTAAATACAATGAGAAAAGTATTAAGAGCAGTTGCGGTTAAGGCTCCCGGATTTGGCGACAGAAGAAAAGCAATGCTTGAAGATATCGCAGTTTTAACAGGCGGCCAAATGTTCACCGAAGAACTCGGCATCAAACTTGAAAATATTACCGTTCAAATGCTCGGTAAAGCAAGAAGAGTTGCCGTTACAAAAGATGAAACAACAATTGTTGTAGGATCTGAAACAAAGGCGGCAGTTGATGAAAGAGTTAAACTTCTTAAAAAACAAATGGAAGCGTCAGATTCTGAATATGATAAAGAAAAACTTCAGGAAAGAATTGCAAAACTTTCAGGCGGTGTTGCCGTTATTGAAGTAGGTGCGGCTTCTGAGGTTGAATTAAAAGAATCAAAATTAAGAATTGAAGACGCTTTAAATGCTACAAGAGCTGCTCAAGAAGAAGGTATAGTTCCGGGCGGCGGCGTTGCATTAGTTAGAGTTCAACAACATCTTGAAAAAGAGATTGCAAACAAAAGCTTCTCTTCAGATGATGAAAAAATCGGCTATAAAATATTAACAGCCGCTCTTGATATTCCTTTGAACTTAATTGCAAACAATGCGGGTGCTAAGGGCGATGTTATCGTTGATGCGGTTAGAAAAGAAGCCGGCGCATACGGTTATGATGCTTTAAATAATCAATTTGTTGATATGTTTAAAGCAGGAATTGTTGACCCTGCTAAAGTTACGCGTTCAGCTTTAGAAAATGCCGCAAGTGTTGCTTCAATGTTACTTACAACAGAAGCTGCAGTTGTGGATATTCCTGAAGAAACTAAGCCTGCAATGCCTGACATGGGCGCTATGGGCGGAATGGGCGGAATGATGTAATATCATCTTCCAATATTTTAATAAATAACGGGCAATTGAACTTACTTTTGCCCGTTATTTTATGTTGTAAACATGTCTTGAAAAAATGTAAATACAGGATTATAATAATAGAAGCAGTCAGGCTCTAAGAAGTTTTGGTATCTTTTTAGATTTTAACCCTGATGCTGGTTTATTTAAAAACTAGCACTACGACGACAATTAAAAGTGCTAGTTTTTTAATATCTAATAAAGATAATAAAATAACCAACAAGAATAATCTTGTCTTCATAGTTTATCACCTCCCTTCTTCGGAAATGTCCGGACTAAGTTTGTGCCGAAGAGGTTGGTATAATTATCAAGGTGCACTGACTGCTTTTATTATTATAATATCCGCATTATAGCATCGGGGCTTATATTTTGTGTTCAATATTCAGCCAATATGATAAATAGGCACCATTTATACTTTAATGTATTTACTGAAATCTGCTTTTAAGATATCAAAAACGGCAGATTCATTTTGCAGTCTTATAAAAGCAAGGGCGAATATGGGGAAATTTTTATAATCAATTTTTCTTAATTCAAAAAGCTTGCCGGTCCGATTACCATTTACGGCATCTGCTGCATCGGGTGCGGTTAAAAATTCAGCATAGGCCTCATAATCAACATTTTTAATATTTTGAATGCCCTGATTATCCCCTATTGTAAAGCAATATAGCGCATCGTCCATTTTTGATAAAATATTTTCCCAATCAGGTTTTTTTTGTTCAAAATAATAAGCATAAGGATTTATATTAAAAGCATAATGCGCCAAATCACACAAACACCAGCCCGCAAAGCGCATCGGGTTTATTTCAATAGGAACGGCATTTTTTTCATTTGCGCGGAGTTCTATATGGCAGGGAAAATTTTTCAATCCCATAGCGGCTCCGATTTTATCAAAAAGTTTTGTAAAGCTTTCTAAATATTCCTTAATAATCTGTTTTGATGTGTAATAGAGCCTGTCTGAAACATCATCTTTTGAAACAAAAGGATGTTTGTAAATATTTAAAATAACAGGTTCGCCATTGTTATCAAAATAAACATCTACAGCAAATTCATCCCCTTCAATCATCTCTTCAACTATAAAAGATGAAGTATCCACAACGGATTTCGGGAAGATTTTTTCATATTTTTTAATATCCGCCCCGATAGATTTTACGACATTTTTCCAATCGGCTTCATTATAGACAGGATATACGCCGAAACTTAAAAAACCGACTTTGGGCTTTAATACAAGCGGAAATTTCAAACTTGAAACATCAATTGTTTCAATATCTTTTAAATTTATTTCTTTAAAATAAAAATCAGGATAAATTTCTGAAATTAATTTTCTGAATTCAAATTTATCTTTACAAAGCGCTATCCGACGCGGGATATCGGTAAATTCAAGGTTTTTTGAAATCCAATCTATTGCATTTTCGGAATTGCAGTAAATAAGCGGGTTTTTGCTTTCTTTTATTTGATTTACGGCATACCCTTCGCAGTAGAAATTTAGGTCCTGATTTAACTCTAAATCATCTGCAGCAGCATTTTTTAAAACAGGGTATCCGTTTTTTAACGCTGTTTCTTCCAGATATTTTGAAACATAGGGTTTATCAAGTATGAACATATTTATTTACCACGCTCCCTAAACTCTCTAAATTCCGCTTAAAAGCTCACCAAGGCGTTTTATGCCTTCTTCAATGGTTTCACAATCTGCATTTGTGTAATTCAAACGCATTGTATTAACGTTTTTCTTGTTGATATAGAAAGGATCACCCGGAACAAAAGCAACTTTTTTCTCCAGCGCTTTCGGGAATAATTCAAGAGCGCTTACACCTTCAGGAAGAGTTACCCAGAGGAACATTCCGCCATCAGGACGAGTGTATTTAACATTTTTCGGAAAATATTTATCCATGGAATTAAGCATTGTCTGCGCCTGGGCACTGTATAATTCCGTAATTTTTGCAATGTGTTTTTCAAAGTCATTATGCATTAAATAATCCCAGATTAAATATTGGGAAAATACGTTTGTATGAAGGTCGGATGCTTCTTTTGAAACTGATATTTTCTTTAATAATTCTTTATTCTGGCAAATTATAAAACCTGTTCTCATGCCGGGCGTTACAACCTTGGAGAATGAGCCTAAAACTATGCTGTTTTCATATCTTCCGGCGCCTATATAAGGCAGATGTTTTCCCTTAAATCTCAATTCGCCGTAAGGATCATCTTCCACAAGAACAAGATTTTTATCTTTAATAATTTTAAATATCTCTTCCCTGTTTTCAGCTGAATATGTAAGCCCTGTAGGGTTTTGGAATTCAGGAATTGCATAGATTAATTTAATATCGTTATTATTTAAGGTTTCCTTAAATTGTTCAATATTTAAGCCGTCAGATGTTAAATCAACGGTGTGAAATTCCGGCATATATTGTGAAAATACCTGAATTGCACCGAGATAACTGGGCTTTTCCAACAGTACACCGTCATTTTCATCCAGAACGGTTTTTCCGATTAAATCTAAAGCCTGCTGGGAGCCTGTTGTAATTAAAATATTATCAATATCGAGATGGAGATTAAATTTTTTATTGTAGCGGTCAGCTATAAACTGCCTCAATTCAGGAATTCCTGCGGTAATTGAATATTGGAACACCTTATCTTTATAGGTTTTTGTAATGCGATCCATTGAAACAAGAAGCTCTTCCTGCGGGAAAGATACAGGGTTTGGAAGCCCCCCTGCAAATGAAATGACGTTAGGATCTGCCGCTGTTTTTAAAATGCTTCTTACAAAAGAAGGCGGGGTGGATTTAATTCTTTCAGATAGCAGGTTTTCCATAACTTTCATAAATGTTCCTCTCATTTTCATTTTTTGTGCTTTTTAAAACGGGATTTCCCGTCAAAAAAACTTCGGCACAAAACATTATACTATCAATGTAGAATTCAAACAATAGGGATATTATTTTTAAAATGCGGGCAATATGATATAATTAGCTGGAGCACAAGGGAATTTATATGAGAGATTTTTTTAATAAATATAAAGGAATTATTCTGCCTTTAATTTTAATATTTATATTCTTTACAGGAGTGAATTTAAGCTGGGGCAAATGGGGTCATGTTATATACGATTGTTTCCGTGAAGCTGTTTTGCCGCAGGCAATCTTGGACGGGAAAGTTTTATACCGCGATATTACAAACCTTTATCCGCCTTTGGGATATTATTTTAATGCACTTTTATATTTAATATTCGGAAACTCTTTAAACACCTTATACTGGGCAGGAATTATAAACTCATTTTTAATTCTTTCAATTATTTATTTTGTTGTAAAAAAATACTCATCGGATTTTACTGCATTTATCGCAGTATTATCAATAATGGAAATTTTTACATTTAAAATTTCAGCCTCAAATACAACAGCAGCGTGGCTTTTCCCGTATTCTTATTCTTTTATATATTCTTTCTCAACTTGTTTAATTTCGCTTTTATTTTGTATTTTATACAGAGAAAATGAAAAACCTTTATATCTTTATTTATCATTTTTATTTATCGGGCTTTCGGCCGCTTTTAAATTAGACTTTGTACTATTTGTGTTTATTCCCCTGTGGATTCTTTTAAGGAATTTTATTAAAAATAAATCTTATAAAACCATATTTTTCAGTGCAGGATGCTTATTTTTGCCTTTTATATTAAGCATAATGATTTATCTTGCAGGCGGCGGGACTATAGCAGATTTGCAGAATGAAATTAAATTTCTTGCGGATTTTTCGCATGCTCCGTCTGTAATAGCCTTCAATCAGGGGGTTATGCCGCAATCTTTTAAACCTTGGGTTTTAAATAAGGTCTTTATATCATTTGAATATTTTATACTTGTAGCTTCAACTATATTTTTGTACGCATTATTTTCCGTTTTTGTTATTTCAAAATTTAAAAATTACTTCGCTAAAACCGCTTTTGGTTTTATTTTATGCATATTCGGGCTTGCTACCGTTATAAAATACGGGGCATTCATACAGTATTCAATTTCTACGCTCCATACAAATTTATCATTTGTATCTTATTTTGTTACGATAAGCGCCGTTTTAATATTTATTTTTAAAACGATAAAAAATAAAGGGTTTAAAAACCTTGAATTTACAAGAGAAGAAAAATTCTACTTTTTTATAACATTCTGCGCGGCTTTAATGTCTTTCAGGTCATTTGCATCACTGCATATTTCAAATATAGGAAATTTTATAATTGCTATCTGGTGGATGAACCTTGTATACCTGTTTTTGCAGCTATTGCCTTCATATTTCCCGTCTGTTTTTAAAAAGGATTTAATCAAAAAAAGCTTCGGGCTGCTTTTTGTTTTGTACGGATTTTGTTTTGCATATCTTTATATTTATGAGGCAGGACAAATGACATATAAGCTTTCCAGCACAAAAGGGACGTTTTACGGCGCTGCTGAATTTATACCCGTCATAAATGAAACCATTAAATTTATTGAAGAAGAAATTCCCCGCAATAAAACTTTTCTTGCAGCTGAAGAAGGGGTCGTTTTCAACTATATAACGGGAAGAGAATTAAACTTAAAATATTATGCTTTAATTCCCCATATGATTGATACTTACGGCGAAGAAAACATAATCAAAGAACTTGCTAAAAATCCGCCTGATTATTTTCTTATTACAAACAATATCTATGTAACAGAAAAGATAGGAGGAGTTTTCGGGCTTCAATATGCCAAAAAAATTACTGCTTTTATTCTTTATAACTATGATTATATAAAAACCGTAAAAAACCCGAATATTAAAGAAGGGCTTGAAATTACAGTATTTAAGCTGAAGCGGTAAATTATTTTTTGTCCTTAAAGATAAACGTTTTAAATATAATAAAGGATAAAACCGCAACAGGAGGTACGACAATTGCCTCTGCCAGATATTTATTCATATGAAGATTATCTATTAAGAAATTCAGCGAAACATTGTTTACATAGTATGTAAAAACATATGAAATAAAGAATTTAAAGATTAACGTATTATCTTTATTTTTAAATACAATTGAGCCTGTGGTTTTAAAATTCCAGAAGACACCCAGAATATAGGATATTAAAAGCGCATCAGAAGGCTTAAACCCGAATGTTACAAAAAGGGCATACATTGAATAGCCAAAAAGCGTATTAACAGCTCCCACAAAAAGAAACTTTACAAACCTGCGCGGCAGACGCTGTAAAATCCCAAAACAAAATTTTGTATAAATCCAGTCAAAAATTTTAAAAAGCACAGAGCGTAAAAGATTTTTCTTACGCTCTATGCTCATAAATATTGAATTTTCAGGCTTTAGGCCATCTTTTATGCTATCCGACATATTCCTTAATTTCACTTGCAAGGTTTTTTGAATCAAGCTTAATCCCGGGACCCATAGTGGTTGTAAGGTAAGCTGATTTAATATATGTTCCTTTTGCTGCTGACGGTTTTG
>CAJUKY010000021.1 GCA_910587055.1 Candidatus Gastranaerophilales bacterium
TGTCTGTATCGGTATCAGTGTCAGTATCTGTGTCGGTATCTGTGTCGGTATCTGTGTCGGTATCTGTATCAGTATCTGTGTCGGTGTCCGTGTCACTTTCTATCTTATCTATGTCAGTATCTGTATCGGTATCGGTGTCGGTATCTATCTTATCTGTGTCAGTATCGGAATCAGTGCCAACACTGCCAAAACGGAAGAATGTTGAACTAAGTTTTACACAAGCAGGTTTGCCGTTTTTATCATAAAATTTTAGATTGCCATCTTCATCATAAAACTCAATTGCTTTGGCTTTATCAGGATTTAATTCACAATTATTATCAAGAAAATCATCCAAGCTTCCACCGCCGTATTTAAAGACAATTTCGTTAACCAGGTTTTGAATGCCTCTTTGAAAATCATCTTCATTGCTTGAAAGTTCTTTTATTGCTTGAAGTTGTGTATTAATGTATGATGCAACATCATTATTTACAACATCATAAGCGCCAAAAAGACTAAAATCACCGTCAATTTCCTGCGGGGCTGCAAAAATATGCATGGTATTTTGTATAAATTGCATTTTATGAGCCGTTGCCATTTGTTCGGCGATTAAATCAGTAATATTGTAGTGATCACCGTCTTTGTCAGTATACATATATACTTGATTTGTTCTTGTATCGGCAAAATATTTCAACACATCGTTCAAACAAGTAATTTCACCGGGTTTCGGGTGATCGGGGTCAATTTTTTCCGCAAGCTGTATCATATTAACAACTTTGCCGTCAACAGGGCAGATAGGATCAACCTGATAAACTTCTTTTCCGGAATTATATATTCTTTCTTTACCATCTTCATATTCAGGTGCAATATCATTAACAATTACGTTATCGGGTATATAAAGTTCATCAATATCTTTTAGAGAAAGCAGGACATCAATTCTTGACATGTCATTAAGCACGTCAACTTTATCGCCTTCACGTAATTCACCTGTTTTAACTTCAATTAAATGCGCATTACGTGGATGGTTTGCAATATCAAACAAGGCAGCTCTATATGCACTTGTGTAACCGGAAGAATTGGGGTCAAGATGCAATTTTTGAATAATGGCATCTTTAATGCTTTTGTATTGATTTTCGCCAAGTTCACCCTCGGATACTATACTAACTATAGTGTCAGGCTCGTCTGTTGAATATTGTCTTTGGTTGACATTAATTTCTTTATTTGAAGCATTTTCACTCACTAACGGAAGCGTGAATTTTGGTGCGATTATTCTGGTGCTGCTTAATAAATCTTTTCCCTGATAAAGAACAGTGTCGGCAATTTCATCCGGCGTAAGCTCATCAATAGAATCAACATCGTTAACAGAAGTAATCAAAGTAACGAGCTCGGGATTGCTTTGTAAATATTCTTTAATCGCTCTATGGAAAGGATTCTCTTCTCCAACATTTAAATCGTTATTGTTATCGATTTTTATACCTGCTTTTTCAAGGGTGCCGTCAAAATCATATCCGGCTCTTTCTATTAATTCTCTCAGGGTTGAGCCTGTACGTGAATCATCGTCTTTTTTAGCATCTTCAGGAGAAACTATTGTTTGCATAACGACACCCTCTGGCAGAGCATTCGGGCTAAACGTAATAGCGGATGTTGTAGTTCCTTTTGGTAAATAAATATCGTTAATTGTATTATAATCTTCCGTAATATCTGCTATTGTAGGAATTATTTCCTTAGCTTGCTGTTCGGAAGTTGAGGGTGAAACTGCAGATTCAGTTTCACTTTGTGTTGCAGCTTCGGTAGGCTCAGGTTGTTTTGTATTTTCAGCACAGCCTGATAAAACTCCCAAGCCAATTGCAGCAGCAGTACCGAGAGCTACTGCTTTTTTTGATTTTCCGTTATTCCAAGGCAAAATTGATTTGAATTTATCAGCCAGTCCTTTTGTTTCTTTGTTTTTGCCTGCAAAAGCTACGGTATCCTGCTGTAATTCGTGAGTATTATGTACTGCAAGATGTTCTTTTTTCTGTATATTGTTACTATTCTTTGAAATCACATTTTGATTATTGAAAAATAGCCCGGTTTTCATTGTATTCTCCTAAATGAGTATATGTTGTACATGTTACATTTGATATTAAAATTAATGTTCGTAAAATAAAAAATTTGTTATAAAAAATATCATGAACAATATAATTTTTACAATTCTTAATATTAATTTTTAAATTTATATAAATATTTTATAAGTCCTTCGCCCATGGACATACAGCTTTTTTGAATTCGAAGAGCCGCCTGTGCTTCAAATTCTGCGCCAAGGTTCCTTCCGCAGACAAACAGATTGTTAAAATCTTCGCATATCAGAGATTCTGCCGGTAAAAAGTATTTTTTTACAACTTTGAGCGTGGAATTATCCGCTTCATTTGAGTGTATGTCAACAGGATAATCTGCTGCAAGAACCGTATTATCAAAGCTTTTTGAGAATAGTATATCTGAAAGTTTGTAAATATATTTTGTTTTTGGACGTTTCGAAACTCTAGTTCCGGTCATATCGGCTATTTGTGATATAAAAGAGTTTTCAAAACCTTCAAAGTATCGTTTCATAAAATTATAAAGCCTGAAAATGGCCTCTCTGGCTTCAACTAACGAATTTGAATACGTAAAGATATTACTATTGTCGATATTTTGAAGCCTTGGACAATTAAAAGCAAGACTGTGCGGCATATTTGCAACGGTAAATACTTGAAAATACGCTGTATCACTATATTCTAGTACACCATCTTTGATGGCTGCTTCAAAAAAAGGTTTTAAACCCCAGTTTTTAGTATTGTCGAACGTATAGGCTGTTGACAGATGAACGCCTGTATCTATTTTGGCTGATGTTGTAACTTCTCTGTCAGTATCTGCCTGCATAATTTGTGCTGAAAATTTTTCTAAATTAATATTTGAAATTATAAATCTCAATGAAGACGGTTGAAATTTCTCAAAATCATCAATAAAATTACAATTTAAAAATTCACAAAAATTCGAATCACCGGTTGCATCTATATAATATTTCGAATAGATATGTAGTGATAACATTTTTGATTTAATTTCAACAAATTTAATATTTTTTGTACAAAAATCGATTTCTTTATTTTTAAATTCTGCTTCATATAAAATATCAACGCCTGCATCTTTTAGCATTTTTTCAAATACAATTTTTAAAAGTACCGGATTGAACCACCCTTCATTTCCATCTTGATATGTTATCTGTGCATTAAAGGTTTTGGCATACTTTATAAGAGCTTTGTAGAATTCTGTATTAATATCATCCGATGTGCTTTGCATCATAGGAACAACAAGAGCACCTGTCATTTGTCCGCCAAGATAATTATTTTTTTCAACAAGAAGAGTTTTGTATCCAAGAATCGCTGCGGTATATGCTGCACTTAATCCCGCAGGTCCGCCTCCAAATATTGTTATATTGTATTCTTTTTTATTTATCATTTTCATAGTAATAGTTATTTTACATTAAATATGACGATTTTAAAAATTTTCGCAAATATCTTCTCTTTAAGAGTACCGTTCTTTATAAATATAATAATGGTATTGTTACATTTTTATTTATACAAAATTCTTACCTCAGAAAATTTTTTAAATAAAACGTGTTTGTTGGGTTTTTATACTCGTTTTAATACTATTAGTTATGTATTTATAATGTATATTATGTAAAATATTAAGAAAAAACAATTTAATATATAAAACTCTACGGAAAACAAGTTAAGTTCGTATAAATTTATTTTAAAGATAGTTTATTAAACATTCTTATTATTAAAATTAAACTTTATAGATTTTTAATAATACATACACTTTGGCCGCATTTGTATAATGATTTTCTGGTTTGCATTTAATAAACTTGGTTTAAAATCAGCGAAAACTATGGAGAAAAAATGTACAATACAATTCAGGAAAAGATCAAGCAAGAAAAAACAAAAATCAGAATTTTGCTTGCGGATGATCATAAGTTAATAAGGGTAGGTTTAAAAAGCCTTTTTACAAAATTTGAAGATATGACGGTTGTATCGGAAGCTGAATGCGGAAAGGATGCAATAGAAAAAATTAAGGCACAGCATCCTGATGTTGCAATACTTGATTTAATACTCGGGGATATTACCGGCATAGATGTTGTAAAGCGTATATCAAATGAAAGTCCTGATACTAAATTCATAATTTTAACTTCACATATTAAAGATTCTGATATCACCGAGTCGCTTAAGGCCGGTATTAATGCCTATATTCTAAAAGATATAAATAGTGAAAGCCTTGTTACTATTGTAAGAACAATAAACGAGGGGGCAATATGGATTGACCCGAAAGCAGTTACTATGTTAAGAAATACTCAAAACACAGGTATGCTGCCTCAAAAAAGTACAAGCAGGGCAAATTTTAAAGCTAAGCATTGTAACTTAACTGAAAGAGAATATGAAGTTCTTAAGCTTGTTGTTGACGGAAAATCAAATCATGAAATAGCTAAAATACTAAATATCAGCGAACATACATCAAAAGCTCATGTGTGCAATATTATTCAAAAACTTCTTGTGGATGACAGAACACAAGCAGCAGTTAAAGCCATTAAGGAAGGATTGGTATAAAATTATTTCCTTGTGACAATACTTGGGTATTATCGTTACATTTCTATAAGTAGGTTTTAAAATCTAAGCTAAAATTTTATCAATATGTATCTGTTAGTAATATAATGATAAGATTTTTTGCCCAGATTTAAATATTATCAAAAGATTTCTATTAGATATATAGTGATAAAATAATAATAATTTATTAAATAAATTTGGCAAAAAATTCAAAAACATTTATAATATTTTTAAGGTTACAAAAAAATAATGCAAAATTTTCTTGCATTATTTTCCGCATTTTATAGAGTATATTTAACTTTTTAAATATATTAATATTTTGCGGAAAATCGGTTATAAAATCAGCGCCCTTGAAAGTTGTTTAATCGTAAAATAAGATACTGATATGCGGCATAAACACATATGCCGCACCGATTTTGCCTTTGTTTATTAATAGTGCGCGCTAATGCAGGGTTTTATATGTTAAAACACCTGTAAAATCTATATTACAGGTGTTTTAAATATTAAAAATTACTATTTTCTCTGCTTTTTAGACCATTTTGTTGAAGCAGGCTGCAAATTTGTTATTTGAAAGATTTATTGCAGATGCCTGTGTAGAAACCGTCTGTGCTGTAGAGGGTGTAGTACTTGTTTGTTGTATGGGCTGTGATACAGCAGGAGCCTGTGAAGCAGGTACGGCAGATGGTGCCGGCGGCGGTGGCGGTGGAGGAGGAGTTTGTTCAGCAGGAGCAGGCTTTACCTCTTCAACAGCTTCTTTTGAAGGTTTTGCTTTCTTGTTGCTTTGAGTAACCCCAAAAGCAATTGCGCCTACAGCTGCAATTCCGGCAATGGCTGCCAGTACGCGCTTATCTTTTAAACCTGATTTAATTTTTGACATAAATCCTGTTGCATTGTTTTTAATATTAGAGGTTGCATCACCGTTTGCAAGACTGGACACATCAAGTTTTGTATTAACAGCGGGAGTGATTACTTTACCAGGATTTACATCTACCATTGAATAATACATTTCTTCAGAACTTGCCTTGGATGTGTTGATAAATTGCGAACGCAGAGTATTATTATTGCTCCAAGATGTATCCATTGCCATCTGATTTTTGATAATTGTCCTATCAACATCAGTACCAATACCTGCAACTTTTCTTGTCATTGCATCAGCTAATTCATCACCAAGTATATTTTCTTTTAATCTAGTAATTAAATTCGCATAATCTTCAGATTCTTTGAACTTTTTAAAGGCGATTTCATCTATATTGTCAGGAATTTTACCGTCAGGATATTTATAATCAAGAAGCGGCTGTTTAACTTTGTTAAGTTTTTTATTAAACCAGATGCCAAAGTCTTTAAATGTACCCTCTTCAACAAGATTGTATTCTTTTTTAATCTCAGTTTGAAGTACTTTATCACCAAAACCGAATGCTTTTACAATTTTATCAATTTCTGAGTCCGGAATGCAATATTCATGAACTGTCTTATAAGCATTAGCCATAGCTGCTTCGCCAGGATTTCTCGGGTCAAAATTCTTTTGTTTCATACCCTGAGTATCGGTAACAATCGGGGTTGAGAAAAATCTTGCAGATTCAAGGTCGGTAAGCTCACATGGTGCAGATGTAGAAGGGAGCAAGGAGGCATCCGCCATACTGGCTATAGGATATCCGGGTGCAAAGCCGTCAATAACAACATAACGGCCGCGTAATCCCTTATTATCAAGTTCTCTTTCAATAACAGTTCTAACTGCAGCAGATTCAGGGTTTGTTTTAGAGAATTCGCCACCCATAACAAGAATTGCATTTTTGCCGGCTTCCGTTTGGGCAAATTTTGAGAAACCTTTGATTGTTATAGGGAAGCCTTTTTGCTTATCAATACGACCCCATGAGCCAAAAACAGGAATATTTTCACCTTTCTTTAGCAATTCGATATATTTTTTATCAATTTGTCCATAGGTTTTGCAAACTTTTGATTTATTACCCGTAACAATATAGTCTTCACCTTCTTTTAGGGATTCAGTAAATCTTTCAAGGAAATTGATTTTATTTCCTCTTTTTGTTTCACGAATAGATTCATAAGTAAGATTGCCGTCGGCATCAGGCAAAAAAGGAGAGAGACGTTTAAATACAGCTTTACTTGTGTCCTCGCCGGGTTTTATTTCAAATAAATTGCCGCTTGCATCACGTCCAAAGTTTTTATTAAATTCACCGACAAAACCGGGGAAATCTTTATCCCAGCGAATATTTGGTTTATCTAAACCATTCAAAACACCGCCAACTTTTCCTGCATTATACAGTTCTTTCCATGTTGAGTGTAAAAATGGAGAAACGCTCGGGTTTTCGGCAACTGATTGGGCATAACCGCAGGATACCGTTTTTACCGTACTTACAAAATTGCCGTTTTCATCTTTAACATAATATAAAGGAATCATGTTTGGAGTAATTCTTACTTCTTCAGGGTTAAGAACCGATTTTGCAACCAACGGTTTCATAAACTGTTGAAAATATTCTTCAAGAGCTTTTGAATCACCGCTCAATTTGATTTCTTTATATTTAGGATCAGCCATAACAGCTTCAATGTCTTCCTTGCTTGCAAAGCTTGAGAACATATCTATTGCTGACTTATTTTCGGTATAACCGTCGCCCATGTTATGAAATACGGCAGAAAGTTTTAAATCCTTATAATATTCTTGGCCGTCAAGCTGTTTGTGTGCCATATATTCAGGAACATAACAGCACTGAGCATCAGAACAGATAATAGTTTCAGGATTAAAGCCTTTTTGTTCGGTTAAAGGCAATAATTCCGCAAAGGCCTTGTTGTTTTGAGCATAAGGATCGCCATTAAATCCGCTTGCAGCAGAAGGTACGCCGGCAGAACTGTAACTGCTGTATCCGCCGCCATTTGCATAGGCTATATCCTTTGAAGCCGTACCTTCAGAATATACCATATAAAAATCAACATCTTCTTTTAAGCGTTTGTCAGGTAAAACTTTATAAAGAGTAACAGGAGTATTACTAATACCCCATTGCATTTGTTTTGTTTCGCCGACCTGCTCTAATTTAAAGTATTTACCTTGTTTTACGGCTTCATCAGCACTACCGAGGGTTTTGATATCATTAGCATGAACATATATGGGGGTGCCATCTACAAGAGTTCTTACAGAAACGCCGCCTGTTAAATTGCCTTCAGCATCGGCAACAAGCTGACCGTTATAATAAGGCATAAACATGGAAAGCTTAACATTTTCGGTGGGTTTACCTTCTCTAACCAGAATTTTTTTCATCCAGTCATTCATGTTTTTATAGTCATCGCCAACCGTTGCTACACCGCCAACATTCATAAATGGCGGAAATTCAGCCATATAATGAGCAACATGAAGCTTATTTTTTGCTCCGCCAAACGATATTGTGGCATATGGAACATTTGCTCTTGAAGACGTAATCGGAGACGACACAGCACTGCTTGTCTGATTTAGTGCAGAATTTTTCTGCATGCTACGCATCGGCTGTGCCTGAATTGCATTGATTTTCATATTTTTCTACCTAACAACACTACTAACAAATAATCACTTATTGTCTTCCAAATTAAACAAAACACGTAAATATTATTTTTTGCTATTAAAATTATAAAAAATTGTAAATTTTTGTAAAAATTTGGTCAGACATAAATATTAACACCGTTTTACCGGTATTAAAAGAGGACAGACAGACTAAGCCAGACCGGCCTCTTTGTGGAATTTATAAATGGTTTCCACCATATTATCAAGAAGCTTATAATCAGCTTCTTTTGGTTTTCCTTTAACAAGCACAGGCTCAATTACCTGTACTTTAAGACTGGAAAGTATTTCCCCCAGTTTACCGAATAAATTGCCGCCCCAGCCATATGAACCGATAAATGAAGCAAATTTTGCTTTTGGCTTTAAAAGATTTGCAATATAAGCTACATTTGCAATTGCAGGATGCGGAGAAGCCAAAACCATTGAACCGCCAAGTACAATGGTGGCAGCATCCACTAAGTTCATGGCAATATCACCTAAATCATCTTCTATAACATCAAAACAAGCTGTTTTTATTCCCTTATCTTCAAGTTTTTCTTTTAAATAAAATGCCATTTCTTCAACGCTTTTATACATTGAAACATAAGGAATCAAAACAAGATTTTGAGGTGTATCAGATGTCCATTCTTTATATAAATCAAGAATAAAAGAAGGTTTATTATGCAAAGGTCCATGACTTGGTAAAATCATTTTCGGATTAATATCATAAATCATGCTCACGTATTTTTTGCACATTGGGCGAAAAGGCATCATAATTTCAGCATAATATCTTTTAGCAGATGATACTAACTCATTATCATTTTTAGAATAAAGTTCTTCAAAAGGAAGGTGTGCGCCCAGAAAATCACATGTAAAAAGAAAGTTATTTTCAAGCAGATGAGTAAACATGGTATCAGGCCAATGCACCCCGGGAGCTGAAATAAATTTAAGAGTTTTATCTCCAAGAGAAAGGGTATCTGCATCTTTAACAATAATAAATTTATCATCATCTACCAGAAGCATTTCTTTGATATTATTTTTGCAAACAGCATTTGTAACGATTTTTGCGTTTGGATATTTTTCAAGAAGTTTTGGTATGGTGCCGGAATGATCCTGTTCGCCATGGTTTGCAATAATATAATCTATAGTGGTAATACTGTTTTCTTCAAGATTTTTAAGATACTCTTCACTAAAAGGCGGATACATTGTATCAATAATTGCTGTTTTTTCACTGCCTTTTATTAAATATGAATTATATGTAGTTCCATGTTCCAACGGAATTAATTCATCGAAAATCACCCTGTCGGCATCATTCAAGCCACAATAAAAAATATTTTTCTCTATCTCTTTAAATTTCATGGCAAAACCTCATAAAACATCCTATAAGATAATCTAGCATGAAAATTTTAAAAAAATCCATGCTCCACTTGAAACTAAAAGCCGATAAAGGGACTCGAACCCTTGACCTACTCATTACGAATGAGCCGCTCTACCAGCTGAGCTATATCGGCAAATCAATCATATTATATTACAAATATGAAATTGTGAAAAATTATTTTTGATGTACAATTATTACGCTTAATTTTGAATATAAACGTATATAAAAATGATAACAAATGCGATTTTAAAAGTTATAAACGGCAAAAATCTTGAATGCGATGAAGTTAAAATAATTTTTGAACAAATAACTGACGGAAAAGCCACCGATGCCCAATTAGCTGCATTTTTAACTGCGTTTCGAATTAAAGGTGAAACTGTTCAGGAAATTACTGCTGCCGCTCAAGTTATGAAAAAAAAATGCATACCGCTTAATGTCAACGATACTCAAGCTATTGATATAATAGGTACCGGCGGTGATTGCAGCAACACATTTAATATTTCTACTGCAGCTGCTTTTATTGCAGCAGGTGCCGGAGCACATGTTACAAAACATGGAAATCGTTCCGTATCAAGCAAATCCGGCGCTGCTGATGTACTTGAGGCACTCGGTGCAAATATAAATTTAAAACCTGAAGATTGTCTTAAACTTTTTAAAAAAACAGCGATATGTTTTCTTTTTGCACAAAATTATCATCCTTGTATGAAATATGTGGCTGATGTGCGCAAGCAAATTGCTACAAGAACCATTTTTAATATACTTGGCCCGCTTATAAATCCTGCTAACGCTAAAATGCAGTTAATCGGCGTGTATGATAAAAACTTAACCGAACCCGTTGCAAGAGTACTTATCAATCTTAATGTTACTGACGGCATGGTAATACACGGGGCTGACGGGCTTGATGAAGCTACGATTACATCAGATACGATAGTTTCTGAAATCAGAAATTCTAAAATTAAGACCTACACAATAAAACCTGAGGATTTTGGATTAAACTGTGCAAATATGGCGGATATTCAGGGTGGAAATCCCAATGAAAACGCAAAAATTATTCTTGATATTTTAAGCGGTAAAGAAAATGGGCCAAAATGTGATATAGCAGCTCTTAATGCAGGTTTAGCGCTTTATATTACAAAAAAGGCTGATACAATAAAAGATGGTATTATTCTTGCAAAAACAGCCATAAATAACGGTTTGGCGCTTAGAAAACTTGAGGAATTTATTTCTCTTTCAAATAGTTTTTAAATGTAAAATATTTAAATAAAAATCCGCAAAATTTAATTTTAATAAGAAGAGTATTTAATAATCTTTGTCCACAACAAAAGCAATAAATAAACCGCAAAAATCAAATAAAGCGCTTTAAAATTTAAAATCTCTTTCACCGTTACAAATTTTTACAAGGTTCTTTGCAACCGTGGAACGAATTTTTTCATCCTTAATTTTTGCAATTTCAAAAGGCAAAAGTTTTGCTCCTGCAGCTTTTGTAGCAGGTGAAGCATAATCTTCAAGATACTCTTTTAACGTCATAATAGCATTAGGCTGGCAGAAATTATGAATCTGTTGACTTTTGCAGATTTCCATAAAGCGGTCACCCGTACGCCCCTGACGGTAGCAGGATGTACAAAAACTGGGCAAATAGCCCAATTCCATAAGCCATTTTATAACATCATCAAGCGGTCTTCTGTCTGAAACATCAAACTGTGCTGAATTCTCATCTTCAGGTGCAGGGTTAAAATACCCGCCGACACTTGTTTTTGAGCCGCCGCTGATTTGCGAAACACCTAATTTTAAAAGCCTTTCCCTGCATTCGGCAGATTCTCTTGTAGAAATTATCATCCCCGTATAAGGTACTGCAATTCTAATGCAGGCAGTAATTTTTGCAAAAGTATTATCATCTATACCGTTATCAAAAGCTGACGGGTCAATATCATCTGCCTTTTTAATTCTCGGAACACTGATAGCATGCGGGCCTACGCCGTATGCGGCCTCAAGATGCTCAGCGTGCATTAAAAGGGCGGAAAATTCATACCTGTAAAGCTCTAAGCCAAAAAGCACTCCGAGGCTGACATCATCAATACCTGCCTCCATAGCTCTGTCCATTGCTTCTGTATGATATTTATAATTGTGTTTCGGGCCGGTGGGGTGCAGTTTTTCGTATGTTTCTTTATTATAAGTTTCTTGAAATAAAATATAGGTACCAATTCCTGCATCATGTAATTTTCTATAATTCTCAACGGTTGTGGCTGCGATATTCACATTTACACGGCGAATAGAGCCGTTTTTATGTTTAACACTGTAAATTGTTTTAATTGAATCCAAAATATATTCAATAGGGTTATTAACAGGGTCTTCGCCGGCTTCAATAGCTATACGTTTGTGCCCCATATCCTGCAGAGCTTCTGTTTCGCGGCGAATTTGTTCCTGTGTAAGTTTTACACGCGGAATATGCTTGTTAACATAGTGATAAGGGCAGTAAACACAGCCATTTACACAATAATTTGAAAGATATAAAGGTGCAAAAAGTACAATACGATTACCGTAATATTCTTGTTTAATTTCTCGTGCAAGAGTGTAAATTTCTTCCACTTTTTCAGGAATATTGCAATCCAATAAAACAGCCGCTTCTCTATGGCTTAAGCCCTTTTTAAGGCGGGCTTTTTCTAAAATTTTATTTACAACATCAAGATTGTTTTTATTTTTTTCGGCATATTCAAGAGAGGCTAAAACCTCATCATGACAGATGAATTCTTCGGCATTTTTTGATTTTGGATTATACATAAGTCAAACTCCTAAAAAGTGCAGATTTAGCACATGACTATATTACCCCTTTAAAAAGAAAAGTAAAGAAAAAGGGCAAGATATTGAGCGCGTGCCAAAACAACTTATGATGCAAGCTTATCTATAAGATTATAGTACCACGCCATTTTGCCGTTTTTGTGCTTTTCTTGATACTGTTCAAGTTCTGCTTTATTCATTTTCTTAGTAGGCATAGCCGTAAGAAGACGGGAAACTGTGTCGGTAAGAACGGTGCTCACAGCAACTACGATACCTGCGCCTATTAAGCTTCCTTGATATTGAGCCCTGAATAATTTATTTAAAGCGCCCGAGATGGCAACTTGAGATGTCATTCTTGCAAATTTATTTAATCCGCGTTTTCTTGCAGCTTTTTGAGCTTCCTGTTTATTGTCGCCGTTTCTGATTGCAGCATTGTATTCATCATTCATATTAAACCACATACCGCTTAAGGTACCGGTAACACCGGCCAATACTGCAATTTCGGAATTTTTTACTTTAGATGAAGTTTGGTTATTTAATGAAGCGGCACGCTGTTTTTGAATATATTTGCCGAATTCTTCTTCAAGTCTTTCAGAATCGTGTCCAAATTTATCCTGATAATCTTTATATCTAAAGAAGATATTTTTAATACCATGTTGATCATGCAATCTTTCTGAACCAGATTGTGCACCCTTTTTAGTGTATTTCTGTTTAAGTTCTTTTAAAGCTAAAAGCGCCTCTTTTAATGATTTCCTTAATACTTCTTCTTCACTGCTATTTTTTGCATTATTATATTCGAGCAATTTTGCCTGATAATTTTTATTTGCAGCCTCTATTTGTTTATTATGCTTTGAATCCACCATAGCATCAACTAATTTTGACGCCAGCTTATAA
This sequence comes from Candidatus Gastranaerophilales bacterium, assembly GCA_910587055.1. Taxonomy (GTDB): domain Bacteria; phylum Cyanobacteriota; class Vampirovibrionia; order Gastranaerophilales; family Gastranaerophilaceae; genus MGBC122484. Next base: position 13,157 of record CAJUKY010000021.1, read on the forward strand.
GGATAGATAATAAATTCTTTAACCATACTAAACGGTGTGAGAACAGCTTTTTTCAGTGCTCTTTTTGTAATGGTTAAACCGCCTGGAAGTCTTATAATTTTATATCTCTGGCCAACAGTTATGAGTGTTTCGGTTGTATCTTTATTTTTGTTAACAATATTTTCAATTGAAGCAGCAAAGTTCGTTTCACCATATTTTCGGCATATATCAGCCATATTTAAAAGCTCATACGGGCGTACTTTTATATCTTCAATATCGTTATTGTAAGATTTATTTTTAAACGCTTCTATCTGTGAAGTAAATTTTCTGCCGATTTCCGTACACGAGCTTGCTTTTTTAAGAGCAAAACCAGCAGTAATTATACCTGCGCACAATAAAATAAGGTTTTTCGGGCTAAGCAGAGATTTTTTAGCTTCTTTATCTCTTTCGCTTTGTGTTTTATACGGTTCGTTATTTTTTGCTGCTTTTACAAATTCTGCCATAGAATTTTCAGGCGCCTTCATTCTGGTTAGACGCATACCTGACATTTTTCTTGAAAGTATTCTTGCAACAGTACTAACACCGACACCAGATGCAACATTGAACCAGATATTAGATTGCGATAACTTTGCAAAACAAGCCATAACTCCATATTGTGCAAAACCTTCAATTAAATTTTCTTTGATTTCCTGCCCCTGCTTTTTGCGCTTGGATTTTTCAGCTTCCTCTTCACTTTTGCCTTTTAATATTGCAGAATTATAAAAATCGTTACCTAAGAAAAGGGCACCCGTGAGCCCTGAAATCATTCTGGTGTCAAAACGTTCTTTTTTACTGTCATAGATTGATTTATTTAATTCAGCGGATTTGTTTAATTCTATATTCAGGGCTTCTGCAAATGCGGAAGGAGATTTTTTTCCGTCTTCCAAAATTTTAGAGCCATAGTCATGAAGGCCTTGAAATGCTTTTACTCTGTTTTCATTTAAAATATGCTCTCTGTGTTTTTGCATTATGCTAAGGTTATTTAATTTAGAATCAGGAAAATGAGACAGTATATCATCCGCCAAATCAAGCGGTAATTCAAAAAAATCTCTTCCTGCTTCAAGCAATTTTCTTGTAAGTGTTTCCTCTTTTGGAATATAAAATCCATCAACTTTTTCTATTAAATCGGGTCTTTTTTTCAAAGTGGTATCCAGCAAGGTATTATAAACTTCTGAAAATCTGCCGTTTGGATTTGAAGCACATTTTGCTACAGCCAGCGCATTAACAGCGGCATCTGCCGCTTTATCAATGCTGCCACCCTTAAAAGCAGTATTAGTATATAAATTATTAGAATTTTTAGAAAATATTTGCATTCTAACCTTAGAGCATACACACTTTACATATTTAAGGTTTAAAAACAAAAAAAATTGCCAAAAAGTAACAAAATATTAAGATTATTTTTTACACAAAAGCGGGTAAAATATACCCGCTTTTGTGTAAAAAATAATAAAATAATTCTTACCAATTACGAAACATTGGACGTTCTTCTTCTTCTGCAGAACTAAACTGATACGCATATAAATTAAGATATCTTGCAAGTTCAGCCAGTTTTCTAAAGTCTTCTTCGGTATGCAGATGTTTTTCCCAGCCCGCCTTATATCCGTTTTCTTTATTGAAGTCATCATAAGCATCTTTTAGGGTTTTATTATACTCCTTAATTTTATCTTTTCCTGCTTCCGGTTGAAATCTTTCAAAGCTTACAAGGTCAGCCTTATAAATATTATCCATTATATTGACAGCTTTGGTATCAAAATAAATGCAATCGCCTATTGCCTCAAGGTCCTCTATTATATCGTGACCACCGTCTATAAAAAGATTAGTTATATAAGCATCAAGCTGTTTGTCAACATAGCCTTTTTTGCCTTTAACACCCCATTGATCACCTACACCAATATTTCCAAAACTTACTGTATCCATAGCGGGTGAGTGCTCTAAATTATTTTGAGAAGCGGTATTATTAGCGGATTTTCTGGGGCCGCAGCATTTATTCATCATATTTACTGCATTTGCTGCAAAATTTTGAATGTTTGAAATTCTCATCTTATATTATCCTAACTTTTTACTCTAATAATATGTGCGTGTCATGTAGAAAACATGTAAATTTTATTTTTTGCTAGTTGATTTGGAATTAATCAGCCAAACCAGAGATTGTGTATTCAACCCATGCATCTTCGTCATCAGAATATGGTTGTTCTGGCCCATAGCCATTCCAAGTTAGATGTCTTGCAAGTTCTCCCAGCATTAAAAAATCTTCTATATTATGTAATTCTTTTTCCCAACCCTCTTCAAGTCCATGTTCTTCATTGAAATCCTGATAAGCATCTTTTATTTTCTTATCACATTGTCTAGCTAAATCATTACTGCCTTGAGAACATAGTTGATTATAATGGACTAATTCAGCTTCATATATATTGTTCTCAAAATCTTTAGTTGTAACATCCAAATAAACACAATCTCTTATTGCTTCATATACTTTTAACTCATTAATAGCATATTTTATAAAAAGCTTTCTTGCGTATGTTTTCGCAGTTTCATCTGTATAATCTTTTTTATTACTACCTTTTACGGCGGTAATACCAAAATTACCAAAACTTACCGTATCTATTTTAGGTGAGCGTTCTAAATTATTTTGAGAAATAGTATTTTCAACAGATTTTTTGGGGCCGCAGCATTTATCCATCATATTTACTGCACTTGCTGCAAAATTTTGAATGTTTGAAATTCTCATCTTAAAATCCTGATTTAAATATTGTGTTATTTATAATACGTGTAAATTTTAAAATTTGCGCCAATTGTAAAGAAATATAAAGCATTATTTTTCAACTTTTTTAGTATAATATCCATATGACTAATTTAGTATTTAATTCAGATGATTTCGGGATATCGCTTGAGGCTAATCTTGCAATTCTTGAGGCTTATTCAAACGGAGCTGTAACATCCACCTGTATTCTTGCAAATGGAAAATTCTATAAACAGGGAATAAACGAGGTGCTGCCCGAAATTCCAAATATAGGACGCGGAGTGCACCTTAATATAATTGAAGGCGAAAGTCTTACTAAACCTTCCATGATAACCGACAACAATGGAATTTTTAATAAAGGTTATCTGTATTTTGTTTATAATGCGGGAAATAGAAAACTGCTCAAACAGATTGAAGATGAATTCAGAGCCCAAATCGAAAAAATAACGGCTGATACGGAAATTGACCATATAAATTCTCATGTGCATACGCATGGTATTCCTTATATTTTTAATTTAGTTGTAAAACTTGCACTTGAATATAAAATCAAATACGTGCGGCTTCAATATGAAAGGCCTTATTTTGTTTTAAATAAAATACTCAGCTTGAAATATCCCGTAAACCTTGTAAAACTAGGGCTTTTGAATACATTCAGCATAATAAATAAAGCTACCGTCAATAGTTTAAATTCTAAATCTAAAAAAATATGGCTGAATGATTATTTAGTGGGAGTAAATTATACGGGGTATATGGATGAAAGCACAATTTTGGGCGGATTAAACGGGTTGAAAAATATTGCAAAAAATAAAACGGTTGAAATAATTGTACACCCGAGAACATTGGGATATGAAGGCCTAAAAAGCAATTATAATGAATTTCTGGCCTCAATAAATCCTAAAATAAAAGAAGAAATTTCAAAAAACGGTTTTAATTTAACAAATTATAAAGAATTATCTGCATGGTAAATTTTGCTAAATATTTATTTATAATTCTTGCAGTTACGCTCATTTTACCCTTGATGAGTTTATTTTTATATTCAAATAAACAAATATCTAAAATGGAGCTTGATATATCAAACAGAATTCTTGATAACGTTTCCAAAGAAATTAATTATAACATTGAAAATAATCTTAAAATTGAAACCGTAAATGCTATGGAAAAGTTATATATTACTTCCGCAAGCAAATTTACAAAAAGCAACATTAAAGATATATTCAAAGATGCTGACGTTGAATTTTCAAACACTTTTCCCGATAAAATAAAATATTATTATGAAGTGGAAAGAAAACCCGATCCAAAATTATACAGTGTGGTTGTAATCCCCTTCCTTGAAGACGGCATAAAAGGAATAAAAATTAAAAAAGCGGTTGATTTAAATGTTATAAAAATGCCCGGGCCGTTTTTTATAGAATTATATTCAGATAAAAATATATCAAGTAAAAATTTAATAGATATAATTGCACCAAGCCAGATTTCAAAGACCATTATAGGCTTTAAGAAAGAATTAAGCTCTTCACCGCCAGGAATTCCGAAAGACAAAAATATTGCTTATAAAATCTTTTCTCTGGATAAAAACTATACAAATGATAATATTACTTTTTTAATTAAAACAAGCTGGCACATTCCCCCCGTTAATCCTTATGCAAAACGTGCAGTGCTTCTTATAATGCTTTTAGGGGTATTATTATCCATTTTTGTTGCAAGATACATAAATATAAATTTTATTAATCCGTTTTTAAAACTTTCTGCTGCCTCAAAGAGAGTAAAATCCGGAGATTTAAATCTTGTTTTAAACACAGGGATAAAACATAAGACCGTACAAGAAACCTATACCAATTTTAATGACATGGTAAAAGGTTTAAAGGAAAAAGAGGAACTGCGTTCAAGCTTTATAAGAAATTTAACCCATGATTTAAGAACACCATTAATTGCGCAGGAAAGAGCTTTTTCCTTAATTTCAAATAAATTTACGGAGCTCGGTCTTACTGAAGAAAAAGAGCTCTCAAAATCTCTGGAAAAAAATACGAGCCATCTTTTAAGAATGGTGAATTTAATACTTGAATCATACCAGTTTAATTTAAATAAAGAAAATCTGCATTTTGAAAAAGTAAATCTTACAAAAGCTGTTAAGGATTGTTTTATAAAAATAAAACCGATAGCAGATGAAAAAGAAATTAAACTGATAAATAAAACGGATGATAAAACTGTTTTGTATACAGATATCACCTGTCTTGAAAGAATAATTATTAATCTCTGCGCCAATGCTATTGAAAATCTTTCGCATGGCGGATATATCAAAATTACTGCACAGGATTCACCTGAAATAATAAAAATAACGGTTGAAGATAACGGAAAAGGAATACCAAAAGAAGATATCGAACACATTTTTGACAGATATTTTTCTTCTAAGTCCTACAACAGAAAAATAGGTTCCGGCCTAGGGCTTGATGTTGTTAAAAAATTAACGGAAATAATTGATGGTAAAATAGAATTAGAAAGTGAAGTTTTAAAATATACAAAATTTACCGTAACATTTGCTAAAAACGATAAGGAAAAGATAAATGACAAAGATTATACTGGTTGAAGATCATGAACTTACAAGAAAAGGTATTATTTATGCACTGAAACCATATAATGATATTAAGGTATCAGGGGAATTTGAAGACGGTAAAGAAGCAGTTGATTTTATAAAATCAACACCTGAAAACGATGTGCCTGATGTAATTTTGATGGATATTGCAATGCCTGTTTTAAATGGTATTGATGCTGCTAAAAGAATTAAAAATTTATACCCCGACATAAAAATAATCATGCTGACATCCATTGATGAAAAAGAAAGCGTGCTTAATGCATTTAGTGCCGGTGCAAATGCTTATGTTATGAAGAATATCACAATAGACAAGCTTGTCTCAATAATAAATATGGTTTTAAACGGGGAAATTTGGATTGCGCCAAATATTGCGGATTATATTTTGGATGTGCTCTCAAAGCTTAACACAAATACAGGCAATGAGGATGCAGAGCAAAAATCCGGTTCGGAATTTAATTTGACAAACAGGGAAAAAGAAATTCTTGCACTTATTGCTAAAGGCATGAGCAATAAAGACATTGCAAATAAACTTATCATATCCTTATACACGGTAAAAAACCATGTAAAAAGCATTATTCAAAAATTAGCCGTTGAAGACAGAACACAGGCAGCAATTCTTGCCTTAACGGAAAAAATTGTATAATTTACAGCTTTTAATAATAAAAACTCCCAAAAAGGGAGTAAATGGTGGGCCTGGTGGGACTCGAACCCACGACCAAAAGATTAAGAGTCTCCTGCGCTACCAACTGCGCTACAGGCCCGAATATTAAATTTATTTGTCCTGCGCTACCCTTCTCATAAAACCTGACATTTAGTCAGCTTTTATTCGGCAGAGTACTACAGTCCCGAATTGAATTATTCGGCGGTAACGGGACATTGCAAAACTATTTGCAATTGCCGGACAGGCATTTTGTTCAAATCCCGTTATCCGAAATAATAATTAGGGTTTTCGGCGGTAACGGGATTTGAACCCGTGTCAACAGAATGAGAATCTGCTATCCTGACCCCTAGACGATACCGCTAAGAACAAATTTATTCTAACACCAAAATTTTTCCTGCGCAAACATAGTTAATAAAAAATATTTATAAAAATATGTAACAATTTCTTAAAAAATTTAAGTTACAAGTGCTTTGCACCGTAAAAGTAATTGAGAAAAGAAGGGATACAATATGCCGGAAAACTTCAAAATTACTTCAAACAGCACATATCTGCGCACTGCAGAAAATAATGTAAACGAAGCAAATAACAAAGATACGATTTTGACACAAGAAACAGTAAATAATAAAAATAATATTGAAGATAATCTGGTTGAATATACGGTAAACACCGGTAAGGAAACGAATGAAACAAAAAGTGAATCGGACTTTCTGCGTGAAAAATATATTATGGTGCAAAATGAATATTTTAAGCTGCAGCAAGAATTATTAAAACTTGAAATGCAGCAAAACAGGATAAAGAGCGATATAAGAAATTGTAAAGACAGCAAAAGGGCAGCAAATCTGCAATCGCAATTATCTAATATAAAATCGCAAATTGATACCATAAAACAAAATGAGGCAATTTGTGAAAGCAATATGCAAAATTTAAATACACAAATAATAAATGCATTTTTTGAAGAGTTAAATACAGGTTCAAACTTTAAACAAGAATTAAATATCAAAAATACCAGCTCCTCAAGCATTAAAGAAGAATCAAACACAAATTCAAGCTTCAAGCAGGATTTTAAAGCGGGAAATACACAGGTGCTTTATTCAAATGCACCATACAGCGGAAAAGCAATTCCTCAAGACCTTGCAAATAAACTGGACAGTAAGCTCGGAAACGGTTTTAGCAAAAAATGCGAAGAGGTAGCCGCAAAATTAAATTGTAATGCAAATGATTTACTTGCAATGATGTACAGTGAATCAGGCTTAAATCCAAATATCAAAGGTAAAAGCGGCTCGGTAGGTCTTATTCAGTTTATGCCTTCGACCCTTTCTGCAAACGGCTATTCTTCCAAACAGGTGGCAAGCATGTCAGGAGTGCAGCAGCTTGATGTTGTAGCTGACATTCTTGGAAAATCAAAAGCCATGAGCGGCTTTAGCGCAAATGATAAAATTAATGCAGGAGATTTGTATGCAATTTGTTTTCTTCCTGCGGCTGCAAAAAATGATATTTTGTGTTCTTCATCCGGAAAATTAAACTGGGCATATAAGGCAAACTCGGGATTGGATTTAAATTCAGACGGAGCAATTTCAAAAGCGGATCTTGCCGCAAGACTAAACAAAAAATATTCGGAAATGCGCAGCGCAATATAGATTAATATACTATCTTACCCAGAACAAGAGGTTTTGAAGCACCTGTACATGACGGGATATTATTCGGTATATTATAAAAAGTACAATATCCAAGCAGAGCAAAAGCCATTGCTTCTTTATAGTTATTTGAAATCCCGAAATCTTCATGGGTTTTTAATTTAAGATTTTGCGGAAGATACTTCTTCAACATACGCATCATAGTTTTATTATAGGCTCCGCCGCCGCCGATTATAACATTTTCAGCCTTTGCTTTATCATAAATAAATCTTTCATATGCCTGTGCTATGGTTTTAGCGGTAAGCGCGGTTAAAGTAGCAATTATATCTTTCGGGTTTTCAGGTGCAGTTTTTAGAAACTTCTCAATATAATCGGGTGAAAAATGCTCTCTGCCTGTAGTTTTTGGAGGGGGCATAAAATAATATTCATCTTGAAGAAGTGTATCAAGCCATTTATTTGAAACTTGACCGGATTGCGCTGTTTCGCCGTCTTTATCGTATTTTTTATTAAAAAACTTTTGCATGCAATAATCAATTATGATATTACCGCAGCCAGTATCAAACCCAAATACTTCGCAAGAATCGGATACCACGGTAACATTTGAAATTCCGCCGATATTTTGAACAAGAGAATTCTTAAACCATTTACTGTCTGCAAAACAAACCAGCGGTGCACCGTTACCGCCGTATGCAATATCTTTTTCTCTGAAATTTGAAATAACAGGGCAGCCGGTATCCGCAGCAATTACTGAACTTTCTCCAATTTGGAGTGTGCTTTTTATCAAAACACCGTCAATTTTTTCATCAAAAGGAAAATGATAGACAGTCTGTCCGTGGCTTGATATAAAATCAGGTTTTCCGAATTCATTGATTAAAATATTTGCAGCTTGTGCAAAACAGTGACCTATTGCAAAATTAAGCTGACACAATTCTTTAACGGAAATTTCACACCTGAACGCTTTAAAAATCATTTCTCTTATTTTATCAGGATAAGAATAGTTTATTCCTTTTATGAGCTTAACCGATAAATCAGGACAGACCTCACAATATGCAGCATCAATGGAATCACATGATGTGCCTGACATCAAACCTATTACTTTTTTTGTTTTTAATTCTTTCATTGCCCTAATTGTAACAATACTCTATAATTAAAGCAATGAAAAAGATTATTACGGAAAACAGAAACGAAAATACCAGAGATATTGACCTTATTTCAAGTCTTGAAATTGTTCAAAAAATTAACAGAGAAGATGAAATAATAACGAGAGCTATTAAACGCGAGCTTTCAAATATTGCCGCAGGAATTGATATTATTGCCGGCTGTTTTTTAAAAGGCGGAAGACTTATTTATTTTGGCGCAGGAACATCCGGAAGGCTCGGGGTTCTTGATGCTTCGGAATGTCCGCCGACATTCGGGGTTGAGCCTGATATGGTTCAAGGAATTATAGCAGGCGGCGACAGAGCTTTGAGATTTGCAATCGAAGGGGCTGAAGATGATTTTGAGCTCGGGGTAAAAGACGGCAGTATTCTAAATAAAAATGATGTTTGTGTTTTAATTTCCGCAAGCGGAAACCCTAATTACCTTATAGGTGTTGCAGAAAGCGCACATGAAAGAAAATGTAAAATTATAGCCCTTACATCTAATCCGGACGGAAAAATTTTAAATGAAGCTGATGTTAAAATTTGTGTAGAAGTTGGCGCGGAAGTTATAGCAGGCTCATCAAGAATGAAATCCGGAACTGCACAAAAAATGGTTTTAAATATGCTTTCAACAGCATCTATGGTAAAAATAGGCAAGACATATGAAAATTTAATGATAGATGTTAAAGCAACAAACGAAAAGTTAAAAAAAAGAGCTGTTCAAATTACGGCGGATTTAAGCGGGAAAGATGAAAAAACCTCGCTGGAAGCGCTTGAAAAGTGCGGATGGCAGGTAAAAACCGCTGTTTTTACTCTGGTAAAAGATGTTTCAATCGAGAAGGCGCAATATGCGCTCAAACAAAGCGGCGGATTTTTAAGGAAAGCACTAAATGATTTTTAGCAAAGCACAAAGAGCATTATCCGGTTTAAGCATAGGACATTTCGCAATAGATTTATATGCTGCAATTTTAATTCCGCTGTATCCGCTAATAGCTCAAAGGCTGGAAATAAATCTTGCAGCAATCAGTATCGTGATCGCAATAGGACACAGTATTTCTTCTGTTTTACAGCCGGTATTCGGGCATATTTCAGATAAAATACATAAGAGAGTTTTTATGTTCTTCGGGATAATATTTTCAAGCGTTTTTATTCCGCTTGGATTTAAGGCGCCAAATGCTTTTATACTTACGCTGTGCTTGATGCTCGGAATGATTGGAAATGCATTTTATCACCCGCAGGTGACTTTAATTATTAAAAATTTTTATGAAGAAAAATTAAAATTATCTTATGCTATAGGGGTATTTTTGGGTTTTGGCACAATAGGATATGCCATGGGGCCGTACCTATCCGCTTATGTACTTGAAACATTCGGAGATAAAAACTATATCTATATCGGACTTGCAGGAGTTTTAATTGCAATATTAATGTTGTTTTATGTTCCAAAAATTGAAAAGGCGAGACAGATCTGCAAGGATAATTTTGCCGCCGCATTAAAAGAAATTTTAAAAAATAAAACATGCATATTTTTAATAATAATTACAGTAATAAAAGCTGCACTCGTTATGTCTTTCGGGACATATATTCCTTTTCTTTTAAAGAAATATGAATTTCCGATAACGCAGACGGGACTTATTTTAACTATGTTTTATATTGCAGGCGGGATTTCCATGATAATAAGCTCACACCTTGAAAAGCGCATTAAGTTAAGAGGAGTTATGACAGCTTCTTTTCTGCCGCTGCTGCCTTTAACCATATTTTCATTAATAAGTTTGCAGTATAATACAATTTTGGCTTCAATATTATTTATAATAACAGGATTTTTTGTACTTTTATCAGCAGGAGTTGTGCTTGCACATGCTCAAAAAGTAATGTCCGCGCATACCGGTACAATAAGCGGAATAATTCAAGGTTTTACGCTTGCCCTCGGGTCGCTGTTATTAATTCCGTTCGGATTTATCGGGGAACAATTCGGGGTAGAATATATTTTAATTTTAATAACCTCAATTGCATTTATGGCAGCTATTTACACTGCTAAAACAAAACTTATTTAGTTTAATCGTGCGAAATTAACTTAATTTTATGATATTTTTATAAAAGATAGTTATGGAATGATAGGAAAAAACTTGTGGAAGAGATTTTATTTCCGATAGTTGCGAAAATTAACGAATATTTATCAAATTACATACTGGTATTTTTACTTATAGGTGTTGGTCTCTGGTATACAATCAAAACAAAATTTGTTCAAATCAGATGTTTTGGCGAAGGTTTAAGAAATGTCTTCGGCAAAATAAATATGTTTGATAAAACAGAAGACAAAAGTATGACATCTTTTCAGGCACTGGCAACCGCCGTAGCTGCACAGGTCGGAACGGGCAATATTGTAGGCGCATCAGGCGCGATCTTGATAGGCGGGCCCGGAGCAATATTCTGGATGTGGGTAATAGCTTTCTTTGGAATGGCTACAATATACGCAGAAGCAACTCTTGCAATAAAAACCAGAATAACAAGCAAAAGCGGTGCAGTTAAAGGCGGACCTGTGTATTATATCAGAACCGCTTTTAGAGGAAAATTCGGAAAAATGCTTGCGGCTTTCTTTGCCGTAGCTGCAGTTCTGGCGCTCGGGTTTATGGGCGCTATGGTGCAGTCCAATTCAATTGCATACTGTATGCAGACTGCATTTAATATTGAACCATGGTGTATCGGGCTTTTTCTTGTTATTACCTGTGCGGTAATTTTTGTAGGCGGGATAAAGCGCCTTGCATCGGTTGTAGAAAAAATTGTTCCGCTTATGGCGGCATTATTTATAATCGGATGTCTTATAATTTTAATTTCACGCCTCAAATATATCCCTGAAACCTTTTATTTGATTTTTAAATACGCATTTGCTCCGCAGGCAATTTTAGGCGGCGGTTTTGGCTATGCATTCAAAACGGCTTTAAGTCAGGGTGCTAAACGCGGTCTGTTTTCAAATGAAGCAGGCATGGGCTCTACCCCTCACGCACATGCGCTTGCAAATGTTAAAGATCCGCATATTCAAGGAACCGTCGCCATGATTGGCGTATTTATAGATACGTTTGTTATACTTACGTTAAATGCTCTTATTGTTATTTCTACCCTGTATACAAGCGGCGAAGTTCTGTCAAACGGTTACACGGAGGCTGTTATGGAGATATTAAATAAAACAAATCTTGTGCAGACGGCATTCGGTTCTGTTTTTGGCAATTCGTTCGGAGCAATATTTGTTGCAATCTGTCTGTTTTTCTTTGCATTTTCAACAATTTTAAGCTGGAACTTATTCGGAAAAATCAATGCGGTTTATCTTTTCGGGAAAAAACATGCAGCAGCCTCAAAATTAATTTACACAATAATTGCGCTTGGCTTTATTATGCTTGGCAGTTTAATTTCAAGTGATTTTGTGTGGGAATTAACCGATATGTTTAATAATTTAATGGTCATCCCAAATGCAACCGCACTGTTTGCATTGACAGGGGTTGTTGTCAGCATTTCAAAGAAAAAGCATAAGCATTCTTCATAAAATCTGTTTTAAAGGGCTTCTTTCCTTATCTTTCTATATTCGGCAGCTGCTGTAAAAATAACATCAGAAGATGAATTTAGCGCCGTTTCGAAACTATCTTGCAGTACGCCGATTATAAAACCAACACCTACAACCTGAATTGCAATATCGTTTGAAACACCAAACAGAGAGCAGGCAAGGGGAATTAAAAGCAATGAACCGCCCGCAACCCCTGAAGCGCCGCAGGCTGCAAATGAAGCAAGAACTGCAAGAATAATTGCGGTGGCAAAGCTTACATCAATGCCCAGGGTATGCACGGCAGCAAGAGTCATAATGGTAATTGTAACCGCTGCACCGCTCATGTTTATGGTTGCCCCCAGGGGAATAGAAATTGAATACATATCCTTATCAAGCCCCAATTTTTCACAAAGAGTCATATTAACCGGAATATTAGCAGCAGAACTTCTTGTAAAAAATGCAGTAATACCGCTTTCTTTAAGGCATTTTAATATAAGCGGGTAAGGGTTTTGTCTTGTCACAATGGAAACAATAACAGGATTTGAAACAAAATAGACAAATAGCATACAAAGAGCAAGCAGAAGAATCAGTTTGCCGTATTCCGCAAAAATTTCCGTACCGCTTGATGAAACGGCAGAAAATACAAGCCCCATAATACCAAAGGGGGCAAAATTTATAATTTTACAAACAACATTAGAGGAGCAATTTGCAATATCTGAAAGAAACTTTTTAGTATCGGGCGATGCTATATTTTTCATAGCAAAACCGAAAATAATTGCCCAGAAAAGTATCCCCAGATAATTGCCTGAACCAAGCGAGGTTACAGGATTTGAAACAATATTAATCAAAAGATTATCTACAACTTCGCTTAAATGGGCAGGTGCGGCGGAAAATTCAGCGTTGATATTAGAAAGAGTAAGCGTTAAAGGAAACATAAAGCTTGCAATAACTGCAGCACAGGCAGCAAGAAAGGTTGAAATAAGGTAGAGAATAATAACAACCTTAAAACGCCCGTCATGCTTTATCTGCCCCTGCGCCAGAGAACTAATGACAAGCAGAAATACAAGAATAGGGGCAATACCCTTAAGGGCTCCTATAAAAAGTTCTCCAATCATTTTGATAAACTTAAAATCGGGAATAAACAGGGCAAAAATAATACCGAAAAAAATACCTATAATAATTCTTAAAATAAGATTAGTATTATTGTATTTTTTATAAAATTTTAAAAAAAGATTATTACTATTCATACTTACCTGCATTTTGCTCTTAAAACAAAGATAACATAAACAGGAATGAATTTTTTAAAATTAAGAAAGATAATTTTTAAACCCTTCTTCCCTAAGCCATTTGCGAGGCTCTTGTACGGGTGCAGGATAGAATTTGCCTTCCTTTTTTAATTGACTTTATCTCTATACCCAATAATTTTAGCAGGATTGCCGCCGACAATGGCGCAATACGGAACAGACTTTGTAACAACGGAACCCGCTGCGACTATTGCCCCTTCATCAATTTTTACACCACCCATGATAATGCTTCTTAAACCAATCCAGACATTATCACCGATTTCCGTTCTTTTAAGAAGACCAATATTATCAAAAGGTATTTGTTTTGCATCTTTAAAATGATGATTTGTGGTTAAAAATAAACAGCCTTCGCCAATTTTTGAATTAGCACCAATAAATATACCGCCTTCTGCATAAATTCTTACTTCAGAACCTATGTAAACATTTCCGCCTAATTTAATATTTTCAATATTTTGTAAAATTGCATTATCAGCAATTATATTACTTATGTATAGCGGATGAATAGGGATGTTGTTTTTTAAATGCTTATCTTTTAATTTTCTTCTAATATTCTTATTAGGTATGAGATTTATAAAAAATTTTAATAACTTTTTATTCAAAATTCCGTTCCTGTAATAAAAAACTCCCGGACATGGATTCGAACCACGATTGAATGATCCAGAGTCATCCGTCCTGCCGTTAGACGATCCGGGAATAAAGAACCCCATTATTGTACTACATCAAAACTTTTTGTGCAAGAGTTCTGCAATATAATTATGTCCAAAAATATAAAAGTTTTAAATTATAGGCAATTTTTTAAATAATCAGTTTTAATTAATATAAATATTTTATCAACGAAATTTTAAAAGCATGGTATCTTTAGGCAATATAAAAAGCGCTATAATTAAAACCCCTTTAATTAAGGGTAAAACGCAGGTTTGTACACCCCCAAAAAATCCTCAGCTTAAATTAACTTATAATAAGGATGTATTTTTTATAAATATGAAAAAATACAAAAGAAATGAAAACTGGGGAGAAGGTATGCTTAATGCCGCTTATGAATTATCATCAATGATGACAAAAGGTACAGATTTTAATGAAATTCTAAGCACGGGAGAGAAATTAATTAAAAATTTAAATTCAAGAATGTATGGTAAAAAGAAAATGTTTTACTCGCTTTTTACCTTAAAAACAAGAGGCAGAGGAGCAGAGTATCATACAAAATATAAGGACAAACTTAAACACAATCTTATCTTAAAACCAAAGGCAAATGCCGAATATAAAAAAGCAAACACCTGTTTTATAAACAATTTCTTTAATTACGTATTGATTAATTACGGCTGGCGTAGAACAAATAAAATTTCAAATCTTGATTTAGTAAAACATGCATATGAAAAATTAAATACAATCAAAAATCCAACCATAGATGATGTTAATAAAACTGCAGCAACAATTCACTGGTTGATAGCCCAAGAATGCCCATATGAAAGAGGGAATGATTCTATGGCAAATCTCTTAACAAAAGCTATTTATCATAAAAACGGAATAAAAATATCACCTTTTAAAGAATCCGTAAGCGCTGATTTTGAAGCATTTTACAGAGATTTGGATGATTATATAAAAATATATCCCCGGCTGTTTGAAAAAATGCCTTATAAGGAATAAAACATCACAGTACAATTTTATACCTATTTTTAAATCCCGAAAAATGCCTCAATAATCCTTTAATATTGCGACAGTCTGAATAGAAGTTTTGTTTAAGTATTTTGAATAGTTGAATTATTATTTTTTAATTTATTACTTCTAAACTCATAAGCTTTTGCAACATCATCATTATTTAAACCGGAAAGATATTTTTGTGAATTTTTAATAATTTTGCCCCAATTTTCAGGTAAATCTTGCAAGTTAAGTTCTTTCATTGATTTATCAAACAGATAATCAAACATTATCTCTACAAAATCATCCTTGTCGGAATAATTTGCCAGCCTATTTTTTACTGTTTCCAATAAAGTTTTTGTTTCTTTTGTATTATCAATCATAGAGTAAAAGTCTTTGAGCGTTGAAACCCCCATTTTTTGTTCTAATTCGTATTGAGCATTTCTTGCAGAAATTTCCAATTCATTATCAAAATTGCCCGTAATCATCATAAATTTGCGATAATTAGAATATTCAATTCCTTCTTTTTCAACGTTTTTATCATAATTCTCTATAGCATTAACATACTTTTCAACTTCAAATCCTTCCGTATCAACGTACGGTGTTAATTTTTGAAAAATTTCATGATTAACTTTTTGCATTTCGGGCGGTATTGTTTTTTTAATTGCTTCTGTTTGAAGTAATTGTTCATATTTTTCAGCACCCAATACTTTGTATAATTTTGCGCATACGATTAAATGATCCAATTCATGTCTTAAGATACATAAAACAGCATCATCGGAGAATTGAGAATTTGGACTTTTGCAAAATTCTTTATTATAATAAATTTTCCCTTCCGCAATAGAAGTCATTGCGTAGGCTCCGGGACCACAATCTCCATTTTCACAAACAACAACTTCAGGCGGAACTCCTAAATCTTTCAAAATTATATCTTTAGCTTTTAAAATCTTTTCATCTAAACTTCCATCAAGTTGCCTTAACTGATTTGCAACCTGAAATGAACTTCCTTTAGCTTCAGCTACAACTTTAAAAATTGGAGGCATTTGAATTAATCTGTCTTTGTATGCATTAAGAGGAACCGGTGTATAAGGATTTTGAGCCAATGAAGCAAAAAGATTAGAAGGGGGTAAAATTTTTGTTACAAAAATTTCTCATGAAAAAACTCCTCAGGTTGGACTCGAACCAACAACCTACCGGTTAACAGCCGGTTGCTCCGCCATTGAGCTACTGAGGATTATATTTTTCTATTAATATTACTCACTTGTAACGTGCATTGCAAGTGAACTTCTCTATGAAATTTATTATAACAATAAAACTATTTTTTGCAAGAGATTTTATAGAAATTCGTAAATTTATCATTCAACTTTATTATTTTATAATAATAAATACCGGAGGGGTTTAAAGCAGCCCTAAAAAATGCTATAATTATCAAATCTTGATAAAAAGGAGAATAAAATGTGTAAAA
>CAJUKY010000022.1 GCA_910587055.1 Candidatus Gastranaerophilales bacterium
TAGTACTTAGAGTTCCCCTGCCTCCGCCAACTCCGCCTATGCCTGCACCGCCACCGCCACCTATTGCGCCGCCGCAGTCTGCATTTATGTGTGCAACGGGTGATCCGTCGCTACCGCTACTTGTACCTGTACCTCCTCCACCTGGTATTCCAGTGAGCCATCCTGTTGACACTTTCTCACGTTTCGCGCCCCCGCCCCCACTATTTGCTAGTCCGCCACCAGCACCTCCTGCTCCTCCATAAGCATAGCTGAAGCACGCGTTAAAACCACAACAACCCCACACCATACCTCCTGCTCCTCCTCCCCCAAAGACCTCCAGTAGAGTAGCTCCACCACTTTTTAAACCCGTTGAACCGCCTCCGCCACCACCACCACTTATCCAGCCTTGATCATTTGAATGCCAGCTGCCATTGGACCCGGTATCTCCATTGGTTAAACCCACTCCACTACTTCCACCGGCTGCCGTTCCTGACTTAGAGACTTGACCGTTGCTGTATGAATCATAACCACCAAGAGCTCCAGCTCCCCCCGCACTGCCGATTATCAATGCTACCCGAGATGCAGTTGCGGATGAGTTTACACTTTTGTTTGTTATATATCCGCCACTTCCTCCGGAGTTTGAGCCAACTGGCCCATACCAAGCTCCACTTCCCCCTCCCCCTCCACATGCCGTCACCTTATTTAAAGTTACCTGAGTATCATCCAAAAACTTACTAAATTTAGCATTAGGAGATATAGTAGTATTATTTGATATAATAGTCCATTTATCTGATATATTAGATATCTTACATTTATTATTAAGTTCAGGAGCTTTATAATTACTTGGAGGAGTAATACCGTTTGCAAATGTATAACTTCCTGCAGTTAATATTTCTCCTTCCGCATTACTTAATGAAGGAATATTCCCATACGCCAGAGTCTTTTCTCTTCCTCCTGAAGCTCCCCCTCCCCCTCCTCCTACCATAAACACACGGAGTTTTGTAACATCTTTAGGAACAGTAAAAGTACCGCTTGTTGTAAATGTTTTGTTTCCATACAATGCATCTCCTCCAGAGCCTCCACCGCCCATCATAGTTAATGTTATTTTATTTGTATCATTCGGAATATTAAATTCCTGAGTTTCTGAACTATCTGTAAATATAGTAACAATACTATCTTTTTCATAATTACTTGCTTCACTCATTACTTTTAATTCATGGTCTGCCATGCGGCGGGTCATTACAGGAGCCAGTGCTGCAAGCAATAATGATGCTACAAGTAACGCCATAAGCATTTCAACTAATGAAAAAGCTGTTTTAGGCGGGTTAATATTGATATATTTAGACCAATAATGATATGTTGTTTTATTTTTTGTCATAAATTTTCTC
Organism: Candidatus Gastranaerophilales bacterium; assembly: GCA_910587055.1. GTDB lineage: Bacteria > Cyanobacteriota > Vampirovibrionia > Gastranaerophilales > Gastranaerophilaceae > MGBC122484. Next base: position 1,368 of record CAJUKY010000022.1, read on the forward strand.
CTTCTGCCAACATTCTATTATAAATTTTAAATCATGTAAACCCATGTGTATAAAGAAATTTAGCTATATTTTGTAGAAAATATTCGACAGATAAAAGATTACTTGCATTTTAAAATTTTTATATGGGTATAAGAGCGCTACAGAACGAAATAGGCAGAAGGTTGAAACATTTGAGGCTTGAAAAAGAACTCTCTCAGGAAGCGGTCGCATTTGAAGTTGAAATATCGAGAGACCACCTTTCAAACATTGAAAATGGCAAACACTCTATTAATATTAAAACCCTTTATAAACTTGCTGAATTTTTCGGGGTAGATATGAAGTATTTCTTTTAAGTATAAAAATATTTTGGGGATGCGGATGCGAACCGGTGCAGTTTTATATAAAATTTGCGGGTACAGACAGTTTATTGTATCGGATATTTGTAATATTTTTTCTATGCATTTTGTTCCTTTCATATTTTCAAGGTGATTAGTTTTGACTTAATGCAAATTTACCCGTTCGGGTAATTTTTAAAGTTGCCAAATCATTATACAATTTTATATTATTAATTTCAACATGGTTATAAAATTATTTAGTCATTTTTAATAATTAGCTAATAAAATAATTTATCGATAATATATAGATATAATGAGAAAGAAATTAGTTAAATCACAAAATTCAAAAGGCAGCAAATCATACAGTGTAACAATTCCGCCCGCATTATTGGAATTAATCGGCTGTAATTTGGAAAATCTTGATAACACTACAATTGACATTACTTTTGATACAAAAATTAAAAAAATTATAATTTCTGACCCCAGAGTTTCAGAATAATTATATTAAATTATATAAATTTTGTTCTATTAAGAAGTATAAATGTTTTCTTGTCAACGAGTATTTTTATGTGAGAATAGAAATAAGATAAGTATTATTTTTATTTAAGAAAAGGAAAAATAAGCCATGGCAAGAAAAACACCTTTGGAAAAAATAAGAAACATCGGTATTGCGGCTCACATTGATGCCGGTAAAACCACTACAACAGAGCGTATCTTATTTTATACAGGTAAAACACATAAAATCGGCGAAGTGCACGACGGTGCTGCCGTAACCGACTTTATGGATCAGGAAAGAGAAAGAGGTATCACAATCCAATCAGCTGCAGTTACCGCTGAATGGAAAGGACACCAGATTAACGTAATCGACACCCCCGGGCACGTTGACTTTACAATTGAAGTTGAACGTTCACTCCGTGTATTAGATGGCGTTGTTGCTGTATTCTGTGCGGTAGGCGGTGTTCAATCACAATCTGAAACCGTTTGGAGACAGGCTAACAGATATGAAGTTCCAAGAATGGTATTTGTTAACAAAATGGACAGAACCGGTGCAGATTTCTATCGTGTAGTTGACCAGATTAAAAACAGACTTGGCGCTCCTGCATTTCCTATCAGACTTCCTATCGGCGCTGAAGATAAATTCAGAGGCTTAATTGATTTGTTCACAATGAAAGCTGAAATTTATACAAACGACCTCGGTACGGATATTAAAGAAGAAGACATCCCTGCCGATATGCTTGAAGAAGCTAAAAAATACAGAGATGAGCTTGTTGAAGCAATTGCTGCAGAAGATGATACATTGATGGAAAAATTCTTTGAAGATCCTGAATCTATCACGGTTGAAGAATTAAAAGCAGGCCTCAGAAAAGCAGTTTGCAACAACAAAATTGTTCCCGTTACCTGCGGTACGGCATTTAAAAACAAAGGTGTTCAATTATTGCTGGATTCAATCGTTGAATTAATGCCTTCTCCGTTGGATGTTAAAGCTATTGAAGGCGAACTTGAAGACGGAAGCAGGACTGAACGTCACTCTTCAGATGATGAACCGTTTGCGGCTTTAGCATTTAAAGTTATGACAGATCCGTTTGTAGGACGTTTAACATTTATGAGAGTTTATTCAGGTAAGTTAACCTCAGGTTCTTACGTATTAAACTCTACAAGCGGCAAAAAAGAAAGAATTTCAAGACTTGTTCAAATGTATGCTGATCAAAGAAACGAAATTCAAGAAGTTTGCGCAGGAGACATTTGCGCTGCTGTCGGTTTAAAAGATACAACAACAGGGGATACTTTATGTGATGAAAAATCTCCTATCGTATTAGAAAGAATGAGCTTCCCGACCCCTGTAATTTCAGTAGCTATTGAACCTAAAACAAAAGCTGACCAGGATAAAATGGGCATTGCTCTTCAAAAACTTGCTGAAGAAGATCCGTCATTCCAGGTTAAAACCGATACTGAAACAGGACAAACAATTATTTCAGGTATGGGCGAACTTCACCTTGATATTATTGTAGATCGTATGCTTCGTGAATTTAAAGTGGAAGCAAACGTTGGTAAACCGCAGGTTGCATACCGTGAAACAATCAGAGGAAATGCCGATCAAGATTCTAAATTCATCCGTCAGTCAGGCGGTAAAGGTCAATACGGCCATGTTAAAGTTAGAATTTCACCGGCTGAAGAAAATGCTGGATTTGTATTTGAAAACAAAATCGTGGGCGGTGCAATCCCCAGAGAATATATTGAACCTGCAAGAAAAGGTATGGAAGAAGCGCTTGAAGGCGGTATTATGGCGGGCTTCCCGATGATTGACGTTAAAGTTGAACTTTATGACGGAAGCTATCACGAAGTTGACTCTTCTGAAATGGCATTCAAAATCGCCGGTTCTATGGCAATTAAAGACGGCTGTAAAAAAGCAAGACCTTGCATCTTAGAACCTATGATGAAGGTTGAAATTGAAATTCCTGATGAATTTACAGGTACAATCATCGGTGATATTTCAAGAAGAAGAGGCCGTATCGAAGGTCAGGAACCTCAGGGTAATACCGGAAACGTTATTGTAAGAGCGATTGTTCCTCTTGCTAATATGTTCGGTTATGCAACTGATTTGAGATCAAATACTCAAGGACGCGGTACATTCTCTATGGAATTTGCTAAATATGAACAGGTTCCTGCGAATGTTGAATCTGAAATCGTTGCAAAATCAGGTGCTAACGCTTAGTTTATAAGCTTTTGACCGGTTTTTTCCGGAGTAAATGCTTAAAATAAACATTAAAACAGACTTTCCTTAATTTTGGGAAAGTCTGTTTTCAATTAAACTTATAACCTTAATTTTAAAAAATAGTTGGGAACTATATTTATACAACTTCGGGGACAAATTCTTCATTTGTTGTGAATATTCGTCCTACAAAGCTAAAGAAATCCGTAAATGACTCTTTTAAAGAACTAAAATCCGTTGCAGATTCTTTAAAGTCTTCAAAACCCATTTTGATATCGCTTACACTATCTTTAATTGCATCTGTTGCAATCTTTTTTAAGGGCTGTTTGTTAATGTGGTCAAATGCAAGTTCAACAGGGTCTTTTGCCTGTTTAAAGATGACTCTTATATTTTTATCATCAATTGCATTTAATGTACCCATTAAATCAGTACAATCAAAATGTTTTTCTTCCCGCTCATTTTTGCCTCTTTTTCGAAGAGGGGTATAGCGTCCGTTACCCGTTTTATTGTTTTCGGTACTTGATGCTGCATTTAACATGCTTTGGTCGTCCTCTTATATACTCGTATCTCCTAATTATATAAAGTATATATACGATGCAAAATTGCAAGATGTGAGGAATTTGTAATAAAACTTAATATATTATATTCCAAGCCAGATTTTTGCGGAATTTATAATGTGACTTTGGGCAAATATCATAATAAGCGCTGAAACAACAAGGGCGGGGCCAAAGGGAAGATATAAAAAATCATTTGTTTCTTTTTTATTTTTTATATCTTTTAATATTACGCACAATGCCCACAAAAGAATAGCGCAAACGATAATAAGAAGGCTTATAATAAGGGCAAAATTATCATAGAGATTGAATTTTTTGAACAGGTAAGCAAGTGCTACACACAAAAGAAGAGCGCTGTATGCAAAAGCTTCTTTGTAATTTTTATTTTTTATTGATTTATTTAAAAGAATGGGGATTGTCATAAAAGCTTGAATAATAACGCTCATAAATATTATTACAAGAAGCGGTTTTATGCCGAAAAATGCCCCGATGCCCATTGCAATAAGCGTATCGCCTTCGCCGAATGCGCGGGTTTTTGCAAAAATATATCCTATGCGGGCAAGGGCTTCAAAAATAATATATCCCGCTGCAAGGCCTATGAGGCTTTGGATGAAATTAATTCCGGCATCGGGTGTGAGGCTGTAAATCAGCCCTAAAGCCATTATTATATATGTGTGGATATTTAAAACTACGCTTTCTTTTAAATCCGTTATTGCAATTACTATAAAAAGCGAAATCAGGGGCAGTAAAAACAGAGTTTTTAAAGTGTATCCGAATGTTAAAAAGCAGGCAAGATAAAGAATAGCATTTAATGCTTCAACGATTGGATATTGAAGGGAGATATGTTCTTTGCAAAACTCGCATCTGCCTTTTAAAAAGCAGTATGAAATAACCGGTATATTTGTGTACCAGTTTAATTTATTGCTGCATTTGGGGCATTTTGAAGGCGGAAAAACTATGCTTTCACCTGAAAGCCCGCGAAGCGCCACAACATTTAAGAAGCTTCCTATACAGGCGCCCGTTATAAATACAAAAATGGCAATAACCGTGTTTACATCAATCATAGCGGGTTACACCTTTTTTTGTAATAACTTCAAAAAGCGTGTTTAAAGTTTTTTTCAATTTCCTTGAAACCTGCATTTGGGATATATTAAGCTTTTCTGAGATTTCTCTTTGATTTAAACCTTCAAAAAAGTTCATTTTTATAATTTTTTGATCATCAAAAGGCAGTTCTTTAATTGCATCTTCAAGAATCATTTTGTTTTCAAATGCACTTACAAGGCTTTTATCTTTTTCATCAGCAATTTTATCCATTAAAGGAGTCTGTCCGTTTTCTTCGGAACCTATAATCTGATCGATTGAGACGGTTGTCGTACGGCGTTCAAGTTCTATTACTTCTTCAATTTTTTTAGCGGGCATTGAAAGGGCCTGTGCTATCTGTTCATCTGTAGGCTGGGTGCCGTATTTTTCCGTTAATTCTATTGTTAATTTATGTACACGGTATGATAATTCTTTAATTTCTCTCGGGGCTCTTATTATGGTTGATTTATCCCTTAAGTAGTGTCTTATCTCGCCTGTAATAAGGTAGGTTGCGTATGTTTTAAAATTGGAGCTTATTGAAGGATTGAAAAGCTTAATAGCTTTAATTAAACCCATAGAGCCAACCTGAGTTATATCTTCGACAGGGTCGGTTGAACGCCTTGCAAAGCCTCTTGCCACTTTTTTTACAAGCGGCATATAAGATAACACGATTAAATCTTTGAGTTTTTTCTTTACAGCTTCATCCTCTGTCTTTTTATATTCTATAAGCCAGGAATTTGCCTCTTCTATGGTATCAGTGTTGAAATTATCTTCCTGCATTGCTGAAATACGGTTTCCTATCTCTCTATGATTAAGATTATAACATTTTTTCAAGGGTTTATACAATCATATTAAAAGACGGGTTTTTGAAATTCGGATTTTAAATTAACTTTACAAAAGTTTGTAATTATTAAGATTGTTATACTTTGAAATAAGATTATAAAAAAACGGGCGAAAAACGCCCGCGCTGAATTATATTTAGTTTGAAATCTGTTTTTATTTATTTAAAATAGTGCTTATTTAGCAGTGTTGCTTATTAAGTATAATATATAATCTTATTTTATGCAACAAGACAAAACTGTATATTTAAACATTGGAAAGAATATACGGAAATACAGGTTGCAGAAAGGATTAACCCAGGAAAAACTGTCAGAGTTAATTTGTGCTAATGATAAGTTTGTGGGACACATAGAGAGAGCAGAAAGAGTGCCCAGCCTAAAAAGAATAATAAAAATTGCACAAATTCTTGAAGTTGACCTGAGAAATTTCTTCGGTTAACACAAATGAAATATCAAAATGTTTTATTTTTTATTGGCGGCAAATTCGCTGTCCAATCTTAAAAACACTGGAATTATCTCATCTTTTGATATTAACTTGCCCGGTTTAATCATATTAGGCTGTATTTCAGTATATTTTAAATTAATGTCAAACTTTAGCTGGTTTGCCATAGATTGAGCTATGTTCGGGCAATAAGGCTCAATTAAAAGTGCAATTTTTACCATTAAATTTAAGACATTATATAGTACTTTTCCGCACTCATCCATTTTGCCTTCTTTTGCAAGAGACCACGGAGCGGTATCATTTACGTATTTATTAGCTTCATCCACAAGACCTATAATGCAGTTTGCGGCAGATGCAATATCGCATTTATCAAAAAGATTTTCTACTTCTTTTTGAATATTTGCTGCTTTTTGGTTTAATTCATTGTCTGAAATAAATTTTTCTTTAATTTCACCGTCAAAATATTTTACAAGCATATTTAATGTGCGATTTAGAAGGTTTCCCATATTATTTGCCAGATCGGCATTCACTTTTTCTTTAAAATCAATATCGGAATAGTTGCCGTCCTTGCCGTTTACTGCGGCTGTTGCCATAAAATATCTGAGAGCATCAGGATTTTTAAGCTCAAATTCTTCCATAACGGTTTTTGGCGCTATGACATTTCCTGTTGATTTTGACATTTTGTTTTTATCAATTGTAATCCAGCCATGGGCATAGATTGATTTAGGAAGTTCAACGCCGAGCGCCATTAATATTGCAATCCAGTAAATAGAGTGAAATTTTAAAATATCTTTCCCTATTATATGGAAATTTGCAGGCCAGAATTTTTTAAAGTTTTCATCATGATTGCCGTCAACACTGTATCCTAAGCCTGTAATATAATTTGAAAGTGCATCAATCCAAACATATATAACCTGAGACGGGTCTGATTTTACTTCAATTCCCCATTCTACGCTTGATTTAGCGCGTGAAACGGAAATATCTTCAATATTTTCAAGCTGGTTTAAAACTTCATTTGCCCTGAATTCAGGCAGAATAAAATCTTTATTGTTTTTAATGTGCTCTATGATTTTATCTTTGTATTTTGTTAATTTGAAAAAATAATTTTCTTCGGATACTTCTTCGGGTTTTTTACCATGGACAGGACAGTTTCCTTCTTCATCCAGATCTTTAGGACTTAAGAATGTCTCGCATCCGGAACAGTAAAGCCCTGTATACTGATGCTTGTAAATATCACCTTTTTCAAGAAGTTTTTCAAAAATATCCTGAACGGTTTTTTTGTGGTAATCATCTGTTGTTCTTATAAATTTTGAATAGCTGATATCTAAAAGGTTCCAGGCTTCTTTAAACAGATTTGAATTTGCATCGCAGAGTTCTTTAGGGGTAATTCCTGCTGCTTTGGCGGTTTTTTGTATTTTTATACCGTGTTCATCGGTTCCTGTTAACATAAAGCAATTGTCTATGCGTTTTTTAAAATGTCTGAATAGAATATCAGTGTAAATTTTTTCAAAAGCGTGCCCTATATGCGGAGCACCGTTTACATAATCAATAGCTGTTGTAATATAAAAGTTTTCCATCATAAGTCAATTATACTTTAAACTTTGTATGGTGTAAATGATTGTTTATTAATACTATTTATTATATTATTTTGAATAAAGAATTTTAAGGAAGAGGTTTATGGAGAAGAAGGATAAGTTTATACTGCATAAAGTTTTATATGCGCTGATAATATTTCTGGGAGCATTTTTAACATTTATGTTTCAGCCTGTCACGGGTAAAATTTTAACCCCGCAATACGGCGGCGGCGCTGATATATGGGCGGCTTGCCTTTTATTCTTTCAGTTTGTGCTTTTTGGCGGATATCTTCTCGCGGGTTTTTTAAATAAATTAAAACCAAAAATAAATGCCGTTGTTTATGTTGTTCTTTTTATGCTGGCATTTATTTTGTTTAAACTCCCGACAGAATTTGGAAGCTGGCTTATCGGGGATAATATTAATCCGCTATTGTCATTGTTTATTTCTCTATTTAAATATGCGGCCTTGCCTGTGCTTGTGCTTTCCACAATCAGTGTTTCGATGCAAAACTGGTATACAAAACAGACTGGTGAATCTCCTTATATTTTATACTCTATTTCAAATATAGGTTCCTTTTTAGCATTGTTTTTGTATCCTTTACTTTATGAGCCAATTGCTCCCACATCTTCTATTATTAAATCCTGGCATTTCGGGTTTGCTTTTCTTGTATTTTTAATAGTTATTTGCTCTGTGCAATATTTTATACTTTCCAAAGAAGTTCAAGAAGATAACGGGAAAGATATAAAAATTCCTTTAAAAAATTATCTTTACTGGATTTTGTTGAGTGTTGCAGGATGCATTCTTCTTGCTTCATATACAACGTTTGTTACGGTTATTATACTTCCGCTGCCAATGTTATGGACATTATTTTTAGGTCTTTATCTTTTAACATTTGTATTATGTTTTGGATCTGAAAAATTTTATAATAAAAAAATTATTTTCCCGCTGATTTTTCTTTTTTCAATTGCTTATTTAATGCTTCCATGGAAAAGCAATGCGGCAATTTTAATTATCATAAGTTCCGGCTTGTTTTTTGCTTTTCTGATGGTGTGTAACGGTGAAATCTACAAAACAAGGCCCGATTCTTCAAAATTAAGCGGGTTTTATCTTGCAATTGCAGGCGGTGGTGTTTTGGGCGGCTTTTTTGTAAATATAATAGCGCCTTTAATATTTAACCAGTACAGTGAACTTCCGTTAATAAACATAGTTATGTATACATTTATATTTTATCTGCTTGCAAAAAAATCACCCGAAAGCAAAATTTCGGATAAAATGTATAAAATTAAAGTGTGTATAACAATTTTTGCCTGGCTTTTTATAATGGGCGGCTATTTTAAATCTCTTTATGACGATAGTAAAAAATCACCCGTGAAAGAAGAGAGAAATTTTTACGGGGTGATTAATATCAATATTGATAATAAAAACAAAGTAAAAACAATAACAAACGGGATTACTTTACATGGTGTGCAAGGATATGATTCCAAAACCAATATTTATGACACAACGCCTTTGTCTTATTATACTGAGACAAGTGCGCTTGCTTATGCAATAGAAGGAATGAAAAATTATCAGACGGGAAGTCGCAGACCTTTAAATATTGGTGTAATAGGTCTTGGTGCCGGAACTGCCGCAATTTATACCGCAAAAAATGATGAAATGACGTTTTATGAAATTGATCCTAAAATGTATGAAGCAGCTAAGAATGAATTTACATTTTTAAAGGAAGCTAGGGGAAAAATTAATGTCAAAATGGGTGATGCAAGGATTACATTGTCAAAAACCGAACCCCAAAACTATGATGTAATATTGGTGGATGCATTTTCTTCCGATTCTGTTCCCGTTCATCTTATAACGAAGGAAGCACTTGATATTTATAAAAAGCATATCAAAAATGACGGTATTATTCTTTTTCATATAAGCAATCGATACGTTGCAATAGATAAAGTATTAAAGAAACTTGCCGTTGAAGAAAAACTTAGACATGTTTATTTTTCAACAGTTCATATGCCTCCTGAGGGGACAAATAAACGAAACGATTACAGATATTCAAGCAGCTATTTTCTTTTATTTATGCCTGAGAATAATTTATACGACAGGTTTAAAAACTTTATTTATGATAATAATGATAAAAACGGCCGCACGGTTGTGGTGTCTGTTGAAACTAAAGATGATAAATTTTTAAAACCTTTCACGGATGATTATTCAAGTCTGGTTCGAATATTCAAATTCTGGGACTAATTTTGATTTTGTGACAGTAAACCCTTCTTTAAAGAAGGGTTTATTTGTATAATACGGATTGAATCTCGGGTTTTGAAACGGAATATTCAAAAGCTTTTTGTGCATACTGTACGGCTTCGTTTATTCTGTCTTTTTTAACATCATTAAAATATAAGATGCAAAGAAGCTCGTCTTTTTGAACTTTATCTCCCGTTTTTTTATTTAAAATACATCCTGCGCCAAAATCTATACTGTCTGATTTTTTATCACGACCTGCGCCTAAAAGTTTGCAGGCTTTTGCAATATTTAATGCATCAAGTTTTGAGACATATCCTTCATTTTGTGCTTTTATTTCAACTTTATTTTTTCCTACGTTAAATAAACTGTAATTTTCTGTGCAATCAGAGTTTCCGCCCTGTGCTTCAATTATTTCTTTAAGTTTTTGAAGAGCAGTACCTGATTTTAATGCTTCATCAATCAGATTTTTTGCTTCATTAAAATCTTTTGCAATATTTGCTAAAATCAGTGTACGGCCTGCGATTTCAAGAACGATTTCGTATAAATCTTTATTATGGTTTCCTTTTAAAAATTCTATGCTTTCAATAATCTCCAGAGAATTGCCGATATGCGTTCCAAGAGGCTGTTCCATGGAGCTTATAACGGCTTCAATTTTTCTGTTTAATTTTGCGCCGATTTTTATCATTAAATCCGCTAAGCTTCTTGCTTCTTCTTTTGTTTTAATGAAAGCGCCCGAACCGTATTTTACATCTAAAACTATTATATTTGCGCCGCTTGCAATTTTTTTTGATACAACGGAAGCGCAAATCAGGGATTTATTATCAACGGTTGCCGTGACATCCCGAAGGGCGTATATTTTGCCGTCTGCGGGGGTTAAATTGGGAGTCTGGGCTGAAATTGCGGCACCTATAGTTTTAATCTGACTTCTGAAGTCCTCATCTTTCAGCTGACATTTAAAATTCGGGATTGATTCAAGTTTATCAACCGTTCCGCCCGTGTAGCCAAGGCCCCTGCCGCTTAATTTTGCGCATTTAACGCCGAGAGCTGCAAGAAGCGGTATTAAAACTATCGTTACCTTATCACCCACACCGCCTGTTGAATGCTTATCTGCCACAGTGTTTGAAATATCCGAAAAATCCAGAATTTCTCCTGAATTTATAAAAGCTTCCGTCATATATACAGTTTCATCTTCATTCAATCCTTGAAAATATACTGCCATAAGCCATGATGACATTTGATAATCTTCAACGGTGCCATCCATAAGCCCTTTAATTAAAAAATCAATTTCTTCTTTTGTATGGGCTCTGCCTTCTTTTTTCTTTTGAATAATATCAACTGCGCGCATATTTTTTCCTTTATTTATGATAAGTTTCGTTATTTAAAATTTTATAAGCTCTGTAAATTTGCTCTATTAAAATAAAGCAGGCTTCCTGATGTAGAAAGGTGAGCTTTGACATTGAAAATTTAAAATCACTTTTTTGTCTGATTTCAGCAGGCAAACCGTTTGAACCGCCTATTGCAAAGATAATTTCATTATAAGCGCCGTCAATTTCCGTTTCTTTAATTTTTTGTGCAAATTCGGGGCTTGATAATTGTTTTCCTTCAATTTCAAGAGTGATAAGGTATGAATTTTGTTTTAAATTTGTTTTTATAAATTCAGATATTGAATTTGTTTCTATGATTTTAAGCGAAGTATACCCTGTAAGCCTTTTTTTAAATTCATCAATTCCAAGCTTAAAATAAGGTTCTTTAATTTTTCCTTCGAGTATTACTTTTATATTCATAAAGTTTATACGATATCTTTGTAAGAATCGTTATTTAAAAGTTCATAGTTTATTTCGTTTTCATTGTCTGCAATAATTGCCGCAACAACAGCATCCGATGCTACGTTTGCAGTGGTTCTCATCATATCAACAAGTCTTTCAAGTGCAAATAAGAAGCTGAAACCTATTACAAGCTGTTCCGGTGTTAAGCCTATTCCGTTTAATACAAGAGCAATTGTAATTAATCCTGCACCGGGAATGCCCGCGCATGTGGATGAAGCTACTATTGCAAGGAATGCAATCTGTAAAATTAAGATAAGACTTAATTCAATGCCGTATGTCTGAGCTAAGAAAATAACTGCAACAGTCTGCATTAAGGCGGTTCCGTCCATATTTAATGTTGCACCCAGAGGCAGAACAAACGAGCATATTTTGCTTGAAATCCCGCGTTTTTCACAGCATGTAATGGTCAAAGGCAGTGTGGCAGAGCTTGAAGCTGTGCCGAAAGCTACCATAATAGCTTCTGTTATTGCCGTGTACAATTTTCCGACGGGAACTTTTGAAAATATTTTTAACATCATAGGATAGATGAAAAAGAATTGAATAATTACACCCAAAACAAGGACAAGGAAATATCTCCATACCCCTTCAAACATTGAAATACCGAAACTTGAAACACTTGCCGCGGTTAGGGCAAAAACACCGGGTGCTGCAAGGTACATAATCCAGTCGGTTACTTTCATTGTTGCCGCAAAAATACTTTCAAAGAAAGAAACAACTGGTCTGTTTATTTCACCTATTTTTGCAAGGGCAACGGAGAAAATTAATACAAATATAATAATGGGTATCATATCTCCATTTGATAGGGCGTTAAAAGGATTTTTGGGGATAAGCCCGAGGAAAATTCCTGCCATGTTAGATTGCTGTTCCGCTATTGTGCTTGAAACATATCCCTGCATTTCCTGAGCTACTTCAGGGCTTATAAAACTTTGAGCGTTAAGTCCGGGTTTCATAATAAGAGCAAGAACGGCACCTACCGCAACAGCCGCAACGGTGATTATCGTATAGTAGAAAATCATTTTTTTACCGAATTTTGCAAGCTGTTTATTGTCGCCTATGCTTGAAATACCTATTACAATAGCACTTATAACAAGAGGAATAACAACCATCTGGATAATGCTTATAAAAGACTGCCCCGTTATATCAAGAATTTTGTGTGCTACAGGGTAGCTTGATGCAGGAAACAAAATTCCCACCACTATACCCGCTATAAGGCCGAAAAATATATGCCAGTTTCTTTTAATACCGAGCAAAATTGCAATAAGTATCTGCATGTGTACGCCCATTTTGAAAATCCCTTTTTTATTATGTTGTTAAATCTAAGACTTTCTTAATAATACAACTATTTCTAAACTATGGCAACGCTTCCTTCCATCAAACAGATGATTTTTCTAAATTTTATTAAGCAATTTAATATCTTTTGCGATAATAAAAGTAATTATTTTTTAGAATTTTAAATAGGGTTTAAATAATAAAATGTTCAGCCGGCAGAATTTGCAAAATGCCATCAGTACAGAAGATAGGAAAAGTGATAAATCTGATTTATTGTCACAGGCAACTTTTGCGCATCAGCAATATTTAATAAAATCCAATAATGAAGATTTAATTAAAGCCATAAATTATTATATTCAGGCAATAAAAGATAACCCGGGGATTTCAAGCGCTTATTACAGGCTTGCAAGTTTAATGCATGAAAGCGGACAGATAGGAATAGACGGTGCGCTTGAACAATGCAGAAGGGCTGTTGAAATTGACCCTGATAACCCTAATGCAAGAATGTATCTGGGGTATTTCTTATCTCAAAACGGTGAATACGATGCCGCATACGAGCAGTTTAAACGTGCCATAAAACTTAAACCCTCATTTTCATACAGGGCTAAAATGGTTATGGCTCTTGATATTTTAGACAGAATGAAAAATAAAGAAAAAAACAAAGAAGGTGATTTTCTTTCTTTTTCAAAAGCAATGTTTTATATATTTTCAAGCTCTTTATTTTTCCTTTTTGATAAAGCCGGAATAAAAATGTTTTGCAAAAATATAGTGAATGATTTGAATTTTGCAAGATACAGGGCAGTAGGCTCTATTTTAGAAAAGACAAATTTTGATAAAGATGCGTATGAAGTTTATTCAGATGCTGTTGATAATACAAAAAATGCTCCTCTTTTTTATGAAAAAATGGCAAATATTGCAGTTAAAAAAGAGCGGCTTGAAGTTGCGCTTCAATGTTATCAAAATGCTGTAACATTATCAAATAATGACCCTGAAAAAGTTGTTGATTTGATTGAATTTGTGGAGGAAAATTTCCCCGAAAAAACAGATGAACTTATCGATAATTATACGCTCTTAATTAAAAAGCTCCCTGATTTTTCAAGAGGATATTATGAGCTCGGGAATTTATATCTTAAAAAAGAAGAAAAAATTAATGCGGTAAGTGCTTTTAAGCTGGCGCTTAAAGGGGAGCCTAATAATCCTTTTTATCAAAATTCTTTAGCTTTTGCTTATGTTCAATTGGAACAGTATGACAGTGCTGTTGAACTTTATAAAATGGCGCTTGAAGCAAACCCGAATAATGAATGGACGGCTGTGGTGGCACAGGCGCTTGCCGCTATTTACCACAGAATTAAAGGAAATTTTGAGGCTGCAATTTCAATGCTTCAAAATGCACTTCTTCTAACCAAAAATAAAACTGAAATTTATTTATCTTTAGCGGATATTTATTATGATATTGATGATATGGATGAGGCTATAAAGTATTATACACTTGCTGTTGAAGCGGGATTCCGCGATGCAAAGGTATTTTCAAGACTTGCTATGGCATTTTTTGAAAAAGATTATACGGAAAATGCTATTGAATTTTACACAAGGGCGATTGATATTGAACCTGATTATGAAATAGCATATAACAATTTAGGGGTTGTGTATTTTGACGGATTAAACGATGTTGATAGGGCAAAACCCTGCTTTGAAGCCGCTCTCCGCTTGAATGAAGATTATACGATGGCGCATTTTAATATGGCAAGATGCCATGAAGCCAAAGGGGATAAAGTTCTTGCCGCTAATGAATATCAATCCGCACTTGATTTAAATAAACTTTACCCTGAAATTGATGATGATATTATTCAAGAAAGGTTATTTAAACTTTTTGAAACATAAATTTGCCTTTTAAAACATAAATTTGTGTGTTATTTGCCTGTTAGAAGATAAAAATGAGAAGATTTTTAAAAGTTTTTAAGAATACAACCGTAAGGATAATCAGTTTTTTATTGTTTGTCCTTTTTATTGCAAGTATTTTTATATTTAAAGATTTTTATAAATCACAATGGCATAAAACTTTGAGCTTTTATTATGTTTATATAGGAGACAGTGCATATAAAAAGCATAAACCTCAAAAGGCTATAGAATCTTATATAAAAGCGCTTGAATTGTATCCGCAGCATTACAGGGCTCAATATAACCTCGGTAATCTTTATGTTGTTTATGAAGATTATTATTCCGCTATGGATGCTTATTCAAAATCGCTTCAGGTAAAACCCGATTACACTGTTGCAAGAATAAACTATGCGATTATTTTATCCGAGGCTGCTTTTAATTATGACAGAGCGATTGAAGAATATGATTTAGCGGTTACAAATATTCCGAAATGGTTCTACATACCTTTTATTGTGAATAAAAAGCACTCTTTTAAGCACAATAAAGCTGTTGCTTATTACAATCAAGGGCTTGCGTGGCGCGGCAAATCGCTTTTAGAAGGCGAAGACAGATTTTTAGCAAGACAGTATCTTGAAAATGCTGTTAAATCATATGAAAAAGCTTTAAAAACAATGAAAACCTTTGATGTTTATTATAATCTTGCAATAGTGCATCATCTTTTGAGAAATTCCGACTATGCGGGATATTACTATTGCAAGGCCATTGAAAAAGAACCCATGAGATATGAAGGGCATTATAATTATGCAATTCTTTTAAGGGGTATGAAAAAATATTCCGATTCAATGGATGAATTTAAAAAGGCGGGACTTCTTCTTGATTCTAAGGGTGACGGCAATAAAACAAGATATGTTTATGATATTTTAAATGAAGTAAATCAAAAATATTCAGCATCCGATGAATATGCTCAATTAAAAGAAAGAATTGAAGAAGAGAAAAAACAGGGCATAGAATCCATTAAAGAAGAAACATCATATGTTAAGGGTAAAACCCTTGTGCTTGAAGAATCTAAAGGTTCTATGATTAAAAGTTTTAAAAAATGCACCGGAAGAAAATATTTTGAGGACAGTATAAGAAATTGAAAACAAACGAGAAAAGCATATATAATTTTTTACTTGATTTAGCAAACGCTTTTGAAATTTCAAAAACGGAGGTTGAATTAACAGAGAGCCTTAAAAAAGTGTTCGGTGCATTTTGTGATATAACCGAATTCAAGATTTTTCTTTATGATGAAGTATTAAACTCCCTGAAGGATTTTACAAAACCATGGGAAGTTTTAAAAAAAGATTACCGGGCTAATATTTTAAACAGCTATTTTTGTTCTTTTAAATATAATACGACAGATTATATTAAAGAAAAGGATGAGCTTGTTTTTCCCGTATATGATAAACGGAAGCTTTCAGGGATTGTATACATAAAAGGCAAGATAAAGAATAAAGTTTTGCTTGAAATTTTGTCTCTTGTATCAAAACAAGTTTCATTTGCCATGAATAGCTTGAAAAATACGGAAGAGATGGTAATTCAAGAAAAATTCCATCAAACCGTAAGGAATATTGCAAAAATTATTGAAACGCAATATGAATTAAATTACATAATGCCTGTTTTGGGGGAAATGATAGACAGCTTTATATCAGAACACCTTATTTATGTGTTTTTAAAGGTGCCGAAGAAAAAGAATTACAAGCTTATATGGCCGAATAACTGTTCCGATGCAAGAATTTTTGATTATTTAAGTGTTATTAATCCAAAATCTACCGCTATTCTTGAAGATGAAGGAAAAATAGGAATTTTTCCTCTGTTTTGCGACGGGAAAATATTCGGTGCAATTGTTGCAAAAAGCCAGAACGAAAAACTGAATGACAAAGATACTGATTATTTGATTGAAATTTCAAAACAGGCTTCAACTACGGTAGACAGAGCAAGTTCATATATGAAAATACTTGAACATGCAACGCTTGATGCCTTAACGGGATTAAATAACAGACATCAGTTTCATACGCGTCTGCATTCTGAAGTTGCAAATGCCAAGCGTCAGAAATCAAGTCTGTGCTGTATTATGACCGATATAGATTTCTTTAAATCCGTAAATGATACTTACGGGCATGCTGTAGGGGATTGCGTTTTGAAAACCGTTGCAAAGGCTATAAAAAAAGAACTAAGAGAATATGATATCCCGTCGCGCTACGGCGGAGAAGAATTTACAATACTTCTTCCGAATACTTCGCTTGATGAAGCAACGGTTGTAGCAGAGCGTTTAAGATACAGTATTGAAAAGAAAATGATAAATATTGAAGAATATAATATTGAAAATGTTTCAAATATCAATGTTACGATTTCTGTTGGTGTTGCACAGTATAAAAACGGCATGAAGGAACCTGAAAACCTTTATCAGACTGCAGATAAGGCGCTTTATACCGCAAAAGAAAGCGGCAGAAACAGGGTAATTGTAGCAGATTAATTCTTTTCAAAGATTAAAGCTCCGCCTTTTGTAAATTTATTTTTACGTTTGTCGACAGCTTCAAATCCTGCTTTAAGAAGGCTTGCGGGGAAAGTTTTAGAATCTTTTTTTCCTGCTTCTCCTTTATAGTCATAACTTCCGATTACAATCACAGAACCTTTTGCAAGTTTATCATAGAGTTTTACCGCAAAATCCTCATATTCACTGCTGTTAACGTAAGGCCACATATTACGGCACATAACAATTGAAGGATTTTCGGAATCAATATTTTCTATATCATCAAGAATATTGGCTTCCTGAAATATTACGGGCTTTGTTACAGCTTTTTTGAGTGCTGCTGCAATTTCAGGCTGTGAGCCCGGCATTTGTTTTATTGTTATAAAATCTTCCTTTACTTTTGATGCACTAATATCAATTTCGGCTGCAATTTGTTTAACCCCGAGCCTGCGGTCTATTTTTCCTGTTTTTTGGTTTTCAATATTTTTTGCGATTGTATTTTCATCAATATCTCTTGCATAAATCGGGAAAAATTTTTCGGCATCATCTTTAAATTTATGCTGCAACAGCATAGAAAGACTGTAAGCTTCGCACCCTTCCGAACAGGCGTAATCGTAAGTGTTCACCTTATTATAATCTTTAAATCTTTCTTTTAAATATTCACTGAATATATTCCAATCTATGTCATCTCTGAAAAATTGGGTCGAGCCGCTTATATAAATTTCGCCGCCATCCAGTACCTGTCCTCTTTTTAGAACAGGTTTGCTTTTTATAAATTCATCATTTGACGGATAAGCAGGATAATAATCATTTTCGGATTTGCCTTTGCCTTTAAAATGATTAAAATTTATTTTATTTACGGTATGAAAAGTAACAGGGGATAAAAGCACAATAAAATCAAGCCTTTCATTTTATTTATAAAAAACAAGGCAAGGAAATAATTTGCTTTAGATTCCAAATTATTTTAAATTTTCAAATAAAACGCTTGATAAGTATCTTTCGCCGTAATCAGGAAGAATTACAACTATAATTTTATCTTTGTTTTCAGGTCTTTTTGAAACCTCAAGCGCACCGTACATAGCAGCACCCGAGGATATTCCGCATAAAATTCCTTCTTTTTTTGCAAGGGTGCGCGCGGTTTCAATTGCGTTTTCATTTGATACTTTTATAACTTCATCTAAGATACTTGTATCAAGGGTTTTGGGGATAAAGCCCGCGCCTATGCCCTGAATTTTGTGCGGTCCTGAGGGTTCACCCGAAATAACGGCGGAAGTTTCAGGTTCTACTGCGACTGCTTTAAAATCAGGTTTTATTTTTTTAATTGTTCTTGAAATGCCCGTAATCGTGCCGCCTGTGCCGACACCTGCCACAAGAATATCAACTTTTTTATCCGTATCGTTTAAAATTTCAATTGCGGTTGTTTTTTCGTGCGCCGCAGGATTATCGGGGTTTACAAACTGGCCTATAATTATTGAATTTTGAATTTGTGTTTTTAATTCTTCCGCTTTTTCAATAGCGCCTTTCATACCCTTTGTGCCTTCCGTTAAAATAAGTTCCGCTCCGTATGCCTTCATTAACATACGGCGTTCAATACTCATAGTATCCGGCATGGTGATAATAAGCCTGTATCCTTTAATGGCGCACACCCATGATAAACCAATTCCTGTATTTCCGCTTGTAGGTTCAATTATGGTTGTTTTATCAGGAGAGATTTCCCCTCTTTTTTCGACTTCTTCTATCATATTTAATGCAACACGGTCTTTGATTGAATTTGCAGGGTTAAAACATTCAAGTTTAGCATAAATTTTAGCGCAGCCTTCTTTATTTAATTTGTTAATTTCAACAAGGGGAGTATTTCCTGTTAATTCGCAGAGATTTTTTGCAATTTTCATATTTTACAAAGCCTTTTTATTTTTTATTATCCTCATTATTGTTTCACTATTTTTAAATTTGTCAATTAGCAAAATTTATTTTTTAAAGGTTTTAAGATGATATGAATATTTCATACAATAATTTTATCCCCTTTATGGCTCGTGATAAAGAAATAAGAAGAGCTGACGACATTCAAAGAAGAGCAAATAATAATTTTAATTTTATAAGCTCAAGCCGTATTCAGGATTATTACGAAACAACCAAAAATTATGAAAATAAAATAAAAGCAAAAGGGATATACGACAAATTGACCGGAGTCATACTTGCCGCAAGATATGCTGCGGAAGCTCTTAATATAACAGGCAACGGCATAGGTGTTTTGTATGCTGATGATTTAGATTTATCCGAACATACGGGGCTTGGCAATTGTATGGAATATGCTAAGGCAGCAATGGCGGCACTTTGCGCCAACGGTTATTATAACAGTGAGCGGGTAAATTTAAGATATGAAACTAAATTTATAAATAAAGAAACAAATGAGGTTGAATACAAAAGCGAAGATACACTTGACCATTCATTTGTAATTACGGATTTAAACTGCAGAAAAGAAAAAGATATTGTAGTTGATCCATGGCTTAATTTTGCAGATTATAAAGAAGGTGCCCTTACAAAATTTAAGGATATTTTTGAAGATAAAACAAAATACCTTGAAAAATATCATTGCAAATTATTTATGATTGAAAAATTGCAGAACGGAGAAGAATATAATCCCGAAGATTATAAGATGGAAACGGAATTTGTATTTGCCCCGCGCGAAGCACATGCAACAAAGCATGAAAAAGAAAGACTGGGTGATTATGCAAGGACAATTTATCCCGGGCTAATTATAAATTCCAAAGCTTAATCAGCATGGCAAATACACATCATAAAAGTTTTATTAAGTTTTGTTGCAAAGAAAATTGTATGGGTGGAATTTCTCTCTTTTTTAAATATAATTGTTAAGGCGAAATGATTAATACAAAAGAATTAGTTTTTTTGTTTGTTTAGATACGGAAAAATGTTTGTGTTAATATTTTGTTATAGTAGTAGTTTAGATAATAGAGGACAAAATTATGTCATTACCTAACGTAGCATACTTTTCAATGGAAATCGCATTAGATCAATCATTAGCAACCTATTCAGGAGGTTTGGGGTTTTTAGCAGGTTCGCATATGCAATCAGCAGGTTACCTTCAAATGCCTATGGTTGGGGTTACTATTCTATGGTCTTACGGTTATTACGATCAAAGAATTAATGAAAACGGTGAAGTTGAAGTTGCATATATCAGAAAACATTATGACTATTTAACGGATTTAAATGTTCAAACAACAGTTAATGTTTTCGGTGAAGATGTTATAGTTAAAGCTTTCAGAGTAGAGCCCGAATTATTCGGTTCATGCCCTGTTTACCTTTTAACAACCGATGTAGACGGCAACAGCGAATGGGCAAGAAGAATTTCTCATAAACTCTATGACGGAGATGAAAAAATCCGTGTTGCTCAAGAAACGGTTCTCGGTATCGGGGGTGTTAGAATTCTTCAAGAAGTCGGCTACAACTTTGATGTTGTTCATATGAATGAAGGCCATGCGCTTCCTGCCGCATTTGAATTATTAAGACAATATAACGGTAATCTTAAAGAAGTTAAGAAAAAAGTTGTATTTACAACTCACACACCTGTTGCGGCAGGTAACGAGGTTCACTGGGTTGATACACTTGTTGAAGGCGGTTTCTTTGCAGGCGCTTCACGTGAAACAGCAGTTGAACTCGGCGGAGAGAATTTCTCATTAACGGTTGCAGCTTTAAGAATGAGCAGAATCGCAAATGCCGTATCTCAATTACACGGTCTTGTTGCTAAGAAAATGTGGGATTGGGTAGGCGGCAAATGTCCTATCAAAGCTATTACAAACGCTGTTAACCAGCACTACTGGCAGGATGCAAGAATTGCAAATGCTCACAGCAATGATGAATTGCTCGGTGCAAAATATGAAATGAAAAAGGATTTATTCCAGTACATTGCAGATACTCAAGGTAAAAGATTTGACCCCAATGTTTTAACAATTACATGGGCAAGAAGATTTGCTGATTATAAAAGAGCATGGCTTATCTTAATGGATAAACCGCGTATTGAAAAATTATTAAACGAAAATAAAGTTCAATTAATTTTTGCAGGTAAATTCCACCCTGATGACACAATGGGCAAAGAAATGTTCAATAAGATTTTAAAAGAATCTTACAGCATGAAAAACGTTGTAGTTCTTCCGGGATACGAACTGGCGCTTTCCGCAAGACTTAAAAAAGGCACCGATATCTGGTTAAATACTCCGCTCAGACCTTTTGAAGCTTCAGGAACTTCAGGCATGAGCGCTAATATGAACGGTGCATTGCACTTCTCAACATTTGACGGCTGGACCGTTGAAGGTACTTTCCCCGGAATTAACGGCTACACCGTTGAATATCCCGGTTTGGATGATGATATTCCATGGGAAGAAAGACACTGGAAAGATCATCAATGTGTAATGAGCACATTAGAAAACGAAATCATTCCTACTTATTATGAAAATAAACAGGAATGGGCAAGATTAATGAGACAGGCAATCAGAACATCTGAAGCTTATTTCAATTCTGACAGAATGGTTATTGAATACTACAACAGATTATATAAACCTATTGCACACGCCGGAACTCAGGCAGGCATGGAGGAAGAAGAAGATTCCAAAATGGCTGAAAATCCGAACCTTGATGCATGGACTTATTCAAACATTAAGTAAGGTTTAGATAATTTTATAAAACTTAAAACCTCACCTTTATTACAGGGTGAGGTTTTTAAATACAAATAAATTTATTTAATCTTCTTTATCTAAATGTTTCAGCGCATATTCACAGCATTGCTGCACCAGATTATTTAAAGAAACCCCTTGTTCCTGTGCAACTACTTGTAATTCCTGTACAAGTTTTACAGGAAGCCTGAATGTTTTATTTATCATTTCGGGTTTTTCAACTTTAAACATAATTACACACCTCTTTTTTTATTCTATGTGCAATTTTTGTATATTTATATACCCCATATGTACACTTAAAAAAATAAGTGCAATTTACACTAACATGTGTTATTATTTCCATGAATATATTTTATAAAAGAGGTAAATTATGAATAAAATTATACAAAGAATGACCTTAAAATCCGCATTTTCATTAGTTGAAATGCTTCTTGCTCTTCTTGTGGCATCTTTGCTTATGGCAGCACTTGCTCCCGTAATGACCCGCCGCATGACGGATAATGTAACTATTTCAGGCACTGGTGGTGCATTTATTCCAAAGGTATACTGTGCATATGTAAATAACGGCTCAAGCCCTATTAAAAAAGAAACACCCGAAGAAGGCTGTATTGTGCCCGATAACACATATAGTGCAAATATTATTATGGCAAGCGGCGGCGGAGGAGGCGGAGGCGCTGCGGAAGCATCAAACGGTATTCTTGATTATACATTAATGCCTGCATATACCGGAGGAAATGGTGCAAGTACAGCAGGCGGCGGTTCAATTCAGAGCGTTAAATTTTCAAGAGCAAGCCATACAATGTGGATTTATCTTGTTGGCGGCGGTTCGGGCGGCGGCGGGGCAAACGGAAGAATAGATTTAGCTCCTAATGAAGATAGCTGTAAAATGCTTGGCTCTGGCGGAATAGATACTAACGGTTATTCTGATTATTCCACATATGATGGTAAAGGGTTATGTATTACAAAATTTAATCAGACAGGAAGCGGGTGTATAAGCGGGTATTCTAATACCTATAATGATTCGTATGCTCAATATCCTTATACTTATTCGGGCCGTGGAAGAACAATTTGCAGCAAAACTGCCGCGTATGCTATTTGTAATCAGCTTGCAAATTCGACAGGTCAGAAATGGAGGCTGCCAAAAGAAAGTGATGTTGCGAGTTGGACTATGGAAAATTGGAAAAAAATGGCTTTTTGTGAAACCGATGCAGGTAAAGTAGGTGCCACTCTTTCTTATAAACTTGCATATTGTCTTGATGCGCCTGTAAGCTTGATGGGAAACGTTTGCTGCGGGCGCGGTCATGGAATATGGCTTGACCATCAGCCTATGTCGGAGCCATGCTATTATGGATTGGGAGACCTTGGGCATGTCGGTTCAGGGACTCTTCCTACACCGTCTTTTTGCGATGTGGATTCACGCAGTTACAGCAGCGTGCGTTGTGTTCTTGATGATGCATATGCATATTACACTGGCGGCGGCGGTGCTTCGGGAGCTTTTGTCAAACTTAAAGTGCCTTCTGCTGTTTTAATAAAAGCGACAGAAAAAGGCGATGCTGTCCTTAAAACTTTTGCAGGAAACGGTGGGAAAGGTGGAAATCCTAAAAATGCGACAAGGGGTATTTCAGGAACAAATTCTTATGCTGAAATATCAGACTCAAACGGTAATGTCATCTGGCGTGTTACGGTTCCGGGTGCCCTAAGCGGCGGCGAAGGAGCACAGGAGCAAAACGCAGGTGCAGGCGGACAAACTGCCGCATTGAATTCTTGCAAATATTTAGATGTCACAAACCCTGAATACTTAACGGAAAAAACAATAAACTGTTCGGATTTGCCCGATGCAGTTTTTAGCATAGGAGAAAACGGCGGAAACGGTAATACCGGAATATCTTATGCATCTGCAGGGCACGGAGCTCGGCCCGCATGGGGAGACGGTGCATTGCAGGGTTCAAGAATTTATCCGCCTGACGGGACAAGCACATCTTCAATAAACGGTACTGATGCTGTAACAGCAGGCGGCGGAGGTTCCGGCGGAAACTGCAACTATGCTAAAGGCGGTACTTTAACCTGCGGAAAAGGCGGAGATGGCGCTGGAGGAAGAATATACGCTACTCACAGATTAAGCTTTCAAGGCGCAGGAGGAGGCGGAGGCGCTGCGGGAACAGTTGCTCATATTAAGGGTGTTCAGGTCCGCCCCGGTGATTTCTTTAAAATTCAAGCCGGAAATGGCGGAAACGGTGGCAGTATAGGGGCTAAAGGTTTAGATGGCGGAAATTCATATGTTGAATTAACAAGGAACGAAACAAAAATTGTACGATATGAGATACTGGGCGGCGGAGGCGGTAATCCTGCAATAAAGGGTGACCCTGATACAAATACTCAGCCTGTTGCAGGTATTGCAGGGGATGGAAGCAAACTTGCAAACGGTACAAATATTCCGAATAATGAATATTTTCCAAAAAAAGCGAATGACACAAAAGGAAGCGACGGTATTGTAAGCGCTGATTATATTTCGGCATATGGCGGAAACGGAGGAATTAATCCCATCATCTCTCCTCTTGCACAAACTGACGGTGTTATGAACGGGAAACCCTGCGGTGGTTTAAATACAAATGAAATCAAAATTGATGAAAATACAAAATGGGAATGTGCTTTAGATTCCATTTCCCCTTTAAATCTTACCCGTGCATTGAATGATATTTCAATTTCAGACAGTTTGATAAGCAACATTATACAAAACTATGCCGCAGGTGCTACCGGCGGCGGAGGCGGAGGCTGGAAAAACGGAAATATTCCCGAAGCATCAGGAGGTGCAAAAGGTATGGGCGGTTATGTCATTATATATTTTGGCGACTGGCCGCAAAATCAAACCGTTCCCGCACCATAAATTTTAGATGAACAACTTTTCAATCGGCGCGTTTTGTAACCTTACGCGCCTTTTTTTATTATATATAGCTTTCAGCCTGTAAAAATGTTATAATCAAACCGAAAAGAAAGGAATTAAGATTTAGCGCTTAAAATTTTTAAGCGCATATTCAATGCATTGAACAATAAGTTCATTTCGGCTTATATCTGTTTCTATTGAAAGTTCATCTACTGTTTTTAGCATAGAAACATCAAGCCTTATGCTTATTACGGTTTTTTCCTGTTTTACGGGTTTAAATTCGTTCATTTTTGCACCTCCTATCAATTGTATTTAAGTTTGGGTGCATAATATATATTTAAAAAAAGAATACAAATAGTATTCACTTTTTAACTACAATATGGTATGATTTTTTCAAAATAGATATAAAAGAGGTAAATTATGAACAAAATCATGCAGAAAATAAATTTCAACCCCGCTTTTTCCCTCATAGAAATGCTCACCGCCCTCCTTGTAGCCTCGCTGCTTCTTGCAGCCCTTGCTCCCGTTATGACAAGAAAACTCGGAGAAAATATTAA
>CAJUKY010000023.1 GCA_910587055.1 Candidatus Gastranaerophilales bacterium
TAGTACTTAGAGTTCCCCTGCCTCCGCCAACTCCGCCTATGCCTGCACCGCCACCACCTGCTGCCGCACCTCCGCAATAATCGCCATTCGCGCTGCCATAACCTGTAACTCCGGTGCTTGCTCCGCCACCCCCACTGCCCGCCGTTCCGGCCTTGTTACCGCACCCGGGTTGTTCACGATATGCTCTACCGCCTCCGCTTCCTGATAGTCCTCCTCCTGCTCCGCCGTTTCCACCATAAGAATAACTGTAACATCCACCGCTACAGCATGCACATCCCCAGACAGACCCTCCCCCGCCTCCGCCGCCAGGAACTTCAATTATAATGTTATTGCCACTTTTTAAGCCTGTAGACCCTCCCCCGCCTCCGCCGCCACTTATCCAGCCTTGGTCGGTTGAACGCCAACTGCCGGCGGATCCAGCGCCTCCGCTGGTTAAACCTGCTCCGCCGTTCCCACCGGCTGCTGTTCCTGTTTTATATACTTTGCCGTTACTGTATGAATCATAACCATTATAACTTCCAGCACCTCCTGCACTTCCGATTATTAGTGCTATTTGTGATGCTGCTTGAGAGGAATTTATGCTTTTGTTTGTCACGTATCCGCCGCTTCCTCCGGATATATTAAACCATCCATGTGGGCTATTACCTCCGCCCCCTCCACATGCTGTCACCTTGTTTATAGTAACATTGATACTGTCAAGGAATTTGGGGAATTTAGTATTAGGAGATATAGTCGTATTGTTTGACACTATTGTCCAATTGCTGGATATACCGGAACTGCTGCATTTTGTATCGAGTGCAGGAGCCCTATAACTATCGGGAGGACTTATTGCATTCACGAAAGCGTACGTACCTGCAGAAGTTATCTGTCCTTCCGCATTACTTAATGAAGGAATATTTCCATATGCTAAAGTCTTTTCTCTCCCCCCGGAAGCTCCGCCTCCCCCTCCTCCTACCATAAACACACGGAGTTTTGTAACATCTTTCGGTACAGTGAAGGCCTGAGATGTTGTAAATGTTTTATTTCCGTATAATGCATCTCCTCCTGAACCCCCTCCACCCATCATAGTTAATGTTATTTTATTTGTATCATTCGGTATATTAAATACCTGTTGTTCTGCTGCATCTGTGAATATTGTGATTATTGAATCTTTATCATAATTTGATGATTCACTCATTACTTTTAATTCATGGTCTGCCATCCTTCTTGTCATTACAGGAGCAAGGGCTGCTAAAAGCAATGATGCCACAAGTAATGCCATAAGCATTTCAACCAGTGAAAAAGCAAATTTTCTGGATTGCCGCAGTCGCTTCACTCCTTCGCAATGACAGATTGATTGTATGGATTGCCACACCTCCTTTTGCCGAAATTTAAATTTCGTGCAAAATGGGTCCTCTTGGAGGAGTCGCCCGAGGGCTTCTTCGCAATGACGGATGAGGGAAAAGGCGTTATTTTTTAAGAAGGCGAATTTTTTCATTCTTAATCCTTTCATTATCTGTTTTATTTCATAATTTGCTATATTTTCATTTATTTTTTTCAAATTGTAGCAATTTTCATGTTTATTCTTCCATAATTTAGCAAATTTTGCAAGAAAAATTACCAAATTATGCAATGTAAACTTTAGCAATTTAGATTATTCTTTTAGATAAGGAAAGAATTGTTATGGGAAAATTAAAAAAGCTTATCGGTGCAAGAATTAAGGAAATCAGGACAAAAAAAGGTCTTACTCAAGAACAACTTTCCGTTAAAACAAATATTGCGCTTTCTACCATATGCCGCCTTGAAAACGGGGTAAATATGCCGAGAGAAGAAAACCTTGAGGCATTATCCGAGGCGCTTGAAGTTTCAATTGATTCATTTTTTAAATTTGAACATTACGAAGGCGACAGAAATTCCCGTATTATAAAAATTTTTGATATGATTCACAAGCTTAATGATGAAGAAATTGTAATAGTACAAAAAATTTTAAACAGTTTTTTTGCATAAAATTATTTTGCTTCGTCTTGAATTTCAAGGATGAAATTTGTAACATTTTTAATATTTGCCGATATTATTTCTAAAATTACAACCGTATCTTTATCATGCAGGTATTTATCATGTAATATGTTTATTAAAACATCGGCTTTTTCCATATCTTGATAGCATTTGTTTGTTAAATTCATTATTTTATTCATATTATACCCTTCTATTAGAGCAAATTGCTCCAATAATGTTAGAATTTTATCATTAGAATTGAATTATGACAAGTTATTCTGATGAAATTTTTGCAATTCTGGCTAAGAATATCAAAAAATATAGGATGCAGGCGGGATACAGCCAGATTAATCTTGGTTTAAAACTTGGGAAAAGTGCTGATTATATTGCGCAAATTGAAAGGGGATTTAGAACCCCGACATTGAAGAGTTTATGCGATATTGCAAAAGTTTTGAATGTTGAACCGTATGAACTTTTAAAATTTGATGAATAAATTTTTGAAAAACGATGATTTTTTGCACGTTACATTTTTTAATAAAAGTCCCAAAACCCTTGCCCTATAAGTTATAGAGGTCAAAATAAAAAAATTTCAGCAGGGGTAAATATATACGTTTTTTTATTTAAAATTGAATTATTATTATAATATACAAAAACGGGAAATGAAAAATTTCCGCATTGCTGAATTAGACTCTATTTGCGTGTTTATTTAATCTGTTATTTGCAGGTTGATGTAAACACGCAAAACTTTAAGACATCTTTATATTTATTATCAAGATGCGCCCAGTCAAAAAGTATTACACCGTGTGCTTTCAGACCTCTTGAAACGTTAATTTGTTTTAAAAGATCCTCAGCCTCCCCTTCCATAAAGCCTATAAAAAGCCCGGGATATACTGTGGTGTCGGATGATATTTTTGTTTTTATTTCTTTAAACATAATTTCAAAAAGCGCATCATCGGATGTTAAAATTAAAGGTGTAATTGCATCAAGATAGTTGCCGTTTGTCCATTTTACCCAGTTTTGCTGTTTTGTTTCAAGAGCTGTTTTGTAATCAGGGAAAACAACAGCTGAAAGTATAACCTTGCCGCGTGCGGCCTTGCGCATTTTTGAAAGATATACGGTTATCTTATTTTGGCGGTATTCGCACCATTTATACCACATATCATCTTTGTATTTAATATTTAAAGGGTCAATGCCGTATATTTTTTTAAACTCATCTCTTGCATACTGCGTATAGCCCCAGTTTGAAAGTTCATAGCCCGCAGATGTTGCCTTTTGAGAACTCGGGTATCTGATATAATCAAGATTTACGCCGTCTATGCCGTAATTTGCAATTATTTCCTTAACAATTAATACAAGAAAATTATGTATTTCAGGGTTTGCAGGGTCTAAAAAATAACCGTTGTGTTCAACAGGATGTGAAGCATAGCCTTCTTTACCGGCATTTGTTTTATTCTTATTTCCCCATTCAGGTTTTATTGAAAGGATTGAATTCGGGTCGTTATTAGGGTGTTTGTTGCCTACATAGAATGATTCAAACCATACGTGCACTTTCATATTTCTTGCATGTGCTTCGGTTACGTATGCTTGCAGCGGGTCAAATCCTGTAAATATAGGGTTTTGCTCCGTAAAATTATATGAGCGCATTGTTTTGCTCGGGAAAATTGTATACCCGTGAAAATAAGTTTCAAGAAAAACGGTGTTTATTCCGATAGATTGCATGGAATCGAGAGTACGTCTTACTTCATAGACATTTTTTTCTGTCGGGCGAATCCATGTGCCTTTCAGTTCATTTTCAATATAAGGAAGAGAGTAATTTATGGCAATTTTAGACATTTCAATTGAAGATTTAGCATAATTTACCGCCATATTGTCATTTGCGCGGTTAGATTTTCTTAAATCCTGCTTTGCTCGTTTAAGATAATATTTTGCTTTTTTTTCACCGGGGTTTTCCTGAATTTTTTTTGCATTATCAAGAAAATCTTCCGCTTCTTTGATTTTTTCTTTAGCGGAAAAACGCCAGCTCTCAGGGGTGGTGTAGGCGGTTATTGTGTTTGTATTTTCATCGATTATAATGTTTGTTCCGATTTTTAAGTTATTTGTAATCCATTTTTTAGCTCCGCCGTGGCCTGAAATTACATAGCCGTTTTTCGGTATTAAACTGTTTGCGCCTGTGAGTTTTACCACTCTTCCGTTTTCAACAACGGCTTCTTTGCCGAATTCGTTTGTGCCTGTGGTTCTTCCGAAATTTTGTTTATAAACAACCAGCTGTCCCGGACCTCTGTATCCGGGGAAGCCTGCACCCAGAGCGTTTATAACGTTTGAGGGATAAATTGCGCTTATTTTATATGAAGATTTTGAAATAACTCTTTCATTATTCAATGTGCTTCTGTTATCCACTTCCCATGTGCTTATCATTGGTGAATTTGCAGCAAGGGCTTTATTTTGCACTCCAAAAATATTAAGTACAATAACAGATATTAAAATTAATGTAAAAACTCTCCTCATAACCTCTATATTTTACATTAAAAAATAAAATATTAGCCATATTTAAAAAAATGTAATATAATGATTTTAAGAATAAGATATGTATTACAGGAGAAAACCCGCATATGGCAGGCAAACACCAAGACACCATACCTATAGAGGTTTGCATATTAACAAAAGAGCATAATATTAAAGGCACGGTTCATGTTTCAAAATATACAAATACAAACCGTGAATTAACAGACCTGTTAAATGACAGAGAAAAACGTTTTCTTGCCGTAACAAATGCTGAAATTATGGGTAAAGATTCATCAGCGCCGAGACGTTATGATTTTCTTGAAGTGCATGTTGATGCAATTGTCATCGTTCATCCTTCAAATCAGGTATTATTTAAAGAAACTTCAAAAGCACAGGAAGATATTATGCGGTTTAGAGAATTAAGAAATAAACTCTCTCAGACAAAACCGTTTTAAGAATTTGTAAATATTTATAAAATGCAGGCTTTATATCGGGCCTGCATTTTTGTTTTATTGTGAAGTTAAGAAACATTTCCCCCGTTTATATTAAAAATTTGTTTTTATTGGTGTACATTTTGTATAATTAAAATTGAAAAGGCCAAATTTTGGCTAAATTGTTCATTTAAAAAAGGCATTTTAATGCCTTAATATGCGGCTTTTCGGCTGTAAAATAGTTTTATTTTGCAGTTAAAAGAGGTGCATTAGGTTACAAAAAGCGCCTGATTGAAAAGTTGTTCATCTAAAATTTTATTCAGCCCTGAATTTTTCAGGGTTTTTTATTTTGAATTTACAAGCTTGTTTATTATTATAAAATTTTAAGGCGTAATTTTTTTTGCCTCGTCTTTTTTCAAACCTTCAAGAATATAATAAAGAGACTGCTTGCTGACGGAGCGTACAGAAATTTTTGCCTGTTGTTCAAGCCGCGCATAGTCTTCTTTTGATATTGTAATAAAATATCTTTTATTTTTTTCAGTATCTATTGCCACGTCATAATTTTATCAGAAAAGTATTAATTTAAAAACATTTTAAGTAAATAGTTGACATAGTGATATCACTATACTATGCTTTTAGTGTAATAAAAAGTTTATATTTTGATATCACTTTTAATTATCTTTGCCACAATTTTTGTACATTGAAAACCTAAAATCGTAATTGTAGAGTGTAATTTTACTATTTAAAATCAAATAATGTATTAACTGAAACTTTTAAAACATCCGCAATTAAAAAAATTTTTTTAAGACTTACATATTTCTGCCCGCTTTCAATTCTTGAAATATATTCACGGGATAAATCGCACTGCTCGGCTAAAAATTCCTGACTGTAATTATTTTCCAGCCGATATTTTTTAATATTTTTTCCTAAAAATTGCAGTCTTGTCATGTGAACTATTTTGCCGTATAATTTTGAAATGTCTGTGACCTATTTTTCCGAAAACGCAGATTTTTACAAAAGTAATTGTTTGTCTAAATTGTTTATCTAAAAGGAGTTAAAACATATGGTTTTAAAGAAATTCAACATGATATGCGGGGTATTTTCAATTACCCGAAAAGGTAGTTTTGCCTTTTCCTCCGCCTTTTCATTAGTAGAAATGCTCATGGCATTACTCGTAGCTTCGTTGTTACTTGCAGCACTTGCTCCGGTTATGACAAGAAAAATGAGTGGGGATTACCTCAATATATCAGGAACGGGAGGAAGCGGAAAAGCACCTGCAATGTTTAAATGTTGGGATTATGATGATCCCGAGCTTCAGCTTGCATCTGACGGCAGCGGATACAAAGTATTACCCAATGATTTTCAAATAGATGATGCATGGATAATTAACTTCATATTAGCTTCAGGCGGAGGAGGAGGTGCAGGAGCAACAAATCCTGATATTGTATCCGATTCATATACTGAACCTAATGAAGGAAAAACAGGTATTAAAATTGAACAGAATATGGATGATTTTGAAATAGAAATGATGACAGGAGGCGGAGGCGGAGCAGGAGGAGGTGCTGCAGTACACAGCAGTGCAACTTGTACGGGAAGTGCTTCTGCTGATAAATGCGAATGTATGGGTCAAAAATATGACAGTGTGAATAAAGTATGTGTATCAAATAATCAAGGTTCAAAGAACTTAACTAATGCAAAATCAGCATGCAGCAACTTAACTCCTTCATCCAAATGGCAGCTTCCTACCATGGCTCAATTAGGTAACTGGAAAAGTCAATACTCAAAGTTTGGCATAAAAAGCGGCAATACGGTGTGGTCGAAGGATACGAGTGCGTGCAGTAAGACCACCAATGTATCAGCTTTTTGCTGTAAAATTACCAACCCCACAGGATATTACAGGATTGAAACAGTGCGCGAGCTGAGTAACTGCCAAAGTTTTTGTTATCCGAAGTCAGATGAACAGAATTCTTACAGTGGTTGCTATAGTTGTACCATGCCCACCACCACCTCCTGTGGCACCAACTATCACTACTATACCTTATCAGGTTCCTCATGGAATGCCGTAACCAATGTTACAACAAACACCAATTCCCGCTCTGCCTACTGTGTATACAATGACTCTGCCAATGTCACGGGTGAAAAATTCTATTCCCTCTCAGGCGGAGGAGGTTCAGCATCTCCTTCAATTGTTGATAACAATTTTGATTTAATTGCAAAGAATAAATTAAGAGAAAAGATAAGAAACAATATCGGAGGATATATAGTACTTGATGTCGGTAACGGAGGCACGGGAGGAAACGGTGCATCTTCAAAAGGTGCTAAAGCTTCAAACGGAACTAACGGAGGAGACTCTTGTATTGTTGTACAAAACAGTGCAAGACAGCCTCAGTTTAAACTCTGTGTTAAAGGAGGAAACGGAGGAAGCGGAGCTGATGCAGGTAAAACAAACGCATCAACTGACGGATACGGAAGAGCGGGAAGTACGGTATCCAAAGATAACGGATGCTATACATATGATTATACATTATCCGCTAATCAAAAGGTTGAATTTGCTTGTACAAATGCAGGAAAAGCTGCAGGAAACGGAGGAACAGGTACAAGTAATGCTACGGCGGGAGGTAAAGGCGGAGCCAGTATATTAAATTCCAATCAAGTATCAAATTCAGGCAAAGATGGTGTAACTCCTAATTCAACAACAAACCCCGGTGCAGGAGGCGGAGGCGGTACATCAACAAAAACAGGCTTTGGAACTTCCGCAAAATTTGCTTTCGGTAAAGGAGGAGACGGAGCTAAAGGGTATATAAGATTAAAGTATAAACACTATTATGAAGCTGCAGGCGGAGGCGGAGGCGGCGGAGGATATGTTGCTCATATTAAAAATGTAAACATAGGGAAAAGTGCAGTATGTTCCATTAAAGTAGGCTACGGCGGTGCAGGCGGTGCAGCGGGCGTAAAAGGAACAGACGGAGGGGATTCATCGGTTGTATGTTCAAATGCTCCAAATGTAACATACAGAATATTCGGAGGTAAAGGAGGAAATACGGGAACATCCGCTTCAAGTACAACAGGCTCTGTATCATCAGGAGGCACAGGAGGTGCAGCAGGAATATATGATGATGCGGGAAATATATTTACAAGACTTTTTGCCCAGAATAACTTTATCGGAAGTAAAGGCCTTGACGGTAAACAAGGAGGAAGCGGAGATAAAGCAAACTATAAAGAAGGTGTAAGAAGTGCTGGAGGCAGAGGCGGTACATCAGGCACGGGCGAAAAAGGAAAATGCGGAGGCATATACAATGAAGCAGGAATATGCTCAAACATTAATCCTGATGAAAACAATGATATATCCGAACCTTCTCAAGGAAGTTTAAACGGTCAGGGATTCAGCGGAGGGGATATATCAATACCTACAAAAGAAAGCATAGTTGAATCAACTCCCAAATACGGTAAAGCAGGTGCAGGCGGAGGCGGAGGTGCATGGTATATGGGCAAAAACCCGGGCAAAGGCGGAGGAGGCCAGGGAGGATATGTCTGCATATATTGGGATAAGATGGAATAAGCAGCAAAATCAAATTTACGATGAACAACTTTTTGAAGGGCGCAATTTGTAACCTTTTTGCGCCCCTTTTCTTTATATTTTATCTTCTGGATATTTTATGGCAATCATAAAAAATAAGGCTTATTATTAACAATACTAATCTTTGTCATTACGAAGGAGTGTAACGACTGCGGCAATCTAAGAAAAAGGTCTGGATTGCCACACTCCCGCTGGTCGCTCGCAATGACAGAGGTGGTAGTTATCTATTTTAGAATATAAACAAATCTGTAGAAAACTTAAGGTTTTGAGATTTTATAATATCTTCATCAAAAACCGTTCCCGCCGTTACTCCGAATTTTCCCGCTTTAAAAAATTTTGGCGAATATTGAAGTCCTATTTCATTTTCATATATTCTTGAATCATGGTTAAATTTATTGGCAAAGGTTAAAGATATATCATCATTCAGCCTTAAAGACGGTGTGAAATAATATTTTTTAGAATTTATACTTGCATTCGGGTTTTGATATTTTACTTCCATTCCGCCTGATAAGGATAATCTTCCTTCAGGGTTTAAAACAGCGCCCGTTGTAGATTTATAATCTTCAACCATATAATCGTTCAAGCTTTTTGATGAACCTGAAAATAAAGAAACTTTGCCTTTTTTATATTCAATTCCCGTTTTTTCTTTTTCGTATGATTGTCTGTAGGCTGAAGGAATGTTTTTATTGAGATTTAATTGTATTTTTTCAGGCTCAATAAAAATTTCATCACCGAACAATTCTTCTTCATATGCAAAAGAAGGATGTATCAATGATGAAATTAATACCAGTATCAAGACAATATATTTCATATCAAAATTGTAAACTATCATGTTTAAATTTCAATATTTTGTGGAACTAAAAAAATATCATAGAAAGGGGTTTTTAAAAGTAAGACTTTCCGTAAGAGTGCAAATCTGTTTTTGCTAAGTTTTTCATATAGGCATTCTTGAATTCTTCACTTGAAACCTTTTCTACAAATGAAGGTATGCCGATTAATAACAAATAACATACAAATGCAAAACATACTAAACTAATTACTTCAAGCATTATTTACCTCGTTTTCTTTAAACTAAACTTCCTTTTTATAATCTAAATTTCGGTATTTTGTATTTTAAACTTTATGATTTTTTAAAAATGTGTAATAAAAATTAACAAACGGAGAAACAGAACAAAAATGAAAAACGGATATAATATAGAAAGACTTATAGGCCTGTTATCTTGTTCCCACTGCGGCGAAAGTTTTGATGAAAGCTGCATCGGGCTTTTAGAAATCAGCTATGATACGGTTATGGTAAGGATTGTGTGTAAAAACTGCGGAAAAAAATATGTTCTTGCATTTATGGATTTAAACTTTTCCTTTTTTGATGCGGCATTCGGTATGCCTTTAAAAGCGGATGAAGTTTCAGAAAGGCGGGAGCGTACCGAGAAAGAGCCTATAGAAAATTCTTCAAATGATGATTTTGACGGGGTATTTACGGATGAATTTGACCCGGGACTTTATTTCAGCTGTAAAAAAGAAACACCCAAAGAGCTTGATAAAATAACATATGACGATGTTTTAGAAGCACATGAATTTATACAAAATTTTGAAGAAAACTGGCGGAGGTATCTCGATAAAAGAAAATACGGTATAGTATAAGGCTTTCTTTACTGCATATATTATTTTTGATATTATCCTTAGTAAAAAGAATTAGGATGATATCGGGGTATGAATTTTAGCAGCATAGGTTTTTTATTTCTATTTTTGCCTGTGGTAATTCTTATATATTTTGCGGTTAAACCGAAATACAGAAATATTGTATTAATATCATTCAGTTTCTTCTTCTATTTTTTGGGTGAAAAAGCCTTTACTCTTCTTTTAGTGTTTTCCTGTATTTTTAATTATTTTATGGGAAAAAAGATTGGCCGTGCTGATGGTGCAGGCAGGAAATACTTATTAATTTTCGGTGTATCTTTAAACATATTATTACTTTTTGTATTTAAATATTTAAATTTCTTTATAAATGAAATTAACAGCCTTAATATTTTTCCTTTAATAGAATATACAAAAATTCATCTTCCTGTCGGGATTTCATTTTTCACATTTCAGGCTCTGTCATATCTGGTTGATATTTATAGGAAAGATATAAAATCTGCAAAATTTGCCGATTTTACTCTCTATTTATCAATGTTTCCGCAGCTTGTTGCAGGCCCTATTGTAAGGTATAAGCAAATCCAAGATGAAATAAGCGGCAGGGTAATAAAAAGCGAAAACTTTATTGAAGGGATTAAAAGGTTTATTTCGGGGCTTTCCAAAAAAGTTATTATTGCAGATACTTTAAGTTATACGGCTGATAAAATTTTTGCATTAAATGTATCTGAATTATCAACCGGCGTGTGTATTTTAGGTGCAGTATGCTATACTTTCCAGATATTTTTTGATTTTTCAGGATATTCGGATATGGCGATAGGTCTGGGTAAAATGTTCGGGTTTACATTTCCTGAAAACTTTAACTATCCTTATATTTCAAAATCCATAAGAGAATTCTGGAGAAGATGGCATATAACATTATCCGAGTTTTTCAGGGATTATCTTTATATACCTCTTGGCGGAAATAAAAATCATGTGTATTTAAATATTATGATTGTATTTGCGCTGACGGGACTCTGGCATGGGGCAAGCCGGAATTTTATTATATGGGGGCTTTATAACGGAATTTTAATCGTATTTGAAAGATTAGGGCTTTTGAATAAACTGCCAAAAGCTTTGTGCCATATATATTTTATAATAGCTGTGGCTACGGGATGGGTAATATTCAGATGTGAAAATATGTCTTTTGCGACCGCCTTTTTAAAGACGATGTACAGTTTTAATTTCGGGCAATCCGGGGGAGTTATTTATTATTTAAACAGCGAATTGATATTTACTATAATCATTGCGTTTTTATTTTCCGTTCCTATTATATCAAAGGTTAAAAAATATATTCCGGATTTTATTCAAAATACAGCATATGCGCTGCTTTTAATTATTTCGGCTTCATATGCCGCGGTTAATACATATCAGCCTTTTATATATTTCAGGTTTTAAGGGGTTTTAATGAGATTTAAAGGAAAATTTTTAATAATATTTTTTATGATTTTTCTATGGCTGCCTGTAATCGGGATGCTGTTTAAATTTAACGGTGGAATTGATGATTTAAGGCTCGGCAGCACAAAAGCTTTTCCTGAGTTTAAAGATTATAAAGGTAATGCAGGCAAATTTTTTGATGAGCTTTTTGAATATTATGAGGATAATTTCGGGTTTAGATATTATTTTATGAAGTTTGCATCAAATCTGAAGATTAAACTTTTTAAAACTTACCCTAAGAATATTGATGTTAAGGTTTTGAAAGGAAAAGACGGCCGGCTTTTTTATAAACTCGGCAATGAACCCGAAGATTTTCAAGGCAGGGTGCCTCTTTCAGATGCTGCTCTTAAAAAAATAATTAATGAATATGAAAATAATTTAAAATTTTTTAATAATTCAGGGATAAAATTTTATGTGATTATTCCGCCTGATAAAACAGTTATATATTCAGATTATCTTCCTTCTTCTATGATTTATGGAATTAAAAGTAATAAAACAAGGATTAGTCAGCTTTTATCTTTAAATTCGGATTTTATTTATCCGAAAAAAGAGCTTCTGGACAATAAAGGGGAAAATTTATTATATTTTAAAACCGATACACACTGGACATATTATGGCGCATATTTCGGCTATAAGGCTTTGATGGAAAAAATTAAACAGGATTTTAATATTGAAACGCTCAAACTTGCAGATATGAAAGAGGAAAAATATGTGCTTCCGGCACCCGATTTAGTAAATATAGTTGATATCGGAACTAGGCAGACGGAAAATGTACCCGTTTATAAATGTGATAACAATATCCGAAAAGCTGATTTAAAAGTGATGGTTTACGGGGATTCTTTTATGGAATTTTTAACTCCTTACATCAAATGTACATTTAAAGAAACATCATTTTATAATCTTCAAGATTTTAACAGAGAAAATGCAATATTAAAGAAACCTGATATCGTAATTCTTGAAATTGTACAGAGAAATTTAAGGCATATGTTTGATTAGCTAATTTATATGGTGTATTTTTTGACTTCCTTTTGATTTTTATTAAAAGGTAACAGGGAAGATGCCGTATAATTATATAGTATAGTATCTTCAAAATTTTTTATTATGCCGTTTAACTACCGATTGCAAAAATTCTTAGAAATAAGAATAAGAAAAAAAGAAGAGCAGCTTGAAGTTGTTCAAAAATGCCAGAAAGAGGTTATGCGGATAGAAGGGCTTATAGCCCAGAATAATAAAAATATTCAAGATACAAGAATAAACATGCGAAAATCTGACCCCAGAATGTATGACGGCTTTGACAAGTTTTTAAAACACCTTTACGAAGAAGGGGAAAAGCTTGAACAGCAAAGGCTGGAAGCAATCAAGGTTTTACGCCGTGAAGAAGAAATTCTTATGCAGCGTGAACGGGAAGTTGACGTTTTAGAAAAACATAAAGAGCATAAAAAAGAAGAATTTCTTTATGAAGAAAAAATGCGTGAACTGAAAACCTTGAATGAAATAGGCTCCCAAAAGCATTTTATGCGAAAAAGGGAACAGGAATACGAGCAGGAGCTTGAAGAGCTGCTTGAAAGGCACAAACAGGAATGAATATAGAAAGCCAAGGGAAGCAATATCGAAATACCGAATATCAGGGCGGCGGTTTGAAAGGCGCTCTAAGCTATACTGCGCTTGCAGATGATAATATAGCTCAAAATCCTTACAGCATGCAAAATTCTGACGGTGTTTCATTTAAAGACATTCTAAGCGGAGAAATATCTTCCCTGCAGGATAATATTGAAGATATTCTTGAATCTTTAGATTTTGTTCAAAGCGTTAATCTTGATACTTTAAATATCGATAAAGCGGATGCGCTTTTCTTTATAAATGCCATAAATCAGGCAGGATATACAAATTATACGGTTCAAAATGACGGAAGTGTTATTGATGCTTCAAATTACAGAGGGATTGAAGTTTCAAAAACTTTATCCGATATGCTTTCTAAAATTCAAAATGCAAAACAGGCAGTAAGACTTGATTTTGATAACAATGTAACAGTTGTTTTAAGACTTTCCGATGACGGGAAAATAAATGCTCATTTTATTTCGGGGGATAAAGCGGTTGAAGAATATTTGA
This sequence comes from Candidatus Gastranaerophilales bacterium, assembly GCA_910587055.1. Lineage (GTDB taxonomy): Bacteria > Cyanobacteriota > Vampirovibrionia > Gastranaerophilales > Gastranaerophilaceae > MGBC122484. The sequence continues at coordinate 13,702 of CAJUKY010000023.1, forward strand.
AAAACAATATTCCTTATTTAAAACAAAGATTTGAAGAACAGAATATACCTTATGCAAATTTAAGCTATAAACACCATAAAGAAAAACAAAACGGGCAAAATAACAAGGAGAAAAATAATGAATGATGCATACGTAAACGCGCTGAATACGCAAAAAGCCACACAAAGCTGGATGGATGCGGTTTCAGAAAACATGGTAAATATTTATACTCCTGGATTTAGAGAAAAAAAAGTTACTTTCAAAACTTTTTTGGATTCCGTATACAGTGATAGCTATATGCAAAAAACTACACAAGGAAAAGCAACTCCCGGTACATCGGATGAAAATGTGTTTTTAGAAGGTGTTGGTTTTTTTGTTTTAAGAAATGAAAATGGAAAACTCGCCTATACACGTCTCGGTGAATTTAAATTTGATGGAGATGGCGTATATAAGGCTGCCGATGGCTCTGTTGTTCAAGGGTATATTATGAATGATAAAGGTGAAATTGTAAGCGGGACAAAATCTTTGAGTCAAGAAGATTTTGATAAAACTATGGCAGAAGGCGGTGCACTTTCAATTCCCACAACAGAAATTAAACTCTGGGTAGACCCTGATAACGGTAAATTTTTAGGCAAATATGATGAGTATGAAATAAAAGAAGATGGTATTTTATACGGAAAAGCAAATAACGGCAAGGATACAACACCTTTATACAAAATTTCTGTTATGAATTTTCATAATCCTCAGGGACTTTTTGAATATAAATCAGGACAGTTTATTGAAACTGAAGAATCGGGAAAACCTGTTATGGGAAGAGGTGAAATAAGAAGCGGGCTTCTGGAACTTTCTAACACAGATTTTAAGGGAAATATCTCATATTATCAGCAGGCAAAAATGCAATTAGAATTATCAAATAAAATGATTTCAAGCTATAAAGAACTGCTGCAAAATGCAATTCAATTGATGAGCTAGGATTATCCATGACTGCCGCTAATTATTTAAGCGGCGATTATCCACGCTGTAATAATTTACAAATTATATAATAGGTGCTTATACTGCTGCATTGGTTTTTAAAATTAAACCAATGCTTTTTATTTTCCATATGTTGAATAATAATTTATATTCTATTGAAATTGGCGTATTCTGTCTGTTTAATTTTCCCCTACAACCTTATTCAGCCCGAGGGGTTTATCAACATTACGGTTGAGTTTTAGGGCAATTTTTAATGCCAGAATCTGTAAAATAATAACGGATGACAGCATTGTTATTATTTCATTATCAAATTTTTTAAATTTAACTTCCAAAAATTCTTCACCCGTGCTAAATTTGCCGTAAGACGAATTTTCTGTACCGGCTTCAATATCGCTTACGGCAATAATTTTCGGGTTATAATCTTTTTTAATTTTATCAAGTGTTTTTTGTTCAAATTCACCTGCACTGTTGTGGAAAATTTCAACTATAACGCTGTTTTCATTTAAAATAGCAGTATGTCCGTGCAAAAATTCACCCGTAGGATACGCGTTTACATCAATATAGGATGTTTCTTTAATTTTCAGCGCCCCTTCTTTTGCGATAACGTAATTATAGCTGTATCCAATCAAAGGAAAACTTTTTAATTTTGATAATACGCAGGCTGCTTTATCAATATTTTCCGTATTATTTATTACATCAAGCGTATCTGTTTTAATATTTTCAACCCCTTTAATGTGGTTTTCAACATCAATTCCTTTGTTCTGTGCTGCATTTAAGGCTAAAAGCCACAGGCACAAAACCCCGCCCGTAAATGATTTTGTTGCGGCGATTGATTTTTCAACGCCTGATTCAATATCCATTTTAAATTCACTATTGTTAAAGATATATGAATTATTGTTGTTTACAAGCGCAAAAGAATGCCCGCCCTTTTTATTTACAAGATTAAGTGCGCATTTTGTATCGTAAGTTTCTCCAGACTGACTTATAAAAAAATATAAAACATCTTTATTTATCAGCCTGTCGGGGTTTGAATTGAATTCTGAAGAATATTCAAATGATGTTTTTAATTTTGCAATGTTTTCAAAGAATTTCTGCCCGAGTCTTGCGCAATTGTAAGATGAGCCTGAAGCTACAAACTTTACTTCATCAAAATTTAAGGGAAATTCAGCCTGAACCCTGTCTTTTTTAATGTATTTTTTAATCAAATATTCAAAAACTAAGGGTTCTTCCTTAATTTCATTCATCATATTACATTCGGATATATTGTTTTCGGGCATATCATTTATATTTTCCATTTTCTTATTATAATATTAAAATGCAAAATACTCTACCCTCTAAAAGCTTAAAATCCAAAGATTGCAAATGCGCCTATATCCATATTCCTTTTTGCAAAAGAAAATGCAATTACTGCGCTTTTACATCAATTCCCGCTTTGAATTTGATTGATGATTATATTAAAAAATTAACTGTTGAGATTAAACATTATTATAAAGGAAATCCTCTTAAAACCTTATATATAGGGGGTGGCACCCCGTCATTACTGGATATTAAGCATTTTGAAAAAATTTTGTCTTTGTTTAAATTTGCCGTAAATCCCGAAATTACGGTTGAAATTAACCCGGACAGCGCTAACCTTGCGCTTTTAAACGCTCTTTATAAAGCGGGCGTGAATCGTTTAAGCATAGGGGTGCAGAGTTTTGATGATGATATTTTAAAAACGATAGGCCGTCTTCATACATCAAAAAAGGCAAAAGATACTGTATATCTTGCGCAGGATACGGGTTTTGACAATATAAGCATTGATTTAATTTACGGTCTTCCTTCTCAAAATCTTAAACTTTGGGAGGAAGATTTAAAACAGGCAAAATCTCTTGGCGTTCAGCATATCTCTCTTTACGGGCTTAAGATTGAAGAAAGCACCCCGTTTTTTAAAAATCCTCCAAAATATTTGCCCGATGATGATATGCAGGCTGATATGTATGAGTTTGCAATTGATTATATGGCGCCTGATTATAAATTATACGAAATTTCAAATTTTGCAAAAGCTCCCGAATACTGTTCAAAACACAATTTAAATTATTGGAGCGAAGAAGAATATTTTGGTTTCGGGCTTTCTGCCGCAGGATTTTTAAACGGCATACGATATCAAAATACCAAAAATTTTATGGAATATGTTGAAAATCCGCTTTTATCAAAGGAATTAACGCTTCTTACCCGGGAGGAACAGCTTGAAGAGACAATTTTCCTCGGGTTTAGAAAAATTGAAGGTATAAATATTAATAATATAAATGAAAAATTTAAAATAGATTTTAATCAAAAATTTTCCGCCCCTCTTAAAAAATTTATAAATTCAGGACATATTGAAAAAACCGAAAACGGCTGCAGGCTTACAATTAAAGGGATTTTAATTTCAAATTTAATATTATCAGAGTTTTTGTTATAATAAAACCTATGGAAGATGAAAAGAAAATAATAGAGGATATGCAGGAAGTAGTTCTTCAAATGGCGCAGGATGACATTGAAGAAAATCCTGATATTGTAAATGAATATTTTGACTGTTCTGCCTGCGGTAAAAATAAATGTATGGCAGGGAGTATACAATACAGCAAATACAGACTTTGCAACGATTGTGTTTTGCTTGCCGAACTTGGTTTTAAATTGAAAAAAATCCAAAATATTCAAGAATTAATTGATGCAATGGAAGATAAAAGGCTTACCGAAATATGCGATTTTATCAAAAAGGATTCTAATGCACACAACAACTAAAAATCTTGCAATACTTGGCTCTACGGGTTCAATCGGCACACAGACGCTTGAAGTGCTCGAGGCTCTAGAAAACAAAGAATTATTTAATGTTGTTTCAATGTCCTGCGGTAATAATATTGAACTATTTATTGAGCAGGTTAAAAAATTTAACCCGAAAAAAGTCTGCATTTCAAACCCTGCAAAAGAAAAAGAGCTGAAATCCGTCTTTCCTAAACTCGAAATTTTTTCGGGAGATGACGGGCTTATAGAGCTTGCATCAGATAAATCTTTAGATATAATGCTGACGGGAACTTCGGGCTATGTCGGCTTAAAACCTACATTAAAAGCAATCGAAAACGGAACGGATATAGCGCTTGCCAATAAAGAAACTCTCGTTATGGCGGGAGATATTGTAACGGAAACCGCAAGGCGCCGTAATGCAAAGATTTTACCTGTTGACAGTGAACATTCTGCCATTTTGCAAAGCTCCGCAGGCAGATTTGATACTTTAAATAAAATAATAATCACAGCCTCAGGCGGACCTTTTTTAAACAAAACAAAAGATGAAATTTTTCACGCAAATTGGGCAGATGCACTCAAGCATCCTCGCTGGAATATGGGTAAAAAAATCACGATAGATTCTGCAACCCTTATGAATAAAGGTTTAGAGGTTATTGAAGCACATCATCTTTTTAATCTTCCTTATGAAAAAATTGAAGTTGTAATTCATCCTGAAAGCCTTGTGCATTCTGCAGTTGAATTTAGAGACGGTTCAATCGTGGCACAAATAGGGCTTCCCAGCATGCATATTCCCATTCAATACGCGTTATGTTATCCGAACCGTGAAACAGGTATAAAATCAAACAGTTTCAACTTTATCGGGCAAAAATTAACTTTTGATAAACCTGATTTTGAAAAATTTCCCTGCTTAAAAATGGCATATGAAGCGGGAAAAACAGGCGGAACAATGCCTGTTGTATTAAATGCAGCAAATGAGGTTTGTGTTTATAAATTTTTAAACGGTAAAATCGGAATAAAAGAGCTCATTGAAACGGTTGAATATGAACTTAAACACCATAGTGTAATTAAAAATCCGACACTTGATGAAATTTTTGAAACTGATAAAGAAATAAGAAACAGATTAGAAAACGCATAATATGTGTTTTATCGAGTCAAACTTTATTTTGCCGTAAATATCCTAAAATCAATAACATAAACCGCTTTCAATTAATGAAAATCCTTCCGGTAATTTGTTTTCAACACGCCCTATTAATTCGGAAGGTTTCATGCGCAATGCCTCTGCCACAGTCCATATGGAAACGAGTTTCGGCTCATTCAGCCCGTTTTCAAGTCTTGATAATAATGACCTTTGAAACGAACATTCATCCGCTAAAAGCCTCTGGGATTTGCCCTGTTTTTCCCGCTCTTCCTTGATTACCTGTGCCAGAGTTTTAAAAATTATGTCTGCATTCTTATAATTGACATGTTGCATGTATAGAATTCTAATGTTAAAATAAAATTACGTTGTCTATGTATAGACATATGGTTAATATAACAGGATAATATTTTATGAAGAGAATTGTTCATCTTAAAGGGTTTAAACCCTCTATTTGTGGTGCTTTTGCACATTTAGTTTTTTTAAGAAAGATTAAGCAGTTGTTAAAAAATTTTACAAATTTTACAAATGCCTTCTCATTAGTAGAAATGCTCATGGCACTTCTTGTAGCATCATTGCTTATGGCAGCACTTGCCCCTGTTATGACAAGGAAGATGTCGGAAAGCAAGGTTAATGTGTCAGGCAGTTTAACTGACAGTATTTACCATGATTACAAAGTTTTTACTAACCCGACAACGGGAGACGGGGATAGTGCAAATAAAGAGTATGAATTTGAATTTCCTCCAAATACTGATGAAACAGATGTTACAAGATTTAATGCAATAATAGTATCAGGGGGCGGCGGAGGTGCCGGTGCGGCAGCTTCTGATGTAAGAGGGCCAAAAACCCTTTCTTACACTCAGGGGGTTACAGGAGGCTCTGATGTTACAATAGGCCGTACAGAATTGCCTCTATATACCGATTACAGGTTTAACAGATACACTGAATCAATAAAACTTACTATTGTGAGCGGCGCAGGAGGAGGCGGAGGCGGATACGGCATAACCAAAGAAGAAGTACCTGAACTTAATCAAACAATTTGTGCAAGCTATGGTATGGGAAAAACAGATACCACAGGACATATCGGTTCTGCTTCTTCTCCGATTATCGTCTATGATTCAGCTAATAATATGTGTGTTTCAGCGTATAATCAGATTTCATCAGGGACAAGAACTTCGCCAAGCCCGAGCCAGCCTTATTGTACAACATATGCATACAATGGTTTTACTACGCCGATTTGTATGAAAGACGGGGCGTTTAATGCTTGTAATGAGTTTAGGAAGGCTATAGGGCAGAACTCTGCAAATTGGAGATTGCCTACTGAATCTGAACTGTCCAAGTGGACTGCTTCTTTTGTGAGTAAGACGGTTACAAATGGCGGCTTGGGAGGGTGCGGATGGTCCAGCGCGAGCGGTACACAGAACTGTCCGTCACAGTATCCTAGCACAATTAAGCAGACTCATGATCCGGGATGGATATGGACTTCTACGCCCTATACCGACACCACCGTCTGTATAGACAGTACAAGATATTATGTTTACGGCTTGTACAACACGAGCAACTGGCAACGGAGTGGGTTATGCGCTACCACGATCGTGAACACTCACAAGCAATACCCCGGTTACACGGGCTTTGCTTCAGTTCGTTGTGTTTTGCCGACTGAACCAACCAAAACCTTTATTCCATATTCCGGAGGTTCGGGAGGAGGAGGTTCATCTGTCACAATTACAATCCCGCCAGAAGTCTTAGCAAAAGCCATTGAATTATCGGACGACGGACGGGGAGTACTAAGAGTGCACGCAGGCAATGGCGGCCAACGTGCTGCCGGATCTCATAGGAGTGGTTATTACGGTCAAGCTTCAATGGTGGCGGTTTACCCGAGTACAGGAGCAGGTACGTCCGCAGGTGCTAAATTATGGCATATTCTTGTTCCGGGAGGCGGATATGGTGGAAGAGCTACAGCAACATCAGGTGGTACGGCAGGTGCTGCAGGGGGTGTTAAATGTTCATATTATTTCCCTGTATCATCAGGAGGGAAAACTACATACGGTACTGATAATAGAAATTCATTATCTTTTAATTGTTCTTCTTTACCGGGGTATATATCAGGCATAGAAGGTAAAGCAGGTGAAAAAGGGGATAAAGGGTTAATTTCTCCAGCAGGAGGTGAAGGAGGAAGCAAGGGAGGAAGCGGTGCCGTATGTTCGGGAACAACAGATACAACATGTAATTCAGGGAGTACTGATGGTGCAGGCGGAAGTGTAACTATTACTTACAACGTAAGAATTCCGGGTGTAGGCGGATCGGGGGGCGGTGCCGGAAGCGCTGCAAGGCTTGTAAATGTACCTGTTCCGGCTGGCAGAAAGATAAAAATTTCAGTAGGAGCAGGAGGATTGCCGGGTGCAGCAGGCGCCAGTGGAAAAGCGGGTGGTAAAACTTCAATAGAAGCTGATGGTCTTAAATATTATATGCAAGGAGGAAGGGGCGGAAGTGCCGCAACTGGAGGAGATATAGATTCTGTTACATATAATATGCCTGATAGTGAGGCAGAACCTTATTTAAAAGCTCCGGGTAAAGCAGGTAGTGCGCCAGAGAGTATTACGTCGTCGTCTAATAATGTGACAAAGTATTTTGGCGGTTATAACTGGTGGGATTCATCAGTCAACTGGAGTCCGCCAACAAAAGGAAAACTTGATACAGAAACCGGATACAGAATGAGGATGTCTTCAGGCGGAAACGGGGGTATTAATCATTGGACATCACTTCCGCATGAATTGCCTTGTGGTATGTTTAGCAATTCAGATGTGGTATATAGAAAAAGTACACTTTCATGTGGTTTACCCGGTAAACCAACTCCTTTGACTCATGGTGCGGCAAATATATTTAATATGACGGGCATAAATAATCAGTTGCAATTTTTAGGAGTAGGTGGCGGTACAGGCGGAGGTGGTGGAGCATGGGTAAAAGGGGTTACTCCCGAAGCTGAGGGCGGTGCTGCAGGTTCAAGCGGATATGTTGTAATTTATTGGGGTGACAGTTATAACTGGGGAAACTGGATAGATTTTAAATAAATTTACGATAAACAATTTTTCAAAGGGTGTTGTTATATAACCTCAACACCCGTTTTTTTGCGGATTTTGCCCTCCAAGAGGACCCTGCTTGCACAAAATCAAATAGATTTTGGCAAGTAGAGGCGGAACGTGGCAGCGGAGCGAACGCACATGGTGAGAGCTTTGTTGAAAAGGTTGAACCCGCAATAATCCAAGAAGTGCAATTTTTTGAAGGTTTTGGCTTTTAATAATGTATAAAGGATGATAAAATAATTTTATGGATGAAGAAAAAATCGAATTTTTAGATTTAAAAAGGCGCGCAAAAACTCTTTTTGAAGAAAAAAAACAGGAAAAGAACCGTAAAAACAATGCGGGTTTTTCAAGAAATGCTACAAATCCTATTATGGGTGCATTTTTAGAGTTTAGGGCTGCAAAAAAATTCGATATTGAAGATTTATAAAAAATGCCAAATATTTATTCTTTGAAGCAAAATTTATTCCTTTATTTAACTCCAAGGCAGAAATCTCAGCTTTTAAGCTATTTAAAATCTTTTGTAAAAAAATACTCAAATCTTAGCATTGATGATATTTTTGATAAGTTTATCGAGGAAGAAAATTATTATTTTGAAATTGAAAATCCGCATTTTGAATTCATTATAGAATATTTTGAAAACGAGGATTTTTATAAAGATTTTAAACTTTTTGCACAGGCTGTGTTTGAAGAATTAAAATATAAAGAAGCGCAAAAGCCTGTAATAGAGGCGCAAAAAGCAAAAATGAGGGAATTTCGAAAGAAAGCTCAGGATTTTAAAATGAGCAAAATGAAGCCTACAAAAAAACAGCTTTTTTATTACGAAAAAGTTACAAAAGCGCACGGAGTGCCGATGAAGGATGTAACAAACGCTTCAAGATTGGAACTTCGCGATTGGATTATGGAGATAATTGAGCCTGCGGAGGAATTGCAAGAGGATGATTAAGCAGGTTGAAAAATTTTTTATAGAAAACGGCATTGAAACAAATGAGGCAAGGGCGGAAGCTGAATTTTTAGTATGCGGGGCAAGCGGTCTTTCAATTGAAAAAATCATTACGGGAAGTTTGGTTCAAAATAAGGATGAAATATGGGCTCTTGCTGAAAAAAGAATTAAAACCGGGGCGCCAATCCAGCATATAACAGGTTTTGCGTATTTTATGGGGGATAAATTTTTTGTAAATTCTGATGTTTTAATTCCGCGCCCTGAAACGGAAATCCTTGTGCAGAAGGCTGTTTATACAGCGCGCAGTATATGTAGAAATCAAGCCGGCAGAGATATAAAAATTCTTGATATAGGAACGGGTTCAGGGTGTATTGCGATAGAAATTGCAAAAAATCTGCCTGAATTTAACTGTGTTGATAATACGTACGGTATAGCAGGCGGCGGAGCTGCACCTGACAAACGGTTTGGTAGCGGAGCCGTATCTGGCGAGATTGATTTTGCCGCCGGTGCACAGGAAATATCAAAAATGGCTGCAAGGGCTGAAACTGTTTCCGAACAGACTCTGGAGGTTATAGGGGTTGATATTTCAACTGCGGCTTTAAGGGTTGCAATTAAAAATATGGAAAATCTAAAACAGCAAAGGCGTGTCGTTTTCAGGAAATCCGATATTTTTTCTTCAATTTATGATAATGAAAAATTTGATATCATAGTGTCAAATCCGCCGTATATTCCGATTTTAGCTAAAGATACGCTTGATGATAATGTGAAAAATTTTGACCCTGCCCTTGCACTTTTTGCACAAGATAAAGACGGGGTTGAATTTTACAGGCGGATTTTAGAGGATGCAAAAAAATACCTGAAACCCAAAGGATATGTACTTTTTGAAATGGGGTGCACGAACGGTGTAAGCCAGAGCGGTATTGTAGCTGAAATTGCCCGAAAATATGGTTTTAAACTTGAATTTATTGAAAAAGATTTATCCGGTATAGACAGGGTTATAGGATTCAGCCTGTAGTAAACTTTGAATAATTGGCTATTATACCCTGCAGCTAAAAGCTTAATTAGAGCTGTTTTCAGAAGTTTCTTTAACCACTTCGCCTTCTATAGTCGCATCTTTAGCATTTTTTGCTTTTCTGTATTCAATAAAATCCATCAAAATTTTATCAAAATCAAATGCCCAAAGAAGCGGAATTATCCAGCCTGCAACGCTCCAGCCGAAGAAAAGATTTATTAAAAATATCCATAAAATCTGCGGGTGTTTTTTATATGCGGCAACAATTGTCGGCACAAAATAGAAAACAAGTGCAATGCCAAGCCATACAACATTTACAAAAAGCCCGATTATTACACCTAAAAATATTAATGCAAAAACAGCAAATAAAATTTCCATTTAATCTCCTTTGTTTACCGGCTTTGCAGGGTTATAAAAAACGCCTGCCGGTTTATCTGTCTAATTTTCAACCGAAGTTTCATCAACAGGTTCAAGCCTTTTAATTTTTAATTTTACAATTCTTGCGTTATCCACTTCAATAACCCTGAATTCAAAATTATCAATCTGAACGCAGTCGCCTTCGTTTGCAATGTGTCCGAGGTTTTTTACAACAAGCCCGCCGATTGTTTCTATATCCTCATCTTCAACTTCCGCGTTGTTATCATCAAGGCAGAAATATTCATTAAATTCATCAATTCTCATCATTGCATTTGCAATGTATTCATTTTCATAAATCTGCCTGATATCGGCTTCTTCTTCATCAAATTCATCCTGCACTTCGCCGAATATTTCTTCTAAAATATCTTCCAGTGTTACAAGCCCCGAAACACAGCCGAATTCATCAATTACAAACGCCATCTGGGTTTTATTTTTCTTAAATTCAAGCATAAGGTTATCAATAGTCATAGTTTCGGGCACAAGCATAGGCTTTCTTATGATATCGCAAAGCTTAATTTCAGCGCCTGACATCATCAAAGGGAAAATATCCTTAATATGCAAAATGCCTGCAATATGGTCTAAATCTTCACTATAAACAGGATATCTTGTGTATTGTGTATCTAAAATTATTTTATTTAATTCATTAGGCTCAATATCAATGGGGATACAGGTCATATCAGGACGGGGAACCATTACCTGCTTTGCCTGAATGTCTGAAAATTTAAAAACGTTTGAAAGAATTTCTTTTTCCGTATCGTTTAAAACCCCTTCTTTATGGGATTCATTTATTATCATATCCAGTTCTTCAACACTGTGAACAAGGTGTCCCGCGTGCGCCGGAGGAATTTTTAACAATGATAAAAGAAAATTTCCGATACCGTTTAAAATGAAGATAAAAGGCGCAAAAATTTTACTTGCGATATACATAGGTTTTGCAACCACAAGAGCTGTTTTTTCCGTGTATTGAAGCGCAATGGATTTAGGCATTAATTCGCCTATAATTACGTGCATCAGGGTAACAAGCGCAAAAGCTATTGAAACAGCCAGCGAATGCGTTGCAACCCCTCTCATTGATTCAGGCAGAAAGAGAAATACAGGCTCAACAAATCTTACAATTGTAGCTTCGCCGACCCATCCAAGACCGATACTTGCAATTGTAATACCTAATTGAGTTGCGGCGATTGATTTATCCATATGATCAATAGAATCAATTGCGATATCCGCTTCCTTGTTTCCTTCTTTTGAAAGCTGGGAAAGCCTTGTTCTTCTGACAGAAACAAGTGCAAATTCAGATGCTACAAAAAATCCGTTTGCAAATAGCAAAAATACTATTAAAAGCGTATTAAACAGCAGACTCTGGTCTATTTCCATTATATCTCCAAGATAAAGTTATCAACAATTATAATATTAATAATATAATTTTTCAACTTTACCTATATTTCCAGTGCCTTTTTAATTCTATGGATGCAGATATCCTTGCCTAAAATAGTCATTATTTTTGCCATATCCGCGCCTTTTGTTCTGCCCGTAACGGCGGCACGCACGGCCCACATTGTTTCTTTGGGCTTCATATTGTGCTGTTCTTTAAATTCATTTCTTAAATCCGCAAGCACATCGTGGATAGCTTCATCAGAATTGAAATCCCATCCTTCAATTAATTCCATAACCCTGTTTAGGACAGTTTTTGCTTCAGGCTTTTGAAGTGTTTCCATTCCTTCGGTGTAGTCAACATCTTTGCCGAAGAAATAAGCACAGTCATATTCCATCTCAGATAGCGTTGTAATGGGTTCGCGTGTAATTTCAACCATTTTTTCAATGTTTGCACGGCTCATATTTTTTAAACCGTATTCCATATCAGCATATTTTGAAAGGAAAGGAATAACCATATCCGTTAATTTCGGGATTTCCATCTTTTTAATATACTGGCCGTTCATCCAGTTTAATTTATCATATTCAAAGATAGAGTTGC
>CAJUKY010000024.1 GCA_910587055.1 Candidatus Gastranaerophilales bacterium
GTTTAGGGGTGTTTGAAATGTGGTCTTCCCCTCTTATGATGTGTGAAATTTTCATTAACATATCATCGATTACAACGGCGAAATTATAAGTAGGAGTGCCGTTTGATTTCATAATTACAAAATCGCCGATAAGACTTGTATCAAATTTTAATTCACCTTTTACAAGGTCGTTAAAAATTAATTCTTTGTGTTCAACTTTAAACCTGATAGAGGGCTTTACACCTTTTGCTCTGAGCTCTGCCTTCTGCTCTTCTGTTAAATTAAGGCATTTTCTTGAATATACGTATGCCTTATGGTTTTTCATTGCTTCTTCTTTTTCCGCTTCAAGTTCTTCCGTTGTGCAGAAGCATTCATAAGCATATCCTTTATCTATAAGCATTTGAGCATATTTAGGGTATATATCAAATCTTTGACTTTGATAATAAGGGCCGTATTCTCCGCCTACATCGGGGCCTTCATCCCATTCAAGGCCTAAAGCTTTCAGGCTGTCAAAGATATTTTGCGTATATTCCTGATTGCTTCGCTCTAAATCAGTATCTTCAATTCTTAAAACAAATTTTCCGCCTGTTTTTTTTGCGTACAAATAATTGAATAATGCGGTTCTTGCTGTTCCTATGTGAAGGTTTCCGCTTGGTGAAGGTGCTATTCTTACCCTTATATTTTCCATAATCTTTCTCCAAAAATTTTTAATATATAAAAATAATACATCAAACATTTTAGGATTAAAAAATATTTTTATTGTATAATTCGTTTATGGAAAATAAGAAATTGAAAATCGGGATTATAGGGCTTGGAACAGTAGGCACGGGAGTTGTTAAGGTTTTAAAAAACTTTGATAACGTGGAAATTGTGGCTGCTGCTGTCAGAAATTTAAACAAAAAAAGGGATGTTGAAGTTTCAAATATAACGGATGACCCTTTTAAAATTGTAAATAATCCTGAAATTGATGTTGTGGTTGAAGTTGCGGGCGGATGCAATCCTGCATATGAACTTATTACGACTGCCATTAAAAATAAAAAACATATCGTAACGGCAAACAAAGAACTGCTTGCAAAATTCGGTGCTCAAATATTTGACCTTGCAAATGAAAACAACGTTGCCGTTTTATATGAAGCAGCTGTTGCGGGCGGTATTCCAATCATCGGGCCTATTAAAACCACATTAAAAGGAAATACGTTTACAAAAGTGGCAGGTATTTTAAACGGCACCACAAACTACATCTTAACAAAGATGGAAGAAAAAAATATTTCTTATCAGGAATGTCTGAAAGACGCTCAGGCTCTCGGGTATGCAGAAGCTGACCCGACAGGTGATGTTGAAGGATATGATGCTATGTATAAAATAGCAACCCTTGCCAATATTACTTTTCACAAGAGAATTGATGTAAATAAAATTTACCGCGAAGGCATTACAAAAATCTCCGCAGATGATATAAAAACAGCTGATGAACTCGGGTATAAAATAAAATTGATAGGTTTAGCACAAAAGGCAGAAGGCGGAGAGCTTGATATCAGGGTTCATCCTATGCTTATACAAAAAGAAAATATGATATCAAAAATCAATAACGCGCTGAATGCCGTATTATTAGAGGGTTTCCCTGTTGATAAAGTTATGTTTACAGGCCCCGGGGCAGGAGAATTTCCTACGGCAAGCTCCGTTGTCGGGGATATTTTGCAAATAGCCGGTGAATTTCCGCATGCTGATGTGGTTTTACCTTTGCACAGATGTATTCATAAAGAGCCTGCAAACCAAATTGATATTAAACATACGAAAAACAAATATTATATTTCAATTAAAGCACCGAATTCAAAAGGCACAATCGGTGTTTTAGGAACCGTTTTCGGTGAAAATAACATAAATATTTTGAGTCTTCTTCAAAAAGGAGTAAAAGAAGACGGCACCGCGCAGGTTATTGTTATAACTGAAGAAGCGGCTGAATCTGATATTCAAAATGCTATTGATAAATTAAAAGCACACAATATTGAAATTAACAATTTAATAAGGGTAATGTAAATTATGGCAAGATACAACGGATTAATTGATAAATATAAAGAATACCTTCCTGTGAGCGATAAAACGCCATTTGTTACACTTTGCGAAGGAAACACACCTTTAATTAAGGCGGATAATTTAGCAAAACACTTAGGTTTAGACTGTGAAATTTATTTAAAATATGAAGGCTCAAACCCGACGGGCAGCTTTAAAGACCGCGGTATGACAATGGCAGTTTCAAAGGCTAAAGAAGAAGGCTCAAAAGCCATAATTTGCGCCTCTACAGGAAATACATCCGCTGCAGCAGCTGCATACGGTGCAAGAGCGGGTTTAAAATGCTACGTATTAATTCCTGACGGTTATATTGCACTCGGCAAATTGTCTCAGGCTATGATGTACGGGGCTGAAGTAATTGCGATTAACGGAAATTTTGATGAAGCGCTTGAAGCTGTAAGGGAAATTTCCGCAAATTATCCCATAACTCTTGTAAATTCAGTAAACCCATACAGAATTGAAGGTCAAAAAACAGGCGCGTTTGAAATTATTGAAGCGCTTGAAGATGCACCGGATTATCATTTTATTCCTGTCGGAAATGCCGGAAATATCACTGCTTACTGGAAGGGGTATAAGGAATTTTATAATCTTAAAAAATCAAGCCATCTGCCTAAAATGATGGGTATTCAGGCAGAAGGGGCAGCTGCGATTGTTAAAAAACAAAGAATTATGCATCCTGAAACCATTGCAACAGCCATCAGAATAGGCAATCCTGCAAGCTGGAAACAGGCAGAAGCTGCCCGCGATGAATCAAACGGCACAATTGATATGGTAAATGATGAAAAAATCGTTGAAGCTTATAAACTGCTTGCAGAGCTTGAAGGTGTATTCTGTGAGCCGGCAAGTGCCGCAAGTGTTGCAGGGCTTATAAAATTAAAAGATACAATTAAGCCGAAATCAAGAATTGTATGTATTTTAACCGGAAACGGACTTAAAGACCCTGATTGTGCCATTAAAAACGCAGTTTCTCAGGTGCAGAAAACAAGCGCCGATATTAAAGATATTGTAAAATTAATGAAATTATCTTAATTTTTCGGGCAATTTTTTACCTTCAGATGTTTTATAAGAGCATAATATGAAGGCAGGGTTTTTGTGGCATACGATATTTCAAATAATACGGCATATATAGACGGTTCAACGGGGCCGTATTCAAATAGGACAAAAGGCGCTAAATACGGTGCAAATGCCATGCGCAATTATCATTCCTATATTAATGACTTTAAAGTTGATACAACCGTTCCAAATCCCGATGTTTTTACTAAAGGTGCAAGTGTAAAAAGCATAAGAAGAATGGAAAAAGAGGCGGAAAAGCTTGAAAGGGAATTTCTTCCGCCGGTTGATTTTGTTTTAAAATATGCTCCTAAAATGGGCAAAATAAAGGCATTTTTCTCACGCATGTTTACAGGCGCCGCAATTGACAGACAAGCGCTTTTAGGCCACAGTTTTGAAGAGATGGGCAAAAATGTTTCAATAAGCCTTGAAGAAGCCGATGCACCATTTAAGGAAGAAGCATTTTCAGATATTAATGAAAATTTAACATCAAAGGCTTTTGATGTGAATAATGACGGAGAAATTGATATTTCCGAAATGGCCATATCTACCGTTATAGCTGATGTTTTAAGTAAAGATGAAGCTGAAATACCGCCCGAATTAACTGTTTTAGACCTTAAAAAAGCTGACGGCAGCTATACAAATGATGGTGAGGATAAAATGCTTGCATTCTGCAAGGAAGAAAATCTTGAAATGGCCTCTGCCGTTGCAAAAGACATCCATTCAAAATTAAAGCTCGGTAAAGCTCAGGACAAATTTTTGAAAAAATTGTAATTTGAAACAACATTTCAGGGCAATGTTAAACAGCCTAAAATACTTGCAATACAAGGGTTTTAGGCAATATCTGAAAAACGCTGATTTTATGCAGGTTTAAAAAAATTATACAGCCTTATTTTTTGTTGTTTTTGCCAAAACCTGCAATATATATGGTAGCCGGGCCTTCAGCACATTCCAGTATATAGTCTAAATCCGTCATTTCATGTTTTGCAGGTGCTTTTTTGGTTTCTTTTGCAGGGAAAAATGTATTTAAAGCATTTTTCAAAACAGCAAGGCTCATAAGGGCAAATGCACCTACCACGGCGCTATACATAGCGACTCTGCTTGCTTTTTTGGCGGCAAAGCTTGTGGCCAGATTTTCTTTAATTTCCGTTGTTTTGCCTGAATTTTTAACTCTTTTAAAGTATGAAGTTAAAGTTTTCTTGGCAGAATGCTCAATATCAGCTTCATGGAGATTTTTTAATGTACCTTTAGGGTCGATTTCAAGAGCTTCTTTGCTTTTTTCAAAAATATCGGCTACAAGAGGTTTAATATTATCATTGTTTTTTATCTCATCCTCAATAAGCTTGATTTCAGCGGCTCTTGCTGACATTGCTTTATATTTTATATCGTTTTTAACTGAATCCGTGAAATAATTTTTGTGTTCTTCAGTTGTCAAAGGAACAAGATAAGTAGCGGCATACCCGAGCGCAGCACCCGCTATGCCTGCTTTTGGCACGCTGATATTTCTATTCTCATTATTAATCGGGTCTGTTCTCATCTTTTATCCTATAACACAATGAAACCACGCTAAACAGTCAAAAAAAATTTAGCATGTTTTTAGTTCTATTCGCAGTCCTAACCTAGCTTTTGAACTTTTTTATAAATTTTTAATACTATACCATAACAGAAAAAACTTGTCAACAGTTTTTTAAATAAAAACCGTTTTAAATTTGTTTCTCCCTCAAAACCCTTGATATAGCTAAGTTTCCCCGATTATTTTTTCTCCGTGTAAAAATATTTTAGCCTGCAATGCTCAATGCGCCCCACATGCAAAGCATTCCAAAAGCGCTTATAATAAGCCAGAAGTGGGCTACAGGGTGAATATTGTTCCACACGCTAAAAATTAAAGATTTCTTTTCCATAGTAATAATATACATTTAATATTCAATTTTTATATCCTACAAAAACATTACTTTTACAAAATTGATTAGTATATTTATTTGTTTACTTTAACCATATTTTTAGTGCGAAAATTCTGTGCACATTCTATAACATAAGGCGGTAAATTTGCATCTCTTGCAACGTTTAGACCTTTGCTGTCCGTTGAAACCCCGTGTTCAAGGCATCTTTCATTTTTTTCGCCGTTATTTTTTAAAACAAGACGATAATTTATAACGGAATCAAGCTCTTCTTCAAGTATCATAAGGTCGTGAAAATGTGTTGCACAGGCGCATTTAGCCCTGATTTTTTCTGCAATGTATTTTATAATTCCGTAAGATACACTCACAGCATCGTTATAGGAGGTGCTCTTTCCTGTTTCATCAAGCAGGATAAGACTTTCCTCTGTTGAATTTCTTAAAATTTCAGCTATATCAAGCATTTCGCACATAAAAGCGGAGTGTCCTTCGGGTAAATTATCAGACGCACCCATTCTTGCATAAATTTTATCAACGGGATTTGCCTCGAAAACCCTCGCGGGAACGAAGGAACCGGACTGCGCCATTATAATAAGGGCTGCCATTTCGCGTAAATAGGTGGATTTTCCTATCATATTGGCACCTGTAATGATTTTGCATCTTTTGATATCGTGAAAATCCACATCCAGAGCATCTATCGAACCTTCTTTATCCGTTAGAATTCTTATCAATACAGGATGTGCACCTTTTTCAACTTTATATTTAAAGCTATTTGTGAATTTGGGACGTGTAAAACCATATTTTAAAGCTGTTTTTGCAAAGGATAAAATTACGTCTTTAAGCGCTACATCAGCGGAAAATTCCCTCAAAGGCCCGGTTAATTCTTTAGCATACTCCCTCAATTTTAAAAATGTATCAAACTCAATTTCATAAGATTTTAATTTCAGGCTTAAAATTTTTTCTTCAATTTCAAGGAGAGTTTTTGTTGTATATTTTTCAACAGAGGATAATTTTTGTTTTAATGTGAAATTTTCAACCGTGTTTTTAAATTTAACGGCGTCAGATGGGGTTAAATCTATTGAATAGCCTGTGTTTTTGGCATAATTTATTTTCAGGTTTTTAATTCCTGAAATCTGTCCGAGTTCTTCTTCATAATTTTCAATTTTATTTTCCAGTATTGAAATTTCACCCTTGATAGAATCCAGTACGCCGTTTGCGCCTTCTTGTATAATATTTCCCACCCTTATATTATTTGCGGGGTCATCTTTGATTGTTCTTTCTATAATATTTCTAAAATCAATTAATAGCTCATTTTCAGAGTTCGGTTTTAAGATTTCTGTATTAAAATCCGCTGTAATTTCGTTGAATTTTTCAATAATATTTAAAGTGTTTTTTATGGCTAAAAGCTCTTTGGGGCTTATGGTTCCGTTTGATAATTTGGATGAGAGCCTTGATGTATCCGATAAATTATCAAGTAAAGTGTCCAGAGCCTGCATTTTTTCAGGGTTTGACATTAATTCTTCAACCCCGTCCAGTCTTTTTTCAATTTGTTCAATATTATAAAGAGGTTCATTTAAAAATGAGGCTAAAAGCCTTTTGCCCATTGAGGTTTTGCACTCATCCAGCGCCCAGAGGATTGAGCCTGTTTTTTTATCATCATTTAAATTTTTGTTTAATTCAAGATTTTCCCGCGTTTTCCTGTTCATAACAAGAAAGCTTGAAATATTGTATTTTTTTATAATATCAAGCTTTGGTGTGAAATTTTTTTGCGTTTTTTTAACATAATTTATAATTGAATTAGCGCATTTTAAGCCTGTTTTATATTCAAGCAGTTCATCTGTTTGAAATTCAAGAGAATAAAACCCTTCTTCAATAAGGGTGTAGTTAAATTTTTCCGCTATAATCCCGTCTATATCCGGTTCTTTATCGGGTACTGCTTTCATAGGCTCAATCAGTCTCGGTTTCATTTTTAAAAGCAGTTCGCTCGGGTTGATTTTTGAAAGCTCGCATAAAATATTATCAAGCGTGCCCTCCGTTATAAGGAATTTGCCTGTTGAAACATCAGCGTAAGAAAGCCCGTATTTATTATTTTCTTTTAAAACGGATACTATATAATTATTTTTCTTTGCATCCAGAAAACTTTCATCTATAAGGGTTCCCGTTGTGTAGGTTCTTATTATTTCCCTTTTTAAAATATCGCCTTTTTTAATTTCATCTTTAGATTGAATCTGCTCTGCAATTGAGACTTTATATTTTTCTTTAATAAGTTTTGCTATATAAATATCCGAATTATGGTGCGGTACGCCTGCCATCGGTATTTCGCCCAGTTCCGTAAATTTTCTTTTTGTTAAGAGCACGCCGCATACTTTTGAGAGCACAACGGCATCTTCAAAATATGTTTCATAAAAATCACCAAGACGGAAAAATATGACAGAATCAGGATTTTCCCTCTTTATGTCCAGATATTGTTTCAAACTTTTCGGCGCTTTATTAATATCAATATCACAGGACTTAATAAAGTTTTGATATTCCATATGTTTTATAATAAAATAAATGTATCAAAGGGGCAAAAAATTTAACAAATTTTTTAAGGAGAAATTTATGGGCTGTTTAAAAGGAATATTCAGATTAATTGTATTTGCTGTTATTATAGCAGGATTTTTCTATCTGGACGGCCCCGGGTTTATTAAAGAAAAAATAGACGGTTACACAAGCCCCGAAAGAAATATTTTTGTCCAACAGGAAAAAGATTTCGGTAATCTTGCCGCAGTGCCTGCAGATTATATTTTTCAAAGGTCAATTACAATAGGAAAATACAGAAAAATTTTAGCTACGCATAAGCCTTCGGGGCAAAAAATCAGCCTTATTGATATCGGAGATACCACAACTTTAAATCAGGCGGATTTTTATACGACAAAAATCGATCTTAAACTTTATCAGCTGCTTGATACCGTGAAAAATTCTCCGCTTGAGGTGAAAAATATTGAGATAGCGGAAAGAGGTACGATTTTAGCGAAAGGAAAAATTGTTCCGTATGTTAATTTTACGGCAAAGCTTAAAATTTTACCTTTAATTAAGATATCAGGTACAATTGCCGCTTATAATACCAAAAATGCGGATGATGGGATTGTGACCAGAATTTCAAATGTTATAAATCAGAATAAAGAAGACACGTCAACAAAAATCGTGCTTTCAATGCGTTTGAGCGGTAATTATTCATTTGAAACCACTCAAAATTTAATTAAATCGATAAGTTTTATAGGGATAAATTAGGCTTATGGTAATTATTTTATGGTAGTAAAGGTTTTAAGCGCCGCTACTATCGGGCTGGATGTATTTAGGATTGAAGTTGAAGTTGATATTACAAATTCTCTGCCGCAAATTGCAATAATAGGGCTGGGGGATGCTGCAATATCAGAAGCTAAGGAAAGATTAAAACTTGCGATTAAAAATTCGGGGTTTGAATTTCCTTCTACAAAGGTTGTTATCAATTTAGCTCCTGCTGATCTTAAAAAAGAGGGTGCAGCGTATGACCTTAGTATGGCTGTCGGGATTTTAACAAAAGAAGGGGTTATAAAAGATGAGCCTCAAAATATTGCATTTCTCGGAGAATTATCGCTTGATGGCAGTATCAAGCCTGTAAACGGGGTTTTGCCTATTGTGTTCGGGCTTAAAAATTTAGGTATAAATAAGGTTATAATTCCCTATGATAATCTTAAAGAGGCAAGTTTTGCAGATGATATTGAAATTTTAGGGGCAAGAAATTTAAACGAAATTGTTCTGCATTTAAATGAAGATATGCCCCTCAGTACCATAAAACAGAATGTTGATGATTTTATTTCGGGGAATACTGAATATCAGGCGGATTTTAAATATATTAAGGGGCAAAAATTTGCAAAACGCGCGCTTGAAATAGCGGCTGCAGGCGGACATAATGTTTTAATGTCGGGAAGCCCCGGGAGCGGCAAGACCCTTCTTGCACATGCTTTTCCGTCAATTCTGCCTCCTTTAACAAAAGAAGAAGCCATTGAAATTACAAAAATTTACTCTGTTGCAGGGCTTTTAGACCGCAATAATCCCTTAATCTGCGAAAGACCTATAAGAGCGCCGCATCATAGTGCTTCTGCCGTTGGAATTATAGGCGGAGGCTCTAATCCAAAACCCGGAGAAATTACCCTTGCACACAGAGGGGTTTTATTTTTAGATGAAATGCCGGAGTTTCCGCGTGCTGTGCTTGAAGTATTGAGACAGCCTGTTGAAGATAATGAAGTTACAATTTCGCGCGCGCAGATGAGTATAAAATACCCTGCAAATTTTATATTGCTCGGGGCGATGAATCCCTGTCCGTGCGGGTATTTTGGGGATAAAAAAATTGATTGTAAATGCAGTGAATTTCAAATCAACAGATACAGAAATAAACTCTCGGGGCCGCTATTAGATAGAATTGACATACATATAGATGTTGCAAGGCTTGATGCGGATGAGCTTTTAGAGCAGGAAGCAGAGGCTGAAAGTTCCGCAGAAGTTAGACGGAGAGTGGCAAAAGCACGAGAAATTCAGCTTTTGCGCTATAAAAATGAAGGCATTTTTACAAATTCAGAGCTAAATCCGAAATTAATCAAAAAATATTGTAAAATTACTCCCGATGTTAAGAAAATGCTTGAGAGCGCCTTAAAAACATTTAATCTTTCCGCGAGAGGATATGACAGAATTTTAAAGATTTCAAGAACAATAGCGGATTTAGAGGGTGCCTGTGATATTGCAGTATCTCATCTTGCTCAGGCTCTGCAATTTCGGGGTTATGGTGTATAATATTAAAGCCTGCCCGTAATATATTTTGGCGGGTAATATATTTTCGGGGAATAACAAAATTTCTCAAAATGCTTATAATTTTTCAGGTAATCATTGAAGATAAAGGAAAAATTTTTATGAAAAATTGGATTATTGTATTTTTGATTTTTGCAGTACCTGTCGGGGTTTTTGCATGGCTTGAATCAAGCTCAAATAAAACCGTTGCAAAAGAAGCCGTAAGCGCATCTTCACCTGTTGAAACCGTTGCTGAAACATCCGGGTCATCTGAAACCGTTGCAAAACATGAAGCTCCCGTAAGCCCTGTAAAGTCAAATACTTCAGGAAAACCGAGAATGTTAAAATTCTCTTCTCCCATGTGTTCTGATTGTAAAAAAGTGACAACAGAACTTGTAGGCGTTATCCCCGATTATAAAGATGCCGTTACATTTGAAGAAATTAACGTGACAGACGGTTCAAAAGAGAGCGCTGCTCTTGTAAAAGATTATAAGGTGACCGTTGTTCCCACATTAATTTTTATGAGCAAAGACGGAAAAATTGTTCATAAAGAAGAAGGTCTTTTAACGGAAAGCGAAATCAGAACTCATTTAGATACTATCAAATAACCCTGCACTCCTTTTAAAAGGGGTTTAACGGGAATTAAAATTTTTAAAAAGAAAGGTTAAAGTAAGGAAAATTCAAATGGAAGAATTTATTAAAGAAATGTTATTAAAGATGCAGACAGGAGAATTTTCCTTTTTCTTTCTTTTTATTGCTTTTATCGGCGGCCTTATAGCATCATTGAGCCCCTGTTCGCTCGGGATTTTACCCATAATTGCAGCATATGTAGGCGGATATGGCGACAATAACGGCGAAAAAGCTAATATGAAAAACTTTTTGCAATTGGCATCATTTGTATTAGGTTTATCCATTGTGCTTACGGTTATCGGGGTAATTTGCGCGCTCACGGGAAGGGTGTTTGCTACTGCACTCGGGCCCTATTTTGTTTTATTTATTTCATCTTTAATTTTGGTAATGGGTTTAAATTTGCTCGGGGTGCTTGAGCTGCCGATGCCTGTTATCGTAAAGAAAATGCCGAAATCAAAGGGCAACAGCCTGTTTTTATATCCGCTTTTAATCGGTGCACTTTTTGCACTTGCAACAACGCCATGTTCTACTCCTATTTTAGCGGGCATTATGAGTTTTGCCGTGCTTTCTAAAAATATCCCGTATGCAGCATTAATGTTATTCCTTTTTGCATTGGGACAGGGGGTAATCATAGTACTTGTGGGGCTTTCAGCTTCATTTTTAAAGAATGCCAAAAGGTTTTCAAGATTTGGAGAAATTTTACTCAAAATTTCAGGCGTGCTTTTGGTTTTATCTTCCATATTCCTTTACTATAAAGTATTTTCAAGATTTTTCCAATAAGCTCTTTTTTGTTCGCCAACTTTTTCAAGAATATAGTTGATTTTATGCTCAATAATACCTGCAAGCATAGCAAAAGGTGTTGTATCGTTTATCGGTTGTTCAATATTGTCTAATGCAATTTTTAAAACATATATAAGACAGGAAATTTCATCTATTTTGTTATATATCTTTTCTAATTTTTCATTATTCACGGCTGTCTCCTAAAATTTGCAATCTATTAACTAGCAAATATAATTAGATTTTATATGAAAATATCCTATATGGCAAGTCTTAATGAAAATTTTAAAAAATTAGGCAAAAATATTGCCAAATACAGAAAGGAAGCCGGTTTAACGCAAGTACGATTTGCCATTAAGCTTGAAATCACAAGAGAACATTTAAGTCATATTGAAGTGGGAATAAAACGGCCAAGTGTTGAACTTTTATTTTCAATCGCAGAAAATTTAAATATTCCTCCTTATAAATTAATGGAATTTTAAGCTTTAATAATTCATTAATCTTTGGATTTTCTCTCCATAAAATATTTTACAAGCAGGACACGGGATTCGCCCGGTCAATACTCAACCAATAAGTTCCTAGCTTATTTTACGACGCAAATTTTTAACGGTCCTTTTTTGTAAAATATTTTATTTCAAGAAAATAACAGCTTTTTAAAACAAATAAATGCAATCTGTCAGCCAGCTAATTATACTTATAAATTAATGGAATTTTAGATATTTACAGTTATTTCAGCCAGTTTTTGAAAAATTTAATCCCTGCATTTGAGCTTTTTTCAGGATGGAATTGAACTGCCGTAATATTTTTATATTCGACACTTGCGCAAAAATCAATGTTGTAATTAGCGGATGAACTTATTATATCTTTGTTTTCAGGGCGCACATAATAAGAATTTACAAAATAAAAATAATCATCCGATAAATAGCTGTTATTTTTTGTAGTTTGAATTTTATTCCAGCCTATCTGCGGAGTTTTGCCGATTTTAAATTTTTTTACTTCCCCTTTAAATACGGATAACCCTTCAACTCCCGGGGCTTCTTCCGATTTTTCAAATAATACCTGCAGCCCGAGGCATATTCCTAAAAAAGTCTTGCCGTCCGATACTATATCTTGAATGAAAGATATCATATCTTTTGATTTTAATTTGGAAACTGCCTGTGCAAAATGCCCCTGTCCCGGGAAAATAATTCTGTCGGCCGATTTGATAACGGTTTTATCATCCGTTATAACATAAGGCACATCAAGAAATGTGAGCATATTGCCTAAGCTTCTCACATTTCCTGCGCCGTAATCTATTATTGCAACTTTAGTTTTTTCCATAATTAAAATTTAGTTAAAAGTATGGCCGTCTTTGTGCATTCTTTCTATAACAGTATCAAGGTTTTCGGGTGAATCAACAATAGAGAGCCTTACATATCCTTTTCCGTTTACGCCGAAAGCATCTCCGGGTACTGCTACAATGCCTGATTTTTCAAGCAAATCTTTACAGAATGCTTTTGCATCTCCTTTGTATCTCGGCGGAACCTGCGGCCAGAGATAGAATGTAGCTTTCGGGGTTTCAAGATTTTCCCAGCCGAGGCTTTTTAATCCTGAAATAAATTTATCGATTTTTGCTTTTAATTTTTTATTGGCATTTTGAATATATTCTTCGCCTTCTTTAGAATTAAGAAGCTTTGCGCCCGTTAATTGAAGAGCTTTAAAAACCCCTGTATCGATTGTGGATTTTAATTTGCCGAACATTGAAACAATCTGTCTGTTTCCGCAAACCCAGCCGATACGCCAGCCTGTCATAGCATAGGGTTTAGAGAAGCTGTGAAATTCAACTGCAACATCTTTTGCACCTTTTAGTTCAAGAATACTTACAGGTTTATCGTTTTCATCAAAATAAATTTCAGAATAAGCATTATCGGACATTAAAATTATTTGATGTTTAATACAAAAATCAACGCATTTTTGAAGATATTCTTTTGTTGCAACGGCACCCAGCGGGTTATTGGGGTAATTTATAACAAGAGCCTTAATTTTTTCAGGGTTCAGGCCGTCTTTTTTAAGATTTTCCAAAACAAGCTCTAAATCAGGCATGTAGTTATTTTCGCGCGTCAGGGGAAGACCGTATGCAAGCCCGCCTGAAACTTTTACCATTTCGCCGTATGAAGCATATCCGGGGTCAGGGATTAGGATTATATCTTTATTTTTAATATCAGTCGAAGGATTAATCAGCTCTCTTATAAGGTTTGCGATACCTTCTTTTGAGCCTATAAGAGAAAATACTTCATCCGCTTTGATTTCAACGTTAAATCTTGTTTTCATTCTTTCAATAACAGCATCCGTAAAGAATTTTTCGCCTTTAGGGGTAGAATATGTATGAATTGAAGGGTCATCAAGGCAATTTTTTAATGTTTCAACGGCAAATTCAGGCACCATATCAACAGGCGCGCCCATTGAAAGAGAGATGGGTTTTCTGCCTTTTTTTGTAAGTTCATCGGTAAGTTCCAGCATTCTTTGTTTTATTTGAAACATAATGTAAGTTTCAAGGTTTTGAACATAATTGTTAAAATGGTTTTTAAAATCAATTGCAGTATTTTCCATCTTGTTAACGCTTCCTTATTTTTTCAAGCTAAACTTATCTTTACTAAAAAATTATATCATACATATTTTTGCATACAATAAATACGGTTAATGCTTGATAATAAAACAAATTTACCACTTTTTAAATATAAAAAATACGGCAAGGATGATAAATATAAAACCTGTTAAATAATTCCATTTTAAACCCTCTTTTAAATAAAGAGCGGAAAATACCACAAAAACAGATAATGTAATAACTTCCTGTATCGTTTTTAATTGATATGCGCTATAAACCCCGTAGCCCAGCCTGTTTGCAGGAACCTGAAAACAGTATTCAAAAAATGCTATTCCCCAGCTTACAAGGATAACGGCAATTAGTGCGCTGGATTTAAATTTTAGATGCCCGTACCATGCAAATGTCATAAAAACATTTGAAATTAAAAGTAAAACTACAGGTAAAATCATCTTTAACATATGAAATATTTTAAAACAAATTTTTTATAAGTGGTATAATTTTTGCTGTCGGTCAGGATAATTTGGAGTATAAAAATGATTAATGAAAAAATGAATGCCGCATTAAATGAACAGGTAAATGCAGAATTGTATTCAGCTTATTTATATCTTTCAATGCAGGCATATTTTCAAAAATTAAACCTTAAAGGTTTTGTAAACTGGATGAATGTTCAGGTACAGGAAGAAATGGCGCATGCAAGAGGCTTATATGATTATATTCAAGAGCGCGGCGGTGAAATTGTTTTAGAAGCTATTGCTAAACCTGAATTAAAATGGAATTCGCCCCTGCAGGTTTTTGAAGATGTTTTAGCCCATGAACAGCTTGTAACATCAAAAATTAATCACCTTGCAGATGTTGCGGATGAAACAAAAGACAGAGCTGCTGCACTTTTTCTTCAATGGTATATTAAAGAACAGGTTGAAGAAGAATCAAGCGTCGGCGATGTTTTAGATACTTTAAAACTTATAAAAGCCGATTCTAATGCACTTTTGGCGCTTGATAAGGAGCTTCAAACAAGAGTATTTAACCCGCCTGTAATAGGTTAAAATTATATTAAAATAATGAAACGGCGTAAAATATTGCGCCGTTTTTTAGTGCCTCAGAGCTGTTTTTGTTAATAAATTATGATAACGGATATTTTGATGTTACGATATTTATTATTAAAGTTTTTGAGGAAGTTTTGATGTTTAAAAGATTAGGTTTGTTTATTTTTATAACGGCAGTATTTATTCTCTGTCCTTTGAACTCTTTTGCAATAGAGGATGATGATATACAAAAAGAATCTGAAATACAAAAAAGATTAAATACGGTCGGGGTTAATATTTTAAATTCAAACAAAATCGATAAAAGAATTATCTTTGCCTATGATAATACTGAAGCCGAAAAAAAATTAAAACTGGATAAAACCCTTGTAAACAGACAGATTACAGTATACGGATATGATTATAAATTTATGGAAGATGATAATGAGCTTGCTGCTTTTTTATCCCGCCGTATAGCGGAAGCCTACAGATCATATTCAGGCGCATTTAACGGGCGTTTAAGCAGTTTAAAAATAAAAGCGGCGCCTAAAAAATATCAAATAGTTTTTGATAAAATTGCTGTGGATTATATGGTGAAAGCAGGCTATAATCCCGTTGCAATGATAACCTATATAAATAAAAGCAAAATGCAGAAAAGAACAAATTCCATAACTCAAAATTTAACCTCAAAAAGACTTGCGGTAATTTATGAATACATTTTTACAAAATACCCTTATTACCTTAAAAATAATGAATATTTCTTTAACGTAAATTATCAAAATTTCCTTTTAACTTCTCAAAATAACAGAAAAATGCTTGAAGAAAAGATTAAATCAGGCTCAAAGGAAGAGTTAAAATATGAATAAATGTATCTTAATCTTAACGATTTTAATGTTTTTCCTGAGCCCTGCAACAGCGGAAGTTACTGAGGATTCGCTTGTTAATTCTGTGTTAAAAGATGCTGATATTAAAAAACCGTATGTTCACAAAGAATATAATTATGAATCAACAAAAACCATCCCGCTCAGAATTGCAATTAAAGACAGAATAAAATCCGAAAAAGATTTGTATGAAGGGCAGACGGTTGAATTTATTGTTCAAAAAAGTATTTTTGTAAATGACAGAATAAAAATAAGAAGGGGCGATATACTGAGCGCAAGGGTTTCTACCGTTATAACAAGCGGAATGAACGGAATTCCTGCAAGTGTTATTTTTGATTCATTTGAAATAAAAAATGCTCCGGATAAAATAAAACCCGGACAGATAACAGATACACTTGAAATTTTCGGACAGGACAGAACCTATTTCGTATTTCCTCTAAAGTGGGCTCTCACATTTTTACCGCCTACAGGCTCCCTTACAAACTTTATAATGGGCGGGCATGTAAGACTCAATACAAAAAAAATTCTTACACTTTATTATCATCCTGAATGGTTGTAAATATTTGTATACGCAGGTTTCACAGCTAAAAATGTTTATGATAAACTAAAAATTATTTTAGCAAAGAGGAACACTATTTTTGGCAGAAATAATTTCAATAAAAGAAGCCGTAAGCCTTATAAAAGACAGTGCAACCATTATGGTGGGCGGGTTTTTAAGCTGCGGCGCTCCTGATAAATTAATTGATGAGCTTGTGAAATCTAACGTTAAAAATTTAACAATGATATCAAATGACACATCAATTCCAAATAAGGATAAAGGCAAGCTTATTGTAAATAAGCAGGTAAAAAGGCTTATTACAAGTCATATAGGAACAAACCCGGAAACAGGCCGCCAGATGGAGGCTGGAGAAATTGATGTGGAATTAACTCCCATGGGTTCTCTAATGGAGCGTATAAGAGCAAAGGGTGCAGGTCTTGGCGGAGTATTAACCCCGACGGGCATAGGTACGGCTATTGCGGACGGTAAAAAGGTTTATGAAATTGATAATAAAAAATACCTTTTCGAAAGGCCGATAAGTGCTGATTTTGCTTTAATTTACGGCACAAAAGCGGATAAATTCGGCAATGTTTCATATTACGGCACCACAAGAAACTGCAATACTGTTATGGCAACAGCCGCAGATACGGTTATTCTGCAGGCCGATGAAATTGTTGAAAGCCTTGATCCTAATGAAATTGTAATCCCCGGATTATTCATAGATTATATTGTTAAAGGATAATTCAATAATGATGGAATTATTAACAAAAGAAAAAATAAGAGAAATAATCGCAAAACGTGCTGCAAAAGAATTTAAAGACGGTGATATTGTAACGCTTGGAATAGGTTTGCCGACTGAAGTTACAAAATATATACCGGATTCTAAAAAAGTTATGTTCCAATCAGAAAACGGGCTTTTAGGAGTCGGGAAAAATCAAAACCCTGAAAATATTGATGAAAGGGTGATAAATGCAGGCGGCGGATATGTTGAAACTGTAAACGGCGCTTGTTTTTATGATTCGCAGATGGCCTTTATTTTAATGCGCGGCGGACACATTGATGCAACGGTTCTCGGGGCTCTTCAGGTAGATTCTAAGGGCAACCTTGCAAACTGGTCCGTGCCGAATAAATTTACCCCCGGCATGGGCGGCGCTATGGATTTAGTTGTGGGCGCAAAAAAAGTAATAGTTGTAATGGAACACACATCAAAGGGGCAGATTAAAATTGTGGAGGAATGCGACCTGCCTTTGACCGCAGCTGCTGAAGTAAATTTAATTATTACTGAAAAATGCGTATTTAGAGTAGATTTTGATGAAAACAAGGTATCGCGCGGGCTTATTTTAGAAGAAATTAATCCGATGTTTTCAATTGATGATATTAAAAAATCTACGGGCTGCGATTTTAAAATCAGCGAAAATTTAGCTGAAATGGAAGTATAAATTTATTTAAACCTGCTTTTCAGATAAATTCCGCTATTATTTTTTTGTTATATAATGTTCTAAAAGGAACGGTTAATGTCTGTAATTAATGAAAATGCACAGGAAAACGCGGAAGGGTTTGATTTTAGCAGCCCGAGAAAATTGTTGCGCATTTTACTGTCTGAAATTATCGGATATGATGAAATTATAGACATAGCGCGTGATTTAGCGGATGAGATTGAAGAAAAACATACAACTTTTGAAGGAAAAAAATTTGCTTCCGTCTCACAATGTATTTTTGAATGTTACAAAAGGATTTACGGGTTTAAATCAACAAAGTGGGTGCTGAAAGACGGTTTAAAATATGAAGTTAAGCCCGATGAAAAGCCTATTGCCTTTGAAAGACAGGTGGCAAGCGGAGAATATGCCGCATATAAAGTTTACAATGCTGACCAGCTTATTTTAGACGGCAAAATAGATTTAAGATGTGAAACAACGCCCGCTGCAAGGGAAACGCCGCAAAAAACCGCAAAAGAAAATAGCGCAAAAGAAAACGATATTTATTTAAAAAATATTATCCGCCTTATAAAAGACGGTGAAAACGTTTTTATTACAGGGCATGCGGGCACAGGCAAAAGCTATATTCTGGAAAGATTAAAAGAGCAGTTTAAAAAGCTTGTTATAACCTCTACTACAGGGATTGCGGCAGTTAATATCAAAGGCCAGACCATTCATTCATGGGCGGGAATAGGGCTTTGCCGGTATTCGGTTGAAAATATCGTAAAAAATATTATGACAAAAAAGCCCAC
The DNA here is from genome assembly GCA_910587055.1 of Candidatus Gastranaerophilales bacterium. GTDB lineage: Bacteria > Cyanobacteriota > Vampirovibrionia > Gastranaerophilales > Gastranaerophilaceae > MGBC122484. The sequence goes on from CAJUKY010000024.1 coordinate 18,454, forward strand.
AATTAAGAAAAACATTGAAAAATGCACCATGCTTGCGATTGATGAAATTTCAATGCTCAATATAAAAGCTTTTGAATATGTTGATAAGGTATTTCGTCTTGTAAGAGAGGATGACAGGCCGTTTGGCGGGGTTCAGGTAATATTTTTGGGAGATTTTTTCCAGCTTCCTCCAGTTGTTGATATGGAAGAAGGCGGAGAATTGAGCTATTGTTTTGAATCGCCCGTGTGGAGCGAATTAAACCTTAAAAACATTCTGCTTGTTGAAAATCACAGGCAAAATGAGGAAAATTTTATAAATGCGCTGTCCAATATGCGTACAAATGCCTTAAATGTCGATGATGTAAGGCTTTTAAATACAAGATGTGTTTCTTTGCAAAATGAAAAAGTTCCTGATATTCTGCACATTTTTTCAACAAATAAAGAAGCGGATACCTATAATCAGACAATGTTTGACAAACTTAATACAAAAATGTATGAATTTGAGGCGCAGGATGGAGTTTTAAGGGGCAAAGGATATGTTTATGAAGATTTATCCGAGCGCGAGCAGACAATTTTAGAGATTTTTGATAAAACCTGCAGGGCAGAAAAGCTTATAAAGCTTAAAACAGGCGCAAGGGTGATGCTTCTTATTAATCTTGATTTTAAAACGGGCCTTGTAAACGGCTCCTGCGGGGTTGTGCGGTATCTGGATGATGATAAAGTGACTGTAGAATTTGATAACGGTACGATAAGAGATATTGCGCGGGAAAGTTTTGAATATTATTACAACGATAAAGTTATTGCGGTAAGAGAGCAGTTTCCACTGAAACTTGCGTATGCGGTGACTATTCATAAATCGCAGGGGATGACACTTGACAGGCTTTATGTTGATTGCAGAAGGATTTTTGAAAGAGGGCAGGCATACGTTGCAATGAGCAGGGTAAAAACTTTATCGGGCTTGTATCTTGATAATTTTTCAAAAGAGCTTGTTATATCCGATGATAAAGTGGTTGATTTTTATAAGAATTTAGAACTTGAACCTTTAATTAAAGGGCTTGAAGCTGTAAAAGCGCCCGAATACAATGCGGAAGACGATGAAAGGGCCGTGCTTTTAAAATGGGCTGATAAAATAGGGGAAGTTATAATAAAAGAAAACCGCTGGATAAAAGTAGCCGAAGTTGCCGATATTATGGGAATTAAGACGTATACAAGACTTATTGAAGGAAAAACTTCCACAACGATAGCGCATATTATAAACCGCTTTTTAAAGAAAAAAGGATTTAAAACGGCAACCGTTAAATATTATATGAAATCAATTATCTGGACTGCCCCGCCGAATTTAGGGGAAGATGATATGCCGATAGAACTTTCTTCTGCTCTGGACAGGCAAGCCGCTCAAAGCGCGTAGGTACGGACTAAAACAAGGGGGGCTTGAAAAAGTGTAGGAAATTTGCTACACTAAAATACAGATGAAAGAAATTGAATTATATACAACGGCTGATGGTAAGTGCCCGTATATTGACTGGCTTGATACGCTATGTGATGAGTATAGTATACGTATTGATAAAAGAATCAATCGCATGCGGGAAGGCAATTTCGGTGATTGGAAACGACTACAGAACAGCCAGCTTTCAGAACTTCGACTAAAATTTGGCAAAGGTTACAGAATTTATTTTAAAGAATTGGATAATGTAATAATTTTAATTGTTGCAGGAAGTGACAAATCAGACCAGAAGGCAGTTATTAAACAGGCGGATAAATATTTAGAAGATTATTTAAACAGGAAAAATAAAGATGACAATAAAATTTGATGATTATTTAAACAAAAAATTGCAAGATCCTGATTATCAAAGAAAATGGCTTAAAATAACAATTCTTGAATATATTGAAGATGGCGATGAAGATGAGTTTTTTAGAGCTTTGGAACAAGTAATTAAAGCCCGTACAACAGTCAGCGAGTTTGCGAAAGAAGTTGGCATGAACCGTGTTCAGCTTACGGATATTCTTCACGGGAAAACAAAATCCCCGGGATTGCGTACCATAAGCAAGATTTTATCCGGTTTAGGGTACACGCTTGATATAAAATCTAAATCTAATTCAAAATCCGCATAGTACATCAGGTGCAATATGGCGTAATATAATTGCTATCCTAATTCTATCATTCTTTGAATTGAATTCAGGGCTTTTTGTCTTATCTCTTCTTCAACTGTTACTTCGTGCTGATTGTGGAGAAGAGAATTTAAAATATCTTCAAGTGTATTCCATTTCATATTGTGGCAGACAAGCTTATTTGATGCCAGAATAAATTCTTTATCGGGAAAATCGCGTTCTAATCTGTCTATTACACCTTTTTCCGTTGCAATTATAAAGCTTTTATTGTTTGAATTTGCGCAGTATTGCATAATCTGAGTTGTAGAGCCGACAAAATCGGCAAGTTTTACAACTTCCTGATGACATTCAGGGTGCACGAGGATTTTTGCATCCTTATACATAATTTTCATTTTGATTATTTCATCAGGAATAATTCTTAAGTGTGTGGGGCAAAAACCGGGATAGCTTATAATCTCAACATCGGGAAGGTTTTTCTGTGCAAAACTTCCAAGGTAGCAATCGGGCGCAAATAAAACCTTCGGCGCATTTAAGGATTTTATAACATCAATTGCATTTGCGCTTGTGCAGCAAATATCACATTCAGCCTTTACTTCGGCAGATGAATTAACATAACATACCAGAGGGATATCGGGGTTTTTTGTTCTAAAATCTTTTACCTGCTTTAAATTTATCATATCGGCCATATTGCAGCCGGAATTTTTATTCGGCAGAAGTACCTTTTTATCGGGAGAAAGGATTTTTGCGGTTTCTGCCATAAAATAAACTCCCGCAAAAATAATGATTTCGGCATCGGTTTTGCTGGCTAAACGGCTAAGCCCTAGAGAATCTCCCACGTAATCCGCCACATAATCAATCTCGGGGCTTTGATAGCAATGAGCAAGGATTATTGCGTTTTTTTCCTTTTTTAATTTATTAATTTTTTCTACAAGTTCAAAATTTGTCACTTTTTACTAATTCTTTTACTGCTTGTTTTTTATTATAAAACAAAAAAACAAATACTTATTTTAAATATTTTTATGTGTGAAAGTTTTTTTGTTTTTAACGTAATCATTTACAATATGGCCTTCACCCGTTAATTTATATTTATAAATACAAAGTCCGTCTAAGCCTACAGGACCTCTTGCGTGGGTTTTATTTGTAGAAATTCCAACTTCTGCGCCAAAACCGTATCTGAAACCGTCTGAAAATCTTGTGGAAGCATTTACAAATACTCCTGCCGAATCAACATTATTCATAAATATTTCTTTTGAAGCGTCGTTATTTGTAATGATTGAATCTGTGTGGTGCGAACCGTATGTATTTATGTGTTCAACGGCTTCTTCAAGCGAATCAACCTTCTTGATGTTTAAAATTGTGTCAGAATATTCAACCCCGAATTTTTCAGGATTTTCGATAACCTGAACACCCGCATTTTCCAGTGCTTTTTTAAGCTCATCATAATGTTTAAAGTTTTTATGCACAAGAATTGTTTCAACAGCGTTACATGCTGTAGGGTACTGCGTTTTAGCGTCAATACAGATATTTTTTACCATATCAAAATCAGCCGATTCATCGGCAAAAATATGACAGATGCCTGAAGCGTGCCCCAGCACGGGGATTTTTGTATTTTCCTGAATGAATTTTACAAGTTTATTTGAGCCTCTCGGGATGATTAAATCTATATATCCTTCCATATTAAGCATCTGTTTGATATCATCGTGAGAATATACAAGATTTACCGCATTTTTCGGGAAACCTTCCGTTTTATCAAGAGCCTCATTTATTATTTCAAAAATGGCTGAATTTGTATTATTGGCTTCGCTTCCGCCTTTTAAAATAACCGCGTTGCCTGATTTTATCGCTAAAGATGAAATCTGGGAGATAACATCGGGGCGGGCTTCAAAAATTATTCCTAAAACGCCTATCGGAGCGGTTACTTTTCTTAAAATCAGTCCTTCATCGAGTTCACGGGTCCAGAGGGTTTTATTTGAAGGGTCTTCAAGCTTGATAACATCGTAAATTCCCTGAACCATATCGCGCATTTTATTTTCATCAAGTTTCAGCCTGCCATAGGTGGCTTTTGTCAATTTTCCGCTTTCTACAAGGGCTTTGGCGTAATCTAAATCTTTTTTATTTGCTTCATAGATTTTTTCTTTATTTAATTCAATATTTTTTGCAACATTTTCAAGAGCCTTATTTTTTTTAGCCGTTTCAAGGCTTGCAAGCTTTATCTTAGCTTTATTTGCGCATTTTACAATCTCTTCTATATTCATGATTTTACCTTTTATATTTTTATTAAAATAAATCTTAAAGCAAAACAAGGTTATCCTTGCTTATCACATCATCACTCTGTTTGTGGCCTAAAATTTCTTTAATTTTATCACTGTGGCTTCCTAAAAGCTTTTCACACTCATCTGATGTGTAGTTTGCAACACCGCGTGCAAATTCGCACCCCTTTTCATCCAGAATGCTTATTACTTCGCCGTTTTCAAAAACTCCCGCTATTGCAAGCGTTCCAATCGGCAGAAGGCTTGTCTGTTTTTCAATTAAAGCTTTTTTGGCGCCTTCATTTACAACAATTCCGCCCCTTAAATTTGTAGCATAAGCTATCCATCTGTGTTTTGAGGATAATTTGTTTGTAGAAAGAAAAACTGTGCCTACATCTTCATTATTAAATACTTTTCTTAGAATTCCTTCCCTTTTGCCGTTTACTATCATAGCGTTTGAGCCTGAATTTGTAACAACTTTTGCCGCGGATAATTTTGTTATCATACCGCCTCTTCCCCCTAAAGAGGCGCCGGAAGCGAGTTTTTCAATTTTAGAGGTTACTTTTTCAACCACGGGGATTAACTTGGCATCATCAAATTCTTTCGGATTTTTATCATAAAGTCCGTCAATATCAGACACCATAATAAGCAAATCCGCATCAAGCTTACTTGCAACAAGGGCTGAGAGCTTGTCGTTATCCGAAAAACATGCTATTGCCACTTCGCTTGTAGAAACCGTATCATTCTGGTTAATAATCGGGATAATTCCGCATTCTAAAAGTCTGCTTAATGTATTTCTAAGGTTTAAATATCTTTTTCTGTTTGAAAAATCATCTTCGGTGAGCAGCACCTGTGAAACCGTGATACCGTATTTCTCAAACCCTTCCTGCCAGATTTTCATTAAGAAAGGCTGGCCGATTGAGGCTGCTGCCTGCTTATCCACGGTGGTGTTTGAGGCAGTTTTTACAGGGCAGAGTTTTTTCATGCCCAGAGCCACAGAGCCTGATGATACGATTATTACTTCTTTTCCTTCTTTAAAAAGTCTTGAAATATCTTCAACAAAGGAATACAGCCTTGACAGCGAAATATCTCCTTCATCATTTCTTAAAATATTTGTTCCGAATTTAAAAACTACTCTTTTAACATGTCCTGTATTCATTTTTACTACCTTAAATCACTTTAAAGCCTATCAAAAGCGAGATTTCGGTATGCGGCATTTCAAAGGTTTCAGCAAGGCTTTCGCTTGTTACTTCGCCTCTGAATGTATTTACACCTGCCCTTAAGGATTCACTTTCTTTTAATGCCATAAAGGCTCCGAATTCTCCGATTTTTTGGATATAAGGAAGTATAGCATAAGAATATGCAAAAGACGATGTTCTCGGCGTTAAAGAGGGTAGATTCGGCACGGCGCAATGTAAAACACCGTATTTTTCAAACACGGGATTTTTCAAAGTGGTGATTCTGTCCATTGTTTCAATGTTTCCGCCCTGATCAATTGCAACATCTATTATAAAAGAGCCTTTTTTCATCTCTGATACAACATCTGCGGATACAAGCTTCGGCGCTTTTCTTCCGGGTAATAAAACGGCGCCTACGAGAATATCCGCCTTTTTGCATTCTTCTTTTATGGTGTAAGGGTTACAATAGTGGGTTTTAAGTGCTCCTTGAAACAGTAAGTCCAAATCTGCAAGGCGTTTAGAATTAATATCTAAAACAGATACATCTGCACCCATTCCAAGTGCTACTTTTGCGGCATTTGCACCTACCGTGCCTCCGCCTATAATAACAACCTTTCCGGGTTGAACCCCGGGAACTCCGCCAAGCAGCACGCCTGAACCGCCATTAACCGATTCAAGATAATTTGCACCCAGCTGAATGCTTAATCTGCCCGCCACTTCGCTCATAGGCCTTAAAAGAGGAAATTCGCCGTTTTTATCCGTAACGGCTTCTGCTGCGATTGCACATACTTTTTTATTTAAAAGTTCTTCGGTCAATTCTTTTTCAACTGCAAGGTGCATATATGAAAAGATAACCTGATCTTCCTGAAAATATTGATATTCGCACTTTTGCGGCTCTTTTACTTTGATAATAACGTTTGCTTTTTCCCAAACTTCTTTATTTGTGTCTATAATTTTTGCACCGCTTTGAACATATTGTTCATCGGTAAAACCGCTTAAAAGCCCTGCGTTATGTTCAATTAAAACTTCATATTCATCTTTTGTAAGCATTGCAACGCAATCGGGGGTTAAAGCAACCCTTGTTTCATCGGTTTTTAGCTCTTTTAATATACCGAATACGGTCTTCATTTTCATAAATTAATATCCTTATACAGCCTTTGTTGAAAGGGCTTCTTCAATTTCATCAATTATAAGCTGAATTGCGCCTGTTTTATCATCTGCATTTGTAACGGGGCGCCCCACTACCATATAATCAACCCCTGACAGCATAGCATCCGTTGGGGTTACGACTCTTACCTGATCATTTACGACGCTCCATGTGGGCCTTATTGCAGGACACACTATAATAAAATCCTCGGGACATTCTTTTCTTATTACAACGGCTTCTGAAGCGGAAGCTACAACACCGTTCAGGCCTGATTCATAAGCCATTTTTGCAAGAGATGCCACATAATCATCAATATTCATATTAACATTTAATTCTTCGGTTAAAGTTTTTTGTCCGAAGCTTGATAATAGTGTCACACCAAGGATTACAGGCTCTTCCATATTATATTTTTTAGCGGTTTCACAGGCCAGTTTTACCGTTGTTGTAAGCATTTTTGAGCCGCCTTTAATATGTATATCAAAAAAACTGATACCGTTTTTTACAAGATTGGCGCTTGCTCTTGCAACGGTATTCGGGATATCGTGAAATTTACCGTCAAAAAAGA
>CAJUKY010000025.1 GCA_910587055.1 Candidatus Gastranaerophilales bacterium
TGTAGATGTTCATTTGGCATCATTTTGGACGCGGGTTCGACTCCCGCCATCTCCAGATTTAATAAGCACAGAGCGCAGTAGCACCGTTTTTAATGCTGAATTTTCGCACACTGTGCGGGCTTTAGCTGTTTTTAGAGACAAATATTATTTAAAAACAGAGCTAAATTGCACCTTTTGCAGTTGGTTTTTGTTTTTATAGTTTAGAGATGTCCATTTTTGGACGTTTTTAAAGATTAGATATTCAAGAAAAAAGTAAAGCCCTTTGTATGAGGGCTTTTTACTTTGCTTTAAGTTTTTAATTCTATGCTGATAATGATTTTAGGTTCTTATCCCCGATTTCACAAAGCTTTTCAACTGTTAAATCAGGGTTTTGATTACCTTTAAAGATTTGCTCAATTAATTTAGGAGGTAAAAATCTTAATTTTCTAAGCCTTCTGATATTTCTTGTTTGAAGCTCGGATGGGATTTTATTCTTGTCTTTAGCTTTGATAATTAAATCTGTGTAGTAAAAACCTTTAACAATAGCTTCAACCAGGGTTTTGTTCTGATTACCGTTATCGTTAATTGTCATCGTCCTTCCTTTTCTTGAGGCTTCTTGGATTTTAATGTTAAAGGTTAAAATTATGGTTTCATCAGCGTTTAGCATGTCTGTGGCATCCATTTCATCTTTATCTTCAAATCCTGTTATTAATTTGAATAATGCACCCTTTTGTATCAATATTTCAATAAAACTTTTATGAATGATAATCTTATTCAATAAAGACTTGATTTGGGTTTTATCCGGTTGAATTTCTTTTAGATGGTTCAAACATTCTTCTTGCTTTTGAATTGGACAATTTTTAATCAATTTTAAAATGTTCTTTTTATTTAAAATATATTCTTTAACTTTGTTTTCAACAAAATCTTCAATTTCTTGAGCAGGAATTCTTATTATTGAATCCTTAGCAATTAATTTTCCTGCTTTTGCTTCTTTGTTTAAGTAATAGCAGTATCTTTTGCCGCTTCTGCCTGTGCTTTTTGATGGCGTAAAAAAATTGTTTTTCTCATCAAACATTTTTCCTTGAAGCATGGCGTTCGATGAGTTTCTTTCTTTTCCGGTTTGGTTATTGCAATTATCATTCAGCTGTTTTTGCACTTCATTAAATATATCTGTTGAAATTAAAGCTTTATGTAACCCTTCATAAACATTTTTGCCTTTAACAATTTTTCCAAGATAAACCTTGTTTGATAAGATATGATACAAATTACCCTTTGAAAAAGGTTTATTTGAACGGGTGAAAATTTTATTCTTATCAAGGTAATCTTTCAGGGTTGAAACGGATTTTAATTCAAGATATTTTTCAAATATTGTAAGGATTTTTGGAGCTTGAGTATTGTCAATCTTTAATGCGTTATCATCCTTAATGTATCCTAAAGGCGGGATACCTGTTATCCAAAGCCCCTTTTTAGCAGAGGCAGCAAACTTATCCCTTATACGCTCTCCTGTTACTTCACGTTCAAATTGGGCAAAAGATAAAAGAATGTTTAAGGTCAGCCTTCCCATGCTGGTTGTTGTATTAAAATGCTGTGTTATTGATACAAATGAGGCACTATGTTTATCGAAAACTTCAATTATTTTTGAAAAATCCATTAATGAACGAGTTAACCTATCCACCTTGTAAACTACAACTATATCAATCTTTCCTTCTTTAATATCATCGAGCAGCTCTTGAAAAGCGGGTCTGTTCATTGTGCCGCCTGAATATCCGCCATCATTGTACTGTTTTTGAATAATCTTCCACCCCTCATGGGTTTGTGATTTAATGTATGCTTCGCAAGATTCTCTTTGAGCATTGAGTGAATTAAAATTCTGTTCAAGCCCTTCTTCGGTTGATTTTCTTGTGTAAATTGCGCAGCGTATTGTTTTTGCCATAATTATTCCTTTAAGCCTTTAATATTATTAAATTTTAAAAAATCTTTTACCGTTACAGTGACCACCTGTTATTTCATTTGCAATGGCAGATAAGCTTCTGTACCATTCACCGTTATATGAAAACCCTTTATCTAAAACGGTTACAGAGTATGTTTTACCCTGATATTCCCTTATTAACATTGTTCCAGATGTACTTAACGGGTTTACAATATTGCTCTTATCCTCTTTTTTGCATTTTAAAATGAGGTCTTCTATCCGTAATTCAATATTTACAGGCAATTTGCCGTATTTTTGTTCCCATTTTTCAATCTGGATAAGAGTTTTAACTTGTACATTCATCGTATCTCTATCTATCACTCTGTTTAGATAAATCTCAAGTCCAAAAGAACAAAAAAGACACAAAAATTATCAACTTATAATCGTCAGTTTTTAAAGTGCAATAAAATCGGGCATCTCAGGGAAATTTTGTAAATTTTTGTAACAATTTTCAATTTTTTACCCGTTTTTAACCTTAGTTTTCTCAACAACTGAGTATAAATAATATGCGAATAAAAGAGGAGAAAAAATAAATGGAAAGGTTTGAAATGCACGTTGCAGAAGCATTATTGGGGAATTTAAGATTAAAAGAAGACGATATCAGAAAATTTTCAAAACAAGAAATCTCAATCACAACAAAGGTTGTAGACCGCTTTGGAATACCGTCACCCATAATTGTTGATAATAAGAATGAAATTGTCCTCGGAGCCAATTTGTATCTTGCTGCAAAGAATCTAAATGCCAAAACAGTACCAACAGTACAATTAAAAGATTTGAGCGAAAAAGAAATTAAAATGTACTCTGTGGCAATGAATAAGATTTTGACCATGGGTGAAATCGACCTTGAATCAATTAAAATCGACATAAAAGATTGGATTTTTGATGAAAATTTTACAATAACTCCCGAAGAATTAGGGCTTGGAACAATTGAGGTTGACAGCATATTATTTGAATTAAGCGGTTTTTCAGCTTCTGATGCCGAAGAGCAGAATGAAACAAAAGCTGAAGAAGCTGTTTTAAGCGATATCCCAAAAATCGTTAAACCCGGAGATTTAATTCAGCTTGGACAGCATAGGTTGTTTTGCGGAGATTCTATGAAAGCTGAAAGTTATACAAAGCTTTTGGGGGAAGAAAAAGCCGATATTATTATCACCGATCCGCCTTATAATGTGAAAATTCAAGGACACGTTACAAAAAAGAAAAATCATCCGGAATTTGCACAAGCATCAGGAGAAATGAAACCGGAAGATTTTATTAATTTTTTAAATACTGTAACAAAAAATCTTAAAAATTTTTCAAAATCCGGGTCTATACATTATTTATTTATGGGCTGGAAGCATCTGTTTGAACTTCAAATTGCTACAAAGGATGTGTATGAAAAACTGCTCAATATCTGCGTTTGGGATAAGGGGAAAGGCGGCATGGGAAGTTTTTACAGGAGTCAACATGAAATGTGCCTTGTTTATCAAAATGGAACTAGCTCTCACAAAAACAATATTCAACTTGGTAAAAACGGTCGCAACAGAAGCAATGTGTGGCAATACCCAGGAATGAACTCCGGAACAAGCCAAGCTAAGACTCTATCCAACCTTCACCCCACCGTAAAACCCACTGCAATGCTTGTAGATATCCTTTTGGATGCTTCTGATTTTGGTGATGTTGTTCTGGATTCATTCGGAGGAAGCGGTTCAACCTTAATTGCAGCGCAAGAATGCGGCAGAAAAGCACGCCTTATTGAACTTTCACCTGATTATTGTGATGTTATAATTCATCGTTGGGAAAAAATGACAGGTAAAAAGCATAAAATCATTGAAAGGGCTGCATAACAATGGCCAAAAAGAAAAAGAAGGGCGAAAAAGAATACAAAGTTGGCTATTGCAAGCCTCCCAAGGAATACCGATGGAAAAAGGGCTGCAAAAGCCCTAATCCCAAAGGCAGACCTAAAAAACCAAAAACTTTAAAAGAGGCACTCCAGATTTGCTTCAATAAGGAAATAAACGCAAAAAACGAAAAAGGCGAAGTCCAAAAAATAACGTGTATGGAAGCCTTGGTAAATAAAACCATTGCGGATGCTATTTCAAAAGACGGTCCTACCCGCAGGCTTTTATACCGTGAGGACATCTTCAACCTACTTGCAAAAGATCCAGAGCTTGAATTTACGGAACAGGATAAGAAAGCCTTGAAAATTGAAGAAGATTATGGCGAGCTTTTGCACGCTTGGGCAGAAATTGACCCGAAATTAAGAGAGAAATTCAGAAGAATTTTAACCGAACAACTCCGTGCAATCGCAATTGAGCAGATACAAAACGCAAGCTAAATATAAACAACAAACCGGAGTCGTGTTCACGACTCCCTAAATCAAAAATAGATATTAAAGGAGATTAAAAATGAGTACAAATTATCAATTGGAAAACATTGAAACCAAGATTAGACAAGAAAACGAACGCCATCAAAGAGCAAAACAAACTCTTGAAAGACAAAAACAGAGGGAAAATGAACAACACTCAAATACAATGAAAAGATTAAAAGACGAGAAAGACCGTATAACAAAAACCCATGGACCACAAACCGATGAAGATTTTCAGCCAGAATTTGGAATTTTGGAAAAGCTCAAACGGGCAATTAAAGAAGCAACCGGGGAAGACTGTTAAACTAATTTATAGCTGGTTTGTTTTCTTAAACAAACCAGCTATAAAGCAAAATATTTACTTAATTATAAATACAACATCAATAAAAGTGTTCTGAACTTTCTCATATCAATTTCATAGCCTAATTTAATCAACGTGCCGGTAGAACCAAAGCCCCATTCTTCAAAAACTTTTTCATAAGCTTTAACATCTTTAAGCCATTTTAATTCGCTTGATGTCAAATTTTTAAAATCTTCCTGTGAAATTCTGGCTTTAACTGCTTGATAGGCTTCATTTAATAATTTATCAACAGCTTCATAATAATTGCTTTCAAACATATTTATTTCATAAGTGGTTTCACCGGTGTTTTCTGTATATTTATTTTCAATGTCAAAATATTTTTTAATATAGCTGTTGTTACTGTCAATTTTGCTTATTATTTCAGAATACAAATCTGATAAATCTTTTCTATCATATCCGCAGCCTTCACAATCTGCCATTTGTAAAAACAGATTGTTTCTTTTAACTATTGAAAAATATCTTAATTGATATTTATCAATCATAGCTAAGGTTTCAGTAGGTGTTAAGGTTTGTTTTGCAGAAGGTTGTGTTTTGTGGCTGTTTTGGACAGGTACATTTGGCTTGTAGCTATCGTTTTGTAAAACATTTTCAGTTCTACTGTTTGTTTGTATAAATAAAACAATTGCAGCAACTATAAATATAAGAACCAACGCAAGACAAAAACCTAAAAAAGTTTGTTTTAAGCTTGTTTTATCAATATTTTGTTTTTTCATAAAACTCCCTTTTATTTTGCGCTAAAATCCAAGTATTGAGCCAAGCATCATCATACCTGCCATACTTCCAAGTGCATCTAACCCTGCTTCAGCGCGTCTTGCTTCCTCTTTTTTCTTATAATATTCTTGTTTTAATTTATTTCTTTCCGTGCTGTCTAAATTTAACACTTTTGAATATGAAATTGTCATGTTACCGTTTAGCAGGTCTTTTATCATTACAAAATCCTTTAATGCTACATTTTCTATGGTAAGGCTTCCTTTTATGTTTTCACCGCTTTTAAGAAAAATGTCTTTAAAGTTAAATTCTTTTTTAAGTGTGCTGTCCATTGATTGAGCTACTAAGGTAAATTCTGTGTTTGATCCAATCATATCAATCTGCCAATCTTCAATAATTTCATACACCGTTAAATCAACTTTTATAACGTCATATTTATCATTATAAAAAGCATCTACATTAACATCTGTATCGCCGAATGACATACTTCTATAAAGCGGTGCTTTGCATTCTTCAATATGCGAATAATACATATAGCCACCAATGCCCACAATTGCTATAAATAAAGTAATAAAGAACGCTATTAATGTTTGTTTCATATTTTTTCCTTTTTAAAATTTTGCTGCAATTTGTTTTATAAGCGGATATATAAATTTCATTAATTCATATTCAATAATTTCTTCCCCGCCATCTTTTGGAACAACAATTGTAACCGTTTGTTTTAAGCCATCTTGTTTAACAGTTTTGCCGTTATTTTTGCTTACAATACCGACAATTACCTCATACTGTTTCTTTACGATATTCCCTTTTATTTCTGAAGATGTTTCGTTAATTTTGTAAACAACTTTGATGGTTAATTTATCGCTGTTTTCAGGTATTTCAATCCTTTCTTTAAACCCGAAAGAATTTAATTCGCTTATCTGCTCATAAAAATCAGAAATTGGCATTGCAACAGGTGCATTCAGGCTTGAAGCAAGGGTGCCAAGAGCAATTCTGTTAAAATATTTTAAATGAATTTCGCTACCGTTTATTTCAGATTTTTGCGTATCGAAATTATACATATTAGCCTTATTTGCACTTCTTGTTATTGTTGACATTTGCGCAATATCTTTTTTACTTGGCTGATTTAGATTATCAATATAAGGCTTGCTCATTTTGCACTCTGCAACGCCGTTATTTATTGTAATTACCTTGTAATCCCAAGCAGGCACAAGAATTTCTCTGCCCGATTTTTCAGTTTTAATTTTCTTAAATACCGTTAAAACGTTTCCCGGTCTTAAAAACCCGTCTAAATCAGATAAAGTGATATATTGACCCTCAACTTTTGTTATCCTAAATTGCGAATTTTTAAATTGAACTTCTTTCTGTATTGATTCAGCAAGCTTTGTTAAAATATTTTTTGTTACAATTTCATAATTGGCTTCATCGCTAAAACGCACTGTACCTGTAACTTTATTTATCATTTCATCATCAACACATTTTGAATATGCAATTCTTCCCGCCTTATCAAAAATTATTCCGCAAGCAAGCATTGCGTATTTATCAACATTATAATAAGCCTTATTTGATTTGAATTGTGTATATACAGGGGGTGTAAAATAAAGCTTCAAAAAATAATCGGGCAAAGTGCGGTTATATGCATTATTACTTTTAAAATCCATATTTAAGGAAACAAGGGCAGTTTGCATATCATAAAAAGTTTTATTGGTTGTGATTAAAGAAAATTCAGCTTCGCTGCCAAGTGCTGCAGAAAATAAACTGTATAATTTTTCATTACCAAAATCATTTATAAATAAAACTTTGGGTTTTTTAAGTTGGGTAATACTATTATTTGAAAATTTGCTAAAGCTTCCGCCCGAGTTTGGCTTGCCAAGCACCTTTTTTGCTACCGAATAATCAACGTTAGAATAAACAACGGAAAGCTGATTCATTTTTTCATCAGACAATAAATCACCCTTTGCTATACCTGTTTCAATGCCTTTATCTAAAATATAAAAGCTTCTATAAGTATCAATTATTTTTGTTGTAATATTAAATGGCTTAAAGTCAACACTAGCTTGCTTTATCAGTTTTTCAACCGTTTGTTTAAAATTTTGTTCGCATAAATTCGTTATCGTATTTTTTTGAGCTTCTTCATCTTTTTCAAATGCTGTTTCATATTTGAAATAACTTGTTAACGGATAAGAATATAGTGTTTCTCCGCTTGCCATATTTACAAAATTAATACTCATTGTAAGCGGTAAATAAATATCAAGCAAACTTTCAGATTTTTTTACATAATATTCAGATGCCCTTGGAATGTGGATATATACGGCAAAGGTTTTGTATTTGGTTTTATCCGAAATTTCATCATTGGATAAAGAAAAATATTTATTAAATTGAGATAAATATTCATTCGTAAAGTTTTGTCTGTTTTGGGTAAAAACTTTTTGAAAGGCGGAATTATCAAGATTTTTATTAATAAAAACGGCAGGAACAGGATAAACATTTAACTCTGCAGAAAATGCAGGCATGACAACAAATAGGAACAATGCCACAATACCTAAAATTTTATTTAAAAACTTTTTCATAAATTTGGTACTCCGTTTTTATTGACAGGAGCGAATATTACTTGATTGCCTGTAATTTTATAATCATAATTGCTAAATTTGCTTGAAAGATTTGAATTATAAAGTTTCATAAAAATAGCATCAGCAATTGAGCCTTGTCCTGTGTAATTAACCGTAAATTCTGCTTGGCTTGAATCAGATGTTCTAAGACTTACATTCTTTATCCCGTTAACATTTTGTATAGAGCTATTGATTGCCATTCTTTCTGCTGGCAAAAAATTTCCTTTAATTTGAACAACATATTCTGAGCCATACATCATACGTCTTTTCCAGTAATCTTGAATTTTCTTTGACAGGGCTTCACCAAGTTCATTACCAATTTTTCTTGCAACAGCGCTTCTTGCCTGATCAGCAGAATTTCCTGCGGCAGTTTCCGTAAACGTACCTGATGCAATTACTTCACCATCCGTTGTTGAATAAACCTTTACAAAAACGTTACCATCACAAGTGTTTTTGCCCGTATGCTCGTTTTTACCGTTATCTGTAATATATGAAACACCTATTGCAAAAAAGTCTGCTTTGGCATCTTTTCTTGCAGCTTCAACATAATTTGCAAGTTCAGCCGAATTAGAAAGCTTGTCTGACGTTACAGGTTTTCCTTTGAAATATCTGCTTTTAAACACATCATTATCAATTGCTCTTATATCAAAATTCACAAATGATTCCTGTAATGCAGGCTGTGTATAGTTTAAATTTTCCGCTTTCGGGGATAAAGTATCATATTCTTTAATATGTTGGTAAAATTCACCTTCTTTTTTACCATAATCAATAAATCTTCCATATTTTGAATTACTGCCGGATGAAGAAGAACTGTTTGAACTGCTTGAATTTGAACCTCTTGCCTTTAGGCTATCATTATGCCCGCCAATTGCTGAAGCTCTGCCGTATTCACCTGAATATCCGGCTCCGTAAGCCCCTTTACTGCTTGCATTTACATTATATGTATTTGCATTTCTGCTGTTTGAGTTTGATTTTGCGTAAGAATTAGCGGAAGCTTCTTCTCTATCCTTTAATTTTTCATCATAATTATATTCATATGTTGTAACTTCTCTTGCTAAAAGATTTTTGCTTAAATCGGAAGGACGAGCAAAAAACTCATCCATAACAATCATAATGGAATGTGCTCTAACCGCCTGTGTGTTTAAGGCTACGCCCATATCTGACAGCAGACTTCTAAATTCTGCCTCGTCCACGGTTAAATAGGCACGAGCTACATAATAATTATTTTCAACTTCGCCTGTAAAATCCTGATCTATAATATATGTGCTTGATTGAGATAATAAATCATTAAATTTTGCTTGAATTTCGGGCTTCTTGGAGGCATTTACCCCAAGGGTTCTGTCTATTAAAATATTTATACCATTTTTAACGGCATTATTTTGTGCTTCGCTCACAACAGCACCCCTTACGGAATTGCTTAATCTTTCATCCTGTTTTTTTCTTAATTCCGCTTGTCTTGAAGCTTCTTTAATCTGCTGCGTTTGTAAAACTTCAAAATTTGAATTATTAGCTTTTTTATTCATTTTGGCATCTTGTTGTTTTCGAACACTTTTAATGTCATATCCTGTTAAAGGTGCATACCCTTTGCCTTCAATCTTAATTTCAAGAGCATTTGCTTCACTCAAGAATATGCCAACAGCTAAAAACAATAATATCAGAAATATTTTTTTCATTAATCACTCCTTTTAAATAAGCTGCGCAGGAATTTCAAAATTCCTGCGCAGTGAACTCATTATTAGTTTATGTCGGATAGGTCAATCTGTGAGGCTTTGCTTGATGTATTTTTTGGAATGTCTAGAGAAACTCCGCCGGCTTTTGCGATGGCAACTGCCTGTGTTGTTACATTTTTTAATACTACAATATTATTTTTCAACAGATTAAACATGGCTTTTAAATTTCCAAGTTCAAATGCCAGAGTAGCCGCTTGAACAGGATTTGCTGAAATGCCCATGATAATTCCTCTACAATCAACAGCAATATCTGTATATTGGTAACTTGCTATAAATAATGAATTTATAGCACCTGAAACATTATATCTCTTTTGTTCATCAGAATTTCTTAATTGTGAAGCCAGAGTTTCCTGTTCCTCTTTCATTGTAGCGGCACAGTCTGATATAATTTTTGTAATTTCAGAATTTTTTTCCGTTTCACTTAAGCTTTTGTCTGATTTAATTGCATCGATTCGTGATTTTATTTCAGCTGATTTTTCTGCTGAAAATAATGCTGACGTTAGTGATTCAAATGCTCTTTGCATAGTTTCATTTACTGCATTTAATTTCGTATTAAGAACACCAATTTGAGTGGCCGAGTTTGTTTTTGAAGTAACAGCAGATGCAGCGCCTTTAATTGCACTTGGCATTTCAAATGCATAAACACTTCCCGCTATAGTCACAACCGATACGCATAAACTTGTTGCAAAAATCTTTTTCATATTTATCTCCCACTTTATTATTTAAAAATACAAAACTAAGTATTTTATGCATAGTTTATGGTAAAACTATTTATTAATCAATAATTTATTATGATAAATTACGTATTTTTTACAAAAAATATAGATTAATTACGCTTATTTTTTATCTATCTATAAATTATCATGCAAAATGCAGGTGTCTTATGGATAATAAAAAACTACTTGGAAAGCGTATTAAAGAATTAAGAAAAGCTGCAGGTTTGACACAAGAAAAACTTGCGGAATTAATTGATATAGAAACTACCTCATTAAGCGGAATTGAAAGCGGCAGACATTTTCCGTCTTTACCCACAGTTGAAAAAATATCTGATAAATTAAATGTTGAAATAAAAGCTTTGTTTGATTTTAGCCATCTTCAACCAATTGAAAAAATGAAAGCAGACATAATAAAAAACTTAGATAAACTGGATGAAAGCAAAATATCTTTTATTCATAAGTTTTTTGATGGGTTGAAGTGAACAAAACATGCTGTTTTTAATTATAATTTGAATTATAATTTTAAAATAATAAAGATACAATATGGAACAACCTATTTTAAAAATTTCCAAAGAAGATATTATTCCAACATTTTCAAAAGGCTTTTGTAATGTTGGGTTTTTGTTTGGGGCAGGCACATCTTTTGAAGCTGGCTTTCCACTTATGGCAGATCTAACAAGCAATACATTTTTATATTTAGATACAAACGATATAAATATCATAAAAACAATATTGGAAAATTACAACGAAATAGAGAACACTACATACAATACTACAAATAATTTGCCGGATGTTGAACTTTTACTTAATCTAATAGTAAATTTTAAAAATACATCAGGATATTCTTATAAATGTTTTAAACTTGAGCAAAAAATTAAACAACTTGTTTGTGGTTTTTTAAGAGATGTAAGAAATCCAAATTTAGAACATCATTTAAAATTCTTAAAATTTATAAAGGGCAAAATTGGTTTTAATAGTACCCCATTTTGGATTTTTACAACAAATTATGATTTACTATTTGAGCTAGCAAGTGCTCAATGTGAGCTTCCATTGGAAAATGGTTTCTGTGGAACTATACAAAGATATTTTGACATTGATAGTTTAAAAAGAATATATGGACATTTCGGTATACAAAGTAAAAAAGGTCAAATACCTTTTGAGCCAATTAAAAAAGCCAGTTTAAAATTATGCAAACTTCATGGTTCATTATCTTGGTACAAAACAGAAGAAAATAATATTATGGAAATATTTGATAATTCATATATTATGCAAGAATATCAAAATTTAATGATTTATCCACAACGCAAAAAATTGGACGAGACTTTAGCCCATCCATATGAAAAATTATTTGTTTATGCAAATGATATTATTGGACACGATGTTCAGCATATAATTTCTTGTGGATATAGCTACAGAGATGAGCATATTAATGACAGATTATTGATTCCAAAACTGCAAGATGGTTCATTGAGAATATTTGCATTATTTGAAACAAAATCCAATTGTATTGAACAATTGGAAAAATATCCCGCTTTTAATTATCTAACTAAAGATAAAATCCACATTAGTGGTAAAGATATTTCTATGCCAAATAATTTATGGAAATTTTCGGAATTTGTTAAGTTTATAATAGAATAGGAAACATTATGAGCGATTATAAAATAGGGAAAGTAATTGGTGTAAATGGGGATTTAATTGAGATTATCTTGGATGACAAACAAGATGATTTTGGTGTTCCTGAAAATATGCTTATAAATATTAAGACAGTTAATGGACCAGAATCAATATTAATAGGACAACCCGGTACTTTTTTGAAAATACAAATATTGAATGGAATGTTATTATGCATGGTTGCAGACATAAAAATGAAAGAAATAAATTCTTTGAATAACGAAGATGACATTATAATGCCCTTGCCCCAACGCATTTTAACATTAGTTCCGTTTGGTACCATAAACGAAAATGGTAACTTTGAAAAGGGTACCGATGTGCTTCCTACAGTAAATAGCAGTGTATATGCAGTATCAAACATGACTATAAATGCCATATATTCAAGCTATTCTGATGGCAATTTTAACTTGGGAAAACTCTCTTTAATGCCTCAACAAGATGCTCTAATAAATTTAGATGCTTTTTTGAGCCGACATGGAGCAATTTTAGGACAAACTGGAAGCGGAAAATCTTGGACGGTAGCCTCTTTCCTACAAAAAATTGCAGAGTTAGAAAAATCCACGGTTGTACTATTTGATTTACACGGCGAATACAAAAATGCATTTGGAGAATATGCAGATTATATTGATGCATCTTCTATAGAACTTCCGTATTGGCTAATGAACTGCGAAGAGCTTTTAGGCTTAATGATTGATAAAAATGAAACAACGGCTCCTAACCAAACAGCTTTATTTAAAAGCTTATTGCAAGAAAGTAAACAAAAACACCCCGAAAATATTGCTCTTAATATACCAAAGATCAATGTCGATACCCCTGTTTATTTTGACTTTGAAGAAATTTTAGATAAATTTAGATTTTTAGATCGTCAAATGGTTCCCGGTGCAAAACCTGGTACTGAGAAAAAAGGGGATTTTAATGGGCAATTTACAAGGTTACTTACAAGAATTGATTCTAAATTAAATGATATAAGATACAATTTAATATTTAAACCACAAATATATAATTCATCTGCCTCAATGTCTGATTTATTTAGAAAAATACTCGGTGAAGAAAATATTCCTAAAAAAATTGTCATTCTCGATATTAGCCCTATACCTTTCGATGTTAGGACATCAGTTATATCATTACTTTTGAGATGTTTCTTTGATTTTTGTTATTGGTATAAAAAAGTAAATAACAAAAATTATCCTATGGCTGTTTTTTGTGATGAAGCACATTTATATCTAAATGAATATGATACAACAAGCAAATCTGCTCGTCTTTCTGCTGAAAGAATAGCTAAAGAAGGTAGAAAATATGGTACCAGCTTAACAGTTATTAGTCAAAGACCAAGAGAAGTATCAGCAACAATTCTTTCGCAATGTAATACATTTTTGTGCTTAAGAATTACAAATCCAGATGACCAATCCTATGTAAAACGCTTACTACCAGATTCAATTGCAAATATAACTACAATGTTTTCGTCGCTTAGGCGCGGCGAGTGTATATTACTTGGAGATTCTGTTATAATGCCCACTCGTATTAAAATTGATATGCCAAATCCAACTCCTGATAGTGAAGATGCGTCATTTTATAAAGAATGGACAACACCCCATGCTGAAATAGATATCCCTATAGTTTTGGATGCTTGGAGAAAACAACAAATATAAATTATTATATTGATAATTTAGTAGCAATGCTATGTGCGATTTTGGTTTGACACAAGAAGAATTGCTGTTTTGTATACTTGATATAGAAAATTCATATTTTTACAAGTCTATGACTTCTGAACATGACAATAAGATATGGCAAGATGTTTATCATATCCCAATAGATAATGATTTTGCTTATGTTAAACTTCAAATAATTTCAGATAAAAGTGTAGTTATTCAATTCAAAAGGAAATAGAACATTATGAAAAAATGTCCAGTTTGTAATCATAATTAAAAAGAATAGAAAATGGAACATTGTAAAGCAAATATAAAACATCAAATGGTTGCAAAGACATTCTTGTGGAAAATTTATCTTATTTACAATGTGAATTTTGCAATGAAATTTTTTATAATCCTGATGATTTGGATAATTATGAAGTTCAGCTAGAAAAAGCCCTTGAAAAAGAACGTAAAAATGAAAATTTATTAACAGCAAAAGAGATTAAATCCATAAGAAAAAACAATCTTACACAATTACAACTGGAGCTATTATTAAAGATAGGTCCAAAAATGTTGCCAAATGGGAAACATATAAATCAAATCAATCCAGTACGATAGATAAGCTTCTAAGAAATATGAATAAAGATCATTGTTTCTTTTTAAAGATGTTAAATGATGTTGAAATAAAAGATTTTCAAAATATTATTAATAAACATAGTTTTTATTTAGAAAATATTCCAATACTGGAATTGATTTCCAAATTCTATCCGGATGTAAATATTCAAACAATTAGCAGGGAATTTATACAATACGTTAATGAGGTTGTTGGAAATCTTTTAGAATCTAAAATTGAAAAACAAGAAACATTATTAAAGTTAAAAGAAGCAATGTAACTATTTATATTTGATTGTTTAATTGTTTAAATTTTTTTTCGAATGGTGGTTTAAATCCTTTTTGCCACATTTCTTGCATCTTTAAGCTTGCATTGTAATAATGACGTTCATACAATTTATTACTTTCTACAATACAAAAATATTTATCATCTATTAGCATATCTCTCATTTGATATATGTTATCATACGGATGATTTTTGCCATTTATAATTATATTAATAGAATATCCAGCCATATTAATTACATATGCATTGTGGTTGCCTATTTTACTCTTTGCAATAAATACAAATCTGCTAAAATCCATATTATTTGGATATTTAAAAATATATGTTTTAAATAAATCTTTGTATTTTTCTTCACCCTTTAATATTTTAAGAGCTAAGTTCTCATATTTTCCTAAATGAACATCATTAAATTCCTTTACATTTGAAATTGAAGCTCTCCACAATATTGAAATGAAAAATTTTCTTAAATATTCATAATTATAATTTTCAGAAGTTAAATAATATATCTTTGTATTTTTATCACTATATAAAATATGTTTATAAACTTCATCGAATAATACTCTATAGCCTTCCTTATCGAATTCTCCTAAGATTTTCCCGTCGCAATCCTCACATAAAATATTTTTATCGTAAGCACCATTTTGTTGAATTGTAAATTTTCCGGATATTGAATCAACACCCAAATATTTCTCATTTTTATAATCAAGATAAAAATTTCTTGGAATTATATGAGCTTTGATTAATTTTTTTTCTTGCCCGCAAAATTTACATTTGCCTTTACTAATCTTCATCCTGACTTACCCAAGGATCAATTTCATCAGCATAATTTAGTGCCCATTTTTTCCAAAATATAAAATCGGGCTTCTTAAACTTACCGGATTTATATCCTTCCTCGCATTTTGCAACATAATTTCTAATTTTATCAGCAGTAGTTTTGTTTTCAATTTCAATTAACAATTCTTCTCTGCGTTCTTTTTCTTTTCTTATTGCTTCCTGCTGAAGATAATATCTGTGTTGTTCTTCCTCTCGTTTTAAGCGAAAAGATCTATCTCTTAAAATTATACTTGTAATTTCAATTACAGCTGTGTTTAATAAATTTTCTAATTTTATATCATCTGTTTCAATTATATGTTTAGGATCTCTGCCATAGCTGTTGCATATTGTTATTTCTAAATAATTTGTTGTTTCTTGGTCAAATTTCCAATTTCTCTTATAATATCCTTTATCAATTTCTTCTTGTGTCAATTCTCTTTTATAAGTTTTTGCATAATTAGATATACTTACTCTAACGCTTTCCATACGATTTTGGACTTCAATATCATATATAGAATTGTTATAATATATACTGTATCCCCTTACTTCAAGAGCTTTTAGTAATGTGGTTAAAATTTTAAAAATTCTTTTATCTTTAGGTTTTAAAGGTGTTTTGTCCCAACTTTTTTTATCAAATAGATGTTGTTTAATTACTTTATGGTATTCTTCTTCCGACATTTTCGCAGGAACTTTTATTTTATTTTCAGGCAATCTTTCAAATTCAACAACTTCTCTTATTTCTGCAAACAATATTTCATCCTCAATTATATTGTTATTAGATAATGCAGTTTTAACACGAGGCTGAAGCACTTTAGCACCATCATTATCGAATTCTGAAAATAACAATGGTGGCTTCTTTATTTTTTGTCCAGATGCAATTTTTGCCCAATGCCCTCTTGGTGGAGTTGGTATGCCATATTTTTCACATAATTTCCCAAGACCTCTATCAGATAACCCATATTCTTTTGCAATTTGCATTATTGGCTTTTTCCAAACCAAATTATACAATTCTTTTCTAGATAATGATTTTAAATCTTTTTCTTTTTGGGACATATAATTGATAACTCTTTTTATTATACCTAATCGTATAGCTTCTTTTCCAACCTATCACTTAATTGATACTTACGAGCTTTTTTGGAAGCATCAACCATAATCAAAAATCCAACCTCCACCCAATCTTGAGCAAGCTTTCTCGCCGTTCGAGGAGCAAAATTAAAAAATTCCGCAATATCATTTGATGTAATTGTTTTTTGGGTTTCAAAAAGCTGTAAAACCTTTCTTTGTCTTACATCTAACTCCCTTAAAATGGGTGTTAAATCTTTTGTGCCGGATTCTGATTTTGCTTTTTGATATACATTTTCAAAAGATTCTTTTACGCCTTTTATAAAATATTCTATCCATTTAGTAATAGAGGCTTCAGCCCTGCCCAAATAGTAATTATGTGATGGTCCAATAGTTATAGCATCATAATATCCTTTTAAATCCCTTGCATAGTATTCTTCCAATGAATAAATGCCTTTAAGATCATACCCGTTTTTATGAAGCATAAGAGTGGTTAAAAGTCGTGCGCTTCTGCCGTTACCATCATAGTAAGGATGAATAGTTACATATTGATAATGCACAATTGCAGCCTTAATTAGTATAGGGGTTTCTTTATCATTATTTAGCCAATAAATAAAATCTTTCATTAATTCAGGTACATCTTTAGCTTCAGGCGGCATATAAACAATTTCACCGGTTAAACTATCTTTAATGACATTTTGTCCGTTTCTATAATTCGTATTTTTTTCACCCTCAACCAAACTATGGATTTTTTTTATTTCATCTTCTAAAATTTGAGATTTCTTTAATGCCAGTTTTTCAATATATTGAATTGCCTTATAATAGCCCTTTATTTCTTTTTCATCACGTTTTCTTTGCGGGATTATTTTTTTATTTTTTATTACTTCATATACTTCTTCTTGGGTTAATCTATTCCCCTCAATTTGTGTTGAATAATGAGTTGTTGTAAGTTGAGCACTTTCTCTGAGACTTGCCATTAAATGAGGTGTAACGGGTAGGTTTTTAATTTGCTCTTTAATTTGTTCTATTTTAAGTATGTTGTTTGCAATTGATGCAGTAATTGTATATTGTGGATTAAATTTAAAAGTCTTCATAAAAAATTTTATTAAGTTTCCAATAATATACCTTTATTATGCCATTAAATTGCCAATAAATCAAGAGTGTTATTTGATAATATTGTGATATAATTCAAATAAATTAAGCACGGGTGATTTTAAAATATGTTAAATTTGCAGAAACTAAAATATTTGAGTTCAATTTGTGCTTACTGCAATAAAGTTATGCCGATGAATGAAAGAACTAATGACCATATTATTCCAAGATGCTCGGGTGGCATAACTGAAACCAATAATGTGGTTATATGTTGTAAAAACTGCAATGGATTAAAAGGAAATGTTTTAATAAACGAATTCCTTGAAAAATATCCTGAAAAAGCAGAATGTTTTTATAATTACCTGAATATGATTGACTACCAGACGGGTAATAATGAATATTCAAAAGCAATCTCAGATGTTTTAACCGAATCGTTAAAACTATCATATATAAGACAAAAACAGCGTGATAAAAAATTAAGACGAAGAAAGAGAAAAGAAGAGAATAAAACAATAACACAATATGATGAAGTTCAAAATATTGAATATAAATTGGAATTGAGCAGAAAATGCTTTTATATAAATGAACTTCAGGCAAAGATTTTAGACTATTATTTGGAACATCCTGATTTTTCTAATTATAAAACATTGGCAAAAGAACTTGGGATTAGCAAAAGTCATATTATAAGAGAAATTGTTTGTATAAATAATTTGACAGGTATTTTTAAACTCAAAGAAACAAGCAAAAACGGCATCGTATTGAATGATTTATTGTGCAACGAATTGCATAGCAAGATTTCAAAGACTATTAATTAAGTTTGATCAGCATCCTGCCGTAACTAAGCTTTTAGCTCCTGTCTGTTATATTATTTATTTTTATATTAAGTGTTTTGTGTATGTTATAATTGATAAAATAAAGATCAATGTAAAATTTGAAAATGAAGCAGTTTAGCTATCACAAAATCAAATAGCTTAGTTATTTCAAACTATAAAACAAAAAGTAAGTGCTCATATCAATTTTTTTAAGAAGGTAGGTTTGATTAAAGCCTAATTGTTAAAGACTTTAGCAATTAATGGTAAATTTAAAATTTGTGTAACAAAATAAAGAAGATATTATATGGATAGAACTTTAATTGATAATTTTGCAAAAGAATGCGATAGAGCAATAGACTCTGGCGATATTGCACAAATTGATTTAACGATTGAAAATCTTTTAAAATTAGAGGAACAAAATAATGATGATGAGACTGTTATCTCACATATTTTGTATTGCTTATCAAATTTATATACTGAAAAAGCTAAATTAACAAACGAATTTGTCGGAAATTGGCGCAAAGATATATTTCCCGAAAATAATATACTTGCACTAAATTATTTAAGAAAAGCGCTATCAAAAATTAACGAAAATTCATACCCAAATAATTTGCTTGAAATTCAAACAAATACTGCTAATTAGCTTAATGCTTTTTGCAGGGTTATTGAAGCCAATTATTTTTGGACTTTTGATTATAATTTCAATTTGCCAAACGATGCTAATTTTGTTGCACCATATAGAAGAGCTTTAACTTTAAGATGGTTATCCCAATTTTTAAATGATCCTGGTCATTCTGACTATTATAATTTTATGGCATATAAGCTCTTAAAATCCTTAAGGCAAAACTCGGATAAAATTCAACACCCAGGCATTAAAAATGATATTCGGCATAAACCTGACATTGTAGACTTTTTAAAATATGGTGAGAAAATGCAAAGGTATTTTAAGTCATTCAACAAAATGTCTGAGGGTATTTGTTACGAAACCTCTGAAGAATTAAACTATAGAATTTGGTGTCTTGATAACTTATTATTTTTAAATCCTATGAACGACATTACAAATACGCTGATGGCTGCTAAGGATATACTACAATTTCCCAATTACATTATTGAAGCAGGTGAGGGTCCATTCTTTAGCTCGGCTTTTTCTGACATTAAAAACAGATACTGTAAAGCACGATATTTATTATATTGTGCTGTAAACAAAACTTATCCGGGTTGGCTTGAAGATGAATTATATTTAATTGATACATTGGATTTCGTGGATTATTCAACCAATACTGAAAATTTCAAGATAGCATTTAAACTTTGTTTTAGTGTGCTGGATAGTTTAGCAATGCTCTTAAATCAATATTTTAAGATTTATGATGAAAAATGTTCATTTACTTCAAGTTGGATTCGACAAAAATGCTGTCATTTAGAGAATCCGTTTATTGATTCTTTATATTGGCTTTCTTGTGACTTAACTGATATAAATAAAACAAAGAATTGGAAAGCCCCAAACCCAAATGCATCCTGTTTAAGAATTTTAAGAAATGATTTTGAACACAATTGGGTTAGGATTGCTGATTATTCGCATTCAGTATGGAATAATAAATATGACTATGCAAAAGTTATTACAAAAAACGACTTGGAAAGTATAACTATGGAAATGTTTCGATATACACGTTCCGCCATTTTATATTTTACTTTCGCAGTAACATTCCAAGAAAAATCTAGCAAAATCTCTAAAGAAAAAATGGTTGAAATTGAGCCGCAAATATACAACGCAACCGAACTTTTATAGCATTAGTAAAATTTTCCCTCTTTTTTCCCTGTTAATTCAGTGTTTTTGGTTTTAAAATGCGGGTGAATCCAGTGTTAGGAAAGGATTTCTATGATTTTCAAAATTTTAGAGCTTGGTGCCTGATATACTTCAAACTCCAATATTAAATAAATTCCTAAATATCAAACTTTAATTTGTGCATTTGCACGTTTGCAACCAAGGCCGCAAAGTCCCGCCATCTCTACCATTAAAAATAAAATTTATCCTATTCTTCCCCGGTTTTATTCATAAGATTGGTCTTAATTTCAGACAGAGGGCCGTTATTCGGGTTTTTCAAAGTGTTATAATAATTCTTTGCAAATACAAACGGATACTTTGGAATCCAGCTTAATTTCAGATAAATTGAAACAGCATCCGCCCCTTGAAGCAGCATAAGGTTATCAATGGTTTGTTCATGCGCGGGAGAAATTGATGAAAAAATCTTTAAAAGATAATCCGTGAAAGTTACGGCGGAATATCCTATAGCAACAGTCGGGTGTTCGGCAAGTTTTGTTACGATATAGTTTTTATTTTGTTTAATATTTTTCATATCATCAGGCAGTTTGAGAGTTTCAGCCTTTACCTGTTCAATTTCATACCACTGCCCGAGATATTTTATGCGTATAATATTTGACTGCGGCATATAAATATCATCAAAAACATTTTTCAATATTACTCTGCCGTCATAATCGATAAGCCCGTATTTGTAATTTTTACAGGTTAAAAACATTCCGCCGAATAAAATATCAACCTTGGAATATTCCATCTTAAGGAGCTCTTCCCCTTTTTCATTATAAAGGGCATATTTTGAACCATTTCCGATTCTTAAATATTTTCCGAGTAATCTTGATGTATGGCTGTATTTTATAGGGACAAGAATATTATTGTTTTTATCTATAAGACCGAATTTGCCTCTTTTTTGTACAATATATGATGAACTGCCGAGAGGTATCATTTTTTTATACTGCGGCTCAACCATTATGCTGCCGTTAGTGTCTTTTAGCCCCCAGAGCCCTTTTTCGTTTGTAAATGTTTTAACGGTTATGTGTTCTGTTATTGCATATGTGCTGCATTGCAAAAATAAAATAAATATAAAAGCTAAAAAAATCTTTTTCATAAGAGTATAATATCATAAAATAGCTTGTGTTATTATTAAATAACAGGAGGCTTAAGGAAGATTGGAGATGAAAAAGAATAAGGCTTTAACGGTTTTATTGTCAACAGGCGCAATCATAGTGACAGTATTTGTTTTAGCATATTTTATAATTTTGCCTGCCATTGTTTCAAATTCTAAAATTATGAACAGCATCTGCAAAATGATAAGCAAAAATATGCCTGTTCAAATTACCATAGTAAATCCTGATTTAAAAACCCGCATAAATTCAGATGTTATTTTCAAAGCTCAAAAAATAAAAATTTCAGATAATAAAATAAACCTCTTTGAAATCAATAATTTCAAAGCAGGAGTTAAATTAAGCGGTTTATTAAGAAAAAGGTTTGTTGTTAATACTTTAAACGCCGATTATATTTATGCGGATACAAATAAACTTATTAAGGCTTTTCCTGCAGATGAAAATACCTCTGCTCCTGAAAATGACTGGAAACTTGATTTATACGATTCAATTCTTAATTTAAAAAACAGTCTTATTTTATATTCGCCAAAACCCGATTGTAATATTAAAGTTACGGCGGATGATATAAATATTGATAATACAAATAAAAAAGAACGCTATGTACATTTTAATATAGGAACGGAAATTAAAAATAAAAATGAAACGTTAAGCTTCAAAATTGCTGATGAAAACAAGGTTTTAATTGCAAATAAACATCTTTATATTAATGACTGCATTTTTAAAATAAATAATTCAAATGTTCATATAAACGCGGAAGGCTCTAACGAAAAGGGTCTGAGTGCAAATGTTTCGTCTGAAAAATTTAAAGTTGAAGATGTTACAGGTCTGCTTGAAACTGATTTAGTTATTCCGAACAGCAGTGAAATTCTTTCATTTTTCAATAATTTGGGCGGAGATTTTGATTTTGATATTAACCTTACAAAAGATGGCATGCAGGGTAAGGTCATCGTAAATAACGGCTTTATGAAAATTATTCCTTTAAACAATATGCCCTTAAAGATTAATGAAGGAATTGTACAAATTACCCCTGAAACTATTGAATTAAAAGATTTTAACGGTTATTACGGAAAAAATGCCGCAAACAAAGTATCTCTGCAAGGCACGGTTAAAGACTATATGAAATCTGTTGATACGGAAATAGATATACATACAGCCGCAAATAATGAATTTGCAAAAGATTACCTTTCCCCTGTGGCGGGTATCCCCCTTGAAATTATAAAAGCTGAAACTAAAGCAGGTGCAAAAGCGGGAACAAAAATTATTGTAAAATCACTCTACGATAAAATTGATATTATAGTGATGTCAAAGCTTGCAAAAGGGGATGACATCCTTGTAGACGGCGCATCTTTAACCCCGGTAACATACGACAGAGCCGTAAAAGCCGATATGCATATTGAAGGAAAATATCTTGATTTAAGAGAGGTAAATTACTATATAGCACAGGAGCTTAAAAAAGGCTCTAAAGTAAAGCCCGTTGTTACTTTAAGGGGAAGGTTTGATATTACAAAAGAAATTCCTGATATGAAAGCTTTCGGGTTTGAAATTCCAAATCCGCTCCCGAGTGAATTTTTGAATATTTTAGCAGGGCAGAAATTATTTAAAGGCGGCAAATTTGCAGGAAAACTTTATATAGTAAACGAAGATGAAAACCCTGTTATAAAAGGAAAAATAACATCAAGTGATGTCAGAATACCATCGCAGAGAATTTTTATTAAAAAAGCCGATTTATATACGGATAACGATACAATCCATATAAAATCAAACGGGCGGTTTAAGCGCTCAGAATTTACTTTTGCGGGTGATATTAAAAGTTCAATTAAATATCCGATAGTAATCAGAAATCTGGATTTTGAACTTGATAAAATGAATCTTGAAAAATTAATGAATTCGTTTAATCAAGCCCCGCAGACTGATATTGCCGCAAATAATGCGACGGATGAGGGTACATCAAACCATGATGATAATGTTGTAACATTTGATACAAATAATATTATTATTGAAAAATGCGTATTTAAGCTGAAAGAAGGTTTATATAAAGATATTAATTTCGGCAATCTTATTGCAAATTTAACACTTAAAGATAATAAGCTTGATTTGCATTCAAATAAATTTGATATAGCAGAAGGTATTTCCACCGTAAAAGTATTGTGTGATTTAAATAAGCATAAATACTATCTGCGTCTGGGTGTAAAGGATGTTAATTCCGATATTATGACAACCACCCTTTTAAATCTTCCGAGAGAAATTTCAGGCAAAGCAAGCGGACTCATTGAAATTAATACCGATGATTCAATGAAATTAAACGGACAGATAAAATTTGCAATAAATAACGGCCAAATTCAAAAAATAGGGTTGGTTGAATATTTAATGAAATTTGCTTCACTGTTTAGAAACCCGCTTGTAACAATAAGCCCTTCAATATTCTCGGATATTGTAAATATTCCCGAAGGAAATTTTGATAAAATTTCAGGCGAACTTTATATAGATAATAATTTTGTGAAACTGTTGAAAATAAGGTCATCTTCACCTAACTTAAGCAGCTATATTGTGGGATGTTATAACCTTGAAAACAGCGATGCAATTTTAAGAATTTATACTAAATTCAGCAACAAAAATAAAGGTGCCGCAGGATTTTTAAGGAAAATTTCACTTTCAAGCCTTGCAAACAGAATGCCCTTGAGCAGCAGAAATGATGCAAATTACTATGCGGCAGAACTCAAAAATTTACCTCCTATTGATGCGGATGAAAAAGATGTGCAGATATTTTTAACTTCTGTAGACGGCGATATTGAGCACAATAACTTCCTCTCTTCGTTGAAGAAGATAAAGTAAGTTTTGTTGAAAAGTTAGTTATCTATGCCGGTTTTCCACTCCCTGTACAGGTTTTCCAGCCTGTAGCGGGCGTTGGCCGGGCTTGTGGAGGGCATTTTAAGACATTTATATTCTTTAATTAAAGCGGGGAAGTGTTTTTTAAATGCGGAATATGCCTTATTCCCGTTTAGAAGCAGGGTTTTGATGTTTTTATATTTTTTTAAAAGCCCTGAAATATCATTCGGAATTTCATCGTATATATTAGAATCAAGACTGCCGCTGCGTTTGCACGTTTTTATTACATCCCAGAGCGCAAAACCGTTTTCTAAAAGGATTTCTACTCTTTTATCATACTCAAATTCAGCCATATCAGGGCATTTGCAAAGTAAACCGGTTAATTTCCAGAACCTGTTTTGTGGATGAGCATAATACTGCTGCATTTCAAGAGATTTTACCCCCGGCATTGAACCTAAAATCAAAATTTTTGAATTTTTGTTAATTTTTGGTAAAAAACTTTTACAATTGCCCATAAACCAATCATACCGCACGTTAAAAAATTATAAAACAATTTTACAACAAATCTCTTATGTGGTAATATATGGCTTGTTAGATGGCTTGAAATAATTGCGTTTTAGCCCGATTTAACAAGTAAAATTCAATAAGGATAATATAATGAGAGAAGAGCTTCTTGCCGTAATTGAGAAAAACAGCCGTATTCCGCTTGATGAATTAGCCGTAATCTTAGGTGTATCAGAGGATAAGGTCGTAACGGAACTTGCTGCGTTGGAAAAAGAAGGTGTTATCTGCGGGTATCATACGCTTATAGACTGGGAAAAAACATCGCAGGAAAAGGTAAACG
>CAJUKY010000026.1 GCA_910587055.1 Candidatus Gastranaerophilales bacterium
TTAAAGCTTTAGTATACAAATTTCCTTGGATTAATCCAAGGAAATAAATAACTTTTCGATAAACAATTTTCTTTATGGGTATTGATTTTGTAACCTTTCAATACCCGTTTTTTTACATTATAACATTAAACAGGCTTGAATTTTAGCTGTATTAAGATATAATATTAGTAAGGGGGAAGCCCCAAAGAAATGGTACTTCCTTGAGGCTTCACTTAGTACCCTATAATTGTGTTAAAACTAGAATTAATCTAGCTAAAAGCTCTAGTATAAATAGGGCTTTATTATTGTTTCCAATAATTCTGCAATCATAGTTTGCGCTCCTTTCCTACCGATTTCTTGGTAAAATACGTGTGCAGGAGGAAGGTTCGGTACTACCCTATTTTAATAACTTATAAGGTTCTATATTCAGCGCATTAGCAATTTTTGTCATGCTGAAACGAGTTCAGCGTGACCAGTGATAAATATTTTATTTATCGTGTTATTTATCTGATTTGCTTACAAATATTGTTATTATAATCTTTCTTATAGATAGAATATAAAAATAAAATTAGTGCTAAACTTTAATGGTATTTGTAATGAAAGGTTATAAATTTATGCAGGAAATTAAGACCCTTGAAACTTTAATGTCAGAGTTTTTATTAATACAATCAGGGCTTGAGAGTGAAATAAATGCTCTTGAATCTTTAATAAAAATTGCAAGAAATCAGGCGGAAAACGAGGATAGCGAATTAATTCATCTTATGGATGCACTGCAAAACAAGGCTGAAAATATAAAAAATATAGTGTTTGAAATGACGGAAAACTAAAATGGCGGAAAACAAATAATTCCATGTTTGCTTTAAGTCCTTGAAAGCAAACTACCACAATGCTTTTGGCATATGGCGGCGATAAAACCACACAGGCGTTCCGTCATATTGAAATTCAGGGAAATCAGACGCAAATTTTTCATCCGCACCTATTGCAACAATAGGAATACCGACTTCAAGCGACACTTCTTTTAATTTTTCATACCCCTTTATAATATCTTCCTTTGTAGTTTCATCAGCAAAATGGGTATTTGAAATAAAGCCTGAAAACTTTTTCCATGGCTGCTTATTTAAGCCTGAAGAAAACTCAATATATTCTAAAATGCTTGATTTATCGCGCGTTTCAAATTTTGAAGTGTTAACTACAAGATAAATTCTTAAATCGTTCTCTTTTTCAATGCCGTTTAAAATATCTAAAATATCAAGCCCTGAAGCTCCATACCCCACATCTATTATAATATCACCGTTTTTTGAAAGGCAGTTTATCTGCTCTGCCGTAACATAGCTTCCCGCTTCGCCTAAACCGAAATAATCCGTCTGTGCTATAACGTTTATTCCCTGTTCTTTTAATTCACCTATAATGGGGCGAAGACAATATGCAGGTTCTACCGTATCTAAATCAACAAGGGTAATATCTTTTCCGCGGTTTGCAAATTGTAATGCTCTGTTCAGGGCACTTTCGCTTTTTCCGCTGGCATAGGCACCTGTAAAAACTTCAACTGTTCTGGATAAAATCTTATTGTTAGTGTCCAAGCGCCTGTTCCTCGTTTTCTAAATGAAAGTTCATTTTTGTTTCAAAGTCTTTAATTTCATTTGATGCGGCAGGCAGAATTGATTTAAAAACACCTATAAGTTCGGGATCAAATTGGGTTCCTGCTTTTTCTTCAATTAATTGTAAAGCCTCTTCGCTTTTTAGCCCCTGTCTGTATGCTCTGTTTGAAACCATACTGTCATAGGCATCCGCTATTGCGATAATCCTTGAGCCTAAAGGAATTTCCTCTCCTTTTTTGCCGTACGGATAACCGTTGCCGTCATAGTATTCATGATGATATTTAATAATTTCGATAACATCATACAGCTGTTTAATATCTTCTAAAATTTTAACGGAATGCTGAACATGTTTTTTAATTTCTTCAAATTCTTCATCGGTGAGCCTTTGTGTTTTATTTAAGATATCTTCCGCAACCCCTATCATTCCTATATCATGCAGTAATCCCGCAAGCTCAATAATTCCCGCCTGTGTTCTGTCAAGATTTAGAAATTCAACCATTTTGGCAGAATAAAATGCAACACGGCGTGAACGTCCGAGTGTAAAAGAATCTTTTGCATCAAGCGCTTCAATAATAGCTTTAATTGTGCCTGAAAAAAGTTCTTTTAAATCTCTGATTAGATTTTCGTTATCAACTTTTAATTGATAATATTCAAGGCTTGCTTCAACAATGTGTGCAAGCTCGTCCGGCGAATACGGTTTTTTAATGTAACGGTAAATTCTTGCATAGTTAATTGCATCAATTAAAATTTTAACATCCGAATATGCCGTAACAAGAAGCCTTATGGCGTTCGGGTGGGTTTCGGATGATAATTTCAAAAACTCAACTCCGTCCATTCCGGGCATTTTGTGGTCTGAAATTATACATTGAAAATCATTTTCTTTTAAAATGTTGAGAGCCTCAGCAGGGCTTTCAGCCTTCATTATTTCATATTTGCCGCGCAGCGTTCTGTATAAAAGCTGAAGGTTATCCGGTTCATCATCCACTATTAAGATTTTATATTTTGCCATTTTTTGCTTTCTTTATTAAAAAATTTGTTTATTTTTTATCAGGGTGGTTAACAGGCAGCACGATAGTAAATGTGGCACCGTGTCCTATTTCGCTTTCTACATTAATTGTTCCGAAATGATTTTCTATAACCCTGTATGTTATGGACATTCCAAGACCTGTCCCCTGTCCTACCGGTTTTGTGGTAAAGAAAGGATCAAATACTTTTGACAGATGCTCTTTTTTAATGCCTTTTCCTGTATCTTTAAATTTAATTTCAACGGAATCGCCAAGTTTTTTAACATCAATGTAAACATCTCCGTTGCCTTCTATGGCAGCAGCAGCGTTATCAAGAATATTCATAAATACCTGATTTAATTGGCCGCCGTATGCTTCAATCTTCGGCAGATTTTCTTCATAATTTTTATGAACGGTAATTCTGTTTTTATATTTATTGTTTAATATGTTTAAAGTTGTATCAATTTCTTTCGGGATATCAAACTGGGTCATAACCATTTCTTCCATCCTTGAGAAATTCTTTAAATCAAGGATGATATTTTTGGTTCTCTCTGTTCCTTCAATGCAGGAGCGGATTAATTCTTTAATATCATCTTTCAGAAAGTCTATGTCAATTTCGTTTTTAAGCTTTTCAATTTCAACACGCTTATCCGGAGCGAGCGAAGCTTCATTTTCAATATATTTATCAATTAATTCAAACATATCCTTATTATATTTATCTAAAATCATAATGTTTCCGTAGATAAAATTAATAGGATTGTTTATTTCATGGGCAATGCCTGCAACAAGTTCGCCAAGAGAGCGCATTTTTTCGGAATGCACCATCATAGCCTGCGCTTCTTTTAAATCATTGTTGGCTTTTTCAAGTTCCAGAGTTCTTTCCTGCACTTTTTGCTCTAATGAAGAATATAATTCAAGAAGCTGTGCTGCCATATTATTATATGCCTGAACAAGTTCGTTGATTTCGCCAAATCTTGTTTCTTTTAATCTGTAGTTGAAATTTCCGCCTGCAAATTCTTTTACACCCTGCGTCAGGCGGATAAGAGGACTATTAATAATTCTGCTCATCATGGCACTTGCAAGAAGACCGAAAAACAATAGTATAAACACAAAAATCTTCATATTTTCAAACATAATATGAATGTTATTGCTTTGTGCTTTGCCCTGTGCAAGCCCTATGGTTATTGTGTAATGATCGGTTGCACCTTGAATTTCCTGCACATTTTTGCAATTCGGGTCATTATCCAGTATTTTTGCTGCTTCAAGAATATGTTTATTTAATATATTTGAATCACTTGACCATGTTATTTTATTTGTATTGTTATCGACCGCGTATGCATAAGCAAGTAAATCATTAGCTTTAAGTGTAGCAACGGCTTTATTAATTTTCGTAAAATTTTTACTGTCGTTATTGTATGAATCTGAATAAAGCTGGAAAACAAGGGATGAAATAACATAGTTAACGCTTTTTATGCTGTTGCTGTAATCGGAGGATATATTTTTTACAAACCTTAAAACATATCCCATTGTTAAAATTACAATGACAGCAATTAATATGCTTGTTAAAAATGCAAAATAAGAGCTTATTTTAATCTCTTTTTTAAATAATACGGATTTATTGTTTTTATCCATCTTGATTTTAACTCCAAGCATATTCTTAAAAAATGTATTATTTTAAATTTTCAGCCTCTGTCAAGCTTCTGAAAGAGTATTGTACAAGCGCTATCCTGTCGATACTTTCAATGGTTTTAAACTTGCCTGAGATTGAATAGGCGGTTTTTCCGTTATAATCAATTTGCTGAATTCTTATCGGCTGTATGGTACAGCGGATGGTTAGATTGTTAGATAAACTAATACTGATATTATACTCTAAATGCTCTTCAAGAGATATACTTGAAATAAATTTCAACCCTCCGGCGGAGATATCATCAGTTTGTAAAACGGCATCTTTGTAGTCTTCAAAAGACAATTCACCTTTAAAATCAACTCTTGAATATTCTCTTCTTTGAATATTTTTATAAGTTTCAGGCATTTTAACGGTGATATTTTTGCCGTCTTTTTCCGTAATATTTGTTACAAAATATATAAGCCCTTCATTATTTGAGCCGAAAATTTCAACCTCATCCCCTTTATTGTAATCCGCCAGTTCTTCATTTGTTGCAATCGGCAGATTGAAATTGATGGAATTATCTGCGGTGTTTGTTATGCTGCAAACCGTTGAGCTTTCAAATTTTTCAGGGATAATTCTGAAATCTTTGCCGTTTTTTATTATATCTTGCATTAGTTTTTCCTTAAAAAAGCTGTTTAAAAAATTCTATTATATTTTCTATTCTGCAAAAACACCCATACGACGGAATTTTGAATATCTGTCATCTTTCAATTCCTGCGGTGTTTTGTTTTTATATTCGCCTAATGCCTTGATAAGACTTCCTTTTAAAGTTTTTGCCATAAGCTCAATATCATAATGAGCTCCGCCCACCGGTTCTTTTACAACTTCATCCACAATATCAAATTTTAATAAATCTTCACCCGTTATTTTTAAGGCTTGAGCTGCCGTTTTTGCTTCCGCCGCATCGCGCCATAAAATTGAAGCGCATCCTTCGGGAGAAATTACCGTGTAATAAGCATGTTCCAAGATTAAAACCTTATTTGCAACCGCAAGCCCTAAAGCTCCGCCGCTGCATCCTTCGCCCGTAATAACCGCAATAACGGGTACATCCAATTTTGCCATTTCTTTTAAATTAACGGCAATTGCAATTCCCTGCCCCGTTTCTTCCGCCTTAATACCCGGGTATGCACCCATTGTATCAACAAGCGTGATAATGGGAAGATTAAATCTTGAAGCATGTTCAAAAAGTCTTAAAGCCTTTCTGTATCCTTGAGGCTGGGGCATACCAAAATTGTATTCAAGGTTTTCTTTTGTGGTTTTACCCTTCTGGGTGCCTATTATCATAACAGGCTGTCCGTCTATTTTCGCAATACCGCCGATTATGGCTCTGTCATCAGACCCTTCGCGGTCTCCATGGAGTTCAATAAAATCTTCCGTCATTAAATTAATATAATCCAGAAAATTCGGGCGCTGCGGGTGTCTTGCAATTTGAAGTTTCTGATAGGCTTCAAGGTTTTCATACAGCTCTTTTTTATACTCTTCGGTTTGTTTTTCAAGAGTATCTATTTCTTTATCATAATCCATATTTGTATCCATGCTTATTTTCTTTAATTCTTCAATCTTTTCCTGCATTTTATATATAGGTTTTTCAAATTCTAGTATTTGCATTTTCTGTATATTTCCTTTTGTAATTGCTTTTTGCCGCTGTTTATTTTTAGCGCGCCTGTTGTGCCAGATTATGTATGGCAATGATTTTGGATAATTTCTCTTTCATTTCGGCTCTTGTAACTATTGCATCAATCTGGCCGTATTTTAATAAATATTCTGCCGTCTGGAAATCTGCGGGGAGTTTTTCTTTAATGGTCTGCTCAATCACCCTTCTTCCTGCAAAACCTATTCTTGCGCCTTTTTCTGCTATCATAATATCGCCCAATGTGCCGAAACTTGCCGTAACACCGCCGAATGTGGGTTCGGTTAAAACCGTTATGTATAGAATTTTGGCTTCATTTAATTTTGCAACGGCACAGCTTGTTTTTGCCATCTGCATAAGGCTTAAAGCGGATTCCTGCATTCTGGCGCCGCCTGATGCCGTAAACACAATGCAGGGAATTTTTTCTTTCAGGGCATCTTCCATTATCCTTGTTACTTTTTCACCTACAACAGAGCCCATTGAACCGCCCATATAATCAAAATCCATAACGGCAACGGCAACCCTCTGGCCGTCAATATTTCCGACCCCTGTGATAACAGCTTCGTCAAGGTCTGATTTCTCTTTGGCTGATGCCTGCCTTTTTGAATAGGGCTGGGTATCTACGAAATTTAAAGGGTCTTTTCCCGTTATATTTTTATACCTTTCTTCAAAGGTGCCTGAATCTATAACAAGTTTAATTCTTTCTCTTGCGCCTATTCTAAAGTGATAGTCGCAATTCGGGCATACCATATTGTTATTTTCCAAATCTTTTTTAGGAAGCTGGGAATTGCAATTGTAGCAAAGACTCCACAGTTTCCCGACAGAATCATCAATATTTACTTCATTTTCTCGAAGCGCCTGCTTTTGCACTTCTTTTCTTTTATTAAACCAATCAGTCAGTGTCATATTTTCAACCTTCCCCAAGCAAAATCATTACTTGTTACTTAAACATTATAATATAATAGAAAATAATTGCAAAACGGGCGCATGTTGTCTATTATTTTTATATAAATATGATAGGAACCGTTTACAAAATTCATTCTGATTTTTATTATGTAATGCCGCACTGTAATGACGGTATTACGGTAAATGCGGTTGAATGCAAATTGCGCGAGGTTTTAAAGAAACAAAGAAATAAACCTGTGACAGGTGATTTTGTTGAATTTGAAATTCAGGGAATGGAAGATTTTGCATCAGGTAAAGAAGCTCAGGGCGCCATTGTTAAAATCCTAGAGAGGAAAAATTTTATCCCCCGCCCCGCTGTTGCCAATCTTGATTTAATGATAGTTGTATCGTCTATTTTTGAACCCGATTTGGATTTTGTTCAATTAAACAGGTATTTAACATTTCTTAAATATTATAATATTGAAGCCTTGCTCTGTTTTAACAAAGATGACCTTGCAGATGCGGAAAAACTCAATGAAATTAAAGACAGAATTTCAAAAATTTATAAGCCTTTAGGCTACAAAATAGTTTTTACTTCTGCAATTAAAAAAGACGGGCTTCCTTCTTTGAAAAGGTATATTAAAGGTAAAACCATAGCACTTACGGGGCAGTCCGGTGTCGGGAAAAGCTCGCTGCTAAATGCTTTAAATCCTGAATTTAACCTTAAGACAAAAACTGTATCGGACAGATTAAAAAGAGGAACTCATACAACCCGCCACTGCGAGCTTTTAGAGTTTTCTGATTTTAGAATTATTGATACACCGGGGTTTTCAAGGCTTGTTTTTGATTTTATTCTGCCAAAGAATCTGGGAAATTACTTTGATGAAATAAAAACATTAAAAGAAGGGTGTAAATTTAGAGACTGTCTGCATTTAATAGATATAAGCGAAGACTGTAATATTATTAAAAATCTTGATAAAATTGATATTTCAAGGTATGAAAGCTATATTGAATTTCTTGAAGAAGCAAAACTTTATAAAACAAAAGTGACCTATGAGGGAACAAAACTTGAAACTTCCTCTAAAATGAATAATAATAAAGAATTTGTAAAAATAAGCACAAAAAAACGCGCCTGTTCAAGGAAAAAACTCAGGCAGAATACAAAAAATCTTATATTGGAGCACCATACAGCTCAAGATACGGAGAATTATGATGATTGAAGAATATAAAAAAATAATCGAAAAGAAACTGGAAGAATATTTTGATGAGAAACTTAAAAACCCTGAATACGGGCTTTTTAAAGATGTTATAGAATCGATGAAATATACAACATGCCTTGGCGGAAAGCGCTTAAGGGGGATTTTATGTCTTGAAGCATGCGGAATGTTTTCGAAGAGATACGAAGATGCTATCCCCTGTGCCTGCGCGCTTGAGATGCTTCATGCTCAAAGCTTAATCCATGATGACCTCCCTTGTATGGATAATGATGATTTAAGACGCGGAAAACCCTCTAACCATAAGGTTTATGGCGAAGCAATCGCAACTCTTGCGGGGGATGCATTAATTTCATTTGCATCCCAGATTATTATTGAAAAAACACCGAAAACAATTTCAAGCGATAAAATTGTAAAGTTATTATACGAAT
Organism: Candidatus Gastranaerophilales bacterium; assembly: GCA_910587055.1. Lineage (GTDB taxonomy): Bacteria > Cyanobacteriota > Vampirovibrionia > Gastranaerophilales > Gastranaerophilaceae > MGBC122484. Next base: position 8,411 of record CAJUKY010000026.1, read on the forward strand.
ATTCTCTTGCTGCCGGTGCTTTCGGTATTGTAGGCGGGCAGACAGCTGATATTGAGGCGGAAAATTCAACGGAAAAAATTTCAATTGAGCATTTGAAATTTATACATAAATATAAAACAGGCGCGCTTTTCAAGGCTTCACTCCTTCTTGGTGCAATTACGGGCGGGGCGGACGAAAAACAGCTTGAAGCCATAAAAAATTTCGGAGATAAATTCGGCCTTGCATTCCAGATAAAAGATGATATTCTTGATTTTACATCCACAACCGAAATTTTGGGGAAAACCGCAGGCAAGGATGAAAATTCGAATAAATCAACCTATGTAACAATTTTCGGGCTTAAAGATGCAAAAGAAAAATTAAACAATGCAATTGCGGATTGTTATGATATACTTAATTCAGACGCCTTAAAATCAGACGTTTTTGAAAAAATTATAAAATCACTTGAAAATTAACGGGAATTAAATTGGAAAATACGGGAGTTATGTTTTATAACACAGGATGTGAAATTATATTTACAGGGCTTGCAAGCGCCTGTTTTGCACAGATTTTGAAGGTTATTTTTTATTTTTTGACTCATAAAAAAATGAACTTTAAAATCTTTACAACCACAGGCGGTATGCCAAGTTCTCATTCGGCAGGCGTTATCAGTCTTTCTACTTCTGTCGGTCTTGTTGAAGGCTTTACTTCTGTTTCTTTTGCAATAGCGTTCGGTTTTTCTCTTGTTGTTTTGCAGGATGCCGCAGGCTTAAGACGTGCCGCAGGCAAGACTGCCGCCACTTTAAACAGGCTTGTAGGGGAAATTGTTGAACATACAAATCAGACAAAACCTTATGAAGTTTTAAAAGAATTGCTGGGACACACTCCTTTTGAAGTATTTATGGGGTCGCTTCTGGGTATTTCCTGTGCTCTCTGGATTCATTTTGTTATGCCTGATATCCCGTTTCTTGCGTTTTTAAAGTAGGATGCGGCTAAATATTTTCGGCTTTTGGATTTTCTTCTTGCAATTTTTCAACTTTGAATGTTAAATCATCAGCCATTTTGTTTAATAATTTTACGCAGGCATGAATAGATTGCAGCTCCTGTGTATCAAGGTTTTGACTGCAATAATCTTTTAACAGCACCGTAATATCAAAAATTTCTTCGGATAATTCCTGCAATTCTTTGAAACCGTTTTTCATTATAACCTTTCTTTATTTTTCTTATTATTTAAGAAATTTCTTAAATAATAAGAAAAATATTACATAATAAGAAATAATATGTTAACATATGTTTATTATGGAATTTATGGAAACAAAAGATACAATAAAAGGGTTAATCCAAAGCAACGGCTGGAATTATGTACGTCTTGCCGAAGAGATGAATAAGTTTTCAAATAAAAAATATACCAATAAAAAATTGTCTCAGAAAATTTTAAACGAAACTATTCAATACAATGAGATGCTTTTGATATACAAAATTTTAGGATATACATTTAAAATAGAGAAAGAAGATTCTGAATAATATTCTTGTATTATGACAAGTTTGAATATTAATGAAAAAATCGGCATTAAAATATGCTTTTTAAGAAAAAAATTAAAATACTCTCAAGAAAAACTCGGTGAATTTGCAGGCCTAAGTAAAAATTCAATCAGTTCTATAGAACGGGGTGAAAGCAATGCCTCTATAGAAACTTTAGACAGAATTGCAAAAGCTCTTAATATTGAGCTAAAAGAACTTGTTGATGTTTCTAATATAAATTTATAGATTGTATTTCTGTAATTTATTTACTTTTATTTGTTGAATCATTATTAATGATGTTTGAGCAGCGCCATAAATAATAACCGGCAATTACAAATATAATGCAGGCTAAAAAATTTGCAGGTGTATCAAGTGTTGGCATTATTCCCCTCATTTCTTTTATATAAATATTTATTAATTTTGTTAATTGTGCGGTATAAGGTTTTGCCAATAAAAAATACGTATAATAATCCAATAATAATTACTACATATTTAAGTTTGCTGTCAGGCAGAAAAAATAAACCCACAACACCGCCAATCAGAACTACTAGAGTTTGGGTTACCAGTTGTCTTAATGAAATTAAATCATTGATTTTTAATTCTAAAATTTTTAATTGTTCATTATCCATAACTTGTATTATAGCGTTTATTAGCAGCTAAAGCAAATTTTGTTTTTAAATTTGAAAAATGTTGCAATTTTCAAATAAAATGTTATAATTAAAGATATGGAAAAACTTTTTACAGCTGAGTATACTCCTGAATCATTGGAACAGCTTAGAAATCTCGATATAATTTATAGAAGCAGAATTATTGAAGCCATCAGTTTATTTGAAAACTTGGGTATTGCATACAAAAATATTAATAAACTTGGAAACGGGTTATATGAAATTAAACCAAAAGATGTCAGGGCATATTTTAAGTATTATAAAAATAAAATAATTATTATTGGTTTTATTGTTCTAAAGAAAACCCAAAAGGCTCCAAAAAGGTACATTGAACAAGCTAATAACAATATTGAAAAATATATAAAGGAAATAGAAAATGGTTAAACGTATTACAACAGAAGATATCTTGAATGACAGAAGCATATTTACAGTGCAGGAAGCAAACAAAATAAAGGAAAACGTTGAACGCGAAGTCAAAAAATATAAATGGGGCGGCGCGCGCAAAAATAGCGGCAGAAAACCTGTTGATGAAACTAAAGTATTAAAATTTACAAAAAGGCTGACAGAAAAAGAGAAACAGTTTATTGATTATGCAAGAGCCCACAATATCAATTATGATGATTTAATGCAGGGCTGATTGGATTTTTCCCCACTTCCTTGATGTGTGCAGAATTCTTAAAATGTATATTGTATCGTTCTGAACCGTATACGGCACAATATACGGATATTTTGTAATTATAAGTTCTCTTGTTCTTAAAATCCTGCCGGCTCTTCCTGCGGCAGGATTTTGGGGTAATATTGTTTCAATTTCTTTAATTATATGACTGACCACTTTTCTTGCTGCTTCAAAATTATCTTCGCAAATGTATTTTTGAATTGATTTAAGGTCGCCTGCTGCAGATTTTGAAAATTTGATTTTATATTCCATTAATCCAATTTCCATTCTGCTTTTATATCGCTGATTGATACGGTATCATTATTTTCAACTTCTTGCATACCCTGCCGTATGGCTTTAATCTGCCATGATTCAATCTCAAGATATTTTTCAATTGCATCCTGCGCAAGAAATGCTTTTGTGCGGCCGGTGGCATTTGCAAGCTCTTCAAGTCTTGCTTTAATATCCTTTGAAAGCCTTAATGAAAATTGTTCTGATGCCATATGTGTTTTCCTGTATTTCTATATAATACATTATAACACAATGTATGACAATTAATATTTATACCCTTCTCAATATCCCTGTAAAACTTGTTCTTGAAACAGGTTCATCGTCTTCCGGCAGTTCCGGTCTTTTTATTCTGTCAGGTACAGGCGCTTCAAAACTTGTAAGCCCTATGTATCCTTCGTTTACTTTATTAAAACCAAAAATCCTGTTAAACAGATTTAATATTTTAGTCATATTATCATCCTTTCTTTAAACAAAAACAGGCATTATAAAACGCCGATTTTTAAAATATTATAGTTAAAGGGGGGGAATTTTAAATTGACTTTTCGTTCAAAATGTTGTGTTAGAATTAAGTATAATGTTTTAAATTTAATTGTAAACAACGATATGGATGAAAGTTTAATAAATAACTCAATAAAGCGTGCACTTGAAATTATACAAAAGCCCTATACAAAATCTGAAATCCTTCACCTGCTTGAATTTGGGGATGAATTTGAAAAACCTGTTGCAATAATGGCTTTAGATAATATTGAAGAACAGATTGAAGCAAATCTTTTAATTGATAATTTGACAGGCTGCGATGGCAGAATAAGGGAAGCATCCGCGCTTAAAATTTCGGAATTTTTAACAAGGCCTGAAACCGCTCAATATTTTCTTAATGAAAAAAGCATAGAAACGATTTTAAACGGTATTATGGATATTAACCCTAATGTCGGCCGTGCTTTAATTGAAGGAATAAAGAGCTGCCCCCGTTTGCAGAAATTAATTCTGGCTCCTCTTTTGGATAGAATTTTAAGTATTATTGAAAAATTAAAAGAAATTTCAAACACGCCCTTTTTTGAAAATAAATTAAAAGATACAAAAAACCACGCAAAAAATAAAATAGTATTTAATCTGTACTGGGCGCTTGAAGCATTATATTATACAGATTTTAACAATTCTTATAATAATTTTGAAGAAGATAAAATTTTACAAATATTAAACTTTGCAGGCGGCTATATTGATTACACAATAAGGGAAAAGGCTGCTAAAGTCTTATCAAAAATGAGCAGGCCGCCAATCAATTTGTTACAGAAATTGAAAAATGATGAAAATTTTTATGTAAAAAATCAACTTTTATGCTAACATCAAAGGAAGTAGAAATAAAATAGGATATTTTATGATTTCAGTAAACGATTTAAAAACAGGTTTAACCCTTGAATTAGATAACGGATTATGGTCTGTTGTTGAATTTTTACACGTAAAGCCCGGTAAAGGCGCAGCATTTGTACGTTCAAAACTTAAAAACGTTGAAACCGGACAGGTTGTTGAAAAAACATTCAGAGCAGGTGAAAAAGTTGCAAAAGCTATGCTTGACAGACGCGAAATGCAATATCTTTATAAAGAAGGTTCCGATTTTGTAATGATGGACCTTGAAAGTTACGAACAACTTCCCGTTGCGGAATCTGCAATAGGCGACGGCGTTAAATATTTAAAAGAAAATATGAACGTTCAAATTTTAATGCACGAAGGCAGAATTATCGGTATCGATTTACCGAATTTCGTTGAGCTTGAAGTTATTGACACTCCTCCTGCAGAAAAAGGAAACACTGCTCAAGGCGGCTCTAAGCCCGCAACATTAGAAGGCGGCGCTGTTGTGAACGTTCCTTTCTTTATTCAGGTTGGCGACAAATTAAGAATTGATACAAGAACAAACGAATACTTAGATAGGGTATAAAATTTATGAATTTTGAATGCGAATATATAGAAAAGCTTGCAAAGCTTGTAAGCGATAACCAGTTAAGCGAAATTACACTTGAAGACGGTGATAAAGCCATCACTATTAAAAAAGGCGGTGTATCAGGCAATGTTGTTATGGCTCCCGCTGCCCCTGTTGTATCAGCTGCCCCTGCGGCGCCTGCGGCAGAGGCTCCTCAAGCTCAGGTAAAAACAGCTTCCGATACCCCTAAAGGTACTCCTATAACATCTCCCATGGTTGGTGCATTTTATGCAGCACCGAGCCCGGGTTCCGAGCCTTACGTTAAAGTAGGCGATGTTGTAAAAGCCGGTCAGGTAGTATGTATCGTAGAAGCGATGAAATTAATGAATGAAATTGAATCTGAAGTATCAGGCAAAGTTGTTCAAATTTGTGTTGAAGACGGCCAGAGCGTTGAATACGGTCAGGTTCTTATGTATGTTGAGTAATATAATAAGTCAAACGGTATGATAAAAAAGGTTTTAATTGCAAACAGGGGAGAAATCGCCCTTAGAATTATAAGAGCATGTAAGGAATTAGGTATTGCAACGGTTGCTATCTACTCTCAAGCAGATGCTGACAGCCTGCATGTATCTTTAGCGGATGAAGCTTACTGTATAGGTCCTGCACCCAGTGCAAAAAGTTACTTAAGTATTCCCGCAATAATAAGCGTAGCGCTTACATCCGGTGCGGATGCCATTCACCCCGGATACGGGTTTATGTCAGAAAGAGCTGATTTTGTTGATATCTGCGACCAGCACCATATAAAATTTATCGGCCCTTCGGCTGATGCTATGCGCAAAATGGGCGACAAGGCAAATGCCAGAGAAACAATGATTAAAAACAATGTTCCCGTAACCCCGGGAACTGGTCTTGTTGAAAATGTTGATGAAATTAAAACCTTTGCAAGAGAAGTTGGCTACCCTGTAATTATTAAAGCAACGGCAGGCGGCGGCGGAAAAGGCATGAGAATTGTGCACAATGAAAACGAAGTTGAAGATGCGTTTAATTTGTGCAGAAATGAAGCGAAAAATGCCTTTGCAAACCCTGAAGTGTATGTTGAAAAATATTTAATCAACCCGAGACACATAGAAGTACAGATTTTGGCCGACAGTTTCGGAAACGTTGTTCACCTCGGAGAGCGTGATTGCTCAATTCAAAGACGTCATCAAAAGCTTCTTGAAGAAGCGCCGAGTCCTGCAATCAGTGAAGATGTACGTAAAAAAATGGGTGAAGCTGCAGTCAACGCTGCAAAAGCTATAAATTACGAAGGTGCAGGAACAATCGAATTTCTGCTTGATGAAAATGACCCGTCAGGCAGGAAAAACTGGTATTTTATGGAAATGAACACAAGGGTTCAGGTAGAGCATTGTGTTTCAGAAATGATTTCAGGTGTTGATATTGTAAAAGAACAGCTGAGAGTGGCTTCAGGGCAGAGGTTATCCGTTAAACAGGAAGATATTGTTCTTAGAGGCCATGCAATAGAATGCAGAATTAACGCAGAAGACCCCGAGCGCGATTTTATACCGTTTGCGGGTAAAATTGAAGGATACCTTGCACCGGGCGGTTTTGGTGTTCGTATTGATTCGCATGTTTATACAGGGTATTCAATTCCGCCGTATTATGATTCAATGGTAGGAAAATTAATCTGCTGGGGTACGGATAGGGAAGATGCAAGATGCCGTGCGCTTCGAGCTTTAAATGAATATATTATTACAGGGATTAAAACAACAATTCCTTTCCATAAAGAAATTTTAAGCAATGAAGTGTTTATTTCGGGTAAATTTGATACAAGCTTTATAGAAAAGTATTACTCTAAAGAAGAAATCAAAAAGGCGCTCTCAAAAGAGAATGTTTAAATTTAACAAAGAAATTGAGAGCATTTTTAAAGCTGTTGCGCAAAATGCCTGCGATATGGGTATTTCAGCTTATTTTGTAGGCGGTATGGTGCGCGATGTTTTAATGGGGATTGAAATTAAAGATATTGATATCCTGATTGAAGGCTCTGCAATTGATTTTGTGCAAAAATTTGCTGATAAATTCACCAATCTTGATATAGTGATTAAATCTGTTCATGAAGCTTTTGACACCGCAAAAACCGTGATAAACGGTATTGAAATTGATTTTGCATCCACAAGGGAGGAAGATTACCCGTTTTCAGGATGTCTGCCTGTTGTGAAAAATATCGGCTGCCCTGTTGAAGAAGATTTAAAAAGACGGGATTTTACGGTAAACGCAATAGCAGCAAAACTTTGTCTTCAAAACGATGAATTAAATTATGAAATAATTGACCCTTACAACGGCAATGGTGATATAAAACAAAAAACCTTGCGCATTTTACATAATAAAAGCTATATTGATGACCCTACAAGGATTTTAAGGGGAATTGATTTTATGCTCCGTTTCGGGTTTGATTTTAGCGACGGGGATAAAACTTTAATAAATGAATATCTAAAATCCCCTGACAGAGAAGGTTTGAGTTTAGACAGGGTTAAATTAACCCTAAAAAAACTTTTTTCGGGAGCAAATGCAAAAGATGCGTATAAATATATTTTAGAAAATAAAATTTGTAAAATATGGTGTGACAAGCCTTTATTTAAGGCTGAATGGGCGGATACACTTTTTGATGCGGCTAAGATATTTGATATTCCGCAGGATGAAATATTCTTAAAGGCAATTTTTGAAAGTTCCGCGCTTCAAAATGAATCGGCAAAATGTCCTGTCGGCACTTCAAATTTTGAGATTTATAATACTTATAAAAATCTAAAAATCATTGATTTAGCGCTTCAATATGCAATTTCTAATGATAAAAATGCGGTTTTTTATTATGAAAAATTAAAAGATATAAAACCCGATATCACAGGTGCTGACCTTTTAAAGCAGGGCTATACGGAAGGAAAAGCTATAGGGGACGAACTTTCCCGTCTTTTGAAAGAAAAACTTAATTCTATTCCTCGAAGTTAATCCTCAAAATCAAACAAATCTTTTTCTTTAATATTCAGCGTTTCTGCAATCTTTATAAAAAGTGCCATTGTTGGTGTCTTTGTACCAATTTCTATGTTACCCAGATGTTCTCTTGTAATATCCAGCATTTCGGCAAGTTTGTTTTGGGATAAGCCTTTTTGCTTGCGATATTTTGCAATATTTCTTCCGAGTTTATAAAATTTTGTAATCTTATTTGTCACAATTATATTTTTGCATTATATTTTTTATATGTATGTAATCAAAAAGATTACAAAAGGGAAAAATTATGAATTATAATGAAATATTAAAAATTACTGCCGGCAAAGTTAAATGATTAAGAATAAAAAACCCGTGTAATCTTTTTATCTTCTGAAAGATAAATGCAAATTCAATGACGATTAGTTCTCAAAATCAAACAAATCTTTTTCCTTTATATCAAGGGTTTGGGCGATTTTGAATATTAATGATAAACTTGGTTGCCTTAAACCTGTTTCAATTTTTGCGACATGCTCTCTTGATATTTCAAGCTGCAAAGCAAATTTTGTTTGAGATAATTTTTTTATTTTTCTGTATTTTGCAATGTTTCTTGCAAGAAGCATTGTTTTTTCATTGTTGCTTGTCATATTAACCATTCTGATATAAAATCAGATTATATTTGTAGCCAATAAGAGAACAAAATAAAATGACATTAAACTATGAACAATCCTTGAGAATTGCTGCGCAGAAAATCAAGCAGGCAAGAATAGAACAAAATCTCTCTATTGAAGATTTAGCAAGACTTACGGGAATATCCGCATATAAAATCAAAAAAATTGAAACAGGAAATTACAATTTTTATCTGAAAGATTTTGATAAAATTCAAAATATTCTTGAATTGGATATAAAACTCCAAAAACGCCGTTAATCAGGCTTTATATCCAGTATTTTTAATCATAGCGAGAAGTTTTTTATTCGGATAATAATTAGGTGCAATCTTTATACCCTCAATAACAGCATCATAGGCTTGTTTGTAATTTTCTTCCATTAAATAAGTTTCAGCATCAATAAAGTGCGCCTCAGGATCATAATAACAGGCACGCTTTGCAAGAGTGCAGAATTCGTGCACCAGTTCATTATATCCAAAGGCTGATAAAACTCTTGCTATAAATTTCGGTGTTTCGCTGTTTGACCTTGTAAAAAATTTATAGGCATTGATAATACTGTTTGCCCATTCATAGTGTTCATTTTCTAAAAAAAGATTTAAGTATACTTCTAAAAAAGCCCTTGTCTGAAAGTATTTCGGACTTTTTGTATAGGGTTTATTTTCTATAACATCTAAAATAATAAGACCCCAGTCTGTTGCAAGGCCGGGGTCTTTTGTATCTTTCCAAATAAGTCTGGCACTGTTTAAATTACCGTTTAATAATGAAGAAAACCCTGCTTCGTAAAGCATATTATTGTTTAAGAATAATTCTTTTGCATTTTCATAATGCTTATTTTCAAAACAAAATTTTGCAAAAATTATTTCATCGTTATTCTTCATAAAATGTTCAAATTTTCTAAACGGTTTTTAAACTGCCTGAAGGTGTTTAAAACATCATCTGGCTCATCATCATATTTTGTATCATTTGTTTTGCCGCATCAGGATTAGCGGAACCTTGAGATAACATATAAGGCAGATAATTCATATTATTGTTATTGTTTGAATTGCCAAGCATTGCACTCATAGCAGCCATCTGCGGGTCAGAATATCCGTTCATCATATTATTTAAAGGGTTGAACCCTACCTTTGCCAGAATTCTTACCGCATTTGCAATTTCAGCATCCGTAGGCTGTGCTTTAACGGCATCTGATGCATCGTTTAAATATTTATAATTCTGGCTGTCGGGTGCCATATCATTATTTATTCTGTCCATCTGCTTATCAAGAGATTTCTTTTGTATTTGTTCAACAACATCATCATGAAGCGGTTTGCCTGATTGGATAAATACGGTCATATCATCAAGGGGTGCGTTTTTATCAACATAATTTGCAGCGCATTCCGGTCTTCCTTCAAGACATGCAACGGCTCTTGTTGTATAATTAACAAGTTTCAGGTCGTCTTTTCTCTGAAGTACTTCATCATAAGCGGCTCTTGCCTGCTCTTTCATACCCAGTTGAGAATATGCAAGACCGTAATAATAATAAGCAATTGAGCTGTCTTTTACTGTATTATTTTTATCTTTATATTTATCGCCTTCTGTATCAAGATAAGGCTTAAGGTCTTGAATAACGCCTGTATAGTTGTGCTGTTTATACTTTGAAATTGCTCCGTAAACAGTAGGATTTACAGAAATTGAACGCTGCTTTCCTGCTGCAAGGGAAACATTTGTTGTGTAAGCTGTAGCAATTGTTAAAGCTAACAGCAATGCAATTTTTTTAATCATCGTCTTACTACCTTTAAGTTTATATTATTTTAGTTACTAACTATCCTATAATTATTTTAACTATATTGATATTATAATCAAGTATTAAAAATATATTCTGGTTTATTTGTATGATTTATTTTTAAACTAAATTATATAATATTATTCTGTTATTACAAAAAAATGTTTAGTAATCAGGATTTTATATTATGAAAATAAAAATCAGAGAAATCGCAAAGAAAAACAAAGGTTACAGTCTTTATAAACTTGCAAAAGAACTAAAACTGCCCCAGCAGACAGTTTATTCCTGGGCAAACGGCAGAACGCAGCCTTCCTATGAAAATATGGACAGACTCTGTGATGCACTTGAATGCTCAATAGGTGATTTGTTTGAATCAGAACCTATTCAGCACAAGCTTAATTTAAGAAATATTGTTTAGACGTTTGATAATTCTTTTTCTAAAATAATTTCCAATATTTTAGCGCAGTCGTATACCATATTTACACAGTGCGCTTTTCTTTCGGGACTGTGAAAATCAAATCCTGCAGTCAATACTCTGCAGCATGTTGCTTTGTGGTTTTTTTTAAATTCTTCAATAAATTCTTTTGCAAGAGCACGTGCTTTTTCGGTTTTGCCTTTGCCGTGTATATAACCTATAACCATTTGAGAGCCTGCAATTGCTCCGCAAAGACACCCCTGCCCCATGCCGCCTGAAAAACTTGTTGCGGCAGATAAGAAATCAACAGGCACGAGTCCTTCATCTATTGCCGCTTTTACAACAGATTCAGAACATGAATATCCGTTTTTAAAATTTTCAACTGCTCTTTGTTTTAACATTTTTAATTTTTCCCGTTTTGTAATGTTTGAACTTTTATTTGTACATCTTCAATCAGTTTTCTGTTTATTGCAAGTAAATCTGAAATTATTGCAAGAAGTGCTGTTTGAAAGCCGCCCGTTATAAGCAGCCCGCATAAAATTAAAGATTGAATATGCCCTGCCCCGTCCCCGAGAAGGAAGAAGTATAAATATCTAAAGCCTAAAAACAATCCAAGGGCAAGAAAAATAAGCGCAAGTGATATAAAAAATCTGAAAGGGTGATAAATTATAAAAAATCTTATCATTGTTTTTGCAGAGCGGAAAATATAATTGAAATTATTTTTAACAAGCCTTGAGGGCCTTAAATCTTTATTTACTCTAATTGGAACACTTAAAATGGAAAGCCCTTTTCTTTGTGCCTGAATAATTGATTCCATAGTGTATGTGTATGTATCAAAAATGTTTATTCTCATGGCGGCATTTTTACTGAAAGCTCTAAAACCGCTCGGAGCATCAAGAATATCTGCGCCGGAGATTTTTTTCATAACAAAAGAACCGAGTTTTTGTAAAAGCTTCTTAACCGGTGAAAAATGTTTAATAGAATCAATAGGCCTTGCCCCTATGACAATATCCGCCTTATTTTCAAGTATGGGTTGAATAAGTTTTTCAATGTCATCCGCGCAGTATTGATTATCCGCATCAAGATTTACAATTATATCCGCGCCGTTTTTAATACAAGCTTTTAAACCCGCGTCAAATGCGCGGGCAAGCCCCAGATTTTTTGAAAAGCTGACAATATAATTAACGCCCAGATTTTTTGCAGTATTGACCGTATTATCGCTTGAGCCGTCATTTATTATTAAAATTTCAATTTCATCTGCCCCTTTAATTTTTTTCGGGATAGCTGAAAGCGTTACAGGAAGGCTTTTTTCTTCATTATAGCAGGGTATCTGTATAATTAATTTCATAAAAAAATTATACACTAAATTACATTAAATAGTGGATATTTTAACAAATATATAAAAGTCTTAAGAATTTTCATCGTATACTAATATGTAAGAAATGTTAAGATTTATTACACACCATATAACTTTATTGTCATCCTTGTT
>CAJUKY010000027.1 GCA_910587055.1 Candidatus Gastranaerophilales bacterium
TTTCAGTTTTGAGTCAAACAAATTTATTTGATCATGGAAAAATTGTACCTATAAACATAAGAGATGAAATGAAAAGGTCGTATATCGACTATGCAATGAGTGTTATTGTCGGCCGCGCCCTTCCTGATGTAAGAGACGGTTTGAAGCCTGTTCACAGACGTATTTTGTTTGCCATGAACGAGCTTGGAATGGCACCTGATAAACCGTTTAAAAAATGCGCAAGAATTGTCGGTGAAGTTCTCGGTAAATATCACCCGCATGGTGATACGGCCGTATACGAAGCTTTAGTTCGTATGGCTCAAGACTTTTCAACCAGATACTTAACTGTAGATGGTCATGGAAACTTCGGTTCTGTTGACGGTGACGGTGCGGCGGCGATGAGGTATACGGAAGCAAGAATGCACAAAATCACTACCTCAATGCTGGCAGATATTGACTGTGAAACGGTTGAATTCACCCCGAACTTTGACGGTTCACTTGTTGAACCTGCTGTACTCCCCGTAAGACTTCCCATGCTTTTATTAAACGGGGTTTCAGGTATTGCAGTAGGTATGGCAACAAATATCCCTCCTCACAATTTAAATGAAATTGTAGATGGTACCATTGCCTTGATTGACAACCCCGACATCACAATTGACGGACTTATGGAATATATCAAAGGGCCTGATTTCCCCACAGCCGCTACAATTATCGGTACATCCGAAATTAAAAAAGCCTATGAAACGGGCCGCGGTTCAATAAAAATGTCTGCCGTATCCACAATTGAAGAAATTCAAGGCGGTGCAGGCCGTCAATCAAGAACAGCAATTGTTGTAACCGAAATTCCTTATCAGGTAAATAAGGCCGCCTTGATTGAAAAAATAGCGGAACTTGTAAAAGACGGTAAAATTACAGGCATCTCTGATTTAAGAGATGAATCAGACAGAGATGGCATGCGCATTGTTATAGAATTAAAACGTGATGCTAAACCCGATGTTGTAAGAAATAATCTGTATAAACAAACCGCTTTATTGAGTTCATTCGGCGTTAACATGGTAGCCCTTGTGGGCCAGCAGCCAAGGCTTTTAAATCTTTATGAAGTATTGAATGAATTTGTGGAACACAGGGTTGAAGTTATCACAAGAAGAACTCTTTACTTCTTAAAGAAGGCAAAAGCAAGAGCGCACATTTTAGAAGGTTTGATGATTGCTCTAAATGCGCTTGATGAAGTTATTGAATTAATTAAAAAATCTAAAAATACCGAAGAAGCGAGAGAAGGGCTTATTAACCGCTTCGGGCTTGATATTGATCAGGCTAATGCAATCCTGGAGATGCAGTTAAGAAGGTTAACAGGCTTAGAGCAGGATAAAATCAGAGCTGAATATGATGAATTGATGAAGAAAATTGCTGAATATGAAGCAATTCTGGCTGACAGACAAAAAATTCTAAATCTGATTAAAGAAGAGCTTCTTGAAGATAAAGAAAAATACGGCGATGACAGAAAAACCCAAATTCTGCCCGAGCAGGGGGAATTAAATATTGAAGATTTAACCCCAAATACTGCAATGGCTGTATTTATCACAAGACAGGGCTATATTAAGAGAATTTCTCTTGATACCTTTGAAAGACAGAATCGTGCAACCCGCGGTAAAGGCGGCATGAAGACAAAAGAGGATGATGATGTTGATCATTTCTTTACCGCCATGATGCATGATAAAGTATTATTTTTCTCATCCAAGGGTGTTGTATACAGCTTAAATGTTTACGATTTCCCCGAAGGCTCAAGGCAATCTAAAGGGCTTCCGATTATAAATGTTCTGCCGATTGAACAGAATGAAGCGATTACTGCTGTTGTGCCCGTTAAAACTTTTGATGCAAACACTAATTTGATAATGTTAACTAAATCAGGCTATATCAAACGCATCAGCCTTGATAATTTTGCAAGTATCAGAAGAAACGGTATTATTGCAATCGGATTGGAAGAAAATGATACATTAAACTGGGTAAAACTTGCTCAGGATAATGATGAAATTATTATAGGCACAAGCTGCGGTATGGCAATCAGGTTTGCAATTTCTGATTTAAGACCTTTAGGACGCTCAGCCCGCGGTGTAAATTCCATGAAATTAAGAACGGGCGATACGATTGTGGGCTGTGATGTTGTGCCGAGAGATTATGATGCTGATTTACTTGTTATGACAAGCGACGGTTTTGGAAAACGTTCTAAACTTTCTGAATTCAGACCTCAAAACAGAGGCGGCCTCGGGTTGATTGCAACTAAATTCAAAACATCTTCTTCAAGACTTGTGGCCTTAACTATTGTTGAAGAAAAAGATGAAATTATGGTTGTAAGTGCAAACGGTGTTGTAACGCGTGTAAGCGCTTCATCAATTTCAAGACAGGGCAGACCCGCTACAGGTGTTAAGGTTCAAAACTTAAGCGAAAACGATTATGTTGTTTCTGTGAATAAAATCGTAGAACCTGATGAGGATGAGGATGTTAAAAAAGCTGCTCTGGAAACCGAAGCAAACGAGCAGGATAACATATCTCAAGGCAACCTTAATTTTGAAGAATAAAGTTATGTAACTTTATTTTAACATGTCTTAAAAATTGCCTCTAATAAAACAGAGGCAATTTTATATTTTAATTTTTAATAAATTGACAAAGCACAAAAACGCAAAATATTTTATTGAAGCGAGCCTGCAATCTTTAAAACATCGCAATGGTTCTTGTGATGTTTTAAAGATTAATTCATTAATTTTTACCTTACAGATAATCACCCATACCGAATGTGAAGAAGCCGCCGCTTCCTGAGCCCTTTGTATTTGTTAAAGGAATACCGTAATCTAAATTAATCGGGCCTAAGCCGGGTACAAATATTCTTAAACCTACACCGGCCGTGATGCCGTATCCCGGTCTGTCATATAATCTGTCTGTAAGAGTCGAACTAAATACTTTACCGCCGTCAACAAATCCTGCAATTCTGATGTTGTTCAGGAAAGAATTTGAAGTTATGCGATCCAAAAACGGTATCGGGAATCTGAATTCTGCGCTGCCCATCATAAAGCCGTTGCCTGAGCCTGCTTCTGCTATATTAAATCCTCTGAGTGAATACGGCCCGCCGAGTGTGTATGCTGCAAATTCCGGCAAATCTCCGTTTATTTTTCCGCCGCCGCGTGCAGTTAAAACCAAAGACGATTTTCTTCCGGCAGGGATGAATTTTTTCAAAACACCGTTTAATTTGCCGTAGCTGTCAGCATCGGAGAAACTGAATGCTTCTTCAAGGCTTACTTTAGCCAAAACACCATGCCTTGTATTTATAACACTGTCTCTTGTATCGTAAACAAGTGATGGCATAATTTTTGTGTAGAACCCGCCTTCAAGCTGTTTTTCTCTTTCTGAAAGAGGCACACCGCGCTGATTATAAAGGTTTGAAATTTTTCCCCAGTCGCCTTCTTTTAAATGCACATTTTCAACGCCTATACCAAAGTTTCCGGATAGATTTTTGGCATTTTTGAATGCTCTTGATATTGTAATATCTCCGCCGTATCTTTCTTCAATTGCAAGCGGCACCTGATAGCTTCCGAAGTTTCTTGCAAAAGCTCTGAAGCCTAAAGATTGATTTTCTGATTTAAAATGCGGTTCAAGGAAAGACAATTCAGCCTGAAGATTTGCACGTCTTAAAACACTTGAATCATGCATTAATATGCCGGTTCCCGCCATTACATTTAAATTAAGTTTTTGTCCGAGACCCCTGAAATTATTTTCGCCGAAGCCTACAGAACCGAAAAATCCTGAGCTTGAGTCAATACCGACACCGAGAGATATTCTTCCGGTTCTCTGTTCATCCAGTTGAACAATGATATCGTAGAGTCCGGTTTCTTCATCAAGTTTTATCTCTCTTTGAACGTCTTTGAAGGCCTGTGTGCCCATAAGGCGCATAATATCTGCTCTCATGAGATTTTCATTGTATACTTCCCCCGGAGCCTGCAGAATATTTCTTTTAACAATAAAATCTTTTGTTTTATTGTTTCCTTCAACCTTAATGTCGCCTATTACGCCTTCATTAATTTTTATGGTTATTATATTATCGGGGTCATCTTGAATATTTGTTACTTTTGCTAAAATATACCCTTTTCCCGCATAAAGTTCTTGAATGCTTTCAATTGCCGCATTTATTGCAAGAATATTCTGCGGTTTTCCTTCTAAGTCTTTAAGTATTTCCATTATTTCATATGTACTTAAAGATTCATTTCCTGTGATAAAAAATCCTTCAATGGGCGGGTTTTCTTCAACGATAATTCTTAATTTAACATTTCCGCTGTCAAGTTTGATAGGCAGCGCCCTTATATTTTGTGTAAAATATCCTGATTTATAAAGTTTATTCAAATCATTCGCAACATTTTTTCTGTTAAAAGGGTATCCTTCTTTTGAACTTAGCTGACTTTTTATAAAGCTTGTTTCAATCAGATTATTTCCATATACTTCAATGTCTTTTATATGGACTGCATCGGAATCTCCCGTATATTCTTCTTCTGGTGAATATACAGCCGGAGTTTCAGTGTTTTCAGCATTTTCATTATTGTTTTTTACTTCTTCCACATGCTCTTTTGTTTTTCTTTTGAAAGGATTTTTAAATTCAAAAGCGCAAGCGGTGCTCTCATTAAATAATAAGATACACGCAAGTATAGATATTAAGGAAGTTTTATATAAATTTCTCATTAAATTCCATTTAATCTCTTGTTAATATAAATTATACCTTCAAAATGCAAACTGTACAAATAAAAGCAAAAATGTTACAAATTTATACTACTTTAAAATGAGAATTTGTGATTTAATATTAATATATAAAGTTTGCTTGGAGTTATGGTTTTGGATTTAGCCAATAATCACAGAAAACTTATAGAGGAGACAATAAGAAGCAACAGCAGGTATTACGGTAATGAAGACCTGCTTGAAGCCTTTTGTTCCGATGTTTATAAGAAATCATATATTCTGCTTGATTCTGTTTCAAATGTGGATAATCTTAAAACTTATCTTGAAAAGGTTGCTGATACTTCTATTTCAAATATTTTAAGGCAAAACGGAAGAGATGATACGCCAAAACAAAAACCTGATAAAGATGAAATCAGAATGGATCTTCTTGATGATGCCAATATTAAAGAGAAAATAATACAGGAAACAAATATTACAAGAACTGATTTAGAGCGTGCAAGACTTATTCAAAATAATAATCCTGCCCGCCCTGCTCCGTTAAAAGAAGAAAAAATCATATCTCTGAAAGCTGATACACAGGGAATTTTAGACTTAAATAGCGATATTTTTGCAGATATTGAAGACCCCAAACTGGCCTTTCCGGAAGCGGAAATAAAAGAGGGTGTTATAAAGCGTATTTTGGGAATTGTTTATGAATTACATGTAAAATTTCCTGATAAAAATTATTTTGAAATTTTTTATTCCCGCCATGCCCGTCTTAAAAAACAGGCTAATATTGCAAACGAATTAAAAATCACTCAGGGCGAATTAAGCAAGAGGTATTTTGAACTTATAAAACTTATTAAAGAACAGCTGTAAAATTCTTTTCATAGTTTAAAGCGCGGCTAAATTCTCATATTTCCCGAATAACTTTTAAAAGCGGGAAATGAATAGGTTTTTGTAAAAAACGGCTGGGTTCTTCCGCTGTAGTTATCTTGCAGGGTTAGTTTTTGCTCGGGTGTTTTTTCGTCTGATTTTTTCTTCATATAAGCCGCAAAAGCATTTCTTACGATAGGGGTTAAGATGCAGGTTGAAATTATCCCACCGAGAATGGCTGCACCTGTTTTAAGGTTTCTGCCCATTTTGGCATACTGTTCAGGGTGTTTTGCATATTCTAAAATATTTCCCGTTTCATCTTTCAAATTAATAAAAGGCTTTCCGCTTTTGCCGGGACGTGTTAATTTTTCAGCACCTTTCATTAACCGGGTTGTAACAAGGGCATACATTCCTATATTTGCAGTGCCATCCATAATCTCCTGCGGTACGAGGAATTTTTTATCTTCTTTTGTTAATTCTTTATTATTTAAAAGACCAACGGTTTGTGCGGCGGAGGCTAAAACCCAGCCGAGTGCTGCCGTTACAAATAAAAAACTTGCATTATTGTCTTTATCAAACCAGCTTACGAATTGGTTTTTAACCTTATCTAAGCATCCCATTTGAGCACCTCCGTATTCACCTGTGACATTGGAGGCAGTTCGCCCGTTTTGATTTTATTTGAAATTTCTTGTATTTTTGCTTTGTAATCGGCACTGAAATTTGGTTTAGGCATTTGATGCCCGGTACTGCTGTTTTTTAACTTACCTTTTTTCTTTGCACGTTCTGTAAACATGTGTGTTAATTTATCGGTTAAGGGTACATCAATAAGGAAGTTTGTAAACATCATGATACCGAGACCCATAAGCGTACCGATAACAGCACCCGTGTGCCCTTTGTCTTTTGTCATAAATTGAGGAAGTTTTTTAACTATGCCTTCATTGCTCAAAAGCGCATCAGTACCCAGAATGCAAGCTTCCCTTATAATAACACCCGTTAACGTGCAGGCAATTGCCTTTGCGGCACTTCTTATTGCGGAAGTTTCTTTTGTTTCATCATCTATCCAGGGATTCATTTTATCCATAACAGGATGAAGTGTAAGAGCCGCTATACCGAATGCAAGCCTTTGTCCCGGGGACTGTAGTGAGCCGAGCTTATCGAGAGCTTTTGAAGCCTTCGGTCCGATATTAAGCCCTTTAAAATTAGGGCTTCTATATAAAGTATTGTTGTTAATTGATAGCATAGTTAATTAAACTAATTTTCCACAAGTCATATAACGCATGTGAATACTAAAAATTGCGTTTTATCGGCTTACCATTAACAAAATTTAATATTATAAATGTAGTATTTAATAACAAAAAATGTCCATGGTACAATTATTATAACACAGAGATTTTATTTTGAAAGTATTTTTATGAAGCAGCCCGTAAAACAACCATTTTTTTATGATATAACATTGCGTGACGGAAACCAGTCTTTAAAAAAGCCCTGGAGTCTTCCCGAAAAAGAGATTATTTTTAAAAGACTTCTTGAATTAAACATTCAGGCTGTTGAAGTCGGTTTTGCAAATTCATCCGAGATGGATTTTGAGGCATGTAAATATTTAGCCTCCATTGCTCCTGAAAATATTGTGGTTTCATCACTTGCAAGATGTGTGGAAGCTGATATCACAAGCGCGGTCAATGCCCTTACGCATACTGCAGGTATTCCGAGAATTCATACTTTTTTAACTTTTAGCCCGTTTCATATGAAATATGTATTAAATAAAGAACCGTCAGATGTCAGAAAAACGGCAATCGATGCGGTAAAATTTGCATATGAACAGGTAAAAAAAGCAAATAAAAACGGACAGGTGCAATTTTCTGTCGAGCATTTCGGAGATTGCGGCGAAAATATTGATTTTGTGATTGACACCCTGCAAGAAATCGTAAAAGCGGGAGCTACAACAATAAACCTGCCGAATACGGTTGAAAGAAAGCGCCCGAGAGTTTTTCTTGATATGATTGAGAAGATTTACAATGCTCTGCCGAAAGATATCTCAATTTCTCTTCATAATCATAACGACCTTGGAATGGCAACAGCTACAACGGTTGAAGGTTATTTTTCAGGTGCAATACAGCTGGAATGTGCCCTAAATGGTTTGGGAGAGCGCGCAGGAAATACTAATTTTTATGAAGTCGCTGTAGCACTGCATAATTCAGGAGTTGAAGTACCTGTTGATTTGTCAAAAATCTATGAAACCGCTTTGATTATATCTCAAATGTCCAAAGTTGATATATATGAAAAAGCACCTTTGATAGGCCCTGATGCTCTTGCGCACAGAAGCGGAATTCATCAGGACGGCGCCCTTAAGACAAAAGATATGGAATTTGGTGCATACAGGCCTATTCACCCTTCTTTAATAGGAAGAAAAGATGACGAAAAGATAGGATTTACAAGCCAATCAGGCAAAACTGCAATTTTTGAAATCATATCAAAGGCTGGTTATCCCATCACTATCCAGGAAGCTATTCGCCTTGCTCCCGCCGTTAAGGAAGCGGCTGAAAAAATCGGCGAACTGCCTACAAGGAATATTATTGATATTTACTTTAATGAAATCTGCAACATTAAAGGTGTATTTAAATTGACAAAATTTGACCATATCGGCGAAGGTAAATTTGTTCTTGAATTTAGCTATAAAGATAAAAATTACAATATGACGGGAAAAGGAAACGGCCCGATTGACGCCTGCATGGATGCCCTGAAACAGGCAGGGTTTGAAAGAAAACTGCTTCATTATAAGCAGATTGCAATGGATGAAGAACTTCTGGGTTCAGGTGCAAATGCAATGAGTGTTATCCATATTGAAGGGGAAGACGGTTCAACCGTTATTGGCCGTGCAATTCACAGAAACACTGCGGTTGCAAACGTTAAAGCGATATTTAACGCCTATAATTTAATTTATAGGGGTTAAAAACCATGAAGCGCTTTGTTGTTCTCATAGTTTTAATATTAATTGGAGCCATTTGTGCTTTTTTCTATTTTAATTCTTTAACCTTCAAGGTTCAAAAGGCAGTGTTTGGCAAACCTTGTACGGTTTGTGCCGCAGTAATT
This sequence comes from Candidatus Gastranaerophilales bacterium, assembly GCA_910587055.1. Taxonomy (GTDB): domain Bacteria; phylum Cyanobacteriota; class Vampirovibrionia; order Gastranaerophilales; family Gastranaerophilaceae; genus MGBC122484. Next base: position 8,641 of record CAJUKY010000027.1, read on the forward strand.
CATAATGATTATCTTTGGTCGTTTAATGATGAAAAAGCGCCATTGATGAGTGTTTTTAAATATTTTGTCGGCGTTTCGGTTTTAAATAAGATTGATAGAGAAAAACTTTCCCTTGATGATGAAATCACTGTGACTGAAGATATGATAATAAGGTCAACCTGGAGCCCGATGCTTAAAAAATATGCAAAAACCCCTTTTAAAATCTCAGTTTCAGATTTGATGAAGTATATGGTATCCGAAAGCGATAATAATGCAACGGATATTTTGATTAACTATATCGGAGGAATATCTGTTCTAAACAGCGATTTAGCGGGCTATAGTTTTAATAATATTAAAATTTTAGCCGATGAAAAAATGATGGAAGCCGATATTCAAAACCAATATTTAAACAAGACAAGAGCGTTTGATGTTGCGCTTGCAATAAAATTTATCAGGGAAGAAAGCCTTTTATCAGGTAAGAGCAAAGCGTTTCTTGATAAAATTATGATTGAGGCCGCAACGGGTGAAAATAAATTAAAAGCAGGTTTACCGAAAGGCACGGTTTTTGGGCACAAAACAGGCATGTCATCCAGAAAACCTGACGGCATAAAGATTGCAGAAAATGATGCAGGTTTTGTAATTCTTCCTGACAGCTCAACTTATTACATAGCAGTTTTTGTTACCGAATCAAAAATGACGGATGCCGAAAACGCTGCCATTATTGCTAAAATTTCGGAAATAACTTATAAACACTTTAACGGAAAATAAAGAATTAAAAGCGCTTTACACTGATTTTGCTTCCAATACCGCCATTTCAGCGCTTTTTACAATTTCATCAGTTGTTTTATTGCAATAAAGTTCATGCCCGAGTCCTACAGCCGTTGCACCCTTTTTCAAATATTCTTTAATATCTGAAATTTTAATAGAACCTGTAGGCATAACATTTAAAAATTTCATCGGTCTTAATAATTCTTCAATATATGTGGCTCCGCCTAAGTCTTTAATCGGGTAAATTTTTATAACGGGAACTCTGGCCTTCCATGCTGTATACGCTTCATTCGGTGTAGTTGCGGTAAGCATTAAGGGGATTTTATGTCCTGATGATAATTTTACAAGGTTCATCTGCAAAATCGGTGATACAAGAAGCTTTGCTCCCGCTTCAATTCCATCCAGTGCTTGAGATGATGTTATAACACCTCCCTGCGCAACAAAAATATCTTCATTTTTTGCCACTTCTTTAATGGCATCAATTGTGGAATTAATTTCTATAACTTTTATTCCGCCTTCAATATAAGCGTTTGCAATTTCTATTGCCTTTTTTGTATCATCTTCTCTTATAATTCCGTATATTTTATTTTCTTTTATTGCCTGAATGATGTTCATTTAACAGTATCGCTTTCTATTTTTAATTCCAATATTTGTATATTGAATCTCTCTCATGTTGTCTTTTACTGTAACACTAAGGAAAGTGTTTTTCAATTTTCTTGGTGCAATGATATTTAAAGTTTCTTTATCAGCTAAAAGGCAATTTATTGTTGATTTTGTATTTTTTCTCATTAATTCAGCAGAAAGCAAAAGAGCCGTTTTGCTTGCATCTATTAAATTAAGTCTTGAAAGGTCAAATTCATATTCAAAGTTTAAATTGCTGCTGAATATTTCTTTTGTGCTTTGAATTTTTTCATCCAGATTGTTTTTATTAAAATCTATTTTTACTTTTCTCATAAAATTTTAAATAAAAGCCTTTATAAAATACGTATATTAAAAATTTCGGCGGCAGTAATTTAAACTTTATTAATCTTTTACTAAAATTAAACTGTTTAGTGTATAATTTTTATAAAAACGTCTTTAAAACAAAGAGGAAAACGGTTTATGCATGCGGTAATAATGAAAGAGGATGAGCTTATAAAAAGTGCAAGCGATGTATTCGATATTGAAGCAAATTCAATTTTAAAGCTTAAAGAAAGGCTTGGAGCTGAATTTATCCGTGCTATTGATATTTTATATGGTTCAAAAGGAAAAGTGGTTGTAACCGGTATGGGAAAATCTGGTCTTATAGGAAGAAAAATAGCTGCAACTCTCTGTTCAACGGGAACCCCTGCGGTTTTTCTTCATCCTGCCGAATCCACACACGGGGATTCAGGAATTATCACGAGAGAAGATGTTGTAATAGGTATCTCAAATAGCGGTGAAACTGCTGAATTATTAAATCTTCTTCCTTTAATTAAAAGATTTAACGTGCCTTTGATAGGTATAACGGGAAAAATTGATTCTACACTTGCAAAAAGAAGCGATGTTGTTCTTGATATTGCGGTTGAAAAAGAAGCGTGTCCTTTAAATAAGGCGCCTACCGCAAGCACCACGGTAACTCTTGCTATGGGTGATGCGCTTGCTGTCTGTCTTTTGAAAAAGCGCGGTTTTTCCTACGAAGATTTTCTTGTATTTCATCCTTCGGGTGCTCTCGGCAAAGGGGTTTTGTACAAAGTATCCGATTTAATGCTGAAAGAAAATCTGCCCGTTGTAGATGAAAATCTGCAATTTTTGGATGCGGTAAGATTGATTTCTGAAAAGAAGCTTGGATGTGCTTTTATAATAGATTCTAACGGATCGTTAAAAGGTGTTATAACAGACGGCGATATCAGAAGAATTTTGCTAAAGCATAAAAATATTGAAGTTTTAAAAGTGAAAGATGTCATGGTTTTAAATCCGAAATTCGTTAATACTGATGATTTGGCGGCAAAAGCACTTTCTATTATGGAAAAATATTCTATTACATCTCTCGGTGTTGTTGAAGATAACAAACTGGCGGGAATTATTCACATTCACGATCTTTTAAAAGCTGGAGTGGCATAGGTTATGAACGGAAATAATTTGAATTTTAATGATTTAAATTTAAGATTAAAAGCACAAAAAATTAAAATTGTTGCTTTTGATGTAGACGGTGTTATGACAGACGGGTCTTTAACGTTTCTTGAAGATGGCAGAGAGATTAAAACTTATAATGCAAAAGACGGTCAAGGTGTTGTGATGCTAAATAAGGCAGGTTTCAAAACAGCAATTATTACCGCCCGTGATAACGGCACAGTTGAACACAGAGCCAAAGTTTTAGGAATTACTAAACTTTTTAAAGGACAGAAAAACAAACTCAAAGCACTTGATGAACTTTGCGCCGAATTTAATGTTAAATATGATGAAATCGCCTATATGGGAGATGATTTTCCCGATTTGTGCGTTATAGAAAAAGTCGGCCTGTCCTGCGCTCCGAATGATGCAATTGATGAAGTAAAATCGGCAGCTTCCGCTGTTTCGAATTTTGGCGGCGGAAAAGGCGCGGTGCGTGAATTTTGCAATTTTATATTAAAATCAAACAATATCAGCTGGTTTGATATCGTGCAAAACCCTGCAGATACAATGAAGCAGTAAGTTTTTATCGGGATTTTATTACTCTCCCGCGATCTTCCCAGAAACTGCCTGTTTCTATATATTGGCTTATGCTGTTATTAATTAAATCATTTAGGTCAATTCCTGCATTTTGGGCTTGATCATCTGTATGTGCTCTTGCATCCAACATTTCTCCGTCTTTAGAATAAGCTGTCATTTCTATATAAAGTGCATTATCCAACTTGCTGGATTCCAGAAATATTTTTTCTCCGTTATCGGTAATTACCGCAGGATGATTTATAAAATTTTGTTCAGGATTATTATCTGATAAATCGCAACATTCTATATCGCTAAATTTATCTAAAAATACTTCTTTTGAAACCGTATATTCTTTGGAAGAATCCCATGGGTTTACAAATGTTACATTATCATTGTCAACTTTTTTTATAGCATAGACATGAGCTTTTGCAAGTTTAATGGTGTTTCCGTATATGTCAACTGCGGTTTCGGGTTCAAACACTCTTGCCATATCGCCTTCTTCATCATATATGTATTCTTCCGGCGGAATATTTATTCCTGCTGTCAATACGAAATCCTTGTTGTTGTTTGCTTGAAATGCGTTTAATAAAAACGCCATATCATTTTTGTTTTCGCACAATATACCGGTTTTTCCGGTGATAAGATATAGTGCATTGTATGAATTTCCGCCTTCTGTGGATGATGCGTTTAATCTTGTATTATTCAGTAAATCAGGGTATAAAGATATATTTCCAGTATGGCTGCTATTAATTGTAATATCGGCTTTGGCTATATCATTTAAAACTTTTTCTATGGCAAGTTCAAATACAATCATGTCATCGTCGCCATCTGAATATTGATAAGATGCTTTTGTTTGAGCAATTTCATGATTTGAAACTTCATAATCCCCAACACCCTTTAAGTGCACAATAACGCCGTCATCCGTATATTCAAGAGCATCTTTAATTATTTCTCTGCCTTTTTCTGTATAGCTTAAAGCATTAACGCCTGATAAAAGCCAGCAATCTCCTGTTGCACCTTGTTTTGTAGCGCCTATTGCACCGTCTTTTGTCTCACTGTCCAGTGCATCAATTATTGTTCCTGCAAAATCGCTAAATATGGGCAATGTTGCACTTTTGCCATGAATGATTTCATTAACATCCAAATCTTCATCCAGGCCTGTAATATCAGTGCTGATTAATCCGTTTTCATCACTGTTATTTATAATGAAATTGGTTATATATTTATCTGCCTTTCTTGAAATATTCTTTAATTTATCAGCCGCAGTGTCCATTCTTTCCTGTACAAATATTTCAGACATTTTGAATATATTTTGAATCTCTGTCACTTCTTGGTTCCTTTTAATAACTATTTGTATATATTAAGTATATATTCTTTAAATAATTGTTACTTAAAAGAATTAAAGTTTACATAGCTTTATATTTTAAAGAACATAACTGCATTATTAAAAATATTGTAACGTTATTTTAACTGCGTTTATAAAATTTTAGCAATTTTTCAAATAAAAAATACTTTATAAAGGTACATGGAGTTTATTTTTTAATTGAGAGTTGAATTTTTATGAACGAAAGAGAATTAAATACGCTTTTTAACATAGTGACAGAGCCCGATAAAAACGCATATATTATTGATACCGATAAACAAAAACGCGAAATACAAAGAATTATCAGAATTTTTGAAATATCAAAAAGTCAGCAGAAAAGCTTTAAGCAAATATCTGCGCGCGGTCTTGTTGCATTTAAAATGCTTGTAAGCAACAATTAATTTAAGCGGAAAATTTATTGCTTGAAATATTAGGATTTAGATATATCCTTCATATTCATTTATAAGCCCTTCAAGGGTTATTGATAATTTATGAAAGCTGTATTCTGTTAAATTAAGGCTGAAAGAATTATAGCCTTTTTTTTCTGTGCCGAAGAATATTTCAGTGATAATATCAACCTTTGAAAAGCCCGGATAATTGACGGTTAGACGCATCATTTTATCATCTTTTTGAAGTTCAAAAAATGATTGGTTGAAATCAACTTTTTTGTTGATATCTATAAAATAATGCTTTGCTTCAACTTGATTTTTGAATTTGTCAAAAACAGGTGCTGTTACAAGCTCGCATTTCTTCTTAAATGCATGGCGGAATAAATTGGCATTTCTTTCTTCCTCTTCGCTTAATTCGCCGATTTCAACCTTGGGAAGTATAGGGTTTAATCTGGTTTGCATTCCTTCTTTTTTAAGTTCTTCAGTTAAAATATCCGACCTGCTTCTGGTTTTAATTGTATTGTTTACTGGTTTTTCATCAGGTTCTATTTTTAAAAGCGTATCACCTGCAAAACTTCCGGCATTTTCATTATCATCGCCCGCTTTTTTAAAAAGCCCCTGTTCTTCAAGATTTCTCTTTTCTTTAATATTTAATCTTCTTTCAATTAAATCTCTGTGCTCATGCTGCAAGGGCTTAGCAGGTTCTTCCGTCAAATTATCTTCAAGTATTTCATGTGCCACAAGAAGTGTATTTACCGTGCCTTTTGTTTTTTCAAAAGAATGTTCAAGCATTTTTTTAATTGTTTGAAAGTCTTTATCCTTGATTTCATAAACGCTTGCATTTATATTGGCATCAATTCCAAGATTGTTATTAATACGCTCAAATACTGCATATGCACCGTTTAATTTTGTTTTGGGCAGATAAATATAATATTTATCATCATGTCTTATTCCGACGGTATCATTTAACCTTGTTGATTTTTCAATTATTTCGCCAAGCGTATCTATACCTTTTGAAAGCGGGAATTTACTGTCAGGCCCCACAAGCATTAAGCATGCTTTATTTTTGTATTTAACGGCAGATTCAATTTCTGCATCAAGAAACTGCTCTGCATATTCTTCCGTGTAAAATCCTGTTTTATCCTGAATAATTTTAAGTTTTGTAAGAAAATTATTTTTTATATCCGTATTTAAATTAATTTCATTTTTCTGAATGCACCATATTACCCTGATTAAAAGTTCCCAGTCTGCAACCGGAGCTTTGATTATATCTGATATTCCGCAATCAAATGCATCAATTAAAAATTCTTTAGTGCAATCTTCAGAGTATAAAAGGATAGGAATATTGTTTAATAATTCAGCATGTTTTATATCTCTTATAGCATCAAGGCTGTCTTTGTTGTCGCCTCTGGCATGCACTATGATAACATTTGGCATAGTCTGGTTTAAAAAAGCTGCCGCATTTTCAAGATTTGTATCCACGATTTTATCCAAATCCCTTAACAATACAAGTTTTGATGAGATTAGATTTATTGCATCAAATTTATCTCCCACAATGGCTATAATGTTGTTAAAACTCATCTTCCGTTAATTACTCCGTAATTTCACTATCCTTTTTAGAAAAGAATACTATTAATTTACAAAAATGACAAATCTATAAAGTTTTGATAAGCTTATCTTACTATGAACAAGAAAAATATTTTTTATTTAATTTTAATTGTAGCGGCCGCAATCCTTTTTAGAATCTGGCATCTGGATAAACCTGAGGGGATGTGGAATGATGAATATCTGACATGGAAAATTGCAAGCGCAAGATTTCCGACGGAATTTTTCGAAGGTTTAAAAAGTAATTGTCATGCCCCGCTTCACTACATTTATTTAAAACTCTGGATGTTAATCTTCCATGATTCTGATAAATTTTTAAGGCTGTCATCGGTTATTCCCGGAGTTTTGGGGGTTATTACAATGTATTTTGTTTCCCTTGAGTATAAAAATAAAGAAGGAATATCAACGGCACTTGCAGCAACAACACTTTGTGCCATAAGTTCCTTTTTAATATATTATTCTCAGGAAATAAGAATTTATTCGCTTTTATTTTTTATAACAACTTTAACGCTTTTATTTGCGCTTAAAATATTTAACAATCCTTCAAAGAAAAATTTTGTACTATATTCTTTAATGTGTGTATTATTAATATTAACTCATACGATAGGTTTTGTTTTTGTATTATTTTCAACAGCGGCTCTTATGGTATTTGCAGTACCTAAAAAACAAACTGCAAGCTTTGCATTATTCAGTATTCTGGGTGTAATTCTGCTTGCTTTACCTTTTATCCCGCTGATTGCAAATATTTTAATTAAAGGCGGATACTTTAGCCAGTGGTGGGCGCCGTTCAATTTTTCAAGAATATTTTTTGTATTAACCGATATCTTTTCACCCGTATTATGTGATACTTTTCATGTTTATAATACATTTGCCGATGCTTTTTATAAAAACGGTATTGTAAACCTCGGTTTTTTTACGTTTGCCTTAATTCCTTCGCTTATCGGGATTTTATGCTTTATAAACGGAGCTTTAAACCCCAAAAGAATGCAAGGGTACCTGCTGTCTGTTATCTTATGTACGGTGCTCACGGTTTTAATCGCTTCAATGGCAGGCAAAATAGTATTTGTTACAAAGTATTTAATTGAACTTGTTCCTCTTGTTATTCTTATGACGGCTGACGGGTTTATATCCTTTAAATCAAAGGGGTTTAAAATTTCAATTGCAACAATTTTTATTGTTTTAAATTTATTCTATTTTATAGTCTCAGAAACATCTGCAGTAAGGCTTTTAAGAGAAGAAGGGCAAAGGCTTCCCGTTCTTGCGCTTAATGATATGGGCTTAAAAAAAAACGACAAAATTATATTTCTATATTATCCAAAAAGATGGTTTTATAAATATATAGATTTGAATAATCCCGATAATGAGCCCTACAATAATGCTTCCGAGGTTACAAAGCACACTTACGCTTTTTATTTTGACGGGTGGTACCCGCAGCGTAAAGAACTTTATAAGGAAGGAAAAGAAAGGTTCCGCCCCATTTTTCTTAGCGATAGCAATAAGTATTTTGATGACAGATTAAATTTAGAAGCTTTTAAATGGTTGAATAAGGGAGACAGACTTTTTGTTGTGGATTTAACTTCCGTAAGTTTTTTTCCTGAAAGCGTAGTGCACCAAATTGCAGAGAATGATGAAATCTACAAAACAACCCCGCTTTTATATATAGCTATGTCCTATGCGAAAAATTTTGTTTTAAATAAAGCGCACAGAGAACTTGACTATATAGGGCTTTATAATACCGGAGCATGGAGAATTTATGTATTTAAAAAGGCTTAAAGATTAATTCCTTAAGCCTTTAATATATTTGACCGTAAATGCGGGTTGACCGTAAATGCAAAGATTTTAAGCATCTTCGCTTCTTATGATTTTATCAATCAAGCCGTATTCAAGAGCTTCTTCGGCCGTCATGAAATTATCGCGTTCCGTATCCTTTTTAATTCTTTCTACTTTTTGACCCGTATGTTCTGCAAGAAGCTCGTTTAACATTTTCTTCATGCGCAGAATTTCCTTAGCTTCAATTTCAATATCAGTTGCCTGACCTTTTGCACCCCCTAATGGCTGGTGTATCATAATTCTTGAATTCGGAAGAGCAAGCCTTTTGCCTTTTGTCCCGCCTGAAAGCAGGAATGCACCCATAGAGGCCGCATCGCCGAGACAAATTGTTGAAACATCGGATTTAATAAGCTTCATGGTGTCATAAATCGCCATACCTGCCGTTATAACGCCGCCCGGGCTATTAATATAAAGCATAATATCTTTTTCGGAATTTTCTGAATCCAAAAGCAAAAGCTGTGCCACAATTGAATTTGCAACATCATCGTCAATTGCACTTCCTAAAAATATAATTCTTTCGCGAAGCAGTCTTGAGAAAATATCAAAACTTCTTTCACCCTTTGAAGAAGCTTCAATAACCGTCGGTACATAGCTTAAAATTTGATAAGTATTCATAAAAAACTAATTCCTTATTTTTATTTTTAAATTTATTATACCTGAAATTTTTTTACTTTTATTAAATTTTACTACAAAAATACTTCAAATTATTTAATTTTATAATGTTTGTTATACAATAAGAAACGGACTTGACGAATTA
>CAJUKY010000028.1 GCA_910587055.1 Candidatus Gastranaerophilales bacterium
TAAGCTTCTCACCGGGTGTTACACTAAGTTCTCCTATCCATATCTGTCCTGCTCCACCGCCGGCACCTGAGTTAGCAGGTTGGTGATATTCGCATTTTAAGCCGTTTGCAACCCCTGTGTTTCCTGCAGGGTAAAAAAGTTTTAATGCACCTGGTTTACCATTAGTGAGACCGGAAACCGCATCACAATAATTACTGCCAAATATTGTACTACCGCCGCCTCCATAGCCATTTCCGCCTTTGCCTCCGGGGACACCATAACCCTTCTGTCCGCTTCCTCCTTTTTCCCCATTACCATAGCCACGGATATATGGTAGATCGTGCGTACCCGGCGCCCCGTCTCCACCTGTTCCGGCTGTACCTTGAGAACTTCCTCCTCCACCACCACCTGCACCGTAACCCCCGCCAGCTCCACCGCCGCCGCCAGAGATATAAGCTACACCTGAGTTTGTAAATCCGCCAGCTCCACCACCACCACCTATTTGAAAGAGGACTGTTCCACTTGACCCGGATGCCGTGGCTATTGTAGTGGGGCCTCCGCCACCTCCGCCGCCGCCTCCATCACCACTAGTAACCGTATTCCCTATCTTACCGCAACCTCCGCCGCCGCCACTGCCACCCCAAATTCCTCCAAAACTGCCACCGTTGCCACAACCAAGACCACCGGCCGAGCCTGTAGCTCCTCCCCGCGCTAGTGCGGGCGAGGATGTAGTACTGCTGCCACCCCCAGATCCTCCCCACCCTCCTGAACCACCATGTGTGCCGCCTGCACCCCCTTTCTGCCATTCCATGGCACCCCAAAGCGCACCGCCACCGCCACCTGCGCCATATCCACCACTCAGAGCCGCCTCCCTTGCCAGGCTTCCGGAGCCGCCTCCACCGCCCACAGTAACATAGAGCGTGGTAGAAGTGGTTTGAAATTCTACGTCTTTTAAATAGCCGCCTGCTCCACTTAAGTTTGAGCCCCAACCACCGCCACCTGAACCACCGCAAGCGGTTGCCTTAAATCTAAAATTATACCCGCAAGAAGTAGGAATGATACTGTTTGGCGGAACAGAAGCACTGTTACTGGCGCAAGTCCAACTATTTACGCCAGAGTTGGAACATTTTTCATTTAGCGCAGGCGCAAGCACGTTTGAGCTAAAAGTATATGTATTTGTAGAAGTGCCGTTTCCTGCTACATAATAAGTTTTAGAAGATGTTCCAACTTCGTTCTCAGGAATATCAGCATACTCGGTTCCCTTTTTAAGCCCTCCTGAAGCACCTCCACCCCCTCCACCTATCATAAACACTCTTAATTTAGTTACATTATCAGGAACAGTAAATGTTTCATTTGAGGCTATTTCTTTATTTCCGTATAATGCATCTCCTCCTTTTCCTCCTCCTCCCATTAATGTAACTCTAACTTGATTAGCATCTGATGGTATATTAAACTTTGTACTTTCAGTAAATACTGATACCACCATATCCTTTTCATAATTACTTGCTTCACTTAATACTTTTAATTCATGATCTGCCATTCTTCTTGTCATAACAGGAGCAAGGGCTGCTAAAAGCAATGATGCCACAAGTAATGCCATGAGCATTTCAACTAATGAAAAGGCAGATTGGCTGGATTGCCACGCCTCCTTTTGCTGAAATTTTAATTTCGTGCAAAATGGGTCCTCTTGGAGGGCTCTCGTTGGTCGCTCGCAATGACAGATGAAGGGAAAGGCTGAGGAATAGCCGGATAGGCTATCTGCATTTACCCGACCGGGTAATTTCCTTTTATTAGCTTTAGTCTTAAAATAAAATAGACCCGAAAATTCAGGCAATGCAATTTTTGGGCTCAAAAGCCCTTTCAACACGATGAACAAATTTAACATTTTAGAACAACCTTTAATTTATATCATATTTGATATAATCATATCAAATTTAGTATAAAAAATCAACTTTAGTAAACAGATTACATCATTATTGATATATGCACGGAAGAGATATCAGCACAAAACATTTGATAAAAGGAATGCTCCTTATGAGGGATGTTTCCTTGACACGCCTTGCTGAAGAGCTTAATAAGCGCTTCGGATACTCTTTTACGCAATCAAATTTATCAAGAAAATTAAACACTGATACCGTAAAATGGAGTGAATTACGGGATATAACAATGGTTTTGGGATACAATATAAGAATTTCCCCTTCCGAAAACTGGGAAGGAATAGGCGCTTTGGGCAGTGCTTTTAAAAAAAGAGAAAATATGACAACAATTCTTTAATTGCTGTATAATATTTTTTAAAAAAGCTCTTAAAAAAGCTGAAAGGAAAATATTATGGTAAAGCCGTGGAATGAATATTTTTTGGAAATTGCAAAAACCTGCGCTTCAAGGTCAAATTGTATAAGAGCACAGGTGGGCGCTGTTATTGTGGGCGAAGATAATAAAATCAAAGCCACAGGCTACAACGGAACTCCTTCAAAAGTGGTTTCCTGTCTGGAGCTCGGGTATTGCTACCGCGTTGCAAATAATATTGAATCAGGCACAAGATATGAAACCTGCCGTTCAATCCACGCTGAACAAAATGCCATAATTCAAGCAGGGCAGGATAGATGTAAAGGCGCTACGATGTATATTTACGGCCATAATTTTATATGCATCCTGTGCAAAAGATTTATTGTTCAAGCGGGAATAAAAGATGTTTACCTTCAAAAAGAAACCGGGGCGCCGATTGAACATGTTGATTGCGAACATATAAAAGAGGAATTATCAAAAGATTTTATGAAAGTATAAAAAGGGCTCAAAATAAGCCCTTTTATATTAAAAAGCAATTTTAAAACCTGCATTTATTACTTTATTTCTATTTTTTTAACTTCTTCCCCTTTGGGTTCTACTTTTTTAAGATTTACATGCAAAATCCCGTCTTTAAATTCACTGTCAGCCTCTTCAAGACGCACAGGGTGTTCAAAATTAATGCTTCTTGAAAATTTGCCGTAGCGGAATTCAGAATATCTGATATCTTTTTTATCTTCTTCTTTTTTAAACTTTGATTCTGCTGTAATAGTGAGGTTTTCAGGAGTTAGCGCAAGCGTTATATCCTCTTTTTTAACGCAGGGAAGTTCTACTTTTATATTGTAGCTTTCTTTATCTTCGCAAAGTTCCACCGCAGGACGAAAAGTGCGCTCAAAAGGCCTATCGCCTGAAGGCTCCACATCACCGAATGTATCTCTTAAAAATCTTTGCAAATCTTCATGCATATTTTCAAAGAAAAAAGAAGGTTCTCTTTTTATAAGGCTGAATCTCATTGTCTGCATTTCCTTTCATTAAATAAACACCTGCATTTTGCCCCACACAGTAAAAAAATTACACCCCCATACAGGCAGATTTTAATATTAACTTTTGTAACATGTAGTTAAAATTCAGAAATTTTTACAGGAAAGTTGTTTTTATTTAAATGTAGGAGTTTAAAACAAAAATGACAGCACCAATTCAAAATTACAATGCATTACTTGCGGCACAAAATTACCGAACGCCGGAAATCAAACAGCCAAAAGGCGGCGCCGGTGAACAAAACGGCGCAAAAATTAATCCGTTTACCCCGGAAGTCCAAAAACCTGAAGGCGCGAGAGTAACAGGCGGCGCAAACAAACATGCTCAGGAATTAAATGAAGTAAGCAATATAGGCTTTGCAAAAAAGGCAGGCTTTGAAAACGGTCTTGGCGGAACAAACCACCCCGTAGATGCTAACGGCAGACTCTGCAAAACATGGGTTGCATAAAAAAATATTAAATAAAAAGCCCCGGAAATTGGGGCATCAAAATGAACAATGGAGTAAATTTATTTAAGACACAAAGGCTTTAATATACCTTTGTGTTTTTATATTCAATTTTATAAGTCTTAAAGCGGCACTACATCTGCTTTTAAACTTAACAATAATTAACCGAAAGTTTTAAAGCTTGATTCAACGTTGGTTTTAATAACCTTTTGAACACTTTCAATCTCGGTTTCAAGAGCGTTGTGTTCTGTTTCAAGGCGCTTAAGTTCACATTCAAGAAGCTTATCAGACCTTTGAAACTGTGCAATTCTTTTATCATAAAGGCTCTGAGCTTCTGCATCATCGGTTTTATCATAAACATCCGAGATGTATCCTGCCATTTTACTGTCGCTGTAAAGCATAGGATCCCATTCGCTTTCATCAAAGTATGCGATATTATTCATATCATACCCGACAAAAAGGAAATTGCCTTCGCGCAGGTTTTTCTCTAAGAAATCATTATCATTTACATCGGGGCATATAAAGTAATCATCCCTCGTTTTGCCTTCAGGAAGCGGATCCGGAAGATCAGGAACAACAATTTTATTTGATGTGGCAGAAACAAGCGACATGCTCATTCCGCCTTCATCTCTATCCCTTACAATATCTGCATAAGTGAGCCTTGCATTGTAGTTCATGCTTGTTGCATCATTGTTTGCCTGTCCGAACAAAAGAGTTTTATTCGCAAGGGATTCATTATATTCATTGGTCCATCTTTCAACGTTATCGGCAAGCATCATACGCTGAAACGTAATAGATTGGGCTTGAAATTCGTTATTGCTTTTTTGTGCCGTTAACATTAAAAAACGGCCCTGACTTGCAGACATACCCATTGTTTTGCTGCGCTCCTTGTTCTTTTTAAATTTACTCTATTGTCATTTTGTAAGGTTTTAATTATTTTTATTTGCAGTCATAAACCCTGCTGTACCATGGATATCGGCAAGTTTTAATTTAAACTTTAAGATTTTATACGGCAGTTTTACAAAAGTTTACAAACAACAGTTGCAGCTGGTGTCAATATTGATAAAAATATAGCATTAAGCATAAGCGAATAATAATTTCTTGGTGAACATAAATGTGAGAGTGTTTGAGTTGGCATTTCCATTAGCTTAAATGCCAACGAGTTCTCGAACAATAAAAAGTGAACCTAGAAATTATATGAGTGTTGCAAGGATTGCTATATTTTTATTGTTATTGACACTTAATTTTTTAATGTTATAAAGCAATTTAAAAGGAGGCTGTTATGGCAGGAATTTTAAGTATACAGTTTGAGCCTGTATTAAATAAAATTGATGAAAATCTTGAAAAAGTAAAAAATATAATTGAAGATTTTGTATTAAAAAACAATGAAAAAGCGCTTGATTTAATAGTTTTACCCGAATTTTTTACAACAGGGGTTTCAAATAAATACGTCGATTTTCCAAACCCCGAAGATGGCGGAAAACCCGTAAAATTTCTTGCGGAACTTACAAAAAAATATAATACAAATATTATAGCAGGCACTGTTATTACAAAAAGAGGCGAAAACCTTTATAATACAATGTTTGTGCTTAATAGAGAAGGTAAAACCGCTGCAAAATATGATAAAATTCACCTTTTTAAATATTTCGGCGGAACGGAAAATCTTAAGGTGACACCCGGTGAAAATCAGCCTGTAGTAGTAGATTTGGACTTTGCAAAAATAGGACTCGCAATTTGTTTTGATATTAAATATCCCCTGCATTATAAAAAGCTTGCTCAAAAAGGGGCTGAAATTATCGTAAATCCTGCCGCATGGGCATATTTAAAAAGTATTAAGGGGCAAAAAGAGCAGAATATGCGCGTTTTCAGAGCTTTAAATATAGCAAGGGCAACAGAAAATTTAGTATATTTTGTGTCTTCAAATGAAAGCGGAAATGCAGACCCTCTGGGCAATATAGGGCATTCTATGATAGTATCTCCCATGGCCGATATTTTGGCGGAAGGAAAAGAAGGCAATGAGGCAATTTATGCAGATATCGACTTAGAGCTTGTTCGCACCCTGAAAACCACCACCCCTGTTGCTTTTGAAGAGTAAACCTCCCGCCAAAGCGGCAAAACAGGCTTTTTAAAAACTTCTTGCAAAGTAAAAACTCTTTAGAATATAATAGAAATGTCTTAGGAAAACTTACGAAAAGCCCCATTTTATTAACAGAATAAGGAAGAAAAAATTGGAAAGATTTGTTGGAATAATAGGAATAGTAATTATACTTGGCATTTGCTTCTTTATGTCAAACAATAAGAAAAAAATCAGCCTAAAAACGGTAATATCAGGGCTTTTACTCCAATTTTTCCTTGCGGTTTTTATTTTAAAAGTACCGTTGGGGCAAAAAATAATTGAAATTTTAGCAGCAGGAATTGAAAAAATTCTGCAATTCTCAAATTCGGGTGCAGACTTTGTTTTCGGCTTCCTGAATAAGTCAGGAGCCCGTATTGATGAGCTTTTCTACCCAGGTGCATCATTTTTATTTGCAATCAAAGTAATGGCCACAATAATTTTTGTTATGGCAATTGTAAATATTCTGTATTATTTCGGTATAATGCAGCGTGTAGTGGCGTTTTTCGCTAAAATTATGTATAAAATAATGAATGTATCAGGCGCAGAAGCTCTTTCAAACATCGCAAGCGCCTTTGTAGGGCAGGTTGAAGCCCAGATTATGATTCGCCCTTACCTTGCAACCGCAACAAAATCAGAGCTTTTAGCCAGTATGACAGGCTCAATGGCCTGTATTGCAGGGGGTGTAATGGCAATTTATATTGCTATGGGTGTTCCTGCTAAATTCCTGCTTGCAGCCTCTATTATGGCGGCTCCGGGTGCTCTTGTTATCTCAAAAATTGTTTACCCCGAAACCGAAGAAAGCAAAACCAAAGACAAAGTTTCTGTTAATATTGAAAAAACACACGTAAATTTAATAGATGCAATCGCTAATGGTGCATCTGACGGCATGAGGGTATCATTAAATGTTATTGCAATGCTGATTGCCCTGCTCGCGTTGATTGCCATGATAGACTGGATACTGGCGGGTTTCGGGCACTTCCTCTCAAACACGCTTCATCTTTCTTTTGCCTTTTTAGACCTGAACAATTTAAGCCTAAAAACCATTCTGGGAGCGTTTTTTAGCCTGTTTGCTCTTGTAATGGGTGTGCCGCTTCCCGATATCTCAACCGTGGGTGCACTTATGGGTGAAAAACTTGTATTGAACGAATTTATCGCATATACTGATTTAGCTGCGATTAAGGAAATTTTAACGCCAAAAGCCTTAACAATAGCAAGTTTTGCCCTTTGCGGTTTTGCAAATTTCGGCTCAATAGCCATTCAAATCGGCGGTATAGGCGAACTTGCACCTACAAGACGCGCAGAGCTGGCTCAACTGGGTATAAAAGCTTTGATTTGCGGTACATTTGCTTCATATGTTTCTGCTTGTATGGCAGGAATACTTATGTAGCAAGGTTTTTAGATTATTTTACGTTTAACACCCGCACTGCACAAGCATAAAGAGCAAAATTCAGCAAAAATAAAAGAAAAAACAATCAAAACTATGGCTATCATTGAAAAAAGAATAAAAATACCGCTTAAAAAAGGCTCCCTGCCTGAAATTAACATAATTGAAAATGCTATAATCCAAGCAGGGCTTGAACCTGTGCGCTGGGCAATTGTAGATATCAATGAAAAGGAATACACAATCCTTGCAAACGGCATCCAAAAGTAGCTCTGCATAAGGTTTTTTGCCGTTTATTATTTTTAAAACATAAAAAACTAGCCCGCCTTGCGCATTTTTAAATTATTAATAAAAAGTTAATATAATTAGACATAAGATATTGATACGCTACAATATTATTAACGATTAACTTTTTAAAGGAGAAAACCATGTTCAAAAAAGAGGATAAAGAAAAAAATAATCCCTTTAAAAACGAAAATTTTGAAACAGAAACAACTGAAGAAACTGCTGAACCTGTTGAAAATACCGAAGAAGAAACAAAAGAAGAACAAAAGCCTGAAAACAACGATACAGAAAAGCTTCAAGCGGAACTAGACAGCTTAAATAATAAATATTTAAGGCTTGCAGCCGATTTTGATAATTTTAGAAAGCGTCAGATGCAGGAGCGCGAAAGCCTTTTAAAATACGGCGCAGAGGATACTTTAAAGAAAATTATTACTGTATTGGACACTTTTGAACGTGCCAAAAAATCCATAGCTGATATGACAGAATGTGAAAAAATTAAAGAGAGCTATGATGTAGGCATAAAGCAGCTTTACGACACTCTTGATAAAATAGGATTGAAAAAAATTGAAGCAAAAGGCGAAGAATTCGACCCGAATCTTCATGAGGCTGTAATGCAGACCCCGACAAACGATTACCCCGCAAATACGGTTATAGATGAGCTGCAGACAGGCTATAAGCTTTTTGATAAAGTATTAAGGCCCGTGTTTGTTAATGTTGCAACCGAAGCTGCAGATGAAGCACCCGCGCAGGATAACAAGGAAGAACAATAAATGGATTATTACCAGATACTGGAAGTTGAGAAAAACGCTACAAAAGACGATATAAAAAAGGCATTCAGACAAAAAGCCAGAAAACTGCACCCCGACGTAAATAAAGAGCCGGATGCCGAGGAAAAATTTAAAGAATTGGGGCGTGCTTATGAAACCTTAATGGATGATGAAAAACGCGCATTATACGACCAGTACGGAGAAGACGGCCTTAAAAATGCCGGTTATTCTTCATCAGGCCCGTTTGATTTTGGTTTCGGGGATATTAACGATATTTTTGCATCCTTCTTTGGCGGCATGGGCGGCGGTTTCGGCGGATACAGAGAAAACCCCGATGCTCCGAAACGCGGTGCAGACCTTCGGATGGATATTCAAATAGATTTTATGGACGCTATAAAAGGTGTTGAAAAAGAAATAAAAATACAGCACACTGAAACCTGCACGGAATGCGGCGGTACAGGCTCCGATAAAAATGCAAAAGAAACCGTATGCAAAACCTGCGGTGGCCATGGCAGAGTTCAGCAGGAAGTAAGAAGTATGCTGGGCAGCTTTACATCTGTTACCACCTGCCCGAAATGCCGCGGTACAGGGAAGTCTCCTGAATCTTTCTGCAAAAAATGCAAAGGAGAAGGCGGGGTAAAACAGGATAAGACCATAAAAATAAAAATTCCGAAAGGCGTTGATACAGGCTCGAAAATCCGCCTTTCAAATGAAGGAAATGCAGGCAAAAACGGCGGAAACCCCGGAGATTTATATGTGGTTTTACATATAAAAGAATCCGAAAAATTCATAAGGGATGGCGCCGATATTCATACGGTTCTTGAAATCTCGCCCGCGCAGGCAGTTTTGGGAGATAAAGTAACGGCAGAAACCGTGGACGGTATGGTTGAGATGAGCATACCGCAGGGCATTCAAAATCTTGACAAGCTTCTTTTAAAAGGCCGTGGTGTACCATTCTTGGGCAGCAATGACAAAAGAGGAAATCATTACGTTACAATAAAAATTATCACACCGAAAAAAATCTCAAAAGAAGAAGAAAAATTATACAGAGCATTGTATGATATTCAAAAGAATGATGAAAAATCAAGTAAAGATAATATAATGGAAAAAGTAAAAACAGCGCTCGGAAAATAACCTTTAAGATAAATACGGCGCAAATTTACAAATAAAACCTTAAAAAGGCAAGGAGAGTTTTGATGAAAATTAAAGTGTTATTAATTACCCTTATGATGGCATTAATTAACCAGTGTGCAATGGCATCAAGGCTTCCCGATGATTTCTGGGCATATATTCAAAAAATTTACCCGAATTCCACTCAAAGGTTTGATTCTGTCGTTGTTTTAGCGGACGGCACAATGTATGTTCCCCTATATCCGGCGCAAACAGGGGAAGAAACCGGCATAAAGCTTGAATATACATACCCTATAAACCGCGCACCTCAAACAAAACCCGAGGTTATGATTTTTAACAATAATTTTGTGCTGTTAAAACTTATAAAAGATAAAAACGGTAATTTTTCAATAACAAAAAATGAAAATCTGCCCCTTAAGGTAAAATTAGGGGTTATGCCGCAGGATATGCTTGTACCTGTCGGCCTGCAGGTGCCCGATAGTTTAAAATTAATTTTAGGAAACCTTATTATCCCTGAAAAAAATGATAACTTAATAATTGCCGCAACAGATACAAAAATCGGCACAACAAAAGATGAAAAGGGTAAAATCGCGCCGCTTGCCGAACTTCGAAATAAAAAAACATTAATTTCAAACGATATGTCAAAATTTGTGCTCGTTTATGACGGAGAAAAGAAAAATTCTTTATATGAAGTAAAATTAAGCGGTCTGCCTTCAAAAATTTTAGCTTCAAATAAATCAAAACTCGCGCTTGTAATGTATTTCGGGTCTAAAACCGTTGAAATTGTAGACCTTACAAATGAAAGAACCGTATCTCAGATAAACCTTGATAATACCCCGAAAGATGCGGATTTAGACACTGTAAATAATATCGCATATGTGGCTTCAGCCAACGCTTCTACTATCTATATGATAGATTTAAACACGGCAAAGCTGATAAAAGCGGTAAAACTTGAGCAGGCGCCCGAAAAAATTGCCGTATCCGATGACGGCAAAGCACTTGCATTTATTGACAGAAATACGCAGAAGCTTTACAGCCTGAAAGAACAGGACGGTGCATATACCGCAAAATACATAGCAGACAGCAAAAACCTGTCAAGAATTTTGTATAAAAAAGGTAAAGTTTATACGGTTTCAAGAACAGAAAATAAGCTTTCCGTTTATGATGAAGCTGAAAATATCTTAACAAACGAAATAAGGCTAAATGAAAAGCCTACCGATGCTGTATTTTTCAAGGATAAAATTTATATACTGTGCTCAAAAGACAGTATGGTAAACGTTTATGACACGGTAAGCGGACAGATAATTGAAAACATTGTGCTTGATAATGCCGGATTTTATTCAAAAATTACAATGATTCCAAACCAGCCAAATGCACTGATTACAGGCATTCAGACCAAAAAATTTCTTCTTTTGAATTTAGAGAAAATGATGATAACAAAAAAACAAAATGCTGATGTAAATGTTTCAAACATAATCGTGGTGGATGCCCTGAAGTCTGAAGAAGACACAACAGAGAGCAAAAATGATAAAAACGTCGGCACTAAAAACGTAGACCTGTAATGAAGTATAGAGAAAACCTTGAAAACGTTAATATAATTAAAAAAAGCTCTGATACGGCGTTATTTGAGGCACCGGCACTTGATATTCTGAATTCTCTTGATAAAACACGGGAAGATTTCTGGAATGTGGATAATGAAAGCGCAAATTTTTTAAACATTTTAATAAAAGCGGCAAATGCTAAAAATGCGCTTGAAATAGGAACTTCGAACGGATATAGCGCAATCTGGCTTGCGCAGGCGCTTAAAGAAACAGGCGGAAAATTGACCACCATTGAGTTTTGGAATAACAGACTGAATGTTGCAATTGATAATTTTAAAAAAGCGGGCGTGAATGACATTATTGAAACAAAGCTCGGGCAGGCCGTAATGATACTGGAAGAAATGGCATACGGCGATAATCCGCCCGTATTTGATTTTGTTTTTATTGATGCAAATAAATCCGAATACATCAAATATTTTAATCTTATTCACCCCATGTTAAAGCGCGGCGGGGTAATTGCCGCGGATAATATTTTATCGCATTACAAAAAAGTATTGCCGTATGTTGAAACAATAACAACACACCCTGAATATCAAAGCCAGCTGATTCCGCTTGATACAGGCATTCTGGTATCTTATAAAAGATAGCTATTTTTTCATTGATGCACCGATAACCTCGGTCAATTCCTGTGTTATGCCTTCCTGACGAACCTTATTATACTGTACCGTAAGGGTTTTTATCATATCCTCGGCGTTATTTGTTGCAGCACTCATAGCAGTCATTCTTGAAGACAGTTCGCTTGCCTGCGCTTCAAGCATAGTTTGATAGATAACATTTGTAATGTACATAGGAACTATTTTTTGAAGCACAGACTTTGCATTAGGTAAAAATTCCATTAATGAATCAAGCTTGATACTGTGTTCGTATTCAACATTATGTTCTTTATCAAATTCTTCGCGGTGGAATTTATTTAACTGCATCTTCCGTGCTTTTTCTTTGCCTTCTTCGGGGGTCATAGCGGGCAGAAGTGTCCATTCTTCCACCTTGTAGGTCATAGTATTGATATAGCGGGTTGTGATAAGTTCAATTCTATCCACTCTTTTTTCTACATAATCAATAGCTAAATCCTCAGCTATAATTTTAGCGGAGCTTATGTTTAAATCATCCAAGATACCTGTATAAACCTCTTTTATTTCAAAATCAAGATTTTTTTTCGCGTTTTTCAAAGGTGCAACAGTTTTTTGCCCAACAAGATAAAGTGATACTTTTTTATTCTGTGCGTTTAATTCTTTAATTTTATTTAAGGTAAACCTTACGATATTTGCGCTGTATGCCCCTGCAAGCCCCTTATTTGAGGATATTACAACAAGTGCCACCGTGTTTACCGTGCGGGAATTTAAAAGCTCGGGGTAATTATCAATGGCGTTTTTTACTTTAATTTTTTCAAGCTCCGCGCCGTTTTCCTTAATTTCATCATAGGTTTTTATAAACATTCTGAATAATTCATAGGTAAAAGGGCGGGAAAGCTTTACGGCAGCCTCGGCCTTTTTAACCTTTGCGGCAGCAACCATCTTCATCGCGCGCGTAATTTTCTGCGTGTTTTTTATGCTTGAAATTCTGTTTTTTATGTTTCTTAAGTTTGCCATTTCTTTACAATCCTTAATGTTTGCCCGCTATCTGACAGGCAGCCGATAAGACAGCCGGTAAAAATCTATGCCTTAAATACACTGTTAGTAAAGGTTTCAAGATGTTCACACAACAGTTTTTTGTCTTCATCCTCAAGCTTTGCGCCGTCGTTTAATCTTTTTTCCAAATCTGAAAGATTTGTTGAAAAATATTCAAACCACTGATTTTTATACTCTTGAATTTTAGAGTTTTCAATGTTATCTAAAAACCCTTCGTTTCCGGCATACAGGATTGAAATCTGCTTTGCGGCTGAAAGCGGCCTGTACTGGGGCTGAATTAAAATCTGGGTTAATTTTTCACCCTTTAAAAGCTGTGCCTTTGTAGCAGAATCAAGGTCTGATGCAAACTGCGCAAAAGCTTCCAGCTCACGGTATTGCGCCAAATCAAGCCTCAATTGCCCTGCAACCTGTTTTACACCCTTTGTCTGCGCTGCGCCGCCCACACGGGAAACAGAAATACCGGCGTTAATTGCGGGTCTTTGCCCTGCGTTGAAAAGATTTGTTTCTAAGAAAATCTGCCCGTCAGTGATTGAAATAACGTTCGTTGGAATGTAAGCAGATACGTCCCCCGCCTGTGTTTCAATAATGGGAAGCGCCGTTATTGAACCGCCCCCGAGCTCATCCGATAATTTGCAGGCTCTCTCCAAAAGTCTTGAATGAAGATAGAATACATCCCCGGGGTATGCTTCACGCCCTGAAGGTCTTTTAAGAAGCAGACTCATAGAACGGTAAGCCTGAGCGTGTTTTGTAAGGTCATCATAAATTATAAGGCTGTGGCGGCCCTGTTCCAAAAATTCTTCCGCCATAGCACACCCTGCATAAGGCGCAATATATTGAAGCGGCGCAGATTCATCCGCAGAGGCCGAAACAATGATGGTGTAATCCATGGCCCCGTTTTCTTCAAGAGTTTTTGCAAGCTGGGCTATTGTGGATTTTTTCTGCCCGATTGCAACATAAATACAGATTACATCCTGCCCTTTTTGATTAATTATGGTATCAAGAGCTATTGCGGTTTTTCCTGTCTGTCTGTCGCCGATAATAAGCTCTCTCTGGCCTCTGCCGATAGGAGTAAGTGCATCAATTGCGGTTAAACCTGTCTGCAAAGGTTGATGTACGGATTTTCTTGAAATAATCCCGGGTGCAATACGCTCAATCGGGCGGGTTTTATCAAAACTTATATCTCCCCTGCCATCCAGAGGTTTTCCTGTGGGGTCAACAATCCTTCCTATAAGAGAATCTCCAACGGGGGTGGATGCAATTCTTCCCGTTGCTTTAACGCTCATTCCTTCTTTAATCTGTGTATAATCCCCGAGAATTACAACGCCCACGTTATCTTCTTCAAGGTTTAGAGCAATGCCAAGCGTTCCTTTGCCGTCTTCAAATTCAACAAGCTCTGATGACATAACATTTTTTAAACCCCAGATACGGCAGATACCGTCCCCTACTTCAATTACAGCCCCTGTATTTGAAACATCAAGGTTATTATTATAATTTGAGATTTTTTCTTTGATTATATTTGAGATTTCACTCGCTGAAATTGTTTGCCCTTGCATAGTATTATTACCTTTCAAATATTACATTTTAGCTAAATTTTCAATCCGTTTTTTAATACTTAAATCAATAACGGTATCGTTAATTTTTAAAATAAGCCCGCCCAAAATATCAGCATTAATAGCGTATTCAGGATTAATTGCTTTATTAAATTTATTTTCAAGCTTTGTTTTTAATGCGCTTTTCTGCCCCTCATTAAGTTCAATTGCGCTTGTAACAAATACGTTTAAAATATTCTTTTCTTCATCCAGAAGTTCCTTGAAAGATAAGCAGATATCATCCAGAATTTCAAGCCTTGAATTTTCATTTAATAAAAATAAAAAGTTCAATACAGCCGCATCAATTTTGCCGTTGAATATTTTTTGAAGAACATCTTTTTTATCTTCTTTTGATACGACAGGATTTGCTAAAAAGCTCTGTAATTCGGCATTTTGCATTATAGTATCCGCTGAAAATTTTATATCCTGATAAATTTTATCAGCCGGTAATTCTGAATGCGAAAGCTCCAATAGTGCCTTAGCGTATCTTTTTGCAGGTTTTAAATTTTTGGAAGCAGTCATTGCCATAAACTATATTTTCACCTCCGAAAAATTAACGCTGTCAAGATTTTCAATACATTTATCTATAAGTTTGGATTGAATTTCAGCACCTTTATTTGAATTCAGACAGTTTTGAATTTCTTCCCTTGATAATTCAACAACGGCATTTAAAAATTCTTTTGAGGTATTTTCTTTTGCCTTTACGGTATCTGCTTCAAGCTTATTTTTGAATTGATTTTCAAGCGCCTCTTTTTCTTTTAAAAGAGCATCGCCCGCCGCATTTTTTGCATTTTGCGCCGCATTATCAGCACGCTTTATAATCTCTTTTTTTGTATCTTCAAGGTTTTTTGTGCTTCTTTTTGCTTCTTTATATTCTTTTAAAGCCGCCTGTGCCGCCTCGGAACTTGTCATAACGGATGTTTTTATGTCATTTGCCATTTTGTCAAAAAAGGCACCGAGCTTTGCTTTTTTAAAGATGATAACAAGAACGCTCACCATAATAATAAAATTAATAAGATTGGATTCTAAAATTTTAGCGTAAAGAGTCATCTCATGCATTTTTCGACCCTCCAAAAGCCTTGCTGATTCTATCCTGCTCAATATTTATATCGCATTGAAGCTCATTAATATCAGTTTCTAAAACTTTTGAAACCGTCATTTTTACAAAATCATTAACTTCATTTTTAAGCGCACTGCCTGCTTCATCCTTTTGCGATTGCAAAAAAGCGCCGTGGGAGAGAATTTTTTCTTTGATTTCATCTTTTTTCTTTTTAATTGCACTGTTTCGCTCTGCCTTAATGACATTTTGAGTTTCGGATAAAATATTTGACGCTTCAAGTTTTGCGCTCAAAATTTCATTTTCGGTGTTTTGTATAATATCTGCCGCCTTTTGTTTTGATTGAAGGGCGGTATCTTTATTTTTATCAAAGAATTTCTGCCTTTCATCCATAATTTTTACAATAGGACGATAGAGAATAAGGTTCATCAAAATAACAAAAATGATGAAACTTATAAGCGCAAATAAAAATGTTCCGTCAAATTCTAAAAGCATTTGAGTTCCTTACTTGATTACAAATGCGATTAAAATTACAACAAGAAGTGCATAAATAGCACAAGCTTCGATTAAACCTGCACCGATATAGAAATATTTTGAAATCTGGCCTTCTGCTTCAGGCTGTCTTGCAATGCTTTCAATAATAGCTTTTGTTGCAAGCGCAAGACCGATACCGGGGCCAAGAACGCCCAAACCGATTGCAATACCCATTGATAATAATTTTACTGCTGCTGTTTCCATTTTATTTTCTCCTTATATTTTTAATGATTTTTAGCCGTTGCCGTTTCAATATAAGCGGCAGTTAAAAGGGTGAATACCAGAGCCTGAATAAATGCTACGAACAATTCAAAAAACATAATAGGCAAAGGCAATAGCGACCCTATAAATAATCCGATATTATAAACCCACGTTTCAGGCAAAAGCCCGTGAAGCATATTTTGAGTAAAACTTGAAATGCCCTCAGGTGTTAAAAGCATAAACACTAAACCCCCGAGCACCATAATTAATATTTCCCCCGCTAAGATATTTGCAAAAAGTCGGACTGCAAGGGTTAAAGGGCGGGTAAAATCTTCTAAGATATTAAAAGGTGTCATAAAAAGCATGGGCTGAAAATAATGTTTAAAATATGAAGGGCCTTTTTCAATAATACCCTGCACAATATAGTAAATTAAAACTGTAACGGCTAAAGCCGCAGTTACGTTTATATCGTTTGTGGGAGAGGCAAACTCGCCCTGCGGCAGATGGATTAATTTCCACGGTAATTGCCCTGCCATATTCCCTAAAATTATGAATAAAAATATACTCATTAAAAGCGTTGCATTGGCGCTTTTTACACCGCCTAAATTTTTTGTAAGCCCTGCAAATATACTTACGATGTTTTCAAAAGCAGCCTGAAATTTATTCGGGATTAATTTTAAATTTAAAACTGCAATTAAAGAAAGGATAAGGATAAAACCCATAACGCACCACATCGTGATTAATGTATCCATATGCACATTAAGGCCGAGAATGTTTACTATCCAATGCTCTCCGATATGAAATTCCATTGATATCCTTTTTAAGTCCTCTTTTTAAACTTAATTATATAACAAATATTAAAAAATAAGTGAATCTAAGATAAAAATAGCCCTTGTTTACTATATTTTATAAAAACAAGGACTATTTTTAAACTTTTTCTACCTGTGGCGTCTTTTTGCTTCTTTGCAGACATCATTTGATTGGACATTTTTATCCGAACAATAAAGAATTGATGAACCCCAATTGCTCATATTGCCTGTCTTAACATAGTTTTTGAAACGAATATAATCGGATAAACTTTGTTCTTCTGCTTCATAAATAAATTTGCGGTTCATACCCTCCACAAAAACACCGTCTTTCATCTTTAATGAAACATAGTCCTTATCATCCTTGGAGAAGATTAAAAGCATTGAATAATTATCTCCGCCAAACAGCCCGTCCTTGTTATTTAAATCTACATCAAGCCATTTCGGAACAACATCACCTGTTTGCGTACAGACAATTTTATCCTGTTTTTCTTTATAAACGCAGGAAAAATCTTCACCTTTTATCGGACGGGAACCTATATACATATAAATAATGATACAAATAAGTGCAGCTATACACGCATAATAAATAATATCTTTTACAAGTTTTTTCCAATCTTTCTTGGGTTTAAATTCAATAGGCGGCTTTTCTATCTGTACGTTATTTGTATCTTGTTCAAAATTTTCATTATCCATATTTACCCCCATCATTCAAACTAATATATGCGATTATACCGCATTGTTTAATCAAATAGCAAATTAAATCAACCTGTTTTAACTCAACAATCCCTTACTGTATTGACAGACATAAAAGCGGTGCTGCAAAAAAGTTTTAGACTAAAACTAAATCTTAAGATCTAGATAATTTTATCCACTTCAAACACCCTAAAATTCAATCTCA
>CAJUKY010000029.1 GCA_910587055.1 Candidatus Gastranaerophilales bacterium
CAATCAAACATTCGCCAGTTTAAAGAATATGAAATGAAAGCTCGTGAAGAAAGAAGCGACGAACACAGAGGTAACGAGCAGATTGAAATGAAAAAAGACATGCAGCAGGAAGTAGACAAGCTGCCGAATAAAGAAGTAACCTTTAAATTAAATTCAATTAAATTTGAAGGTTATACCGCTTTTACAGAAGAAGAATTGATGAACCTTATCTGTGAAAAAATCGGAGAACAGGTAACCGTTGCTGATGTTATCGGTATGGCAAACATGGTTACCGATTTTTACCAGCAGAGAGGTTATATTTCAACAATAGCATATCTTCCGCCTCAAAAAGTGCAGGACGGTAACGTTCACATTATGATTATGGAAGGTAAATACGGCAACATAAAAGTTTCAGGAAATAAGTGGGAAAAAGATAAATATTTAAAAAATGCTTATTTAACCGATAAATATATTGAAGAAGGCAAACTTTTAAATGTCCGCGACATTCAGGAATCCTTAAGAGAAATTAACGCAACAGGATATATGAAAGGTCAGGTTGCCTTAACGGATAACGAAGAAAGTGCCGAATTCACCGATTTGGAATTAAACATTGCAGACAGATTCCCTATTGACTTTGACTTTAGATGGGATGATATGGGTACTACCACCACAGGTTTAAACAGGGCAATTTTCTTTGCCGGTATGTATAACCTGACAGGACATGGTGATCAATTATATTCAACCACCACCCTTGCAAGACATTCAATCGGTCAGGGTGTTTTCTACAGCGTGCCTATAGCAAAAACAAAAGAAGCTAAATTAAATTTAGGATATTCTTATTCAGGTTCTTCCGTTGCAGGAGATTTAGACTGGATGGGAATTGAATCAAAATCTCATAACTTCTTCGGATCAGTTTCAAGAAGATTGGTTAAAACCGATAACTACAAATTATACGGCGATATCGGCTTGGATATCAGAAATACAAAAACCGAATTTACATCTTTACCCCGCGAATTCAGAGATTTTCTTGATTATAAATACAATTCAAGAACCGCAAAAGTTAACTTAACAAGCATTAAAGATGACTTTTACGGTAAAACATTTGTAAGCATGGGTACAGGCGTTGGTATCCCCGGAATGGGCGGTACCGATGATTTCTACGGTGCAAGCAAACATGATAAATCCGTTCCGAACAACAATGCGGTAAAAGTTTTCGCAAACGCAGCAAGATTGCAGGCATTACCCTTAAGATCAACCGGTATCCTGCAGGTTGGCGGCCAATGGGCAAACAGAGCGTTGCTTCCTTCAGAAAAAATGTCAATCGGCGGTATGACCAGTGTTAGAGGCTATGAAGAAAGTGCCTTTATTTCAGACTACGGTATGACGGCATCTGCCGAAGTAAGGTTCCCTGTTCCGTTCTTGCGTATGATGCTTCCCGAAAAACTGCACTTCGTTGATGACAGCATCCGTCTGGCAGGTTTTTATGATATGGGCTGGTTCGGCAACGTTAAATCCGGCGACGGTTCAGATGTAGTAATGAGTGTTGGCGGCGGCGTAATTTTGAAATTAACAAAATACTTATCAGGAAACGTATACATAGGCGTTCCGATTGGAGATAAGCCTGAAAATGCTTCAGGATGCAGGGTTCACTTCATATTATCTTCAAACATTCTGTAGTAAATTGTTAAGAATAATTTTAAAGCCCCTTATAAGGGGCTTTTTAAATATTTAAAATTATATGCCATATTAGGCATAATAATTAATTTTAAAAGACTTCATAAAAAATATTTCAACAGTTATCAAACCGCATTAAAGACCGTATAATAGCGGCATTATATAGCGATAGTGTTATCAAGCATAAATTTGTACATTTGATATTCATCGTCGTCTTTTTTATCCTGCTCTTCTTTTGTTTTTTTTGAACTATCAATTTTTTTATCAATATCTTCTTTAAATTCAATCACCTTTTCATCTTTTTTTCTGTTAAAAACGTTGATTTTTAATCCATCAAAAAGCCCGTATTCGTATTCCTGACGGTATGTGCCAAAGGTAGCAGCAGAAACATCGGGGACTAAAAAAAGCATGGAAATTAATAAAAAATATGTTGAAAATCTTTTCATAATAAGATTTTATCACAAATTTTACAAAGGAAAAACGGCTAATTCATAGGAATATATGATTAAATTATGGTTTTTAGGGTATTATAATTAAAGATATGCAAGAAGAATTCTACGATATTGAAAATGAAGACAAAGATTTAAAAAAAGTCGGATTAGAGCTAATGTTTTTAACACCCGAGAAATGCTCAAATGACGACGGAATTTCTGCTGTAGAATTATCAAAACAGTTAAAAATAGAGTTAAATACTGTTAAGAAAAAATTAAAAATTTTATACGACCATCAAATTGTACGCGCAATAGGCATAAACCCTAAATTTTGGAAATTTGATGAGTATAATTTTCAAAGAATGGATGAAAACGACCCTGTCTATCAATTATTATGCTCTTTTGACGATGTGGATTTTGACAGGTATTTTAAATATTAAGAAATATTAAAATGTTAAAACAAGACGAAATCATAGAACTAACCATAGAAAAGATTGTAAATACAGGTTCATGCCTTTCTCATTATGAAGGAAAAGCGGTTTTTATCGATAATGCCGTACCCGGCGATATTATACGCGCGAGGGTTTTAAAAATAAATAAAAATTTCATCCGTGCCGGATTGATTGAAATTATAACTCCTTCACAATACAGAGTAAAGCCTTTTTGCCCGCTATATAATGCTTGCGGCGGCTGCAATATGCAAAATATGGAATATAATTTCTTAATTCAGCAGAAAGAAAATATTTTAAAAGAAACCTTCAGAGAATTTAAAGATGTTGAATTTAAACCTTTTATAAAGGCTGATAACCTGAGAGAATACAGATGCAAGGTTCAAAACGCCGTCAGCGAGACTAAAGTTTCAAAAAGGCTCCTTGCAGGATACTATAAAGAAAACACTCATGAGGTTGTAAATATCAAATATTGTCCTATTCAGCCAAAAATTATTGATGAAATCATAAATTTTATAAGAGAAAACTGGAAATTCGGCGGGTATATTGAAAAAAAGGACAAAGGACTTTTAAAACATATCCTTATAAGGTATTCAAATTACTCTAAAAAAATGATTTTAACTTTTGTT
The DNA here is from genome assembly GCA_910587055.1 of Candidatus Gastranaerophilales bacterium. Classification (GTDB taxonomy): domain Bacteria; phylum Cyanobacteriota; class Vampirovibrionia; order Gastranaerophilales; family Gastranaerophilaceae; genus MGBC122484. The sequence continues at coordinate 3,163 of CAJUKY010000029.1, forward strand.
GTAAATAAAGATTTTGAATATTTTAACAAGATTGAAGAAGATATAAAAACATTTTCATCCGTTCTTACGAAAAAATTTACGGATATTTCAGGGATTATGGTGAATTTTAATCCCAGAAAAACAAATAAAATAACAGGAGATACAACAAAACTTATCATCGGCGATGATTTTATATATGAAAAACTATATTCTAAAAATGGCATATGTAATAACAAAAGTGCAAATGAAAACATAGCCGAATATACCTATAAAATCAGCAAAGACAGCTTTTTCCAGACAAATCCCGATGCTGCCTCCAAAATTTTTGATGCCGTAAAACATCTGATTCCTGATAATGCAAACATTCTGGATGCATACGGCGGAGTAGGCACAATCGGAATATTTTTATCAGACAAAGCAAGAAAGATAACTCTTGTTGAAGAGTGTGAAAGTGCCGTAAATGATGCTAAAAATAATTTCAAACTTAATAACTGTAAAAATTATGAAGTATTTTTAGGAGATGCCAAAAAAATCTTTAAAGATTTTCTAAAATCCGCACCAAAAAACAAAAAAATGTTTGACTGCGCTGTTTTAGACCCGCCAAGAAAGGGTTCTGATAAAGAAGCGCTTGAAATTATATCAAAACTTGCAACAACCATAATATATGTATCCTGCAACCCTGCAACTCTGGCACGTGACGCTAAAATTTTAAAAGAAGCAGGTTTTAATTTAAAAAGCCTGCAGGGTGCCGATATGTTTCCGTTTACGCATCATATTGAAAGTGCAGCATATTTTGAATAGCTTTTTTGTAAAATCTCTGGGGTGTAAAACCAATCATATAGAAGGGCAGCTTATTGAGCAGGAGCTTATAAAAGCAGGATATCAGCCTGCAAAAAATCAAGAAGAATGCAGCTTTTTTATTTTAAATACCTGTTCGGTAACTTCCCATGCCGATAATCAAGCACTTTACATCATAAAACAATTCCGTTTAAAAAATAAAACCGCAAAGGTTATCCTTACCGGCTGTTTTGCTCAAACCGCACAAAATAAAGAGGATTTAGATGCGGATATTATTCTTGGAAACAACGAAAAACTTGAGATTGTAAAATACTTGGAATATGTCAAAAATGGAATAAATAAAACCCGTACTTACGTTGAGAATATTTTCAATATTAAAGAATTTCACCATAAAAAGCTTGAATTTTTAAACACAACAAGGCCGAGTATAAAAATTCAAGAAGGCTGCTCAAACAGATGTTCCTATTGTATTATCCCGTATGCAAGAGGAAACTCCAGATCGGAAAGCATTGAAAATATCACAAACCAGATAAACTATCTTGCAGACAACAATTATAAAGAAGTTGTTCTTACAGGCATACACATAGGAGAATGGGGCAGAGAATTTAAAAAAAGCCTTCTTGATTTATTGAAACAAATTGAAGATACAAAAATTTTAAGATACAGGCTGGGTTCATTATATGTGACGGAAATTGATGAAAATACTATCGATTTTTTAAAAAAATCGGAAAAATTCTGCCCTCATTTTCATCTTTCTCTTCAAAGTATGTGTGATAAAACTCTAAAGGCTATGAACCGCTTTTATAATGCTAAATATGCTAAAGATGTAATATATGAACTAAATAAAAATTTCAATCTGCCATTCCTTGGATGCGACATTATAACCGGTTTTCCGGATGAAACAGAGGAAGATTTTGAAATTACTTATAATGAACTTAAAAAATCAGATTTAAGTTTTATCCACAGTTTTCCTTATTCAAAACGAAAAGGCACTCCTGCTTATAATATGCCAAATCAGGTATATGAACACGTTAAAAAAGAAAGAACAAAAAAACTTATAAAACTATCCGAAAATCTGCACAGCAAATTTTTGAAAAAAAATAAAAATACGACACAGGAAGTTTTATTTCAGAAAAAATCTTCTAAAAACGGGAAATATCTTGGAATTACAAGAAATTATATAAAGGTTTATAAGGAAAGCAGCGAAGATATCTGGAATACTGTTCAAAGTCTGCATCTTGCAGATTATGAAATTGAATAAATGTGTATCTAAAATATATTTTTTGTAAATAAATGTAACAAAAATATATATTTTTCATATAATACGTCAATATTTTATGTCCAAAATTGTTTATATATACATAAGAGATATTAAAAGAGCAGTAAAAAAGGACTAACAAAAGACAATGATAGCATCAAATTCAGATTTAATCGTCAACAAGATGAACAACTTTTTTATTACGGAAACCATTGCAAACGAGTACAAAAATGCTACAAATGCAATTAAGGCGGCATCTGAACCTCCGAAAAAGAAAATTTACAGGAGCTTAAACAAAATGTTGAAAGAATGTTATTTTGTAGGCTCGCTGAAATACGGAAACAATTTTATAGCATAATTAAATTGCTAAAAAGCCCGAAAAAACGGGCTTTTTTAATGCCGTACATAAAAATCCTAATCCTTTGGCATTAATTACTAAAAAAAGCTTGTATTTATTGAATTTTAGATATAGAATAGAAAAAGTAACAACCCTCAATTTTGTTTTATAAATCTTTAGGGAGAAATTTGCATTTTTGCTGATTTTAATTTGATGGAATGAAGCTAAAGCCAAGAAGGATAATTTTTTATGTACACCAATAAATGCACCAAATGCGGCAAAGAATTTGAAACCAAAAACCCAAAAAGGGTTATTTGCCCATCATGTTTATATCCTGATAAAACACCGATTTTAACAGATCCCAATGCTCCAAATCAGGAAGAACAGCCGCAGCAATACAGAAGTTACTCTGCAGGTTCCGATAACAATAATTATTATAAAAAACCGTATAATCGCGACAACAATAGAAAACCGGGTAGTTTTCAGCAAAGAAAGGGCCCGCAAAAATTCGGGCAGCGTCCCGGAGGAAACTCCCGCCCGGGCGGTCCAAAGCGGCCTATGCAAAAATCCAAACCGCTCCTTGTCAATAAAGAACAATTGGCTCAAATTGAAGAATTGTATAAAAAGATGCTTCCTCTTCCGAATCCGGATGCGCACGAAGTAATTGGTGAAGTTATCGGATTAGAGGCCAAGAAAGTCTTTTTTGGAATAAATTTAATAAGACAAAAAATGATGCTTCCGAAAGTAAGCTTCCCAAAAAGAAAACTTGCGCTTACTCCGGATCAGCTTATGGCAATTAAAAATCTTTATGAACCATTGCTGCCGCTTCCTCCTATAGGATGCCATAAAATCCTTGCAATGCAGTTAAAAATGGATGAATGGCGTGTACATGTAGGCATTGGACTTGTCCGCAAACAATTAGGCTTAGAACGCTGGAATGAAGGCAGAGAAGATGCTCCGCCACCAAAAGAAGGCTACAGAAAAAACAGCACTAAAAAAGAAGAAACAGCTAAAGAATAATTTTTCAGCAATTTAATGTTTAAAATGCCTGTTTAATATGTTATTATTATCATATGGCTATCATTAAAAATCTGGCTTTTGTATCGTCTGAAAGCTTGAGAAGGTTAACTGCAAACTGCGGTTTTGAATACAGTTCTTCAAGTTTTGTACCTTCTTGGCTTGATATTTTTCATTATTTTTTGCCCTTAAGGTTCAAATTTTTAAATGAATCTTATGCTGTAATAGATAACGGAAAAATATACGGCATTATCACACTTGAAGTTGACGATTTTAACAGAAAAAAATTAAAAATTTCCCGGCTTTTTCTGGAAGAAAACTCCGTTGAATACGGAGAATTACTTATAAATTATGTAGTAAATAAATTTTTAGCTAAAGGTGCAGAATCCTTTTATGTTGTTGTGGATGAAACAGACACAAAAATATTAAAGCTTTTTGACGATGTCTGTAAATTCAGAATTATAGCTGATGAATATTTATTTACACTGAAAAAATCAGATTTTTCCTATGACAAAGATCAATCTTTTGAATTTATAAGATTTTCAAAAAATACAGAAAATAAAAAAATTGCAGAACTATATAACGGCCTTATAAATTCTCACCAGCTGCCTTCATTTGAAGGAAATGAAAAATATTTTAAAGACAATATTTTCGTCGGCATAAAAAATAATGTATCTTTTAAATATGTGCTTGAGTGTGAAAAATCAAAAAAAATCTTCGGATATTTTGTTATTTCAACAAAAAATAATAAGGATTTTATACTGGAAGCTGTTCTTGCACCATCATATGAAATATACTTTGCAGATATTGTAAAATTTGCAAGGTATGAAATTTCAAAAAGAAATTCAGGATGGGCTTTGCATATAAAAATTAAAAGCTGCTTTATGAATTACAAAGTACTTTTAGATGTTATGGAAAGTTACGATTTTAAACCTTCGAAAAAATCAAAAATTCTTATAAAAGACCTTTACAAAACAATAAAGGCTGATAATTCTCTGTATGACAAAAGAATAATATTCAATGATATCACCCCTGCATATTAGGTTACTTTTTCTTTGTTTTTAGAGAAAAAAGTTCAAAATCAATACTTGATTGGGTACCGTCAGAATTTTTTTCAAAAAATCTTGATATCCCCATGGATTCAAGAGAATATTTTCCGCCGTTTGAATTTATTTTATACCGTATATTAAATGCAGGAGTTGTAATTGCTTTATTTGAATAATTGAAGGTAGATACTTTTTCAAGTATATCAAGCACATTTGCCATTTTATCAGTTTCTTTGAGTGCATCAATTGCAATTACAAAATTGGTTTTCAAGCTATGTTCAAGATTGGCTTCGCTTATTCTTTTTACTTCCTTTAACAAATCCGTAAAGAAATCATCAAAAAGAGCGAAATTATTATACACGATAAACAGCTTATCCGGTGTAATTGCCTTACAATTAACATACTTTTTTCGCATTGCATTAACAATTCCCGCATAATTTTTTATTACAAGCTCCTTTATGCCGATTTTGGCATTAGTAATATTCGGGTCAATAGCAGCTTCAAGCTTGAGTGTTAAAAGAATAGCAAACTTTGTATATTCCATTGTCTTACTTACAAATATTTGTTTTAGATTTTCATTTACAAGTTTTTCTTCAAGCTTTTTTTCAGCAATAACGTGCACTTTATGCTGTCTTTCTCTTTCTTCAATAAAATTTGAAACAGCTTGAAAAACAAAATATAATCCCGAAAAAACCAAAGATGCAACAAGCGGAACCATATCTATAACAGCGTCTTTGTATGGGATTTCAATTGTTAAAAACATTTTTATCAGATTTATGGGAGGAGCAAAAACCAGCTGAATATATTTCAAAAATGGCATATTAGTTAAGCACAAAAGCCAGTATAAAACATACAAAGCAGCAATTAGTGTACACAGGACTTTTATTATATTTACAAAATCGTATAATTTTTCGTATTTATCCATAATCTTCTATAATTCAATATTATCTATAAGCCTTACCCTTGAATCACCCGACTTAACACGCGCCGCTATAAGCATTAAAGCTTTTCCTTCAACTGTATTAATTTTTTCAAAAGTATCAACCGATACAATTTCAGTGTATTCAACCTCAAGATTTTGCATAATGGCAAGGGCGGTATCAATCAGAACGGCACAATCCTTGATTCCGTTATTGCAAAGTTCTTTTACCTTAAACAAAGCTTTTGAAATATCAAGAGCAGTTTTTCTTGCATCATCATCAAGATATGTATTTCTGCTTGAAAGAGCAAGATTATCAGCTTCGCGTACAATAGGGCAGCCTATTATTTCTATATCAAAATTCAAGTCTCTTACCATTTTTTGAATGATAAAAAGCTGCTGGGCATCTTTTTTTCCAAAATAGGCTCTATCGCATTTTGTAATGTTAAATAATTTTGCAACGATGGTGCAGACACCGTCAAAATGCCCGGGACGGCTTTTCCCGCAAAGTTTATTTACAACGTCATAAGGCGGGCAAATCAAGGTTGTTTCTTTGTGTTTAAAATAATATTCATCATATATATCAGAAGGGGCAGGGGCAAAAACAAAATCCACACCGGCTTTTTCACATAGTTTTGAATCAGCTTCAAGGGTTCTCGGGTATTTATCATAATCTTCATTCGGGCCAAATTGTGTAGGATTTACAAAAACACTCACCACAACAATTTCATTTTCTTTCCTCGCTTTTTCAATCAAGCTCAAATGTCCGTTATGAAGCGCACCCATAGTGGGAACAAGACCGATATGCCCTTGTTTTTCAGATTTTAATTTTTTAATTTCAAGCCTTAATTCTTCAACTTTGTTTATAATTTTCAAGTTTTTTTAACTCCTCATCACTCAATTTAAAACTTTCTTCTTCAGAGGGGAAAGCACCCGTTCTGACATCATTAATATATTTTGCAGCACAGTCTGTTATCATTGCTTTAGAATCAAAATATTTTCTTGCAAATTTTGGAGAAAATTCATCAAATTTTCCGATTAAATCGTTAACAACAAGAATCTGCCCGTCACAACCGTTTCCTGCACCGATTCCGATAGTCGGCATTGAAATATTTTCACTTATAAATTTAGATGCCTCTTTTGGCATAAGCTCAAGTACAATCCCGAATGCTCCGGCCCGCTCAAGGCTTTTTGCAGCTTCAAGAATTTTTAATGCGGTATCAAAATCTTTGCCTTGAATAAAATTTCCGCCGATTGTATTTATATACTGCGGGGTAAACCCGAGGTGCGCAAGAACTGGGATACCGGATTCTGTTAATCGTTTAACAAGCTCGATTATATAGCCGCTCCCACCTTCAATTTTTACGGCATCCGCACCTTTTGCAATAAATTTACCTGCATTACAGAGCGCCTGCTCAATTGATACATTATATGACATAAACGGCATATCAGCCACAATTAAAGCTTCCTTAGCACCGCGCGATACAGCGGAGGTAAAAATAAGCATTTCATCAACCGTTATGCGCGTTGTGGAGTCATAACCAAGAATAACATTTGCAGCGGAATCGCCTACAAGAATAAGATCAATTCCAGCTATATCAAGATATTTTGCAGTATAAAAATCGTATGCCGTTAATGCTGTAATCTTTTTATTTTCTGATTTATATTTTTGTATTTTCTTTACAGTCTTTTTCATTTTGTGACACTTTTTGAAATTCTGCCTTATTTAAAGAATTATCTTTTACGCTATAAGAAGCTCTTTTACCTGACTTCTTATACCAATAGTAAATACTCTTTGCAAGACGTCCGGGAGAATGACGGACAAGTCCTTCCTTGTTATCCTGAATAAGTTTTGATGTTACAAGCTCAAGCCCCATCTTTTTAATCTCACCTGAATCAATTTCAACAGGAAGAGAATCTCTTTCTTCGTATTTCTTTGCAAGATTATTCGGCAGCTGATTGTTAATTAAAATTGCATCAATTAAGGGTTTGCCGGCTTTTGCACCGGATTTTAACATATGGTCAAAAATTGCTTTTATATGATCTGAAGCGCTGTAATTATCCGTTTCTCCGGGCTGTGTCATAATATTACAAACATATATCTTCTTTGCTTTTGCGTTTTGTATGGCTTCAGAAACACCATTTACGAGCAAATTCGGAATAATTGATGTATACAAGCTTCCCGGACCCAAAATAATCAAATCAGCATTGTTTATTGCTTCTATAACTTCGTTTGAAGGCTTGCATGCTTTGGGTTCACAGCTCAATTCAACAATTTTTTTACCCGATTCCGGTATCTGGCTTTCACCTTTAACATATGAACCGTCTTCCATTCTTGCAATAAGGCGCATATCATCGGTTGTTGCAGGAATAACTTTCCCTCTTATCAATAATACCTTAGAAGATTCTTTAATAGCGGTTATCATATCCCCGCAGATAGCAGTCATTGCAGTAATAAAGAGATTGCCGAAACTGTGTCCTCCAAGTCCTTCACCGGTTTTAAATCTGTACTGAAAAAGCTGAGTTACAATATCGTCATCATCTGCAAGCGCTGCAATACAGTTTCTGATATCGCCGGGGGGTAAAATACCCATTTCTTCCCTTAAACGACCTGATGAACCGCCGTCATCTCCGACCGTTACTATTGCGGTAATATTGTTTGTTATCTTTTTAATACCGCGAAGCATTGTGGAAAGCCCTGTTCCTCCGCCAATTGCAACAATTTTCGGTCCATGGTTCAGTTTCATTTTTCTGTATAAATTTTCGCCCATTGAACCTTGATTTCTTGTGCCGTTTACGTCAAGCATTGAAAAGTTTGTTTTTTTCCACGCCTGAATAAAAATAAATGCACCGAGGCCGATAAACACAAGTCCGGCAAGTTCTGCAGGAACTATATGAAAAATTTTTCTTGCAGTTGAAACTATAAAATATATGGGTTCCAATTTAAACAATAAAGTTATACCGATGGCAGCAAGCACGGAACCCAAAACAATAAGTGCAAACCATCTTTTAATCCTTAATCCCGGGACAAGCCAGATAGCATCTTTCGGCATTTTGACTTTAGAATTTAAAAATTTCATACTTTAGCTTAAAATCCTCCAAAATTAAGTTTATATTTGTTCTTTAACTCTGTTATAATTTATCGGGGTTGGTTTTATAACATCATATGCTCTTTTTGCATTTTCAAGTGTTGTAAAATGAATCGTATCGGGTACAACCGGCATTTCTCTCAACTGTCTTACAGACATTGTTTCATTAAATAAAACTTCATACGAACAATTAATCCGCACTTCTTTTTCAATTAAAGCCTTAATTTCAGGATTTCCGACAATTAAATTCAGCCACGGATTAAACTTTTTTACGGCATTTGCTACATTTTTTGCAAACTCGGGGTCATTATTTAATTTTTCATACATTGCCCCGTGACATCTGACATGTTCTATTTCCATACTCAAAGTATTTGCATAAGCTGAAATTGCACCCAGCTGATAAATCACCATGGCTTCAATTTCATCTTGTTTTAATTCCATATTTCTGTAACCGAAACCTGAAATATCAGGATAGCCGATATGTGCACCCACGGCAAGATTTCGGTTTTTTGCAAATTCAAGAGCCTGCTTTATTGATAAAGGATCACCGGCATGAAAACCGGCTGAAATATTTACGGAGCTTACATAATTTGCAATTTCATAAGCAGCTTCATTTTTGTAAATTCCATATTCCTGCGCTAAATCAGAGTTGAAGTCAAACACCATTAATACCTCGTATTTTTTAAAATAATTATACTACAAAATTTTAATACAAGAAAATTATTATTAACTTATTACTGTGTTTAAACTATAATGAATTCAAAAAAGGCTGGTAATATTATGAATGAAAATGTATTTGTGGTTAATCATCCGCTTGTGGCACACAATTTAACCATTTTAAGAGACAAAAATACCGATACGGAAAAATTTAACCACGCACTCAAAAGAATTTCTTATGCGTTATTTTTTGAAGGAACAAAATTCCTTCCTGCGATTGATAAACAAATCTCTACACCAATTTGCGATACGTTAAGTTCTGTAATAAATCCTGATATTGAAATTATTGTATCACCGATATTGAGAGCAGGGCTTGTATTTTCAGATGTTGCACAGGAAATGCTTCCGTTTTGCCGCATACATCATTTAGGAATGTATCGAAATGAAGAAACGCTTGAACCAATCTGGTATTACAATAAAATGAAAGGCAAATTGAAAGACCCTCTAAAAACTTTTGTGTTCGTTTTAGACCCGATGCTTGCAACGGGAAATTCCGGATATGATGCGGTTCATAACTTTATTAAACAGGGTATACCCGAAGAAAATATTGTATTTATAAGCCTTATTTCAGCCCCTGAAGGCATTTCAAGACTTACAAAAGCCTATCCTGAACTTAAAATTATAACATCAAAAATTGATGAAAAACTGAATGAAAGAGGATATATCGTCCCGGGGCTTGGAGATGCGGGCGACAGAATATTTAACACCGTATATTAAAATTTAACAATTGTTGTTATCATTGTTTTATGCTTAAAACGGCATATTATAAAATAACCGTGAAATAAAGAAGCAGCCTGTATTCCAGACTGCTTCTTTAAATTATATTATAACCGTGATTTGATTAATCAGCATATAGAGGGGCTAATTTTGCCTCCTGCTGAGGAATTACACCTTCTTCAATAGGAAGATAAACCCTGTAATCAATTTCAGAGAAGCAGTTATCAATTGATTCTATTTCTTTAAGTGCTGCTTCATCAATATTTCCGCTTTCAATCATATCGGCAATTTTTTCAAAACGGTCAACATGTTCTCTAAATCTGTCTGTTGCATAGTCTTTAGCCTGCCATGTTGTAATTAAGAAAGGCCAGTCTGAACTTTGAAGCAGAAGATTTTCTCTTGCCATCTGGTTAAGAGCTCTTAACATAAGTTTATCATCAGGCTGTTTTTCAAATTTTGATACAATATCAATAATTCTTTTTTCGCAAGAGTGGATAATAGGCCACATCCATTCAGTAAGATGATTTTGCCATACCCAGAAATGTCCGCCTTGACCCCAGCTTGATTCGGGAATTTGAATAGCATCAACCGGAGGATGAGCTTTTAAATACTCGCCTGCAGTCATTCTTTCAACTTCAGGAAGGTGTGTAGCCAGTTTTTTAATTACCTGCTTGATAAATTCAACACCTTCAAACCACCAGTGGCCGTACAATTCAGTATCAAAAGATACCATACAAAGACCTTCTTTATCATAATGAGTAATTCTGTAATCATTTAAAAGATGATAAATAAGCGTTGTATAGTGGTCAGAGTTTGAATTTACCTGACTCATGGCAAGCACGGGGTCATAAAGCATTTTATCCCCCAAATCTGTCGTGGATGAAGTTATTCTCCAGTAGTGCATACCTGAATTCGGGTCTTTTCTGTGGAATTCACGGTATACGCCATCGCCCGGATATCCGTCTGCGGCAGACCATACCTGAAAACCTGCTCTGTCGTTTCTGCCCATAACAGCAACCTGTGCATCAGGAAGCCAGTATGCACTGTATGTATCATAGCCTGTAGCTTCACGTTTGGGGAGAGGAATGTACTCAATATTTCCGTATACGCCGATTCTTCTTCTGTTTCCGATGGAATTTCCGCCTTCAATTACGTGAGATTCGGTAAAGAAGTATTCGATATCGTTATTTTGAAGGGTAACTTCAATAGCAGGACGCCATTTTTTCTTGCCGTCTTTTCCGGTAAATTCGTACCCCTGTCTGTAAGCACATTCGGGTAACCAGCAGCCTTTCGCTTTTTTTCCGAAAAATCTTTTTGTGGTATCGGAGCCTACTTTAAACTGGGCATTAAGGTTTGTATCGGTTGCAAGAAGCGGTGAAAAACCGTGTGTTGCACCTGATGTAGTTATTTCAATACAATCAAGGTCTTGATATTTTTTAAATCCCGCAATTAAATCTTTATTAAACTTATTTATGAATAAATCTTTGATATGGTTAAACCAATCAAAATAATATTTTGCAAGATATTTCAAATGCTGCGAATGGGCAACTTCCGGATCGGGATATCTTTCTAAATCACCTGAAACGGCTTTAATTCTTGAATCAAGGTAATCAATAAAGCCCTGTTTTAAATGTTCATCATTTAATTGTTCAGCCAGAATAGGGGTAATACCTATTGTAAGCTTAGCTTTAACACCTTCATCATAAAGTTCGGATATCATATTCAATAACGGCACATATGTTTCGGCCATACATTCATAAAGATTTTCTTCCCCAAAAGGCCACATACCTGCCATTCTGTAATAAGGAAGGTGCGAATGCAGCATAAACACGAATTGTCCTACTGTCTTGCCCATGTTAAATTGCCTCCATAATAATTCATATACAATTTATATCACAAAACCAATTAAAATATAAGCCATGAGAATTAGTACAATAGAATATTTTTGCAACTTCAAAATGGTTTTAAATACTAGTTCTAATAGGTTTTAAGGTTTTAAAACCTTTTTGAAAAAAAATATAATATGTAAAGTTTTATGTCTTTTTTGTTTCAAGTGATATTTATTAGAAATGAAAAAACAGTAATGGCAGTAGTTTTAATAATATGCAATTTTTGGAATGTTATATAAATTTATATAACATTTAATATCAATTAAATTTTAAAAAAAAAGGGCGCATAAGGTTACAATATGCGCCGTATTAAAAAGTTGTTCATCTAAAATTGCTGCAGGATTATTACGGGAAAATCATTATATGCCATCGTAATTTAGGGATTACTGCACACTCTTATACTCCAATATCACAAACCCGTCTCCCCCTTTACCTCCT
>CAJUKY010000030.1 GCA_910587055.1 Candidatus Gastranaerophilales bacterium
ATAAAATGGGTAAATCATTCAATAATGATATAAAAATATCAGATGATGAAGAAACCACGGAAAAGAAAATCAAACAGTGCATAACAGATAGAAACCGCCTTAGAAGAGATGATAAAGGCAACCCTGAAAACTGCGAAGTGGCTTATCAATACTGGAAAATTTTCGGTACGGAAAATGAAATTAAAGAAATTGAAGAAGGATGCAAATCTGCAAGTCTTGGCTGCGCAGATTGCAAAAAATGTCTTGCAAAAAAAGTAAATGAATATCTTGCACCGATGAGAGCAAAAAGAGCAGAATACGCCAAAAATCCTGAAACAGTAAGGGAAATTTTAATTGAAGGCTCTAAAAAAGCAAGAATTGAAGCAAAAAAAGTTCTGGATGGGGCAAAAGAGGCCATCGGAATGTATTTTTAAATAATAAAAATTTATTAGTTAAGGCGGGGCAAAATTCCCGCCTTTTAATATGCAAAAAAACGGGCGCAAAGGTTACAAATTGCGCCCGATTAAAAAGTTGTTCATCTAAAAATTAAAATTTATACATCTCAAGTATTATTCTGCCGTTCCCGCCATCTCCGCCGCGTGCAGGGTTTGAAGTTGAATTTTCAGGATTTGAAACTTTGCCTACATCTGCCATTCCTGCTCCGCCGCCTCCCGTACCGTATGAGTTGCTTGCAGGAGCTCTTCCGTTACTGTTATTTCCGGCTATTCCGCCGTCTCCGCCAGCATCATATGTATACCCTGCAAGGTCTGCCCCTCTTCCGCCGTCTGTTTTTCTTGTATTACTGTCCGCATCTAACCCGTTTAAACCTTTTATACAGGCTGTTTCGTCATCTATAAAATCTTTTACATTATATTTACAGATATTTGAAGGTATACCGCCTTTACCGTTTATTATATTTGCACCGTTTATTACGGGAAAAAATCCGCCTCCGCCTCCGCCTGCTGTCAAAGCACCAAAAGAAGTGTTGCCGCCTTTTTTACCGTTTAATTTACTGACATCATTACCGCTTGAAGCATAAACACCGCTTCCTCCGCTGCCGCCTTTTCCTATTTTGATTGTTATAGGTTCACCATGTTTTACGTTAATTTCCTGAATAAAAATATTTCCGCTTGCTCCGCCTCCCCCTGCGCCTGTTTGAGCATAATAATAGGCATTTTTTGCCGCATCCCAGTATTTATTCCAGCTTATCCTTACATATCCGCCATGGCCGTCTCCGCCGCGTGCAATGCCGTATCCGCCTCCGCCTCCGCAGCCGTAGCTTTTACCGTTTTCACCGGCTTTATTTATTGTTTCTGCACCTTTTGCAGGACTGCAACTTTCTGCAAACGGCATTGTTACTACTCCGCCGTCTCCTCCTGTATCAATACTTGTTAAAGTACCTGTATAAGGCACCCCTGTTGTTTTATTGCTTGCGCTTTTGCCGCCTGTTGTACCAAAACCTGCAACTGTAATTGCATTTGCCTGTTTACAAAATGGCGCAGTGCATTTGCCTGCGGTATCCCCTGCACATCCTCCTGAATTACAGGAAACACCGGAAGCATTAGCTGTTTTCAAAAGCTCGCTGCTGCCTCTTTTTATATAACTCGGATAACCGTTCTCACCATTTTCGGAAGGAGTAAAAGACAGATTTTCTTCATCTAAAATATATGCTGCACCGCCCTTTCCGCCTTTGCCAACAGTGACATTTAATTCTTCTTTCGGAGTTACTGCAATCTTTTGCAGCGGAAGAACAGAACCTCCTCCTCCGCCTGCGCCGCCATTTATAAGATTAAACCATTCAACCGCAACAAACCCCGCCGAACCATTTCCATAAGCACTGGGATTTGCTCCTGCTCCTGCTCCGCCTGCACCATAACCCCGTCCCGTGGGTCCGTTACCGTAAATTCCGCCAACCCCAAATAAACTTCCTCCCCCGCTACTGCCGGCAACAGCATTACCGGCAACTGTTGCATCGCATATTTCATCTTCACCATCCTGTCCGTTAGGAAGCGCCCCATGGCCGCCACTAAATAAATTACCTCTAATACCATCTTTACATTGACAAGTTAACCCAAGAGATGTAGCTTGCAAACCGCCTTTTTCACCAGCAGTACCGGGTTTAGGACCATTCTTTCCGACGTCTATAAATGTTGTCCCCGCCATATCATTACTCCAGCTTCCGCCTCCGCCGCCTCCGGCTAAAAGAATCGGATTATTTGAATCAATATAAAAACTTGAAGCATACCCGCCGCACCCTGATGAACCGTTACAGGAATGCCCCGCTCCGCCTGCGCCTACACTTATTGTATATTGCACACCGTCTTTTATTTCAACAGGTTTTCTATGATACGCGGCACCGCCTCCGCCGCCTGTACCGTAATATCCCCTGCCGCCGCCTCCGCCGCCGCCTGACATTGAAACAAACATTCTATTATTTATTGCATTTTTCATAATTTCCGCTTTTAATGTTGCAATTCCATGGGCGCCTGAAACTCTGACATTGGTCACAAAATCACTTATTTGTGAAGTTTTAACATAATTTCTGTCCAAGGAACCCGAATGAGTATAAGCATAACCCTGACCGTGTGAATATCCTGCTCCACCGCCTCCGCCGCCTGAAATAAGCGTGGTTTCAACTTCTTTTACACCGGCAGGTACAGTAAATGTATGATTTCCGGAATTTACATATTCAGTATATCCTGCGGTAGGTGCTGTTGCTCCGCCTCCGCCCGCACCTATAAGAGTGACTTTAACACGACCGCCGTATTCTTCAGGGATTGTAAATGTTCCCTCGCAATACTGACTTTCATCTGTATCGGTTTTTATCTCATTACAATTTTCGGAATTATAATCAATCTCTACCACAACAGGTTTTCCGGCTCCGTTTCCGGCACCGCTCAAAACGGTCATATTATCAGCCGTTCTCCTTGTCATAACGGGAGCAAGGGCTGCCATTAAAAGTGAAGCAACAAGAAGTGCCATAAGCATTTCTATAAGAGAAAAACCGCTTTTTATACAAAGGGGTAATGCCTTACCGGCTGATTTTATTTTTGTCTTTTTGTGGTGCACTTTGTTATATCCAATCCAAGTTTTACGCATTATTCTTAACTCCTTTGTTAATCTTATTCGTATTTTAAATACGAATTACAAACTAATATTAACACTAGAATTAAATTATGACAAGTTATAAAAGCAAAGCTAAAAGTATAATCTCAAAAAAATTAAAAGAACACAGGGAAGCTTCAGGCATTTCGCAAATTAATTTGAGCATAAGAATACACAAAAGTTCCGAATACATTTCAAGAATAGAACGCGGTGTTATGCTTCCCGGTGTCGAAGTTCTATACGAAATTGCAGATGCTTTAAATATTGACCCTTGTTGTTTGATTTCAAATAAATAACTGATTTAAAATATATAAAAAATCTCCGGCCGTTATTTTCAAGCCGGAGATTTTTAGTTATTAAGAAAATTTACTATTTCATAACAAATCTATACACCTTAAATTCAGCAGGTTTCAAGATATGGAATGTTATCATGTTTTCAATATTGTTTAAAAGTTTCTTTTCAACAAACTGACATTTGTTCATCTCATCATAATCAAACTCAAAGAACGAAACAAGCACTCTGTTACCAAGTTCAATCTCGTTTCCTTCAATGGTTTTACCTTTTACGATCTGCATGCTTGATGTACCGTCAGGGTTTTGAACACACATTTTTTCAGACGGGTTTTTATA
This sequence comes from Candidatus Gastranaerophilales bacterium, assembly GCA_910587055.1. GTDB lineage: Bacteria > Cyanobacteriota > Vampirovibrionia > Gastranaerophilales > Gastranaerophilaceae > MGBC122484. The sequence goes on from CAJUKY010000030.1 coordinate 3,715, forward strand.
ATTTGCAACAATAAGGAAATTACCGTCAGCAGATACAATCTCCCAAACGCAAAGCCCTTCTTTTGTTTCTTTTACAAGCTGTGCTTTACCGTTTAGAATAACGGAAGAATTTTGAACAAAATAATTAATGGCATTAAATTTTTCATAGAAATTCCAGTCTTTATTTCTTTTCATTGAAACTTCATTGCCTATAACATATTCAATGCCTGTTTTTGTAAAACTTTCATCCCCGTCTATATATAATGAAGGACGGTTTGCATTTTTGCCTCCGGGTAAAAATTTATATTTAAACCACTTAAATAAAGCACCGTCAGCGCCAAGCTGCCCCGGGTATTGATCAATTGCTTCAAATTCACCATCCTGATTATTATAGGTTTTTAAAATTGATAAGGGGTTTATCATACCATGTTTTGTATTATATTTTTCAAGCTCAATGTTATCCTTGATAATTTGAGCGGGGGTTTTTGTATTTTGAGAAACGATATCATTACCCCATAATAAATCAAAGCCCATATCTATATGATATTCTTTATAAAAATCATCCCAGAGCATATACTCTGCAAGCGATGCAAAATAAGGAATACGTCTTTTTAAAACGGAATTCATTTTCGCAAGCACTTCTCTCGGTGCTCTGTAGCTTATCGGGATTTTGCTTTTTTCTGAAAAATCATCCACAATATGGTCAATATGGTCAACACGGTAACCGTCAAAATTATATTCTTCGGCCATTTGTCTTGTATATTCAAAGAAAAACTCACATACTTTTTTATTGTATTTTCCGTTTTCAAAATAAACAAAGTAATACGGAGTCTGGCAGTCCAAATTTGCAAAGTGCGTCACATCTTCATCTTTATGATTAAAGTGTTTAAACATGGGATATTCTTTGCTTGAGTGCATTTTATCAAACACAGGGATACCTGAGGAGCACCATGCCCCGCCGGGTGCAGGCCACAAGCCTTCTTTTATAAGTGCTTTAACTATTTCGGATTGATTAACAATATCTTCTTCTTTAAGAGCTTTCTTACCGTTTACTTTTTCTATAATTTCATTAACCTTCTTTAGGATATCATCCTGTCTGAATCTGTTTGTTATCTGGTTTGAAAGAGCTTTCTTGGGTACTGCCATCAAGTCTTCAAAACCCTTGAGTATTTCTTCATTTCCGTCTTTAAAGGTTTTTCTTGAACCTGATAAAATTTCTAAATAAAGCTGTTTTGCGCTGTCTACCTCATCGGGGTTAAATGTGCTTTTAAGAGAAATGGCAGCTTTTTCAACTTCTTTAACATAATCTGCCATTAATTCTTTTATTGAAAACCACCTTGCAACATAAGGCTTTGATAAAACAATCTTGGAAAATCTTCCTGTCTGCGGAAGAATATCATATATAACAGGGTGTCCTGCAAGCTGCGCCAGTGTTATGAATAATTTTACCTGAGCTTTAGCGTCAAAACCTAAAAATTTACTTAATTTGGAGTCTTCAAGCCTCGGGCTTACATCTGATGACATCGGAAGATATGCACAGCCGAATTCTCTCGGGTGAAAAGGAAGAAGATATACGGTATCGCCGATTACACCGCAATTTACATTTCCTCTCGGCAAAGTTAAAATTTGCGCCACCCATTGAATAAATGTTCCGGTATTTAAGGTTTTTGTACCATCCCCGAGGGCTGATAAAGAAATAAGCTTAATATTGTGGCCTTCTCTTTTAAACCAGTTTGAATTTTTTACTTTTCTTCTGGCTAAAGGCGAAGGATTTTGCACATCTTTTAATTTAAAATTTTCATAGGTGCCTTCAAGCTTTAATATTTCAACATAAGAATAAATAATCTCTGAAGGTGTTAATTCATCAAGAACTTTATAATGAGGATACGGCAGATATCCGTATTTTTGAATAGTTTCGGTTAAATATTGTTTTCTTTCTTCAGATACCTCATTAATACAGTAAATATCCTTAACTTTTGCAAAAATCTCCTGTAATTTTGAACCTGAGAATGTATTTTTTGACAATAAATTTAACATTAATTCACCTGCTTTTTCTATTCCAAAGGGGAAAATTACTATCCATAGAATGATATTACCATGGAAGTTTTTTAAATTACATTATAGTGTTTAGAAATGTTAAAACATGCTGAAATATAGAATATATACTGCTTTTGAATTATTGATTTTAAAAAAATGTTGATGTAGAATTTTTCTTATAATATTTATATAAACTGTTGCCATTACGAATTCCAGAAGAAAAAGTGAGGATATAAATGAATTTTTTAAAGAACGCATACAAACTTTTTTTAGTTTTATGTCTTATTATTTTAGGTTTGAACGCAGGCAAGGCTTTGGCTATTGAAGATGTTCCCGATGGTTTCTGGGCACACAATGCCATTGTTGATTGTATAAACAGAGGTTATTTCAAGCTTGATTCTTCAGGCAGATTTTACCCTGACGGCTCAATTCAAAGAGGGGCATTTTTAAGCGCTCTCCTTAAAGTTTTAGAAAGTGAAGATGCCGTTACAGGCGCTAAAGCATATTTTAAAGATATGAATACAAATTCTCCATATGTTAAAGATGTAGCAACCGCACAATATATGGGCTTTGTATTCGGATACCCCGATAAAACATTTAAACCGACTGATGCTATAAGCCATTCTGAGGCTACAAGCGTTATCGCTAATATATCAAAAGCCTCCATGGGTGATAAATCAATTCTTGAACAATTCTCGGATTCAGGTGAAATTCCGGTATGGGCTCTTGATTCTTATGCTAAGGCAGTTGCAGGCAACATGTATATAAATCATCCGGATCCTTCAAAATTTACCCCCAATTCTAAAATGACAAAAGCCGAAGCTGCTGTTTTATTTGCAAAAATGGCAAGTGATTTTGATACATTAAAATTAAAATACTCAAAAGCAGAAGATGAAGTACTTTTAAGCGAAGAAACCTTAAATATATATAATAAAGCACCGAGAAATGCAGTTAAAATTTATAACACCAAAAAAATTATTGAAGCAGGAAACGTTATTATTGCTCATCCTGTAAGCGATATCAACACAAAAACCTTAAAAAGAGGTGAATATGTTGTTTTTGAAGCACCTACCGACCTGTACACGGAAGAAGGAACGCTTCTTTATAATGCAGGTGCAAAATTCAGAGCAAGAGTTCACCGCACAAAAAACAGGCTATGGACAAACAAACAGAATAAGGCCTTATTTATCTTTGATTATGCTAAATATCCTCATAATACAGAAAAAGAAATGGCCGCTGTATCATATACAACAAATAAAGGTCACGTAATTTTCGTAACGGATGCCAATTCAAAGAAAAAATATAAAGAAAGCTCTAAGAAATTATCCAAGGGAGATTTTCTTTTAAAATATGTTGATAAATTAATTCCTGTTGTACAAACAAAAATTAATTCAGATCAAAATATCTACCTTCTTTTAACAGGAGATTTAATTATCCCTAACAGAGAAAATCTGTAAGGAATATCAGATATTTTCCAAAACATCATTGACATCAATATTTAAACAATTTGATTGATTGCAGTTAACCGTTCTTTTATGCCACAGGCAGGGTCTGCAATCAATCTTTTTATTAACAATTACTTTTATGTTATCCCTTTCGGGCACAAGTTTTTTCTCGTTTGTGGGTCCGAATATTGCAGCAACATTGATATTCAACCCTATAGCTATATGTAAAGGCGCGCTGTCGGCACATATCAAAGTGTCTGCATTTGCCATAATATTTTTTAAATCACGCAAATTTTTTGTCTTGCCGTAATAATTAATAAAAAGGGGATTATCCTTAATTTCATCACATTCTAAAATTTTCTCAATTATATCTTTATCGTCCGGCCCGCCGAATAATACAACCTTTTTGCCTTTATTTAATACACCTTTTATTATATCAACCCAAAAAGCAGCATCGGGGCATTTAAAGATACCTTTATCGATACTCATCTTTGAAACCCCGGGATGAAGAGCAATAAAGCCTTTCTCAAGACCGCAGGGCGGATTAAATTCTGCATCTGCCGTTAAGTGCGGCACGCAGTCAAAGTCCATTTCATCTTCGTCTAAAAAAGGCAGCACTAAATCATGATACATAGCGCCTGCATACTGATTTTCATCCAGCTCAACACCGTCTGTAAGCAAAAATGCCATACGGCTGAAATACCCCGAGCGCCTTTTAATTCCCGTTAAAAACAAAATAATTGCAACCAGAGGAGACTTGCCCGATGATATTACAACATCAAATTTCCCTGCCCTTGCTTGTTTTATAAGCCCGAGAACATTTAAATATTTTTTTATGCCTTTAGCTTTAATATCAACTTCTATAATTTCATCAATAAGAGGTGTTAATTGTTTTATGCCTTTAGCCCGTCCTTCAAGGGCAAGAGTTATTCTGCAGTCAGGGTATTTTTTCTTAAAATTTTCAATAGCGGGCAAAAATAAAATCTCATCCCCTAAGCCCCCGTAATTTATAAAAAGCGCATTTTTAAAGTTATCCGTCATAATTTAACATATCCTCTTTTTCATAATTTTATAATAAAATATCAATATGGAGAAATTAACGGGAAGTATTTGCAAAGAAAAATTAAGCCTTGCTTTTACAGGCATAGGTTCTCTTCCTTTCTGCTCGGTTAATGCACCGGATGATGCTATAAATTTCGTATTTGATTATTGCGGCGATTTCCCTTTCTGGCCGCAATTGCCGCATTTTAAAACGGAAGAAAATATGACATGCCAGTTCTTAGGCGGTTTTTCGGGCACAGAATTTAATAAAAAATACCGGAAATTTTATCTGAACAACGAAAATCAAGATTTCATAAATAATTCAAAAACAATTCAAAATGATTTTGAAATAATCACTTCATCAAATTCGATTTTTGAACATGAAGAAATTTTAAATAAATATGCTATCATTCCGCCATATTCAAACACAATAGATATTTTTTTAAATAAAATTAAAAACTTAAATAAAAAACCCGAATTAATAAAAGGCACAATTACAGGCCCGTTTACACTTTCAACAAGCCTTTATGATAAAAATGATAAATTTATATACCATAATAAAGATATAAGAAAAATAATTGCTGAATTCCTCGCCTTAAAAGCATTATGGCAGGTAAAAGAATTTAAAAAAGTATCAAATAACAGCATGCCGGTTATTTTTATAGATGAACCGAGTCTTTCAAAATTGGATTCCCCCCTTTGTGTTGATATGAAAAAAGAAGACATTACAGCAATACTAAAAATAGTATCGGATGAAATTCAAAAATTCGGCGGGCTTTCAGGGGTTCATTGCTGCGGAAAAACAGACTGGGATATGATTATACAAAGCGAAACAAATATTATAAATTTTGATGCTTATTCCTACAGTGAAAATATTCTGAAATATTCAAATTCAATTAAACATTTTTTACAATACGGAGGATTTTTAGCATTTGGAATTATCCCCACCCTTGATGAAAAGGCGCTTTTAAATTTGGATGATAAAAAACTTTATGAAAAATTGCAAAATTCAATTGATGCACTGTCAAAAAATATAGATAAAACTCTCATTTTAAAGCAAAGCTTTATCACCCCGGGCTGCGGCTGCAGTTCTTTAAGCATAGATTTGTCAAAAAAAACAATGGCTCTTGCAAAAGAATTATCGGCCGCTCTAAAAAAAGAAAACGAGGTAAAAATATGACATCAACAATAGCCGTTATAGGAAAATCGGGAAGCGGAAAAACAACCATAGTAAAAGCATTATATGAAACCATAAAAGAACAGTTTAAAGATAAAACAATCCTTCTTATTGATAATGATTTAACTCAGGAGCTTGCAGGCAGATTCGGTCTTAGAATAAGCAATACAATATATGGTATCAGAGCAGGCAAGCATGAATATAATACAGGCATCCCAAAAAAAATGACAAAACAGGAATACATTGAATGGGCGCTTGAAGATATTTTAACCGAAATTGATGAAAACACGGATATTATCGTATCCCACCTTGTAGCATCAAAAGACTGTATCTGCCCCATAACACGCCAGATGATGGAAGCTGTTTCAAAATTAATCGACAGATACGATTTTGTAATATTTGACTGCGAATACGACCTTAAATACCTTTTGCAGCTTGTTGATTACCCTATAGATACCACTCTGCTTATTACAAAAGGGGATCTGGCATCCTTGCATTTAGCCTCAATTATTTATGAAAGCAATAAAAAATATTCTTCAAACGGACAATTCGGGGTTATTTTAAACAAGTTAAAAAAAGGATTTGAAACTAAAGCTCTTGAAAACGCAAATTCTTTTTCTTTGAATACATTGGGGGTTATTAAAGAATACGATGAACAGGCAGATGAAAACAGTATAAAAGAAATTATAAAAAATCTCTATTCAAGATTAAATCTGCCCCAGAATATAAATTAAGGAAATAATATGACGCAAATAATGGATGGCAAAGCCCTCTCAAATAAAATATTAAATGAAATAAAAGAAAAAACGGCACTTCTTAAAACAAAACCCGGCTTGTGCGTAATTCTTGTCGGGGATAATCCTGCAAGTCGGATATACGTTAAAAATAAAGAAAAACAGGCGCAAGATGCAGGTTTTAATTCAACGGTATACAGATTAAGCGAAAACACGGATAAAAATGAACTTTTACGCCTTATAGATAAATTAAATAATGATAATACAGTAGATGGCATTTTATTACAGCTTCCTCTGCCAAAACATCTTAACCCTTATGATTTTTTAGATAAAATCGACCCGAAAAAAGACGTCGACGGTTTTCATCCCGTTAATGCAGGGAAAATAATGCTCAATGAAAACCCTTACGCCGTTCCCTGCACCCCAAAAGGCATTTTAACCTTACTTGATGAATATAAAATTCAAATTGAAGGAGCAAACGTTGTTATTATCGGGCGTTCAAACATTGTAGGCAAGCCTCTTGCACAGCTTTTATTAAACAGAAATGCCACGGTTACAGTTGCTCATTCCAAAACAAAAAATCTTTCCGAAATAGCAAAACAGGCGGATATTCTGGTTTCTGCCACGGGGCATCCTGACATGATAACAAAAGATATGGTAAAAAAAGGCGCGGTTGTTATTGATGTCGGCATCATAAGGGATGAAAACGGCAGATTAAGAGGGGATGTAGACTTTAACAGCATTAAAGAAACCGCAGGATTTATTACCCCTGTACCGGGCGGTGTCGGCCCTATGACAATTGCAAGTTTAATTCAAAATACGTATAGTCTTCATATTTTAAGGAATAAATTATGATAAACAGAAGTTTGCCCGTTAATAAATTAAGAGATGCATGGGTTGAAATTAACCTTGGAAATCTTGAATACAACATAAATTCAATTAAAAATAAAATAAAAGAAACCTTAAACAAAGGTTCAAAAATGCCAAAACTTATGGCTGTAATAAAAGCGGACGGCTACGGGCACGGCAGCTTGATGTGTGCACCGATTTTAACCGCATGCGGAGTGGGAGCTTTCGGTGTTGCAAGTGTGGATGAAGGGCTGGAGCTTAGAAGCAATAAAATAAATGAACCGATTCTTGTCCTTGGAACTGTTCCTATATGGGCATTTGAAAGTGCCGCTAAAAACAATATAACCGTATCAATCTTCAATGCCGAACATCTTGAAGCGGCAAAAATCCTTTATGAAAGAACAAAATTAAAACTCAAGGCTCATATAAAAATTGATACAGGAATGAACAGAATCGGTATTCAAACAGATAAAGCAGTTGATTTTATAAAGCAGGTTCAAAACGCAGATTATATTGATTTAAAAGGTATTTTCACCCATTTTGCAGATGTTGAAACCCCTGAAATTTTAAAACTTCAAAAAGAAAACTTTAAAAAGGTAATAAATTCAATAGATACAAAAAATCTTACAATCCACTGCCAGAACAGTCTCGGCGCATTTATCGACCCTGAAATAAAATGCGATATGGTAAGACTCGGCATAATCCTCTACGGGCTTTCACCTTTAACGGAAGGTAAAAACTGCGGTATCTGCCTGCCTGACTTAAAACCCGTTATGGGTCTGAAGGCAAGAATTACAAACATCCACACAATTCAAAAAGGAGAAGGTGTAAGCTACGGATACGCATACATTGCAGATAAAACAACACGTGTCGCAACAATTCCCATTGGATACGCTGATGGCGTTTCAAGAAATCTTTCAAATAAAATTGAAGCCGGTTTAAACGGCAGGAAAATAAAACAAATCGGCCGCGTTACAATGGATCAGATTATGTTTGATATAACAGATGCCAAAGATGCTAAAGTGGGCGATATTATAACGCTTTTAGGAAATGATGAAAATAATTATTTTTCAATTGATGAATGGGCAAAAATTTTAAATACTATTAATTATGAATTAACCTGCAGACTTAAGGTAAGATTGCCGAAGATTTACATCAGATAACAAATGATACATCCCTTAACACTTTATATAAAACTACTGGCGCAATCCAGCAAATTATGATAATAAATAAATTGTGCAATACTGCCATTTTAAAAAAGCGTTTATAGAAAACAATAAAGGAAAAAGGAAACACTGAAAATGAGCACATCTCAATCGAATGCACCTGAAGGAATCTTATGCTCTAAAACCCATGAATGGGCGCTTGAAGAAGGCGACACGGTAACCATAGGGCTGACGGATTATGCTATAGAGCAATTGGGCGACATTGTTTTTGTAGAATTGCCCGAAGTTGGTTCTGAATTCGTAAAAAATGAGGTTTTTGCAACAATTGAATCTGTTAAAGCTGCATCGGAAATCTATATGCCCATAGGCGGAAAAGTAACGGAAATAAATGAAGAGCTTATAAATTCCCCTGAACTTATAAATGAAGATGTCTGGGGAAAAGGCTGGCTTATAAAAATTGAAACAAACACATATCAGGAAGATTCTCTGGGACTTCTTGAATATGAAGATTACAAGGAAGATACAGGCATATAAAAATTTTATGCAGACTTTTTTATTAAGAAATATTACAAGAATATAAAAAATATATACAAAATAGTCAATTTTTTAATACAAAAAAACTTTATATAAGTACGAAGCAGTAAAAAATATTTTAGAAAATATAACGGAGGAATTATACCAATGGCAAGAGTACTTATTTCAATGCCCGAAAAGTTTTTAGACGAGATTGACCAGGTAGCCGATACAGAAAATCGTTCACGTTCAGAATTAATTCGTGAAGCGCTTCGCACCTATATTCACAGAACAAAAATCCGCGAAAACACATTTGCACAAAAGAATGCAAGCATTTTAGAAGCATTGCTTGATTAAAAAAGATTTTTAAACGGGTTTTAATCTTAAATCCGCAAATTTTAAGGAGTTTAAAAGAGGAGAAAAGTTTAATAAAAGCACCCTTTGTACAGGGTGCTTTTTTATTGTGCTTACTTTAAAAATAATGAAATAATCACATACAGGTTTTATATACGACACCAAACTTTGTATTAATAATACTAATTTTTGTCATTGCGAAGGAGTGTAACGACTGCGGCAATCTAAGAAAAAACATGGGTTTCTGGATTGCCGCGCTCCCTTTGGTCGCTCGCAATGACAGGATTTAATTATTGTTTTAAAAAAGCTGTTATTTTCTTGAAATAAAATATTTTACAATAAAGGACCGTTAAAAATTCGCGTCGTAAATTTAATTACGAATTTTTTAGCTGAACTTTGAACGGGCGAATCCCGTGTCCTGTTTGTAAAATATTTTATGGAGAGAAAATGCAGAGTAAACAACGTTTAAACATAGATGGTAAATAGATGTTGAAATAAATTCAGCATGACAGGAAAAATTTAGTACGGCAAAAAAGAAATACTACATAATTCAAAAATCACATTTATATCATCCATGCCTTAATGGCATGCCCGAAAGGCATGGAAAATTGATAATCGTTACATTTCTTAACTAAAAATCCCGAAAATCAAAACCATGGAAACATGTACCCCCCATGGGTTTTGCATGTATCAAATCATGGAAAGCCATGTATA
>CAJUKY010000031.1 GCA_910587055.1 Candidatus Gastranaerophilales bacterium
CTCTTTTTCTTTTGCTTTAAATTCTGACACCTTATATAAATACATACCGTCGAGTCTTCTTGCTTTAACTGCTTCGTTTCCCGTAAGAAGATATCTGTCATCACCGAGTTTTCTTAAAAATATAGTACGCTCGTTTGAATTAAAATCACCGATTTGCGCACGAAGAAATTCGCCTATCTCTCTTGAAGTTTCGTTATCATAGATGGAGTTTTCAGACAATGTATTGTATAAACTCGCCATAACATTTTCAAGAGCATATTCAGGATTTTTACCCTTTATATTATCAAGATTTGTTTGTACCTTTATAGCTCTGCCGAAATTTATATTTCCGAAATTTACCTTCATATTTTTATCCTCTTAAATAAAATGTGGTAGTTTTATTATAAAACATATCAATTTGAATATTTGCTACTTAATACATTTTTAATGTAAAATAAAATAAATTTATTTAAAAGGAGGTTTGAGATGGAAATGGATATTATAAAAAAAACAGACCCTGTTGTGGCTGAATATATTGAAAAAGAATTAAAAAGACAGCAAAACACAATTGAACTCATAGCAAGTGAAAATTTTACATCAGAGGCTGTTATGGCAGCACAGGGAAGCGTTTTAACAAATAAATATGCGGAAGGAAAACCGTATAAAAGATTTTATAACGGCTGTGAAAACGTTGATAAAATTGAAGAACTGGCTCAAAAAAGATGCTGTGAATTATTCGGCTGCGACCATGCTAACGTTCAGCCTCATTCAGGCGCTCAAGCCAATATGGCAGTATTTTTATACGCCCTGAAACAAGGTGATACCGTTATGGGCATGGATTTATCAAACGGAGGACACTTAACCCACGGCTCTCCTGTTAATTTTTCAGGATTGTATTTTAACATTGTAAGCTACGGCATTAATGAAAACGGCGAAATCAACTACGATGAACTTGAAAAACTCGCGCTTGAAAGCAAACCTAAATTAATAATAGCAGGAGCTTCAAACTATTCTAAAATAATAGATTTTAAAAGATTTAAAGAAATAGCGGATAAAGTTGGTGCTTATCTGATGGCAGACATAGCACACATTGCAGCCCTTGTTGCAACTGGTGAACACCCGAGCCCCGTACCGTATGCGGATTTTGTAACCACAACGACACATAAAACCTTAAGAGGCCCAAGAGGCGGCATTATTATGTGCAAAGAAGAACACGCACAGGGCATTGATAAAGCAGTATTCCCCGGAATTCAAGGCGGGCCTTTGGAGCATGTCATAGCAGCAAAAGCAATTGCCCTCAAAGAAGCTCTCTCACCCGAATTTAAAGAATACGCAAAACAAATAATCAAAAATGCCAAAACTTTATGCAAAACGCTTATAGCGCAAGGTATTGACATTGTAGGGTCAGATACCGAAAACCACCTTATGACGGTGGATTTACGCAAGCTTGATAAAACAGGAAAAGACATTGCAAACGAGCTTGAAGAAGTAGGTATTACGGCAAATAAAAACACTGTGCCGAATGACCCGAAAAGTCCTTTTGTAACATCAGGTGTCAGAATAGGGGTTCCTGCCGCAACTACGCGCGGATTTAAAGAAAATGAAATGGCAGAAATCGGTAAAATCATAGCAGATACAATAAAAGGAACCGATACAAAAGAAAATTTAAGGAAAAGAACAATGGCGCTTTGCGAAAAATTTCCTTTGTATCCGAATATTTCATGCTAAAATACACTTATGATTTATAGCTTTTACTCATAGATATTTGAAACGAAAGCGCAATCCCGTCGCTGACGCTCCTCTTTAATGGTTCTCTTATTCAAATATCTATGAGTAAAAGCAGGTAAATAAAATAGGAAATATTATATGATTAAACTTACGCAGGCACAAATAACAGGAGCAATTATTGCCTATCTTATAGGGGTTTTTATCGTCCCTATAGTAATTTATTTTTCAGATAAAGCAGGGCTTGTGGATGTACCTAATGAAAGAAAAATTCACCATGGCAAAATATCCCGTCTTGGCGGTGTTGCGGTGTGGGTTTCCGTTATGCTTACATTCCTTTCTTTGGTTTTATTAAGCTATTATCCTTCGGGGCAAGGGCTTTCGGGCATTATCGCAGGCGGTTCTTTAATGTTTCTTTTAGGTTTAATTGATGATATTTTCTGTCTTGATGCCAAATTTAAGTTATTTATTCAAATCGCAATTGCAACTTTTGTAATAATTTTAGGGGTGAATATTGAAAGCATTTATATTCCGTTTCAAAATGCTCCATATAATCATCTGGAGCTTGGTTTCTGGTCCTATCCAATTACACTTTTATGGATAGTGGGCATTTCAAATGCCATTAATTTTATAGACGGTATAGACGGGCTTGCAGGAAGTGTTGTAACGATAAGTTCCTGTGCAATCGGTATCATAGCAATGGTTGTAGCTCCATCATCCCCTATATCCGCTCTTGTAGCCTTTATTTTGCTCGGTGCAATGTTATCATTTTTAACATATAACTATAATCCCGCTAAAATCTTTATGGGCGATTCAGGCGCGCTTTTTGCGGGCTTTATGCTTGCAACCCTTTCTATAACAGGGATTGCAAAAACTTCAGGACCTTTAATGTACCTGCCGCTTTTAATTCTTGCGGTTCCGATGCTTGATGTTGCTTATTCAAGCACAAGAAGAATTATGAAGGGGCAAAGCCCGTTTGTAGCAGATTCCGAACATATTCACCATAAATTACTCCATGCAGGTCTTTCTCAGGATGTTGCGGTTTTAATTTTAGCCTCAATCTCTTTTGCCTGCGCCATTATAGCAATTTTGATAGCCGGTTCGTTAAGCAAGTATTACATTTTCGCAGTTGTTGTTGTAATAATTTTATTCATCCTGAACCTCGTCTCCAAATCTATCAAAAAACGGGGATAGTAATTGTTCAAGGGCAAATTCTATGCTATAATTTGCATATGGTTGAATTTTATAAAAAAAACTAATTTTTTATAGATTATTGTTAACTTTTGCTATCACTGCATTTTCAGGATGTATTGCATGGATATTTACTCAATATCCAAACTATACTACGGTGCAAGCATCTTTTGATATTCTGGCAGTACTATGTCTGGGTATTTTAATTATAAAAATTATCGGGACCATAAAATTTTATCAAGATAAACTAATAAGGAATTTAAAATAAAATGAACGAATATATTATATTTGGTTTTTTAACAGTAATATTAATAACTATGACCGGCATTTTACTATCAACTATGATTGCTGATGAAAAAGAAACCCAAAAAAAATTGGAAGCAAAACAATAACACCGGTTAAATTTTGTAATAAAAAGGGTGTTTATTCAAACACCCGTAAAATATTTTAAAGCAGTATCAAAGCTGCAAAGTGGAATTTATTGCTTTTTACTAAAACAATCCGAAGAATTTCTTCTTACGATAATTTGTGATTGTTTCAGAATTTAAATGCGTTCCCTTATCATAGGTTTTCACGGCGCTTAAATATGCTCTTGCTGTATCAATACTTGTAAAGCAGGGTATACCGTACATTTCGGCAATTGTTCTTATCTGAAAACCCGATGATTGAGAATTTTTCCCTAGTGTAGGAGTATTTAAAACAAAACTCAAACGCCCTTCCTTCATACGTTTTTGAAGCTTATCCACCATAAATTTTTCAATCATTTTAGACGGCACACCGTTTTTCTCTAAAAATTTATGCGTCCCCCACGTTGCCATAATGAAAAACCCTTGCGAATAAAGCTTTTTCACAATCTTTAATGCAGGTTTTTTATAATGGTCATTCAATGAAACAAGCACTCTTTGCTTTCTTTGCCCGAATTTATATCCGCCCGCAATAAAGGCCTTCAAAAGAGCTTTTTTATAAGAATAATCAACCCCTAAAACCTCCCCTGTTGATTTCATTTCAGGCGCAAGCGCAGGGTCAATTCTGTTTAATTTCTGGAAGCTGAACACGGGCATTTTCACACATACAAGCCTTGATGTGCGGTATAAGCCCGTTCCATACCCCTGACTTTTTATTGATTTTCCTAAAATTGCATTAATTGCAATTTTTGTCATCGGAATACCAGTAACTTTAGACATAATAGGCACGGTGCGGGATGCTCTGGGGTTTACTTCAATTACATAAACCGTATCGTCTTTTATTATAAATTGAATATTCATTAAGCCTATAATATTAACCTTTTTAGCGATTTTTTTAGCATATTCTACAAGCTTTTTCTCCTGTTTTTTTGTAATATTTCGGGAAGGATAAATGCTCATGGAATCGCCTGAATGCACCCCTGCACGCTCTATATGTTCACAGATACCCGGGATTAAAACATCCTTACCGTCTGAAATAGCGTCCAGTTCTACCTCTAAGCCTTCAATATACTGATCAATTAAAACGGGATGCTCGCCGGAAAATTTCAGCGCCTCATTAATATACGTTAAAAGCTCGTCATCATTGTATACCACCTGCATGCCGCGCCCGCCTATAACATAGGAAGGACGTACAAGAACGGGGTACCCGAGCTCTTTTGTGGCACTCAGCGCTTCCGCCATTGTCTTTACGCCTTTTCCTTTCGGCTGGGGAATTTCAAGGTCAGACAATAATTTTTCAAAAACTTTTCTGTCCTCAACCGCGTCAATGCTTTCTAAAGAAGTGCCGAGTATCTTAACTCCATGTTTTGCAAGCTTCGGCGCAAGATTAATCGCCGTCTGCCCGCCAAACTGCACCATTACGCCATAAGGTTTTTCTTTTTTTACAATATTCATAACGTTTTCAACGTTCATAGGCTCAAAATAAAGCCTGCTTGCAATGTCAAAATCTGTTGAAAGTGTCTCAGGGTTTGAATTTACCATAACGGATTCATACCCGTTTTCTAAAATCGCCCTTGCTGCATGCACGGAACAATAATCAAATTCTATCCCTTGTCCTATCCTGATAGGCCCTGAACCCAGCACAAGAATATTTTCTTTATCTTTTGCACCATCACTGTTGTGTTCTGTTTTAAATTCTTCAAGTTCGCATGCCTCGCCGTACGTTGAATAAAAATACGGAGTTGAGGCATGAAATTCTCCGGCGCAGGTGTCTACAATCCTGAATGCCGCAGGGTAATTATATTTTTCAAGTTCTTCTTCTGAAACTTTTGATATAGCCGCAATTTCAGAATTTAAATACCCGAAATCCTTTGCCTTCTTAAACAATTCCTCGTCTAAAGGCTTCTGTTCAAGCTCTATTTCAAGGTTTACGATATCTTTAATCTGATTTATAAACCACGGGTCAATCTTTGTAATTTCTTTTATTTTTTGAACATCAAAATTCCTCTTTAATGCTTCAGAAACCCTGAAAATCCTTCTGTCATCCTGAATATAAAGGTCGCGAAGCAAATCTTCATTTGATAAATTTTCAAATTTGTAATGCAAAATGCCCGTATGCTTATCTTCCAAAGATGCCACCGCCTTTTTAAAGCTGTTTTTAAACGTACGCCCAATAGCCATAACTTCGCCCGTAGCCTTCATTTTGGTACCAAGCATCCTATCACCCGTTGCAAATTTATCAAAAGGCCACTTTGGAATTTTCACCACAACATAATCAAGCGCAGGTTCAAATGCAGCAACGGTTTTACCTGTTATTGCATTTTTAATCTCAGAAAGTTCATATCCTATTGCAATTTTTGTTGTTACTTTTGCAATCGGATACCCAGTTGCCTTTGATGCCAGCGCTGAAGAGCGGCTTACACGCGGATTTACCTCAATTACATAATATTGATTTGTCTTTGTATCCAGCGCATACTGCACATTGCAGCCCCCTTCAATTTTAAGCGCACGGATAATTTTTATCGCAGAGGTTCTGAGCATTTGATATTCGTTATTTGTAAGTGTTTGAGAAGGTGCCACAACAAAACTGTCGCCTGTATGAATGCCAATCGGGTCAATATTTTCCATATTGCAGATAATAATACAGGTATCATTTGAATCACGCATAACCTCGTATTCCACCTCTTTAAACCCTGCAATGCTCTTCTCCACAAGCACCTGATTTATGGGCGATTGCTGTAACCCTGAGTGCACAATTTCTTCATATTCTGTTTCATTTGTTGCAATTCCGCCCCCCGAACCGCCTAAAGTAAAGGCAGGACGAATAATTATAGGAAAACCGATTTTTTCGGCAAACTTTTTAGCATCTTCATAATTTGATACAATTTCAGAATCGGGAATAGGCTCATTTATCTCATTCATAAGGTTTTTGAACATTTCCCTGTCTTCCGCCTTTTTGATTGATTCAATATTTGTACCTAAAAGGCGGACGTTATATTCTGTCAAAACCCCTGCTTTATCTAGTTCACAGGCCAAATTTAACCCTGTCTGCCCTCCAAGAGAAGCAATTATGCCGTTCGGACGTTCTTTTTTTATAATGGCAGTCAGGCTCTCAAGGGTCAAAGGCTCGATATAGACCTTATCCGCAATGTTTTCATCAGTCATAATCGTTGCAGGATTTGAGTTTACAAGCACAACTTCTATGCTCTCTTCTTTCAATGCACGACAAGCCTGCACTCCTGCATAGTCAAATTCTGCTGCCTGTCCGATTACAATAGGCCCCGAGCCGATTACAAGAACTTTTTTTATGCTAAAATCTTTTCCCATCTGTATTTTCCTTATAAATTAATTTTAAAAACCGCAATATTTCAGGATTTACACCTTTAAAACCCTGAAACCCTCTGCCCTAAAGCCCTGCCATCTCTTCTGCTTTACGCACAGGCGCTTTTTTATATTCATGCATCTTTTGAACCCAATCATCAAAAATTACGGCAGCATCTACAGGCCCCGGATTAGCCTCTGGGTGGAACTGCACCGCTTCAATTTTTAAGCTTTCCGATTTAAAACCTTCAAGCGTATCATCGTTTAAATTTTTATAGGTAACATCCATAATTTTTGTCAAACTGCCTGCATCAACCGCATATCCGTGATTTTGCGATGTCATCATAACGCGTTTGGTCTGAAGATTTATAACAGGGTGATTTGCCCCCCTGTGACCGTATTTCAGCTTATAGGTTTTTGCACCGAGCACAATGCTTAAAAGCTGATACCCGAGACATATTCCAAAAATCGGCACTTTTCCTACCAGATTTTCAAGCGTCTTGATTTCCGTTACGCAATCAGCAGGATCTCCGGGGCCGTTTGATAAAAATACACAGTCAAAATTCCCCCTCAAAATCGTTTCACTGTCTGTATTTGCAGGAAAAACCGTAATTTTACAGCCGCGCTTTGCTAAGCTGTCGATTATACCTGTTTTGCAGCCGTAATCAATAAGCGCCAGATTTATTTCGCCCGATTGATTGATTTCGCGCACATCTTTGCTTGAAACTTCTAAAACTATATCCCTGTTTGGCTCATAATTGTTCAGCATAGCCATTTTTTCGGATAAATTGTTATTATCAACGTATTCTGTCGTTATAAGGCAGTTCATAACCCCTTTTTCCCTGATTTTTTTAGTTAAAAAACGGGTATCAATACCTTCCAATGCAATAATATTATGGTTTTTAAGGTAAGTTGAAATATTTTGCCTGCTTTTATAGTGCGAATCGTTTTTACAGGAGTTTTTTACAATAAACCCCCTGCAGCGCGGATTTTCAGATTCAAAATCATCATCATTTATCCCGTAATTTCCTATCTCAGGGTAAGTCATCACTATTATTTGATTAGCATAAGACGGATCGGTCAAAATTTCCTGATATCCTACCATTGAGGTATTAAATACAATCTCGCCGATGGATGTACCCTCCGCCCCGAAGCTTTCGCCCGATAGAACAGTCCCGTCTTCCAGTATTAACGTGCCTTTCATCTATATTTCTCCAATTTCATCATAAATCTTTTTCATCGCTTCAAGCGGTGTCAATCCTTGCGCAGGTTTAGTTACAGCCCTTCCGATAACCAGATAATCAGCCCCTTCGCCGATTGCAAATTTCGGAGTCGCAACGCGTTTCTGGTCATCCTTTGCGCTCCATTCAGGGCGGATTCCCGGGCACAACACTTTAAAAGCACTGCCGCAAGCTTCTTTTATTTTTCTTGCTTCAAGTGAAGAAGCTACAACCCCTGTCATTCCTGCTTTTTTAGCTAATTTGGCAAGGCGGATTGCAAATTTTGAAACATCCGCTTCAATTTCAAATTCATCATTCATAACCTCTTGCGAAATGCTTGTAAGCATAGTAACGGCAAGGATTACAGGCTCTTTTTTCCCAAGAGTTTCACTTGCCTTTTTTGCTCCGCGCACGGCAGCTTCCATCATCTTTAAACCGCCTGTGGCGTGCACATTAAAGAAATTTGCACCTCTTAAAACCACATTTTCGCTGGCTTTTTCAACAGTATTTGGAATATCATGAAGTTTCACATCTAAAAAGAAATTTGAATTTTTCCCTGAAATGTAATTTATGACTTCATTTCCGTATTTTGTATAAAGCTGCAAACCTACTTTAAATGTACCGACATACGGATATAAGCTGTCTACAAGGTTTTTGGCTTCTTCAAGTTCTTCAACATCAAGCGCCAGAACGATTTTCTCTTTTATTTTTTCATTAATATTCATAAAACTCTTCCTTTTAATTCCATATTCTCATAAGGTGAAACCTTGCATTTTGACTGAAATTCAGCAGATTTTACCACCCATTTTTCATCTAAATCCGCTTTAATTTCCCGCCTGTTTTCAATACCTAAAATTTTCGCCGGATTGTAACACATTTTTTCAATAACTTCATCTAAAGATAGTACGTTAAGTGCAAGCGGAAAGGCAGTTTCAAGCCCTACTATCCCGTTTGGTGAAGCTGAATACGGCATGAGCTTTTCTTCAACGGTATGCGGCGCATGGTCCGTTGCGATTACATCAATGGTTCCGTCTTTTAAACACTCTATAACAGCCTGTCTGTCTGATTCATCACCCAGTGAAGGGTTCATTTTAAAGACCCCGTTTGAAGTTACATCCTTTTTTACCAAGGTAAAATAGTGCGGCGCAGTTTCACAGGTAAGCTTCAAACCCGAAGCCTTGGCCTTTTTAATGACTTCAAGCGTGCTTTTTTTGGATATATGACAGAAATGCAGCTTCGGATTACGACACAAGCCTTTATCTGCCATACTCTGCACCGTTTTAAATATCTCAATCTGCCATATAGCTTCATTTGTTTCATCTTCAAGATGTGAAAGTATCAATTCACCCGACATTAGCGCGTTTTTAAACACACTTTTATCCAAAATCGGAAGTCCGTCATTTGAAAACGCAATAGCGCCGGCATTTTTCAGGTTTTCAAAATGTACAAGTTCAGTACTATCAAGGTTTTTCGTCACTGCAGCAATCGGATAAACGTCTATATCGGGATTCTTTGATGTTTTTTCAAGCAAAAATCTTATCACGTCAGGATTATCAGCTGCAGGTCTTGTATTCGGCATGGCGCACAATACACCGTAACCACCCTTAATCCCTGCTGCCATACCCGTTTCAAGCGTTTCCTTCTGCTCAAATCCGGGTTCCCTTAAATGAGTGTGCATATCTATAAAAGCAGGTATAGTCTTTATATTAGACATCGCAGCCCCCTAAAATTGCCTCAAGCACTGCCATTCTGGTAAAAACTCCGTTATGTGCCTGATTTAAAATAGTTTTTCCGCGCTTAGAATCTATAAGAGCGGAACTAAGCTCCACATCACGGTTTACAGGCCCCGGATGCATTAAAATACACCCGTCGGGCAGATTATTTTCATTCACCTGAAAATTCTTAATATAATCCTCAAACTCAATTATATCTTGAATTCTCTCTTTTTGAATCCTTAAGGTCATCACTATATCTGCATCTTTGAGGGCTTCATTTAAATTTTCACACCACACAACGTTTTTCAAGGTCTCATCCTTAAAATATTCGGGTGCAGCGCACTTTATATTCACTCCAAACCTTGAAAGAAGCTCTATATTTGACTTTGCAACTCTTGAATGACGTATATCGCCGACTATTACAAGATTTAAGCCGTTTAAATTCTTAAAATTTTCCTTTATTGTAACAAAATCAAGCAGCGCCTGTGTCGGATGGGCCGAAACCCCTTCTCCTGCATTAATCAGGGCAATATTTTTAAAAAATTTCCTGCTGTCTTCTGTTTCCTTAATTGTCCTTTTTATAAGCCCCTCTTCGCCTGTACGGATTATGCAGGCGTCAAATCCAATAGCGGCAAGATTATTTAGGGTATCAAAAAAATCTTCTCCTTTAGATAGAGAAGATTTAGACGTTTCAAAATTGTAAACACTTGCACCAAGCTTATTTAAAGCCATTTCAAATGAAAATTTCGTACGGGTGGAATTTTCAAAAAACATCAAAGCAGCATGTTTACCCGCACAAGACAAATGTTTTGCACCGTTTTTAATTTCAAGCGCGCGTTTTGCAATAGCCTCAATTTCAGATGTTTCAAGGCTTTTAATATCAATTAGGTGTTCTAATTTTAACATTGAATTTGTCATTTTAAGCCCCGACTCTGCTTCCCGGTTTCACAACAGGAATATTTTCCTTACACATAGGGCAATTTGCCGGTTCATAAACAACAGGGTCAATTTTTAAAAGCGAATTAATTTTTAATTTATCATCCAACTTTCCCTGCGTCCTATCTACAATACAGCCCACTCCAACAACTTCAGGTTCAAATTCTTTAACGGCATCCATTGTTTCAAAAATCGTTCTTGCCGTTGTAATAACGTCTTCAATTATTACGATTTTCTCGCCCTTCTTCAAGCTGTATCCGCGTCTTAGCTGCATTACGCCGTCTTTTCTTTCAACAAATAAATTGCGTTTTTTAGCCTGTTTTGCAACTTCATACCCGAAAATTACAGCCCCGATTGCGGGTGCAACAATTGTATCAAACTCAAGCCCTTCAAGCTTTTTAGCAAGTGCAGCACCGATTTTTTCAACTAAATCAGGATACTGGTACAATTTTGCACATTGAAAATAAGTATCGGAATGCAATCCGCTTGTAAGGCAAAAATGCCCGTGCAGCAAGCCGTCAGCTTCTATTAATAAATTTTTAACATCTATTTCGCTCATCTTCTAAGCTCCTCTTTTAAGTTATTAAAATCTTTAAATCCCTGCTCTGCAATAAATTCAGCCAGTTCATATACCAGTCTTTCAGCTATATCGGGATTTGTAAAGTTTTCTGTACCGATTTGCACCGCATCTGCACCTACTGTAACAAATTCCAGCAAATCTTTAAGGCATGAAATACCGCCCAAACCAATAATAGGAAGGTTTACAGCCTCCTTAATCCTTTTTACCATAGAAAGTGCAACAGGCTTCACGCATCTTCCGCTTAGACCGCCCTGCACAAAAGATTTTGACACTTTCGTACCGTTAAAATTCAATTCCACCCCGAGCCCCTTGAGCGTATTAATCGCTGAAATACAATCGGCTCCCGCATTTTGGGCAGAAAACGCCAGCTCCTCAATATTTGCAACATTCGGAGTTAATTTTACAATTAAAAATCCTTTGTATTTTTCTCTTATCCCTGAAATCAAGTCATAGAGGCAGTTTTTATCGGTACCGAATTCAAGACAGCCTGATTTTACATTCGGGCAGGATACATTGGTTTCAATTGCTGAAATCCCATTATTTTCACATATTTCAGCCAGCCGCACATAATCTTCAACCGTTTTTCCCGCAATATTTAAAACAAAATTTATCCCTTTTTCCTTTAATTTCGGGAGCTTATCGGATAAAAACGCTTCTATGCCGACATTTTCAAGGCCGATACGGTTTATCATGCCGGCTTCCGTCTCAAATATCCTCCTGCCCTCGTTTCCGGGGCGGACTTCAAGCGTAACCCCTTTGGTTACAATAGCACCGAGGTTTTTGACATTTAAAAATGCATCAAATTCATCGCTGTATCCGTATGTCCCTGATGCTGTCATAACGGGGTTTTTCATCTTAAATTTTTTAAAATCCACAGATAAATCAATACGTTGTGCCGCAGAATTTTTAAATCCGTTCTCTAGTCTTCCCATATCACCTCCGCGCCGTTAAATACAGGCCCGTCTGCACATACGGAAGCATTTTTCACCCCGTCTGCCGCATTTAATTTAATTACACATCCTCTACATACCCCGATACCGCATGCCATAACCTTTTCCATTGCAATTTCAGCCTTTATACCGTTTCTTTCCGCAATATCGCAAACCACTTGAAGAACAATCTTCGGCCCGCATGAATAAATAATTTCAGGTTTAAATTCATCAATCACTTCCTGAATATTATCAAGCACGCTTCCGCCTATAACTGTTCTGTCAGAGCCCTCTACAGCTTCTTCTTCATTTCTGAACCCTGATATTAAGAATGTTTCAGCGCCGTTCTCACGTAAAGTTTTCTTAAGATAAAGCATTGGCGCAATTCCTATCCCTGCGCCGATTAAAAGTGCTCTTTTGCCTGAACCTGCAAGACTGAATGTATTCCCGAGGGGAGCCAGATAATCAATAATATCGCCTGTTTTTAACGATTTTAAATAGTTTGTGCCATCCCCTTTTACTTTAAAAAGCACGGTAATAACACCCTCTGAAAACCCTGCCACACTAAAGGGGCGGCGGAGCGTTTTATTCGGGATTAAAATTGATACAAACTGCCCTGGCAAAATACTTTCTAATTCGGTTGTAAACTGCATTCTTACTGTATCTTTTGCAACGGTTTCAATATTTAAAATTTTTCCTTTATGATTCTTTTTCATTTATTTCCCCGCAGGATATTTTTATGACTAGACAGGATATTTTATGACTTAAATTCAGTTCTTACAAGTATTTCAGCCATAAAAAAAGAAAGGCAAAAACGCCTTTCTTTTAACAATTTTTATATGAAAATGATTTTTCTAAAAATTTCCTTTTCATAAGAAAAATTATACTTTAAAAAAACCTTAAAAAATGACATGTAAATAAATATTATGTAAACAATTGTAACAAACAAATTAAAAAACCTAATG
>CAJUKY010000032.1 GCA_910587055.1 Candidatus Gastranaerophilales bacterium
ACCCGCGCTCGACAGTCGGTACAATCACCGAAATTTATGATTATTTAAGGCTTTTATATGCGCGCGCAGGCACGCCTTATTGCCCTCAATGCGGCACGCCTATTGCTCCGCAGACTGTGGATGAAATAGTTTCGAAAATTCTTGAACTTCCAAACGGGGCTAAAATTCAGATTATAGCGCCTATTGTGCGTGGTAAAAAGGGCGAATTTCAAAATGTAATCTCTGAACTTAAACAGGAAGGGTTTATCCGCCTTAAAGTTGACGGGGAAATTTATAATCTTGATGAAGATGAAATTAAGCTTGCAAAGACTGTTAAACACAATATTGACGTTGTAATAGACAGGATTATTATAAAAGACGGGATAAGAAGCAGACTTTTTGACAGTGTTCAAACGGCTCTGTCACGGGCTAACGGGCTTGTTGCGCTTGATGTGCTCGGCGGTAAAAATCCTGAAGGTGCTTCAATTGAGCCATATGAAAAGCTTTTCAGCGAAAAATTAAACTGCCCGAACTGTGACCTTAGTTTTGAAGAAATTACCCCGAGAATTTTCAGCTTTAACGCTCCCTACGGCGCATGCAAGGTATGTAACGGGCTTGGAGCGCATTATGAAGTATCAGATGCGCTTGTGGTACCTGATACCGGAAAATCATTAAGAGGCGGGGCAATTTATCCGTGGGCAAAAACTTCAAATCAATATTATACCGATGTATTGCTCTCTGTCTGTGAGCATTACGGAATTGATCCCGATAAACCTTTTAAATCTTTAACTCCCGCACAAAAAGGGATAATTTTGTACGGAAATGATATGGAAACAATTAAAATGCGTTACTGCGACTTTGGTACAAAGCATATGAGAACGCATTACCAGCCCTATATCGGGGTGATTCCCTATATGATGAAAAAATATGAACAATCAGACAGCGATATTATCCGTGCCGAGATTCAAAAATATATGACGGAAATTCCCTGTAATGCCTGTAAGGGTGCAAGGCTCAATCCGTTTGTTTTATCCGTTAAAATTATGGATAAAAATATTTATGATTTTTGCTGTATGAGCATTGATAAAGCTTATGAATTTATTGAAGAACTGTATTTGAATCTTGATAATTACAAAATGGAGATTGCAAAACAGATTTTAGATGAAATCAGAGCGCGTTTAAAATTCTTGCTTGATGTGGGGCTTAATTATTTAACTCTTGCAAGAAGCGCCGGAACTCTTTCAGGCGGTGAAGCGCAGAGGATAAGACTTGCAACACAAATAGGTTCAGGGCTTTCAGGTGTGCTTTATGTTCTGGATGAGCCTTCAATAGGTTTGCATCAGCGCGATAACGATATGCTTATAAAGACGCTTTTAAAGCTTCGAAATCTCGGGAATACTTTGATTGTGGTAGAACATGACGAGGATACAATCCGCTCTGCCGATTATATTGTAGATATAGGCCCGAAAGCAGGTGTGCACGGCGGAAATTTAATTGCCGCAGGTGCCGTTAAAGATATTGAAAAAGCCAAAGATTCAATAACGGGTAAATATCTAAACGGGGAATTGAATATTCCTGTTCCTAAAAAGACGCGTATCGGGAGCGGAGAATTTCTGGAAGTAAAAAATGCACATTTAAACAACCTTAAAAATGTTGATGTAAATATTCCGCTGGGTAAAATTGTTGCCGTGACAGGGATTTCAGGCAGCGGCAAATCAACCCTTGTGAATGATATTATTTATGAATTTGCGCTTCATAAATTGCGCGGAAACCGCCCGAAACCAAAAGGGGTGGACGATATTAAGGGTTTTGAGCATATCGATAAGGTGGTTCTTGTCGACCAATCGCCCATAGGAAGGACGCCAAGGTCAAACCCTGCAACATATACGGATGTTTTTACACATATCAGAGACCTTTTTGCGCAGACAAATGAAGCAAAGGTGCGCGGATATAAGCAGGGAAGATTTTCTTTCAACGTAAAAGGCGGAAGATGTGAAAAATGTAAAGGGGACGGCGTTTTAAAGATTGAAATGAATTTTTTATCCGATGTTTATGTGAAATGCGACGTTTGCAAGGGAAAAAGGTATAATCAGGAAACGTTAGAAGTAAAATACAAGGGCAAAAGCATATCTGATGTGCTTGATATGACAGTGGAAGAGGCGCTTGAATTCTTTAAAAACGTGCCGAGGATTGCAACAAGGCTTCAAACCTTATATGATGTTGGGTTAGAATATATAAAACTCGGGCAGAGCGCTACAACTCTTTCAGGCGGTGAGGCGCAGAGAGTGAAACTTGCGCTTGAATTAAATAAGCGTGCAACGGGAAAAACTCTTTATTTAATGGATGAGCCTTCAACGGGGCTGCACTGGTTTGATGTTGATAAACTGGTTAAAATCCTGCACAAGCTTGCTGATAGCGGAAATACTGTTTTAATTATTGAACACAACCTTGATATTATAAAATGTGCCGATTATATTATAGACTTAGGCCCTGAAGGCGGAGACGGCGGAGGGGAAATTGTGGCTAAAGGTACGCCGAAACAGGTTATTAAAAACAAAGATTCTTTCACGGCAAAATTTTTAAAACCTTATATTGAAAAAGGATAAAGCTTTTGCAGGGTTTTAAGAAATAAAGACACGGATTAATTTATGAATTATTTCAAGTTTTGTTCTGTCATCTTTTAAAAGTTTAATATCGGATGTTATATTTTTTATTAAAGTGTCGCTGTCTGAAAGATATTCATTTCCAAACAGTTCACCCGTTGTGGTATTCAGTGCGCTGATAATTTTTTCCAGAGTTTCAGCTTTTATAAAATTGGCACCTACTTCTATGCCGGAGAGGTTTCTTGGGGAAATATTAATCATTTCAGCCAACTGTTCTTGAGTCAGGTGTTTTGATTTTCGCATTCTTTTAATTTTTTCGCCAAATTCTTTTTTGATATTCACCCTTTAGCTCCCTTATATGGATATATGGTATAGAAATTTAATAAAAATCAATATTGTCTATCAGTTTATATTAACTTTTATTAAGCTGCAATGTCACACTATATCTTGTTTTGATATTTTTCTATATAATATATCTAGAAAAAATAGCAAATTTAGTTTATTAATGGTTTTGATAATAGTACAAGATGATAACTCAGAAAGGATAAAAAATGACAATTCAGCCTGCTGCCGTTTCGAGTGCGGGTTCAAATATTAATGTTAATTTTAAGCGCACAACAAATCAGGCAGAAAAAATAAAAGAAAAACATAATACTTCAAATGATGACGGAAATAAAATTTTTGCCGCATTATCCGCTCTTGCGGTTTTATCTGTAGCGGGACTCGGGATTGCTGCGGGATTTAGAAAAGGCAAAACTGATGTGCATGGTACGGTTAAAGGTGTTCAAAGTGCTACAGGTAATATTTCTCGAACAAATATAAAAACTTCTTCCGTATCGGAAACTTTTGCTTCAGGGCAAAAAGATATTTCGGAAGCTTTACAACAAAAAGGCAGACAGAATGTGCAGAATATAAATAGTGCCTCAACAAAGAAAGATTTTTCAAATAATATTAACAGAGGTGCTAAGCGGGGCAGCGGAAACGATATAGCCTCATTTAGAACCAAACAGACCGAAGCAAGGTCAAATATATCTAAAAAAAATATTGCGGTGCAGCAAACATTAAAAGATACAAATAAAAGTATAGCTTCATCCGAAGGTAATATTAAAAATGCCGGACAGGGAATAAAATCTGCCGCAGATACACAGTTTCTGGATAAAAAAGCGCAAACCGCGCAAAATGCAGCGACAGATATTTTAAACAATGCACAAAAAATGAAAAATATTGCAGAAGAGGTTCCGACGCATAAGAATACAATAAAGGCAAGAGCTGCGGAAAATAAAGCAATCAGAGCTCAGCTTGCTGCAGAGAGAGTGCAATCACAGATTGACAAAAAGAAAGCGCAAATTATTTCAGATACAATAAAGAAAGAACAAAATATTCAACGGATGATAAATAATACACCTCCTGAAAGATTGCTTGAAGGGCAGAAGAAAATGGAACAAAATGCTCAAAAAACAAGTGCAAGAGCAATACAGAGAAAAGCGGATAAAACAATAAATAAACCCGGTTATCAAAGAGCTTTAAGAAAATTTCAAAATTATTCTAAAGAGAAGCTTCAAGGTGTAATTACTTCAACAAAAACCGCATCTGTTGAAAAAACGGTTGCACAAGATTTGCTTAATGCTATGGATAAGATTTAAAAAAGAATAAAGATTGTATCATTTCCGCATTGTTGAATTTAAGGGTAATACCAAGCCGGTTAACTTAGACAGCAACCGGCTATAAATCTTTTTATATCGCCCTTATTATTTTAAGATTTTTTAGTTAAATCCATCCATCTGTTGTTCATATATGCTGTCCATTTGCCGCTTTTGATATCAGAATCGTCCGATATGAGATTTTCTTTATAAGACAGCGGTTTGCCTTTTTCTGATATACAAACTTCTTTTGCTGTTTTATAAACACGGCTGTTGTTATCGGTGTGATAAATTTCTATCCCCTCTGTATACAGATACGGTTTATTGTTTTCAAAATAAGCTTCTTTTGCTGTTTTGTAAATACCGTCGGGTAAAGTTTCCTCTCCTTCTCTGTATATTGTTAATTTATTATTTTGCAGGAAAGCAGTATTTTGTTTGTTATCGCTTGTAAATTCTTCCACTCTGCATAGCATGTCGTTTATAAAAGTACTTTTT
The DNA here is from genome assembly GCA_910587055.1 of Candidatus Gastranaerophilales bacterium. Taxonomy (GTDB): domain Bacteria; phylum Cyanobacteriota; class Vampirovibrionia; order Gastranaerophilales; family Gastranaerophilaceae; genus MGBC122484. Next base: position 4,718 of record CAJUKY010000032.1, read on the forward strand.
CTTACAGGTGTTGTGCCGTCTTGTGCAAATTCATTCATAAATTTAAGAACGTCGCTGTCTTTTGAGTGTGTAATTTGTGCAACCATCTTTCCTTCTGAATTTTTTCCGCCGTTTTGAAATAATTCCATAACTTCATTAACGGTTTTATGGGCATTTTCAGAAAATTCATTTGCTCTTTGCATCATTTCTTTTGCTTCTAAAGGAGCTTTTCCTTTTCTTACCGCATAAATAATGCCTGCCCCGATAACCGCAGCTGCGGCCAAAAATCCTGCAACGGCTGTTTTCTTTTTAATTTCTTTACCTGCAACCGTAACGGTATCAGCTTTTTCAGATTTGTTTACATGCATATTTCCTTTAAAGGAATTGTTTTTATATGCTGTTATTTTTGTGCCTGATATTGCTGATATATTCATTGAAAACTCTTTCTCTTATAATATTTATTATATTACGGTAATACAAAACCCGGGAAGAAATATTTTTGCGCTTGAAAATATTTAGTCTATATATAATGCCTTCCCGGGGATGAATTTTACGAGCGGGCGGGGTATTCTTCTTTTGAATAATGAAAGGAGAATTTTATGTGTAAAACTTACGATGCGATTTATAAAATTGCAAAAAATGTGGAATCCGATGTTCTGGTATTATGGGTGGGTCATAAAAAAATAGCAGGTACGCTTTTAGATTGCCATGACAATAAATGCATGGATGAAGTTGTAACTCTTCAAGATGCTACCGTTGAATGTATGCACTCAGACGGCGTTAAAAAACACAGTTTCAGATGGTTAAATATCCCGTCTCATCAAATCAAAGCTTTTACTTTTAAATGCTGTGTTATTGATATGGATCTTCAATAGAAATAAAATGTCCTGAATATTTTTCAGGACATTTTTTACATGGTAATATTTGTTTTAAATTTGCCGTTCAAAAATCTTTTTAATATCTTGTGACCTTTTTCTTTTGTGTATTCAATGCCTTCAAGATATTCTCTGGGCTTACCTTTTTCCGAAAGACGAAGCTGCATGGATTGTTTCCATCTCCCGTCATTATTTGATGAAAATTCCACACCTTCTGCATATATTTCGGGTTTATTGTTTTTGAAATAAGCTTCTTTTTCGACCCAGATGTTTTTATTGCTTAGTTTTTTAATCCCTTCTTGATATACGGATAATTTTCCTTCTTTCATAGATGCGATATTTTGAGTACCGTCCATAAAAATTTCTTCTATTGCATCAAGCATGCCGTCTTTAAAATAGCTTCTTTTTAAGCGTAATGAAGTATCTTTCGGAAATTCTTCCATTATTTTTAATGACGGTTCACTTAAATTTTTAATTCTTGCAACAATATTGCCGCTTGCATCTTTTCCGCCGTTATTAAAAAGTTCAATAGTATCGCTTATTTTTGCATTAATGTTTTGAACAAATTCATCCGCTCTTCGCATGGCATCTTTTACTTCAACGGGCAGTTTATTTTTTTTGACAGCATAAATAATGCCCGATGTAATTGCAATTGCTGCTGCAATAAAGCCTATTGTTTGTTTTTTCTTGTTTTTTTGTTCGCAAACGGGCTGTTCTTGACTATAGCATGCTGAATTCTCCTGCATATTTAATGCCGGCTGTGGGGGGTTGTTTTTAAATGCGGTTAACCGCATGGCCGATATAGCGGGTATTTTCATTCTTTCTCTCTTCCCCTAAGCGTTTTATTCATGGATACAAAACAGCTAAAAAATATTCTTTGCTATTTAATTGTACAATCTTGAAAAAAATTTTACAAATTGAAACAAGTTTCTTTTCAGGTTTTATTTATAATTCTTAAAAAAGTATTTTTATGTGGTAATATTTTTTTATGAACAATATTGAGCTTTTAATGCCTGCGGGCAATATTGAAAAAATGAGATATGCTTTTTCTTACGGGGCGGATGCCTGCTATCTCGGGATGGTGGATTATTCGCTTCGAACAATGAGGAAGGGCGAGCTTATAACAAGAGATAACCTGAAAATTGCCGTAGATGAGGCAAGGCGGTTAAATAAAAAGATTTATTTAACTTTAAATATATTTGCGTATGATGATGATATCAAAAAATTGTATGAAGACCTTGAAATAATCAGGGATGCAAATCCGCATGCCATTATTTTAAGTGATTTCGGGGTGTATAATACTGTCCGCCGCAAGCTGTCGAATATTGATATTCATATTTCAACGCAGACAAATACACTGAATTCGGAAGCCGTAAAATTCTGGAGAGATTTAGGGGCAAGCAGGGTTATTTTGGCGCGTGAACTGTCCTTAAAACAGATTGAAACGATAAGAAAAAATGTTCCTGATGTTGAACTTGAATGTTTTGTGCACGGGTCGCAGTGTATGAGCTATTCCGGCAGATGTCTGCTGTCTGATTATATGACAGGGCATGAAAGGATGGCAAACCACGGAGGATGCGCCCAGCCCTGCAGGTGGAGCTATAAACTTTTAGAAGAAACGCGCCCCGGTGAATATTATGAAATAGTGCAGGATGATAAAGGCTCGCATATATTATCCCCCAAAGATTTATGTCTTGTTGAATATGTAAAAGATTTAAGAGATATAGGGGTTAATTCAATTAAGGTTGAAGGAAGAACAAAAAGCCTTTATTATGTTTCCGCCGTTGCCAAGGTATACAGAGATGTTCTTGATGAAAGAATATCTGCTAAAGAAGGATATATGGAACTTTTAAAAGTCGGAAACAGAGGATATACAAAGGGATTTTTCCTCGGAGATAATAATGCTGACAGCTACAGCTACGATATTTCAAAAGGTTTAGCCGGAGCTGATTTTATCGGTATTGTTTTAGAAAAAGCGGGAAATAAATTTAAAGTTCTCTTTAAAAATAAGGTTAACCTCGGAGACAGTGTTGAGATAATCACCCCTTCATACAGTGCGCAGGCAAAAATTGCAAGTATTTTAAACGAATCCAGAGAAGAAAATACCATAGCAAATACAAATGATGAGGCATGGATTATATTTGAAGAAGGGGAAAAACTGGAAGCGACACTCTGGCAGAAAGAATGGAACCTTGCACTCATACGCACCACAGGAATAAAAAATTTTAAATTAGAAAATGAAAAAGGATATACGGAAGGGTGCACAGTATGCGATTAAAGCCTGATTATAATTTAAATTCCATATATGAAATAAATGAAGAAGAACTTTTGCAAAAAGGGATAAAATGTATATTTTTTGATTTGGATTCTACCGTTATGCAATCAAAAAGCGGAAAATTTACTCCCGAAACTTTAGAATTTTTAAATAAACTTTCTAAAAGTTTTAAAATTGCAATAATTTCAAATAACTGTAAAAAGCATTATATTTCAAAAGTGGAAGAACAGTGCGATATTAAAATTTATTCAAACGCTAAAAAACCTGATACAAAAGTTTTAAAGCTTGCCTGCCGCGATTTTTGCATAAATGAAAATGAAGCCGCCATGGTAGGCGACAGGCCGCTTACGGATATTTTAGCAGGCAAAAGAGCCAATATGTTAACAATTCTTGTAGATTCAATTTCAAAAGATAAAGAAAATTTTGTGGTAAGATTTGTAAGATGGCTTGAAAGATTATCTGTACAAAAAATAAAGTAAGTAATAAAAGAGGTTTTAAAAATGAAAAAAAATGTTTTATGCTTTGCATTAGGATTAATTCTTTTAAATCCGTTAAGTGCCGCATTTGCTGCAGATAACGGAAAAGTAAGCACCGAGGATATTTCGGCTGATAAGAGAATATTGAGCGCTGTTAAACTTATGAAGGGTACTCCTGCAAATGCTTCTTATAAAAGAATTTTAGGAAACAACCCTACTAAAAAACCTATTAAAATAGAATTCAAAGACCTTGCATCTCTTGATAAAGCTTATGCAAGATTTGACGGTTTAGGCTGGAAAGAAAAAGGAACATTATATATTTATATATCAGACAGGCATGAAGATGCCCCGAAAGAAGCACTTGCCTCTTTAATTTCAGGGCTTGCGGTACATGTTGATAATGATGATTCAATAAATGAAGAAATTTTTGCATGGGCGCTTGAAGGGGTTATGTGGAACGGGTTTGTAAAAGAAAATCCCGAGCTTGCATATAACACATCAACACTTGTTCAAAGGGAAAACAACATTGAACAGTTATATATAGCATCGCCCACAGATGTTGCATACATTAGAGAATTAATTGAAAGAAATAATGCTCTGCTTCGCTTTAAAGCATATTCAAACGGGTATTCCGATGAAGAATTGAATAAAAAAATTCAAATTTTATACAAACTGTACAGCAAATAAAAAATAAATAAATATATTTAAAAGCGCCTTGATTAATAAATCGGGCGCTTTTAAATTAAAATTTTAAAATGTTTCTATTATGTTAAATTAACCTGCAAGGCCAAAACCAAGGATTAATGTGGTCAGAATAAAAATTCCGCCTACGATATAAGTTACTTTATTTAAACCTTTTTCTGCTGATTTTTGAGATGAAAACAACTGGCTTGCTGAGCCTATTGCAGCTATACCGTCGCCTTTAGGGGAATGCAAAAGTACAAGTATTATTAAAAGCACCCCTGTAATCATTTGTATAATAAAAAAGAAATTTGCCATTATATTAATCCTTTAAAAATTATTAATTTAAAAACTTTATAACATAAAAATTTTCATATTAAAAGAGCCTTTAAGAATTTTAAAGGCTCTTTATGAATTTTTAACAAGATTGTTAAATTAATAATTCGTTATCTAATAGTTCATCTCCCAGCCGTCATTAATTATTTTCAATGCACAATATCTTTCGTCAGTATTTACACATTTTTCGTCTGCAGTATTTTTTTCAGCCATTATCCATTTTCCGTTTTCAAACTTTTCAAATGTTCCGTAGGGAATAACTGCACTCAGACTGTTTAAAATTTGAAATTCAAACACATCTTTTCCCCAGACATTCGGTTTTTCCATACCGTTAACGTCTACTATAAAATCAACGCATTCGCTCGGGTTTGTATCAGAACATCCCGGGGTTATTTTTGTTGCAATTGTACTGCCGTCAGATAACAAAATTTTGTAGTAGCTGTTATCAATGACAGGTCCTGTATTTTTGGCGGAGTATTCTTTTGCAAAGCATCCTTCTTCCGTCATGCCGCAATTTTGTGCAACACCTATATACGGCAGCATATAATTCTGTACAAAATTTTCGGTTGTAGTGTTAAAATTCCAGCTTTCCATCTTAATATCCACCTGAGCTTGATTTGCCATATTATTAAGCGTGTTGCTTACTTTTTGCAATTGGGCGGTAAGTTTTGCAGAGTTTGTTTTTGTTATAAGCAAGGGAATAACAAATGCTGCGATAATACCGATAATAGTAATTACGATAAGAACCTCAACAAGCGTAAAAGCTTGTTTGGTGCGTTTTTTAAAAAACATAAACCAATCATCCTTTTTAAACTAAAAACTTGTAACCTTTTGATAAAACTAAAAAACCCATGTAACCTTTTTGATAAACTTTATTTCTATATTATATAGCTTTTATTTTTTTATTCAACCTTTAAAGACTATTATAATAATCGGACATAAGTTTGCAATCTTCTTCAATATTGGGGCTTTCGCACACTATTGCGCCCTTTATATTAAATTTTTTAAATGCTTTTAACAAATCTTTATAATTAAAATCGCTTTGTTCAAGATTGAGGTGTTTCTTTTCGCCTTTTAATGTATATTCAATGCCTGCAATGTGCGCATGGAAATTATTTAAAGCCATGTCCCCGAGGGCGTTTCCTATTTTTTCAAATATTGAACAAAATTCTTCATACGTATTATATTTTCCTGCTGTGCGCGCGTGAATATGAGAAAAATCAACACAAGGAAGCATCTTTGGGAAAATTTTTGATAATTCTATGATTTCATCTATATCGCCCCACTGGGTTTCTTTTCCCGTTGTTTCGGGGCGCACCCATATATCGTTGCCTTCAAGCGCTTCAAAGATTTTTTTGTGCCTTTTAATTAATTTATTAAAAACCGTTTTTTTATCTTCCTTTAAATAAAATGCCGCATGATAGGTGATTGAGTATCCGTTTAAATTATTAGCGGCATCCGCGGTTTCGATTATTCTTTGAATACTGGCTTCCACCTTATCTTCTTCTTTTGAATTTAAATTTATATAAAAAGGGGCGTGTGCCGTTAAAATAAAATCTCCTTTATTATTTTTCAGAAATTCTTTTGATGCGTCAGACATTCTTACACCATGGACAAATTCAAGCTCAAGGCCGTTTAGATTGAGCTCTGTCAGGGCTTCAAAACCTGTTTTATAATCTTTAGCTCTCAAGGGAATTCCTGCCGTTAAAAAGTTTAATTTATCCATATTTTTGCCTTTATTTTAATATTTCGCCTGTGTTCGGTTTAAATTTTTCTATAAATTCTTCAATTGAATATATTCCCCATGCACCTGCCTGAATTACATTCGGGAAATAATACCCGTCTTTTGCCGCTATTTGGAGCATATCTTTTTTTATTTTTACAATCTGCCCCGGTGTTTTATTGTGGTTTTCTTTTTTATAACTTCCCGCAATAAGCCTTATATAGCCGCCTCTAAAATTTGTAAGCACGTTATAAAAAGGGTTTGAGGCTCTTATTAATCTTTCGATTTTTAAAATATCATCGCTCCAGTTTATGAAAAAATCACCTTTAATATTCGGAGCTTTTATGAAATCGCCCTGTTTTTGCGGGGTTGAATTAATGCATCCTGTTATTTTGTATTGAACTAAAACTTTGCTAAGCAGCTCTGCCATCATAAAATTTGTTCTTGAAAAGAGCATCCCCATTGTTTCTCTTTCAGCAAGGGAAAAGGTTTCCTGTGCTATTATATTACCTGTATCAAAATTTTCATCCGCAAAATGAACGGTGATGCCTGAAGTTTTTTCGCCGTTATTTATTATATGAAAATACGGGTTTGCACCTCTGTAATCGGGCAAAAGTGAAGGATGGCAATTGATAAAACCTTCTTTTGTTGTATTCAGAAAATCCTTTGATAATTTATGGTTAAAAGAACAGATAATTCCGATATCGCAGTTTAGAGCCTTGATTTTTTCAATAAATTCAGGTTCATTCGGGGTTTTTTCAAATTCATAAACAGGAATATTCCTGTTTTTTGCAATTTCTATTATGGAAAATCTTGAAGAATTATTTTTATCGGGCGGGATAACCGCTTTAACATTAAAATTTAAACCTATAAGTTTATTCAGGCAAACCGTTGCCATATCAGGCATTCCGATAAAAATTATTGAAGGCTTTCTTTCATTATTTTCCTGCATAACATAAATAATTATATACTCGATTAAAGGATGGTCATGGATTTTAAAGTATTGTAACAAATTTAAACTTAGAATAAAAATTAAGTGTTGACGATAAAATTTGTTTATATTACATTTAATCGTACCGATATTTTTATCGGGCGTTTATATGTAACAATTTAAAGAAGTTGGAAACCAGAGAAATGGACAGTACAAATAAAAGACCCAGAATCAGAGTATGTTTAAAGGCTTATGACCATAAGCTTATTGATACATCTGCAGTTAAAATTGTAGAAACCGCAAAAAGAACAGGTGCCAGCGTTTCAGGCCCTATTCCGCTTCCTACAAAAAGAAGAATTTATTGTGTTTTAAGATCACCCCACGTTGATAAAAAATCACGCGAGCACTTTGAAATGAGAACACATAAAAGGGTTATAGATATTTATGATCCTACACAGCAAACTACGGAAGAACTTTCAAGAATGGATCTGCCGGCAGGCGTTGATATTGAAGTTAAGCTGTAGTGTATGAGCCGGTGCTTAAAGCATCAGGGCGAAGCAAAAAAGTTAACATTTGACAATTAAATATTAAATGTGAACTATTAAAAGGCAGAGTTTGACCTTTATTGTCAGGGTTCTTGAAGAAAGAAAACAAACAAAGCCAAAGAAAGTACAAAGCAACAAGAGTTAATTAAATAGCTCTCACAACGGAAAGGTAAAATAACATGACATTAGGTGTTATTGGAGAAAAACTCGGAATGACACAGGTATATGACGAACAAGGTTTGTGTATTCCTGTTACCGTAATTAAAGTTGACCCTCTAACCGTAACTCAGGTAAAAA
>CAJUKY010000033.1 GCA_910587055.1 Candidatus Gastranaerophilales bacterium
CAATGTTTTAGGGCAATTTGACGATTCTGCAAATAATCTTGTCATAAAAAATTTCGGGCCTGAAAATCTTAAAGAAATACTCTACAAAAGGGATTTACCCCTTCATATAAGCTGTGATTTCAACGTAGACCCGATGTGCTGGATTTTAGGGTACAAAGATGCAGAAAGAGCCTACTTTTTAGACGAAATTGTACTTGAAAACACCACAACAGTGCTTGCCTGTGAGGAATTCGGGCGCAGATACGGCGGACACCGCGGCAGGATAATAATTAACGGCGATGCATCAGGCGATAATCGTTCCTGCGTAAGCGAATACACGAATTATATTTTGATGAAAAGATGCTTTTCAAATTTGGGTTTCCGCCTTGTAGACATTGAAATCAGGGGTTTTAACCCCCCTATTAAAAACAGAATCAGCGCCTTTAATTGTCTTGTAAAAAGCCAGAACGGTAGGCGCAGACTGTTTATTGACCCTAAATGCCGGAAATTATTATACAATATTGAAAATTTAAAATACCGTGAAGGCTCTTCAATTCTTGATTTACCGGCATATACAACAATCCGGCAAAATCCTGAGGCAAAATTTTTAGGTCACCCTTTTGATGCCGCAAGTTATCTGGTGGAGTATTATTTCCCGATTGTGTAAGCAAAAATCTTTAAAGCATGGAATTTGCCGGTTTTGGCATGGGAATTTCAGTAAAAGCATGCTTTTTAAGGGGTTTTAAAAGAAAAAGTTCATAAAAATTCACAAATTAAAGGTAAAGTTAGTGGAAAGGAGTGAAAAGTAGTGGAAAATTGCGAAGCATTAATACAGTATTCGCCGGTTATAATGCTGGTTTTACTTTATTTTATACAATTAAAAATTTTTGTTACACCGGCTGAGCTTGAAAAAAAACACAGAGAAATTTTATTTGAGGCGGAAAACCGCTTTGCAGCCAGCGGAACAGTTCTTGATTTAAAAGAGCAGATTGGTGAAATTAAAGAAAAGATCGATAAAATTTATAATCTGTTTTTAACTAATAGCCAGTAATAACAAGCTTTTTCAGGAAATAGAAATGTTACGGTCTTTAATTTTTCTTAAAGAAACTTAATAACGATTTTTGCGACTGCCTGCTTTTAATGGCTTGGAGCTCCATTTTAAGCGCGTTTAGCTCCGATTCTTTTTTCTTTAATTCAAGATTTAGTTCGTGGTATTTTTCCTGCCAGAATTTTACATTTTCTTTCTCTTCGTTTCTAAGAATTTCCAGCTGCTTAAATCGTCCGGCATCAAGAGCAAGCTCTTCAATCCTTGAAATGAGACGCAAAGTAATATCAGGCATGCTTTTTAAAGCCTCCTCAGAAGACCCGTTTTCAAGAATTTCCGCATCAATTACAGGAGCATCAGCATTTGGAATTTCTTGTGGATTTTTTTGTAAAACCTGCTTAGCAACCTTGTTTCGGCGGGATTTTAAATTGAAATTTCTTATCTCTTCCGCCTCTTTTCTGGAAATTATAATAATTTTTCCGCCCGGCGTTTCCGCAGATTGAAGCTTGCCTTTGTCTATCCAGGAATATACCGAAGATTGGCTTAATAAAAGCATTTCCTGCGCCTCTTGTATGGTTAATTTTAATTCGTCCATTTTGTATTCCTATATTTTCTAAATAATTCCTAAAAATTCTAAAAATTTGGCGGAAATTGCGGTCTTAAAATCCAGTTGCCAGCACTTGACAAAGATTGTATCATGGAATAACATTTGAAAGAATATAATGTGAAGAGACGTAAAGTATCGTTACCCGTGTGCAATTTGACAGGTAAAACCCGCTTGCACAGCAAAAAAATAATATAATAAAGGAGGATTTACATTTTTAAAAATTTTTACGTACTAAATAATTTATTTTGAACAGCAATAAAAAAGAAAAAGTGCCTCAAACGAAGCACTCACACTACTTTTGTTATTATAGCACAGATACTTGTTTTTGCAAGTATATTTTGTGTTGATAATTTTAATATAGCATTGTTTCAGGTCCTTTTTTGCTGATATTACAGGAATTTACACTGTATAAAAAGTTGGAAACACTTTTTATATAAGGAATTGAGGATTTGTATGAATAAAATTAATTTAAAAATTTCACAAAAAACCACAGATGAAAGAGAAGAAGATAATAAGGTTATAAGACTGAATATAAGCCAGTTTGAGCTTACAAAAATTTTGTATTCAAGCGGAATTTTGTCGGAATGTAATCTTACACCATCCGCAAAACTCTTTTTGTGGGCACTTTGCAGCCATTATAACCCCAATAATGAAACAATGTTTCCATCTCAGCAGACAGTTGCGGCAAAGCTTGGAATCAGCGAAAAATCAGCACAAAGGGCGGTTAAGGAGCTGAAAACCCTTAAGTTAATTGATTATGAAACAAAAAGAGTGAATCATTACGTATTCGGGCCAAAATTTTTTGAACTGGTCAAAATGTCCGGTATGATAGGTCAAAATGTCCTGAAAGAAGGGGGTCAAAATGTCCGCCTAACAAATAATAAAGAAAAGAAAGAAAAACAAAAGGAATTTTCTTCTTTTGAAAAGAATAAGGGAAATGCCGGAAGCAAAGAGGGTTTTAGACAGTTTAAACAAGATAATCTGCCAAACAGAAGAACCCCCAGTGTTGAAGAAACGAAGAAAATTCTGGAAGAAAGAGAAAAGATCAGCGCTATGAGCTCAAATCCGCAGAATTTTAACAGAGAAGAAGCGCTTAAATGGCTTGAAAACATACCGAAATTCTGGCTTGAGAAGTCAAAAGTAGCCGAATTTCTTGTTCAAAAGTACAAATTTAGTGAATTTCAGCAAATTTTAGATAAAAAAGAAGATATTGCGCTTTCAAATAAAAATTCAAATGATAATACAAAATTGAATAAATCCTGAAAAATTTGCTGCAGCAAATTCTGAAAATTTGAAAATTTAATTTATAAAAAAAAGCTGGAAAGTCTTTAAATAAAAAACATTACAGCTGGTTGGAACTTATTAAAAAAAATTGTAAAGTAATGTAAAGATTTTACCGCACGTAGAATTTTAAATAAGCTGAATTTGAATAAAAACAAGACTTTCCGCCAATTTTTCGGAAATTTTACTTGAGTAATTTTACTCTCTGTACAAAAAAATTTATTTTGGTATAGTAAAAATATGGTTCGGCAAAAATCAGACAGCGTCTGGAATTTAGGTGTCTGATATCCGAAAATCAGTTCATAAGAGCTGAATTAAACAAAGAAAAATAAAACTATGCAACAGTTGATTGAATTAGACTTAATTTACGGAAATTTTTCAATTAATACGGGCTTTTTTGCTTTTGTAACGAAGCTTTGGGGGTTGTTATATTTTTGTTTTTTAAATTGCTGCAAACAAAGCACAATACGCACACTATCTGTTTTTGGGGCGATATCGCCCCCTTATCTTTAGGCCTTGCAAGAGAAAACAGGTTTTAACGTATTGAAATTTCAGTAATAATGCTCTTTTTGAACACATATTGGAAGTGGGGTAAAAATGCAATTAACAACTAAACAGGAACAGATTTTATCGCTGGCGGCAAGGGGGCTGAAAGATAGACATATTGCGGATAGAATGGGCCTTTCTGTGCGCACGGTGCAAAATCATCTTGCCCGGATTTACACTAAAAACCATACTAATAACCGCGTTTCGGCTATTTGGCTTTATATGAATTCGGAAATTGAAATCGTGGAAAGACACGCAGTACAAGGAAAAAAGCGTATTTTAAAAAAAGAAGAAGTTTTAAGGGGATAGTTGATGGGAAATTTTTATTACAATTTACAGGGCGGTTTAAACACACAATTGACACCGGTTATGCTTGGTGCTGATACTAAAAAGATGTACTGGGCGGACGGTTTCAACGTTGAGCCATATAAAAATCAAGGTATAACAAGGCAAAAAGGCAATCAAACCGTTTTGAATATTTCTGAAAAAATAAATCCTAAGCAAATTTTGCCTAAAACCCTTGGAAATAAAGCAAAAGAGGCTTATGTTAAATTAGCGGAGCCAGAAGCCGTTTCAATGGAATTTGAGCCGGTCGGAATTGCTGCATATCCAAGGGGCTCAAAAAATTTCGTTCTCGCGCTTTCTGACGGGCGAATTTTTTATTTTACCGATGCAGCAGGCGGGCTGAAAGAAGTGCATGATTTTGATTGTGAACTTGAAGGTTTTGTTTTTGAATATTTTTTGGACGGGCTTGTAATTTTGCCCAAAAGCCCCTATAGAGAAACGATTGAGGGGATTTATTTCAACCCTCAAAACAGCGCGCCGGTTGTTTTTTTAAATTTTAAAAATGCTGACGGCAAAACGATTGAAGCGTGTTCAGTTTGTCAATATGCAGGCAGATTGTGGATTTCAAGCGGCAGCACGCTTTATTATTCAGCTCTTGGAACGTATAACGATTGGTCAACATCCCATGATGCAGGCTATATCGCAAATTTTCATTCAAGCACGGCTGAAATTACTGCCCTGCGCGAATATGGGGGTTCACTTGCAATTTATAAGGAATTTGAAGTTTTTCTTTTAAGCGGCACAGACCCTGAAAGCTTTGCTATAAGCAAACTTGCAGACAAAGGCGCATCCGGACCGAACAGCGTTTTAACCTGCAATAACAAGCAGTATTTTTTCAATGAGTGCGGGCTTTTCAGCCTATCGCTGGCAGGTGAGCTGTCGCAAATCGTGATGAGCCAAAACCGCGCAAAAAACATCGCCTATTTTTTCAGAAAGCTTGATATGGAGCGGATTAGCGAGGTAAAAATGCTTTCTCCGGAATTAAAAAACCAGATTTGGATTTTTCCGCCGATAATGGGTGAATTGCTGCAAAAAGAGGTCTGGATTTACGATTGGGAGCTTGATTGCTGGTTTACAAGGGTTATACCTTTTGAAATAACTTATGCTGCAATGATTTGCGGCGAAATTTACACCGTGACTCCTGAAGGGGGAGGCAGAATTTTTGTTGAAAACAAGGGAAATACATTTAGCGGAAAGACAATTAAATTCGGCGTTTCGACCCCGTTTTTTAATTTTTCAAAACCGACTGTCAATAAAATTATTGAAGATTTTGAGATTGTATGCGGGGGAAATTCTGAAAATGATTTTTATATCTCGCTTAGCCACGATTATATGAGCGAAATTACGACTATGCCTGAACGTATCAGTGTTTATTCGCCTGAAACTCTTGTGTGGGAAGGAAATGACGGGACTCTCGCTGATACATACTGGGCGGATAATGATTCAGGCGGCATATGGTCTGAAATCGTTCAGGAGAGCGTTAAATTTGATATTTTTGACGCTAATAAGTCGATACAGCTTCATTTTATGGGTGAAAAACAGGGTCAAGACCTGACTATCATTGGTTTTGAGTTTAAGGGAATTATTTATGACGAATGATTTTGACGCTGATTTTAAAAAAGATTTTCCCAGAAACAAGAATTTTCCCCACGATAAATACCCCCAAAGTGCAGGTTCTGCTTGCTCTTTGGGAGGATTTACGGGGAAATTTACAGGGGATGAGGATTTTTACCTTGAATACGCTGAAAGCCTTGCTGCAGGGGATTTACGTCCCATTGTTATAAAAGATTACGTTGAGGAAGAAAAATGAACTATTTTGAAATTTTTAACAAAGTGCTTTTAGAGCTGAATTACAGGCCTATTGGCAATTTTGAGACAATTTATAAATCGGAGCACACAAAAATTTTAGACCTTATAAACCGTGTAAACAGTGAGGTTTTAGCCTCTTACAGCTGGCCTTTCTTAGAAAAAAACACGCTTCTAGAGATTGAAGAGAATAAAAACGTTTATGAATTGCCCTTTAAAGGGAGCATAAAAGGTGTATATAAAGATGAAGAGCGGCTTTTATATGTTCAAAATGCGCAAGAATTGCTTTCAGGAAGGCTTTGCGGTAATTTTTATTCAATTTCGGGAGGTTCAATTATTTTTGAAAAGGGCTGTAAGGGCGGCAATTGCAGAGTTTTACACGAAAGCTGCGACTATGTGCTCGCCTCTGACGGCAAATTCAAAGAAAAAATGTCCGCGAAAGATGATGTTTCAATACTCCCTATGCCTTTTGCGGAGCATATTCTGGTTTATGGCACCTGCCTGAAAGTCAAAGCAAATCCTTCTTATCCGAAATTTGGATTCTGGAACACAATGTATGTAAATGCTTTGAGGAATTTATTGCAAAAAAGCCCGCAAACAAATGAATGCGAGCCTTTTATAAGTCTATCATAAAGCGGTTAAGAGTGTTTTCAGGTTTTAACCGCCCGAAACTAAGTCCTACAGACCTTTCGGCGTTGATAAAAATTGAATTAAGAAATACGCAAAAGTCAAAAGGAAGGCTATGAAAAGCAAAGCGGTCAAGCCTTTTTGAAAATCAGCAAAAACCATAGCTTTTTTTTGCTTTTTGGCTTCTTTAAATTCTTCAAACTCTTTATTATAGGGTCTTTCGGGTAATTTTGTTTCTAAATATTCAAGCACTTTAGAATATTTAATTTTAATCCAAAACTGGTATGAATCAATGTTTAACCACCACAGCACCGATACAACCATCCCAAACGCAGCAGTAATAAGGATTGGAATGTATGCAGGGGTCAAAGCTATAAATAAATAGCATACAAACAGCAATACAAAGCTTAAAACCATATAAAAACGGTTGGTTTGGAAATGTCTGTCAATATATTTTTCCTTAGCAAGGCTGTATGCCTGATATTGCCCTAAAATCAATTCTTTGTCGTCCATCGCAAACTCCTTTAAAATAGCGAATTTATTATACAAAATTTTTGAGGATTTATCAATATGTTTACAATCGATTTTTATAATCTTAGCGAAAATAGGCTTAATACCCTTGATTTTAGCGAGTTTCAGGCCATTTTTAATTTGATGGTTGAATACCGGCACAAGCTTTTTGATGATGAATATTTTAATTCCGATAAGCCTTATATACAGCGCGTTTTTGAGATTATAAAAGCGCATATTCCTTATTTCTGGGTATTTTACAGAGTTGAAACAGGCGAGATACTTGGGTTTTCTTATTTTTACGATGTTATACCCTCTAAAAACAAGATACATTCAGCTTCAGCGACTATTTGTTTTAAAAAATCCGCCCGCGGCATACCCGCTTTAACAGGGGCAAAAAAGCTTATTATACACGCTTTTGGCGGGCTTGATATATATAAAATCAAGGCAGAATGCTTTTCAGACAATTTTTATATGCCAAAATTCCTTACAAGGCTGGGCTTTGAACATGAGGCAAGCCTCAAAAATGAGACTATAGTTAATAATACTCCGAAAAATCTTGAAATTTGGAGTTTATTTAATCCGAAATTTACCGTACATAATTCTAAAACCCTTTCATAACAAGGATTTTAGCCCATATCTCATATATTTGTACTATTTTTTAAACAACGAAAGGAAAATTTATGACCGAACAAACCGCAAAAGCAGACTACGAGGCTTTTAAAAGAGAAGTTTGGAGCCAGAAATTAAATGCAGGACTTGATAAAAATTGTGTGATGCTGCAATGCGTAAACCGTGATTATCAGGCCGATGCAGACAAAGGCACAAGCCAGATTAACATTGTAACGCCTCTTGAAGTCACAACGGGGAAATATACAGGCTCTATCGACTCATACGGCGCGGCCGGCAGCGATAAAAGAACCCTGAAACTTGACCAGAGCGTGTATTTTGGCTTTAGCGTACCCGATATAAATCAAGCGCAGACTAATATAAACATTCTCGATACGATAGTTGATAAGGCAAAAACCGCCGTAGAGACAGCGATTGACACCTATTTATTTGACGAATTCAAGAATGCGGCTGCGGCAAACGTCATAGGAAGCGATACTGCCCTCCAGGCGCTTACTTCAAGCACAATTTACGCGCAATTTGTCAAACTTGCAAAACTTTTAAAATCTTCAGGCGCTATTACGCCCGAAAAGCAGGGCTGGGTTGTAATTCACCCTGATGTGGAAGAATTGCTGCTTCTTTGCAGCCAGTTTACAAACGTTGCAAATCTCGGCAACACAACCGTTTCAAACGGTTCAATAGGTAAAATTGCCGGTTTGGAAGTATTTGTAAGCAACAATGTAGGTAAAAATACAGGCAGTTACACTATTTTAGCCGGTACAAAAGACGCTGTTACCTACGCATCGCAAATCAAAAAAATTGAAACAATCAGGGCGCAAAGCTCGTTTTCATCGATTGTAAGAGGCCTGTATACCTTTGGTGCATTGACTTTAAACCCGTCTGCACTGGCTGTTATCAAGGCCAGCATTTCATAAGGAGGCAAATTTTATGAATAATTTTATTAATAATTCTTTACAATATAGGCAAAATCAAGGCCACAATTGCAATTTGAACCTTGATGATCACCTGAAATACGTCGACAGCCTTGTTTTATTGAAAATTATCGATAAAAACACCGGAGAATCAATTAAGCAAAATATAGCGGCAACCTTCAATAACAAGGCTTTTCAGGCGTATCAGACAAATGCTGCAGGCGCGTTCGATTTTTCGCAGAGCGAGTTTTTAAAGGCGCGCAAATGCCTGCTTGATTACCTGCAAAATTCAGGCATAGAGCTTGATGAAGCGGATTTAAAAAATATCGAGGCAGTGGTTCTGGAGCTTGAAAAAAATGCCCTTGCACGCGGCGGAAATACGCAAAATCCGCTTGACAGGCTGAATATAGATAATGAAATTGCCAAAGAACGCCTTATAACAGGTTCTATGCGCGGTTCAGGCGTGCAAAAATCGCCTGAAAAGCTCTTTTCACGTGAAGAAATAGCAAAAATGAGCACGGCTGAATTCATAAAAAACGAACCTGTGATAAATTATCAGCTTCAAAATGGCTTGCTGTAAGCTTTTAGGCTTTTTTATTCAGAATATTACCTTACATAATATCTATTATCATTATATTTCAAATAGCAATAATTCGGGGTGTAAATCCTTAAATAATTTGATTTTTATTTTACACCCCTTTTTTTAAGATTTTAATACAGTATTTACATCAAACCCGATTTTAGGCTAAAACCCGCTTATCGTAAGCGTTACAAGGGAAAAAACATTTTCGGGCAAATAAAAGGGGGCAAAAATCGCCCCATTCGCATACTAGCCGAAGCATTAACAACATATTCATCATACCATACCGGCTGAATTTAAGAACACTTTATTAAGAAATATTAAGCAAATACGGGGCCAAAAATATGAAAGACACTGATAACAAGCAAAAGCAGCGAAAGTTTCTTGAAGAATATTCAAATACCCTTGATTTAAAGGGCTCTGCGCTTGCCGCAGGATATAAAAAACAGACAGCAGCTGCAAATGTGCGGAATTTTTTGAAAAATCCCGCTGTGGAAAAGGAGCTGAAAGCCCTTTGCGAAAGAAAAGCAGGGCATCTTGAGATTTGCAGGGGGTATATCGTAGCAGGATACCTTAAAATCCTTGATTGGGCACTGTCTTTGGATGATAACGGCAAGCCGAACGATGCAGGAGCAGCTTTAAGGGCTCTTGACGGCATTGTAAAGCAAACTATGCCTGAATTTTCACGAAATAACGGGAATACATTTGAAAACGCGCTGCAAAATTCCGCAATTGTTACTAATATCAAGGGTTTAGACCCGAATAAAATATAAAAGGAGACTTATGAATAAATTTAATAATGAAATGTTAAACGCCTTGCCTGACAAGATTTCTAAACTTTATGAGCGTCTAAATTCCGAACGCAGCAGTCAATTAGCCGATATCAATACGATAAAATCCCATATTTACAATACATCCGGCACAATTGACCGTAAGGATTTTATGCTGCCTGATATCTATGAACAGGCGCAAACCCTTAAAGCACATATACTTGAAAGCCTTTCATCGCATCCCGAGGGTCTGTTTGATGTTTTTCCGGGTGATTTAAAATATTCTCAAAACGCCAAAAAGCAAAAAATAATGCTTGTTTCGGCGCTTGAAAACATGAAAATGACCGATAAGCTTGATTCTATCGTAAATGATCTTGTTGAATGCGGCGAAAGCATTGTTTTTATCGGCTGGAAAAAGTTTTACAAAAAAATCAGAAAGGCTGTTGCCGATAATGATAAAATTGCCTTTATCGCTGATGACAAGCTGGTTTACGACGGGCCGATTTTAAAACGGATAGCGCCTGAAGATTTTGTTTTCGATGTTAAAGCGGATTTTGAAAACGCGGTAAAAATTTTTAAGTATAAAGCCTTACCTCATGAGGTTTTAGAGGATAAAAACAATAATTGCTTAACAAATCTTATTAAAAATGAATTGCAAAATCAGGCTGGCTCCGCAGCGGATAAAGAAGTCAAAAAGCTTGATATACTTGAATATTGGGGAGATATTAAAACGGAAAACGGCGATATAATAAAAAATCAGCTTGTTGTAATTGCTCAAAACCGCTTTGTAATTCGTTTTGAAGACAATCCGTATTTGAATTCACCTTTTATTTATGCAAATATTATTGAAAATCCTTTCACAGGGCGCGGAATAAGCCCGCTGCGCGCTGCAATTGACCTCAACAAGGCGGCTAACGACATTTTAAATACACAGTTAAAAGCATATTCTTTAATCGTAAACCCGCCATATTTGGCGCCAAAAGGGGCTTTTCGCGGCGAGCAAAACGTAAAACCCGGCAAAATCATTGAATATGATTCTGCGCTGCTCCCGCAAATGCCTACACCGTTGAATTTCAGTCAAGCGCTTTGCGGCTGGGACTTTATAAGGTATTTTAAAAGCTCAATTGAAAGCGCGACAGGCGTTTTCAGGACAATGGGTGGCGAGCTTGAAGCTCAAAAGCGTACAGCAACTGAATTAAACATGACAGCAACAGGGCAAAGCACCCGTATTAATTTGCTTTTGGATGTTATAAACCGCAAAATCATTCTCCCTATTGTGCAAAAGACCGCTGACACGATTGCCAATTTTAAATTCGGAACTGAAAGCCTGCTGTGCCGCGCCGCCGGAGAATTAAAAATGTTGGAAATCACTGATGATGTGCGTTTCGGAGATTATATTTACAGATACAGTGACCGAAAAGCAAGCTTGGAGCGCAAAAACAAAGAAAAAGAGCTTGTAAATCTGCTCACAGGCTTTGCAGGGGTGGACAGCGTTTCTTCAAAAATCAACTGGAAAGAGTGTTTTAAGCTTGCATTAGGTAATCTTGGAGTAGAAAACATCCAATTATATATTAATGACGATGTTTCAGACGTTTAAAAAAGCGGAAAGGCAATTATAACAATGAAATACGAGTTATTAAAAAGTCAAAAAAAATTTCTGGAAGTTCCGCACGGGCTGGATATGGACGTGTGCGTGTATCAGGGCGGTTTTGGCTCGGGTAAAACGTGGGCGGGGTCGCTTCTCGGGGTATTGCTTGCATTAAAATTTCCGGGAATTATGGGTCTTGTGGGCGCGCAAACATACTCACTTGTGCGTGACACAACGCTTTCCACCTATTTTGAACATCTGGAAAATTTTGGAATGAGGGAGGGGAAGGAATTTTTTTTCAACAAATCCGCACAAAAATTAGAGTTTAAAAACGGCTCTGTGATTTTATTTCGGCATTTTGATGAGCCAAACAAGCTGAAATCACTGAATTTGGGGTTTGTTGAGATAGAGGAAATGAGCGATATACCTTATTCTACGTTCAAAATGCTTTTAGGGCGGATGCGCCAACGCATCCGCCCGGATTGGAAAGGCTTTAAATACAGGGTTTTCGGCC
Organism: Candidatus Gastranaerophilales bacterium; assembly: GCA_910587055.1. Lineage (GTDB taxonomy): Bacteria > Cyanobacteriota > Vampirovibrionia > Gastranaerophilales > Gastranaerophilaceae > MGBC122484. Next base: position 11,740 of record CAJUKY010000033.1, read on the forward strand.
ATACAAACCCCGAAAATCAGCGAGGGTGGATATATAAAACTTTTATATCCTCCAAATTACCCAATTTCAGGCTAATTCAGGCACCTTCAACAGAAAATATTCATCTGCCTAAAACATATCTTGAAAATATGAAGAATTTATATGACGAAAACTATTATAAAATCAATGTTTTAGGGCAATTTGACGATTCTGCAAATAATCTTGTCATAA
>CAJUKY010000034.1 GCA_910587055.1 Candidatus Gastranaerophilales bacterium
TTAATAAGTTTGTATAAGCCAAGAAGATTTAAAATCTTCTAATCGCTTAACTTTTTTGCTTCTTTGCGAATTATAAATTGAGAATGTACTTGTTGTTCTTTGGCGTTTTGAAGCTTTCGTTTCTCTCGCCTTTTTGATGTTAACATTTCAATTTTTAATGTCAAGAGTTTTTTTAAATTTGTTTTTTCTCTTTCTATTAAGCTTTGAATGTTCGACATCCGCATCTATTAATTTAAAACAAATAAAAAAAATTTCAAGCGTTTTTTTATATATTTATTACAAAATTGTTACAAAAAAAGCAGCCATAAGACCGGTTAATGGGTCTCAACCACGCCATATTCAATGGTTTTCAGGTTTTCAAATATTAAATAATTTTCCTTAAGCTGTTCTTTTATTGCAGGTTCCAAAAACGGTTTTAATGCAAAAAATGTGGGTCCAGACCCTGACATTTGAAAACCCAGACTATGCAAAAATCTTATATCATCATAATAAGGTAAAAGTGCTGCCTCTAAATCATTCGGCAGTTCTGAAATATTCTGCATTTCATCAAACTTTTGATATGCTTCACGTGCTGAAATTTTTAAATTTTTAGGCTTAATTAAGGTAACAGAAGTATCTAAAAATTTAAGCGGTTCAAGAATTTCGCCCCTCCCCCTGCAGAGTTTTCTGCCGCCTTGCATACAAAAATTTAAATCAGAACCTAATTTTTGAAGCAAAACATCAATTTTTTCAGAACAAATCGGTTCATTGAAAATTTTATTCAAGCCAAAAATTACTCCTGATGCATTTGTGGAACCTCCTGCAAGACCGGCGCAGACAGGGATATTTTTTTCTATATAAATATTCACTTCATCTAAAGAAATATCGGGGCAGCTTTCAAAAAACAATTCCGCAGCTTTGTATGCAATATTTGATGAGTCATGCGGAATTTCATTTGAATTAGATGAGATATTTATTTTTGGCATGCCGGATTTTGCATCTAAAAAGCCATGCCTGTCCGATATATTTATATCTATATAATCAAAAAGATTAATTGCAGCCATTATGCTTTCTATTGGATGAAAGCCGTCAGGGCGCTTTTTACCAACCTTAAGTGTTAAATTTATTTTAGCCGGGGTTTTTACCCTTATTTTTTTCATATTTAATCCTTTTTATTTACTTTAATAGGGTTGAAAAGCTGTTTAATATCGGTTATACTAATGGTAGCAGCACCTGTTGAATCGAGTAATCCCTCTTTTGAGGAAACCTCACTGATTCCGGGTGTTGTTTTTATATTTTTAATTTTATGTCCTGCATACATATAAAAGGCATTTTGTATTCTGGGAATATCTATGCTTATTTCAACACCGTAAATTTTATCATTATAGATAAAAGCGTTGTAATAAATTTCTTGTCCGGATACTCTGTTCTTATGTTTTGCATCAACATTTTTAATAGTACCAAATAATGCATTTTCTAAAAGCTCTTTTAATTTTGAATACGATTCCCTTCTGGCATCTTTTCTACCGGCATCTTTTAATGAGCGGTTAATGCTTGATTTACTAAACTGTACCTTTCTGCCGTTTGATTTTATTTCAATCACACCAAGCAAAGATAAATTTTCTAAAATCCAATCTTTCAACTGCACCATTTTTTCAAAATTCGGCACAGACCCGGCTTCAAGCTTTATCGGAACAATGTTTTTTTTTACGGCATGCCCTGAAACTTGAACCCCTGAATCTCGAGCTCCCGAGTTTTGAACCTCTTCAAGTGCTTTGGAGAGTGCGCAAAAATCTTGAATTGAAAGTTTTTCACCCCTTGTTTGAATATCTATGCCGCATGCTTTAAGCGCATCTTCAACATTTAAAAATCCTGCATTTTGAAGCGAATTTTTAATATTTTTCCTTCTTTGAAGAAAGGCCGCCTTTATTGTGCGCCTTAAAAGAGGTGTAATTTCACATTTAGGTTTATTGTTGATTTTTATTTTTACTATGGCGCTGTCTACTTTAGGAGAAGGATAAAAACACTTTTTTGAAACATTTTTTATAATACTGCAATCTGCCCAGAATTGAGATAAAATCGAAAGCATGCCGTATTCTTTATTTTGCGCGCCGTTATCTGCAACAATTCTTCTTGCCACTTCATACTGCACCATCAGTATTATTTCATCAATCATTAAGCGGTTTTTATTGTTTATTTCATCAATCTCGCCAAGAAGATGTGCAATAATGGGAGATGTTATATAATAGGGGATATTTGCCACAATCTTTATCTTTTTGTTCCGAAGTTTTTCTTCTTTAAAAATATCCTCAAGATTTGTTTTTAAAATATCATTATGAATTAAGGTAAAATTCCCGCATCCGCCAAGATTTTTTTCTAAAACCCCGACCGCATCTTCATCCAGCTCCACCGCAGTAACTTTTTTTGCTGTTTTAACAAGCTTTTCCGTTACAAAACCAACCCCGGGGCCTATTTCAAGCACAACATCATCTTCTTTAACATTTGAAACAATCGTATTTATAATTTCAGGGTTTATTAAAAAATTCTGTCCCAAACGTTTTTTTGTTCTGAATTTTTTAGCCCTTTGTATGTAAAAAGCACATGACAGTTCTTTTGAGATAGTTTCTTCCATAAAAAGCATTATAGCAAAAATAATTCTTTTCAGACATTATTAATAAAGAGCCGAATACTCGTTTATAAACATCCAAAATTCCCCGTCTGTCTTATCCTGTGCGGCAAAAATTTAAAATAAGTTTTATGGTAATATAAATGCTATGCAAAATATTTTAAATAAAGAACAAAATGAAATTTTAAAAATATTAAATCTCCCTACAACAAAAGCGGAAATTAAAGATTATTATATACAAAACTGCAAAAAAAATGTTTTAAAAACAGGCCTTGAATACGAAAGAGTATCTCTTGATTCAAGAACTCTGGAAACTGCAAAATATCAACTTTTATCAGAAATCATTAAAAATTTTGCACTTATGAATGAATGGGAATTAATAATTGATTCAGATATTGTTATAGGCGCAAAAGACGGCTTTAATTCCGTTTCTCTGGAGCCGGGCGGGCAGTTTGAAATAAGTCTGGAGCCGAAAGAAAACCTTAATGACATCTTAGAAAACATTAATCACTATACAAGACAGATTGATAAGCTTGGCGAATATTATAATGTTTCGTTTTTAAATACCGGAATTAACCCGAAAAACACATACCCGGACATTGAAATTGTTAAAAAACAAAGGTACGAAATAATGGCAGAATATCTGCCGAGAACAGGAAAGCTTGCACCTGTTATGATGAGAGAAACAGCAGGCGTGCAGGCAAATTTTGATTATACATCGGAAGAAGATGCTATTCTAAAATTAAAAACGGCTGCATATATCAGCCCGTTTATAACCGGATTTTATGCAAACAGTCCGATAAGAGATAATAAATTAAGTGATTATAAAAGCTTTAGGGCACTTGCATGGAAATACACAGGCTCGGACAGATGCAATTTATTTTATAAAAACCTTGTAAATTCAAGAATGGGGCAGGGCTTTGAAGATTATACAGATGCAGTTCTTGATGTGCCGATGCTGTATATCGTAAGAAACAAAAGAATGATTGAATTAAACGGTTCAATTACATTCAGAGAATTTATGCAAAGAGGATATATGGAATATTCCGCCTCTTTAAATGATTATATCCTGCACTCAAGCCTGACTTTTCCGGATATAAGGCTTAAAAACTGTTTGGAAGTCAGAAATCAGGACAGTCAAAATATTATGGGTGCGCTTTCAGTCTGCGCTTTATATAAAGGGATTTTATATTCTAAAGATGCAATGTATGAAATTATGGAATTTTTAAAACCTCTAAACCATAATGATCTTGAAACATACGGTATGAACAGCGCAAAATACGGCGTTGATTATATGGCGGACAAATTAAAAATGACAGCAGCGGACGCTGCACGCAGAATTTTTGAAATTTCAAGAAAATATTTACCTGATACAGAAAAGGATTTTCTTGATAAGCCCATCTGGCTTTTAAAAAACAGAAAATGCGCAGCGGATATTATTTTGGAAAAAGGCATAAAAGATGCTGATTCACTGTATAGGTATTTGAAAAATTTCTAAATTGTAAAATATCAAATAATTTTTTCTGAAATAATATAGTTAATTAGTTTTGAAATTTTTTCAAGCTCATCATTATTTAATTTTTCTAACACCAGATTAATTTTATCAATATTTTCTTTTACTGACGAATTTTTATTCGCTTGTTTTGTTTCAAATAATACACAGGGTAGAACTTCAAAAACATTACACATTTTTGCCAGCATATCACAGGAAATAAATATCTTTCCGTTTTCAAGCTGGGCAATATGAGAAGAATTTGAACCAACCATATCGGCCAGCACTTCTTGAGTGAGTTTTAGCTCTTTTCTGTATTTTTTAATATTTTTGCCAAGAGAAACTTTGATATCTTTAATATCCATACAATAAAACATAATTGCATTCTTTGATATTCACAATTGCATATTACTAAAATTTCTTAGCAATACTAAGATTATTCTTTCGGGTAATATGTTTTTAATTCCAGTCACAATAATATAAAAGCATAAAAGTTATCAATAAATAAAGAAGATAGGAAGGAAAAACAATGAATTTAAAATGTACAATTGATTTTGAAGCTTTATCAAAAACATATCATCTCGAGAAATTGAATTTTAAAAGTACTGATTTATTTGAAATTTCAAGAAAATATTTGCCCGATACGGAAAAAGATTTCCTTGATAAGCCCATCTGGCTTTTAAAAAACAGAAAATGCACAGCAGATATTATTTTGGAAAAAGGCATAAAAGATGCTGATTCACTGTATAGGTATTTGAAAACAAATAACTGACAAACAAATTTTCTTTAAGAAATTGTAAAAATGAGGCATGGAGCATGGATATTTGATAAAATCTTTTATTAGGACACGGATTTTATGGCAAATATTCTCATACTTTCAAAAAACATTAACCTCATAAATGATATATCTGCATACTTTGATGAATATCAGCTGGCGCATAGTTCTTTTATTTACAAAAATGAAAATGAGACCGTTGAATTTATTAAAGAAAATAATTTTAATACAATTTTAATGGATGACGATATTGAAGAATCCGCCATTCTTTTAAAGAAAATTAAAAATATCGATAATGAAAATATTTTTATAATCCTTCTTTATTCAAACATGCCTGATGCCCCCGCAGATATCTTTATTCAAAAGCCCGTTCAAAAAAACATTCTTATTTCTACTGTAAATTCTTACTTAAAAATCAAAAAAAATATTGATAAATTCAAAAATGATAACAAAGAATTAAATAAAAGCCTTTATCAGCTTGATGTTTTATATAATACAAGCTCTCAACTATCAGGAAACCTTGACAGAGAAAGAGTTTATGAAATTATGTTTGAAACTTTTGAAAAAACTTTAAGTTTCAACACGGCAGCCGCCCTTATGTACTGCACCCCTTACAATAAAAACAGCAAAAACGATTCAAACAGGCTTATAATTCACTCTCTCAAAAAACCTGAAAATAATGTGCTTGAGATTTTAAAAGAAAAATTAATTCAATATTCAAAAGAATACAATACGGATTCTGCCGCCTTAAACATTTCAAATACAATAATTGAAGAACATATAAAACCTTCATATCAAAATGAAGAATATGATATTAAACTTTTAAGCTATGATAAATTATCGGCGCCAATCAGGGTAAAAGATAAAACTTTCGGCACCGTCCTTATTTATAGAAATAAACCTTTTACAAAAGAGGATGTAGTCTGCTTTCAGTCAATTATTCATCAGATGGCATCATATCTTCGCGCGATACATCTTTACGATGAAATTAAAAATACAAATATAGAATTAAAAAAACTCGAGCGCATAAAATCTGAATTTGTATCCATAGTGTCGCATGAATTGAGAACTCCTCTTACTCCTATGAATCTTTCGCTTGATTTTTTATCATCACAGCCCTTGGATGAAAATTCAAAAAAATCCGTTGAAATGGCGAAAAGAAATGTTGCAAGGCTCACGGGCATGATTGAAGATTTACTTGATTTATCAAGAATTGAAACAGGAAAATTCAGCTTTGAATATAAAAAATACAATATAAAATCCTCCCTTGATTCAATCTGCAAAACCTTTGAAGGTCAGGCTAAAGCTAAAAATATGGATTTTGCCGTGATTGCAGAAGAAAATCTGCCCGATATTTATGCTGATTCAAAAAGAATAGAGCAGATTTTATCAAACCTTACAAATAATGCTTTCAAATTCACAAAAAACGGCGGCAAAATAACGGTAAGTGCAAAATTAACAGATGCAGACACTATTGATAAAAATATTTTAATAAACCCCGTTGAGCCTCTTTGCGGCCGGTATATTAATATATCGGTAAAAGACACAGGCCTTGGAATTAAAGAAGAAAATATAGATAAAATCTTTAATAAATTTTCCCAGATTGAAAATTCGCTCACAAGAAATGCAGGCGGCATCGGTCTCGGTCTTACAATCACAAAAAACTTTATAGATGCTCATCTCGGTGCAATTTTTGTTTCAAGCAAAGAAAACGAAGGTTCCGATTTTAATGTATTAATCCCTGTTTTTTCAGAATACAAGGCATTTTTTATTGATTTAAACGAATCTAAAAAAACCGCCGATTCTACAGCGCTTTTTACCTTAATTTCAAACAATGATTTAACAAAACCGGTTGAATTATTAAAAAAAGAAAACATAATAAAATCTTCAAAAAATTCTAAAGAAATATTTACTCAAAAAAATGAAAAATTTATCTATCAAGTTTATTTTAAAAATCTTCAAAAAAGCGCCGCAGAATTTACGGCAAATCAAATTGAAAATGAAATTATTAAATTCAAAAATAGCCCCGAAGGGCAAAGCTGTGATATATTGTTAGAAAAAGATATATTTAAAAAAGAGGATGAAATCCATCCCTTGTAAAAAGTATTGCTAAACAACCGGTACGGAGATATTATGACAAAAATTTTAATAGTAGATGATGAACAGGATATTGTAGAAAGCTTATCTTTTATGCTTCAGGCTAAAGGATACGAAACAATCTGCGCATATGATGGGGAAGAAGGCTTAAAACTTGCAAAAGAAGCCGCACCCGATTTAATAATGCTTGATGTTATGATGCCCAAAATAAACGGTTATAAAATATGCCGTCTTTTGAAATATGATGCCAAATATAAAAATATCCCGATTATTATGCTCACCGCAAGAAGTCAGGAATCAGACAAAACAATAGGCGAAGAAACAGGTGCCGATGAATACATTACAAAACCTTTTGAATTTAATGACGTACTTGAAGTTATGCAAAAATATATAGGCCAAAATTAAGGTAAATTTTATGGATTTAGTAACCAATAAAACCATAGATAAATTAAAATACGACCTTGTAAGAAACAATATTATAACCTTTGAAGATATTGAAAAAGCACAAGAGGTTGCAAATGTGCAAAATATCAACCTCGGGCAGGTTTTAATAAATAAAAGGCTGATAACAGAACATGACCTTTTAAAATTTCTGGAAGAAAAACTTCATATTCCCTCTGTCGATTTGGAAGATTATGAAATCGATAAAAAATGCTTAAATTTTATAAGCTACAACGAGGCTGCAACCTATAAAATCCTGCCGCTGTTTGAAATTGAAGACATTTTAACAATAGCAATGGCGGACCCTCTTGATTTATTTGCAATTGATAAAATAATTGAGCGCACAAATAAAACAATAGAGCCCGTTTTAGGCACCGAAAAAAGCATATTAAAAAAAATTAACGAATATTATGAACTTTCAGGCAAGGTTCAGGATATTGAAACAAAAACAGACCCTGATTTTAAATGGCAGGATGAACTCCACAGCGATGAGCCCGATGAAGAACACCTGCAAAATCTGTTCAGAGCAATTTTAAAACATGCCATAAAAGATAACGCACACCAATTGTATTTTGAACACAACGAAGAGGGCTTATCCGTTAATTTTAAAAAGAAAGGCGAAATTTACCCTACAGGAACCATTCCCTCCCTTCTTATAAACCCTTTTATCAGGATGATAAAAACCCTCTGCGCGCTTGACCCTACAGTATCCGAAGTACCTCAGTCAGGTAAATTAAATTTTAATGTCGATTCAACAGCACTCACTGCAAGCATTTCGGCCTTTCCTACCATAAACGGAGAAAGAATTGTTTTAAAAATTTATCACCCCCCCAAAAAAATTGAAGAATTAATTCCTGACGAAGAAAAAATTAATACATTAAAATCCATATTAAGCACACCCGGCATCATACTTGTTTCGGGCGGAGCTTTGAGCGGAAAAACCCATTTTGTATATTCGCTTCTTAACGATTTAACCCCGAAAAACACAATAGCAATGACTCTTGAATCCGTTGCAAAGTATAAGCTGAAAAACACCCTCCAGTGCGAATTAAATGAAAGTGTCGGCTTTAATATGGATAAAGCAATGAGATTTATTGAATTTCAATCCCCCGACATAGTTTATTTTGAAGGCATTGCAACAAAAGAAGGGCTCGATTTTTTAACTTCATTAAGCATGAAAGATAAAACCCTTATAACGGAATTTTTGGCAGACAATATGGAAGATTTAAGACGCAGATTTGACCGTTCCGAATTTTCAATGTTTAAATCTCAAATAAGCTGTCTTGTTTTCATTCATAATCAAAACAGTATTGAAATTTTTGATAAATCCGCCCTTGAAAAATATCTGCTGTAGTTACATTAAATCAATCATTCTGCTTATTCTTAAAAGCTTTTCGAGTTCGCATGCATCAAGTTTATGATTAATTATTTTTTTAATACTGTCCGTATTATCCTGCGACTGCGGTAATAAAAGCTCTACCGGCGATATATTAAATTCGCTGCAGATTTTATCTATCGTGTCTCCCGTGGGCAGATACTTGTTGTGTTCTATATTTCGATACCCCTGAACACTCATGCTTATTTTTTCCGCAAATTGCTCCTGTGTAAGCTTACAATTTGCTCTTAACCTTTTTATTCCGCCGGTAATTAATTTTTGATAGCACATATTAATATATATACTTATTTTTTTGCAAAATTTAACTAACCATGTAGACAACTTTGTACTATATATGATATAGTATGTACGAAATTAATAGGAGTAGTTAAAATGCAAAAAATAAAATACAAATTACGGTTTAAACCCGCTTTCTCGCTTGTTGAGATGCTCATGGCTTTGCTTGTCGCATCATTATTGCTTGCAGCACTTGCCCCTGTCATGACAAGAAAAATGAATGAACATATCACCTTAAGTACAAACGGAAACGGTATAAAATCAGATTATTCAAGAATTTTTTATGATGATTTTGAATGGAACGTTCCGTCAGGCGTTAATGTTATAAAAGTAACAAGCGTAGGCGGTGGCGGCGCAGGAGGCGGAGCAACATACGGTTATAAAGAACTGGCATCATCAGAATCAAACTGGACAGTACCCGAAGGCGTTACCAAACTCCGTGTGTTTTTAATAGGAGCAGGTGGAGGCGGAGCTTCAGGGGGCACGGGACATGGGACAGCATATGGAAATATTGAAGGCGGTTCCGGAACAAAAATATTTAACACTGCAGGTGTTGGTATCTGGAATATAGGAAGCACAACAGCATATGGGAATGTACCTGAGCTTGATAATAGATGTAAAAATTCTAATATTAGCGAGTGGACTCTTATATCCGATACATCAAAAACCATTAAGCCAAAAAGTACCGTCGTAAATGTTATGGGTTGTGGCGGCGGAGGTGGCGGAGGCTTTGGAATAAGCTCATCTATATATGGCGGTGCCGGCGGAGCAGGCGGTTTTACTTTGACTCCCGTTGCAGTGCCCGTATCTCCAAATGTGTCAACGGTTACATATCAGGTTGGTGGGGGTGGAGGAGGTACAGCGGGAGACAATGGCGCTTCTGCTTCAAACACCGTTGGAGTTGGCTCTTGTGGTGGAGGCGGAAACGGCGGAAGCGATAACTCTTATACATTTACAAGCAGCAACAAATGCGGTGCTGATAATTATGGTGGGGATGGCGGTCATTCCGTTGATAACGCAGGTTTTAGTGATGCATCGGCAGCAAAGGGCGGATATAACGATGGCGTGGATGGCAAAGTAATACTCCATGGTACAAATGTTATAGCACAGGGTGGAACTGGTGGCGGAGGCGGAGATGGCGGAAATTCAGGCGGGATTCAAAGTGACCCTACCTTGGCAGATAAACTTTTTGTATGGTTTGGTGGCGGTGGCGGTGGAAAATATGGTGGAGGTGGAGGCGGTGCAGCATGTTATGGCAGTGCAGGAGGAGGAGGCGGGCCTACATATTTTAACGATTATCTGATTGCAGCAGGCGGGGGCGGCGGAAGTGGTTTAGGGCACTATAACCCCGCTGGTGGCTGGGCTTGCCCTGGTGGCGGTGGCGGTGGCGGGGGCGGCAAGGGCGGTGGCAGAGGTGCCGACGGAGGTCCAGTACCCTCGATTATAAACACCAACCCCAACAGCGGGAATCAGAATCTTAGCGGCAATGGCGGCAAGGGCGGAGCCCCAAATGCACTGCCCGCTTCAACAAATGGTGCCTCCAACTGGTCATCAGGTAGCGGATATAGTATATATGGCAACAATTATTGTGCAGGCGGACGTGGTGGCGGTGCTGCAGGTCAGGGAGCAAATGGTGAACATGGTAAAGATGGTTATATGAAAGTAAGCTGGGCTCCACAGGAGAATGCACTTTCCTGTGAATACAAACAGCCTGCTAACTCAGGTGCCGGCGGTGGAGCAGGACAGATATGGATAGGGGAACTTAGTGTAACACCCGGTGAGAAGCTTAACTTTAATATAGGGATTGGGGGAA
>CAJUKY010000035.1 GCA_910587055.1 Candidatus Gastranaerophilales bacterium
AAATTCAAAGAACTTGTTAACAAAAAATAAGTTTTTTGAAACAAATATTTTAAAAACTGCTTAAAAATTATTTTTAAGCAGTTTTTTATTTTAATAATTCGTAAGGTTCAACCTTTAAGGCATCCGCAATTTTGCATAAAACATCAAGACTCGGGTTTCCCCTGCTTATTTCTAAGTCGGATAAGTAATAAGTTGAAATATCGGCTTGAATAGCAAGCTCAGCCTGCGTTAACCCCAGTTTTTTTCTGTAAGCTTTTATATTATTTTTGAGTTTTTCTTTAATTTGTTTTGCAGTGCTTGTCATATTTTTATTGTAATGTTAATATTAGAATAAACTTGTGTCTATAACACAAAAAAGAAAGGAAGATTAAAATGGGAAAAGAATTTAAACCCGCTAAAGCCGCTGTGGATACTGAAACATACAATAAAATTATAAATAAATTGGTAAATGTTGCCGATAAATTTTTAGAAATTGAAACGGTCGCAAAAACAATAACAATTTGGGCAAAAGAAAATGATTACGAGCTAATACCTCTCATAAAAATTTTGAATAATAAAATTAAAGCTGCAGCAGATGCTATAAACCGATAATTGTAAACAATCCGTTACAAAGTTAAGCATTGTTAAACGGTCTTTAACGTGAAAAAATAGCTGGTGTAAGTTTTTGAAGCAGCCCCATAGTGTTAAAACCGTATTTTTTAATCTTTTTTACAGATAAAATATGTTCCAGAATCAATTTTACCTTGTTTTTGCACTGTTTTCTGACGCTAAAACCTGCACAACATAAGGCTTTTACGTATTTATTTTTTAAAAACCTCGAAAAAACGTAATTTAATCTTAAAAAGCCTTGCCCCATCTTATTTTGAGGCAAGGCTTTTAAGTTACGTTATAAAAAATCATTTACTCCACAACGGTTTTGCCCTTGGAATTAATCTCTTCAAGAAGCTTTTGAGCAAAATCATCAAACTTGAACGTGCCGATAGGCCCTCTGCCTCTGGCTCTTACCGCTACGGTGCCGTCTGCAATCTCCTTGTCACCTACAACTAACACGTAAGGAATTTTTTTATTTTGCAGACAATCCCTGATTTTATGGTTCATAGATTCGGATCTGTCATCTAATTGTACCCTGATGCCTTTTGCTTTAAGCTTTTGGAATAATTCTTCGCAAGCATCTAAATGCCTGTCTGCAATCGGCACAATTGCCGCCTGAACAGGATTTAACCAAGCAGGGAAGGCACCTGCATAATGCTCAATCAAAATGCCATGAAATCTTTCCATAGACCCGAAAACTACTCTGTGAAGCATTATCGGAGTTTTTAACTCGCCGTCTTTATCTTGATATTTTAAATCAAATCTGATAGGAAGGTTGAAATCCAGCTGTATTGTAGCGCACTGCCATGTTCTGCCGATTGCGTCTTTAAATTTAAAATCGATTTTCGGGCCGTAAAACGCGCCGTCGCCTTCATTTATGTCATATTTCATACCGCGTTTGTCAAGAGCCTCTTTTAGTCCGGCTTCTGCCATATTCCAGTGTTCCAAATCGCCCACATAGCTCTCGGGGCGGGTAGAAAGCTCTACTTCAAAGCTCATATTAAAGATGCTCATTGCATCTTGAACAAAATCAATAATTTCATTAATTTCATTTACGATTTGCTCGGGAGTGCAGAAAATATGAGCATCATCCTGTGTAAAGCCCTGTACACGGGTTAATCCGCCAAGCGCACCGGATTTTTCTTTACGATAAACAGTGCCAAGCTCTGCCATTCTAATCGGAAGGTCGCGGTATGAGCGCCTTTGAGAGGCATAGATTAAAATGTGGAAAGGGCAGTTCATCGGTTTTATAATGAATTGCTCGTCATTTTCGTCCTCTTTTTGCACAAAGAACATATTTTCCCTGTAATGGTCAATATGCCCTGAAACCTCCCATAGCTTGCTTTTTGCAATTTGCGGAGTATTAACGATTACATAGCCTCTTTTTCTGTGCTCTTCTCTCCAGTAATTTTCAATGTTTTCGCGCACTACAGCTAAATTAGGATGCCATAATACAAGCCCCGCGCCGATTTCATCATGCACGGAAAATAAATCAAGTTCTTTACCAAGTTTTCTATGGTCTCTTCTTTTAGCCTCTTCAAGCATATCGAGATAGGCTTTGAGCTCATCTTTTGAAGAAAATGCCGTTGCATAAATTCTTTGCAGCATTTTATTTTTTTCAGAACCTCTCCAGTATGCTCCTGCAACCGATAAAAGCTTAAAAGCCTTGATTTTTCTTGTATTTTCAAGATGCGGGCCGGAGCAAAGGTCGTCAAAAAGCACATTTCCGTCCTTATCTTTTGTTAAATAAAGGGTGGGATTATCATTTTTGTGCTCTTCAAGAAGTTCGGCTTTGTAAATTTCGCCTTTATTTTTAAATTCGTCAATTTGAGCCTGAACATCGGGAATAACGTATTTTTCAAACCTTAAATCCATCTCGACAAGGCGTTTCATTTCTTTTTCAATAGCGGCAAAATCCTCTTCTTTCAAGGTTGTGCCTTCTATATCAAAATCATAATAAAAACCGTTATCAATAGCGGGGCCTATGGCAAGCTTTGCATTCGGGTATAAATTTTGAACAGCCTGCGCCATAATATGAGAGCATGAATGCCTTAAAGTGTGTAATTCAGCTGAATTATCCTTATTTTCCATAACAAATCTTCCTCTTTGTTTGTTTAAAATTCTGTTAAAATTCTACCACAAAAAAAGAAGGGAAGAAAAAACAGGAAAATTATTTTTCAGGCAAAATATACTCTAAGACTACATTTAAAATACCCCTATTGTCTTTTTCCTTAGAAATAAGACGATATTCGGCTCCTCTCGGGAATACGACTTCACCACCATGTTCCATATTTCTTGAAATTTTGGCACCTTTCGGGACATGAATTTCCATCATCATGCCACCTTTATCATAGCTGTTTGTCCAGTGTTCGGCAAGGTCTTTTTTAAAAGCGCCGTAGCTGTAGGCTTTATCCGGTACAACTACATCTCCCGGTTTTGCATTTTCTATTATTTTAAAATCCTTATTAAAACTTTCGGCAATGGGGTGCAAAAAACGTCCTCTGTAGAATACAAAATTGTCTTCAAGCGGCGGAAGTTTTGCAAAATCAGCATCAAATTCGTCAATTATTTCTTGCATTAAATAGTCGTATCTTCCCGGTTTTTACCTTTTTCAAGCTTTTCTAAATATTCCCTTATATGACAATTATTGCCGTTTATTTCATGATGTCCTTTTACCTGTGTTGTCTTGTCGCAGAAAGGAATGGCCTGTTTTGCTTTTTGCAAAGTTGCATGGCTGAAACTTACGGTATCTTTATCTAAAATTCCTGTGTTAAATTTCGCTGCAGCTCCTATTGTATTTTGTGCGCCCGCTTTTTTTGAAAGTGCTTGCAGGCTTGCATTTGCTCCTTGTGTTAATTTTATTAAATCCATTCCCGTTTAAACTCCAAAACGACATTTATATTTATAAAAACATTAAGTTTTGAAAAATTGTCTTAATAAAATTAATATATAAAAAATGCCGCTTACCTTTTAAATCGGGGCGGCATAATTTTTTTCTACTCCATAATCCATCTTGATTAATTTTTTTTATTTACACCTGAAGTTCATAACTGCTTTGTTATTCAATGCTATAAGCTCCATTGAATTCCAGAACTCGTTAGGTGATAATGTAGATTTAGCCTCAAGATTAACCGTTACCTTAGATGCGTACATCTGGGCTAATTTCTTGTCTATGCTATCAGTCGGTCGAACTGCCATTAATTACTGTCTTTCAATAAACTCGTCTTACATATATATAAAGTATTAAAAAAGTATCTAATTTCACATGGTATGCCTTTTGTTACATAAGTTTACAAAAGCTTAAAACTTTCTATATGATGCTTTTAATGGTATAATTAGCTTAAATATCATGTTAAAAAATCACATTTTACGGGAGAGAAAAATTTTATGAAAAAATACAGAATAGGTGTGGATATCGGCGGAACAAACATCAAAATTGCGCTTGTTGATATGGAAGGTAAAATTGTTTATTCAAACACTACGCCAACCCGCGCAGATATGGGCTATGAACACACTCTGGGCAATATTAAACTTGCAATTTCAGATTTAATGAAAGAAACAAATCAAGATAAAAATACAATCGAAGCCATAGGTTTCGGTTTCCCGGGGCAAATTGATTATCAGGCAGGGGTTGTAAGATTGCTGCCTAATATGCCCGGATGGGTTGATATTCCTGTTGCAGATATTATGCAAAAGGAATTCGGAATTACAACAAAGCTCGATAACGATGTCCGCGTGGCAACGCTGGGCGAATTAAAATACGGTGCGGGAAAAGGCTGCCAGAACCTTGTCTGCATCACGGTAGGTACAGGAATAGGTTCAGGGCTTGTTATAAACGGCAAACTTGCACGCGGTGCCAAAAATGCGGCAGGCGAAATAGGTCATATTAAAATGTCCATGAATGACGGCCCTCTTTGCGGCTGCGGAGATTTTGCTTGTTTTGAAGCATACGCTTCAGGCCCCGCTATTGTTCAAATGGCTAAAGAATATATTATGGGCGGAAAATCATCCAAATTTAAAGAGCTTGCAACAGAAGAATTAAGCCCTTATATCGTAGCACAGGCTGCTTTACAGGGAGATGTTGTTGCAAAACAAATATATAGAAAAATAGGCGAGATTATTGGTTTAGGCTTAACTTCCGTTATTAACCTTCTAAACCCCGAAAAGGTAATTATAGGCGGCGGCGTGGCAGATGCGGGAGATATCCTCTTTGCGCCAATCAGGGAAGTTATTCAAAAAAGAGCTATGCCTATTCAAGCATCGAGTGTTGAAATTGTTCATGCAGAACTTGGAAACACAGCAGGTGTAATCGGCGCAAGTCTTTTAATTGAAAGCTAAATATTTATTTAAGGCTATACAAAATCGTCTGTTATTTTTTGAATCTCATCAAGGGTGTGTACCTGAAAATTTTTGGAGGGCGCACCCTTGATTGCTGCTTGCGTTTGAGCATCTATTATTTCTGCCATCTTTGCGTACAAAATCATTATTGTTTTATTTTTTAAACCTTTGCTGTCGCCATCTTGCGCAAATCGTTGTAGGGCTTTTGTCTGTACTTCGTTTAGGCCGCCCTCATGTGAAAAATCTGCCGAAGCCTGTATATATGCTTTTGTACTATTTTGTGGCGAAAAAATCTCATTAACTGCATCTTTTTCTTTTCCGGTTAAAACAAAGTATGAGTTAAAATCGGGTTTTATTTCACCTTTAATATTTGTACCGGTATTTTTTGCAAACCAGTCAACCGAATAGTTATCAAGATTAAACTTTTGCAAAACTCCTTTTACAAAAGAATAAGAAGGGTTTTCGGGATACATAACAGTTTTGACCGCCTTATTGGAAATACTGCTTGCTTTTTTTATTCCCATTGCTCCTTCGATAGTTTTTGCAAAAGTATCAAAGCAGCCTTGAGTATCTTTCGGGTTTAAAAAAGCTTTTTTTGAAACCTGTACCAGATTTACACCCTTAAAATTCGGGGAATAGCCCGTATTTAATGAAAACGACCCCATTGTATTCATGAGATTTTTACATCCTTTCTTGCGGTTTTATTCCTATAAAACCTGTAAAAATTTATTTTTACCGCATAATTAACAAATTTGTTTTGTAAAATACAATTTTAAGTTACAATTGTGACGTAAGGAGTAAAAAATAAGATATAATGCCTGTATATTTATTCTGGGGTGATGAAGATTTCACGCTTGAAAAAGAAATAAATAATATTAAAGAAGAGGTGTTAAAAATTCGCGATGGCGGCGAAATTTCACCCCTGAATTACAGGTGTCTTGATAATCCTGATTTTAAAACCCTGATTGATGCGCTCTGCACCCAGCCTATGATGTTCGGGGATGTTGTTTATAAAATAAGAGCAGACAAATATTTTCTTGAAACAACAAAAAAAATCAAACTTGATGATAAGCAGACGGATGAAATTATAAAGGCACTGGGTCTTGTATCAGAAAGAGTACATGTTATTTTAACCTGTCCTATTGATAAGGGAGACAGGAAAAAACCCGATTCAAGAAAAAAAATTTATAAAGCTGTGCAAAAAGCGGGCTCCATCAAAGAATTTACTGCATTTAAGGCATATGAAGAATACAAAATTCTTCCCGTTTTAAAACAGATGGTGCAAAAAGCCGGTTTAAAAGCCGACAGTACGGTTTTAACAATGATAATAAGGCAAATCGGCCCGTCATTACGTGATTTAAACACGGCACTTGATAAAATAAAGCTTATAATTCATCCTGATAACAATATAACTGCCGAAGTTGTTGAAAAACTCGGCGGGGAAAGCCAAAATATCTTTTTAATAAGCGATTTAATTCTGGAAAAAAAATTTGATAAGGCGCTTTTTGAAATTTCAAATATATTGAATAAATCCCACTATCTTGAGATTTTAGCCTTTCTTCAAAGCTCTTTTTCTAAACTTTTAATTACAAAAGTTTATTCAAAAACCGCATCAAGCTTTGATATAGCAAGAAAAACGGGGCAGAATGAATATATTGTAAAAAAGAGCCTTGAAAAATTGCGGGCAATAAGTACCGATGAACTCATTCGAATTAAGCAAAATTTAACACAGGCGGAGTATGAAATAAAAAGCGGGATAAAAGAACCGCTTCTTGCCTTTGAATGCGCACTTTTGCAAAAAGAACAAAATAAGGAGACGCAGATTTTATGATAAATGAAATTTTAAAATCAAAATTTCCTTTTGTAACAAATTATTTTGAAACCTTAATAAAAAATAATATTGATAAATTTCCGCAATCTATCGTATTTGAAGGCTCAGATACTATTGCGCAGTACATTTTTTCAATGGAATTATCAAGAATTTTAAACTGTGCAGAAAATATTGAAAATCCTGACTGCACCTGTATAAACTGTAACTGGATAAGAGAAATTAAGCATCCGAGTGTAAATATTGTATCTCCTATAAATTTTAAGGATGATTCATCAAAAACCGTAATTTCAATTGCACAGGCAAAAAAAGTAACATCATCCTTAAGTGAAACCTGTGATTACCACAGAGTTTTTATATTTTGTGATGCAAAAATAAAACAAAGAAGCGCACAGGAAAATGCTTCAATTCTTGAATTTAAAAATTCGGGATTTGAATACACGGAAGAAAACTGGACTCCTTTACCTTTAAATATGAAGGTTTTCAAGGCAGAGGCTTCAAATTCTCTTTTAAAATCAATTGAGGAGCCTCCGGAGCGCACAACTTTTATATTTTTAACAAAAAACAGGGAAGATTTAATTTCAACAATAGTTTCCCGCTCAAATGTTTTCAAACTCTCAGGAAACAACAAAACCGTAGGTGCGGATTTAACCGATGAACTGAAAGCAGCATTAAGAAGCTATCCTATTTTATCCGTTCAAGATGCACTTGATATGGCATATGATATTGAAAATATTCTAAAAACCGCAGAAATTGATATTTTTGATTTCTTAAACGAATTTCAAAGCTATATTCTTGAATTCTTGAAAAGCAATATTAATAATAACAGTGCCTCCAGAATGTTTGAGCGCCATATAAAGCTTGTGCAGAATGCTAAAAAAAGATTAAAGGCATCAATGAGCGCAAAGGTTGTTTTAGAAAGCCTGTTTTTGGATATCGCAAAATATGAATAGCAAAGTAAAAAATATAATAGCACTTTCAATCCCCACCGGTGTAGGGGCTGAAATCGGCGGATATGCAGGTGATGCAGGGTATATTGCAAGAGAATTTTCAAAATATTTTAAAGTGATTGTAAACCCTAATGTTGTAAATGCAGGGATTTTGAGTGCCGTAAATAATGATATGTATTATGTTGAAGGGTATGCCTTTGATGAATTTTTTAACGGCAAAATAAACTTAAATCCGGTTAAAAAATTTAATAAAATCGGGGTTATTTTTGATAAAGCAATTCCTGAAAACATATTAAACCTTCATCTTAATACGATTGAAGCGGCAAAGATTGTAAAAGGATACGATATTCCGTATTATGAAATTACAAAAGAACCTGTCGGGGTCGGGCTTACAAAAGATTTTTCAGGGGTCTCCACAGGGCGTATTGAAAATGAAAAAACGCTTTATAAGGCAGCGCAAAACCTTATTAAAAAAGGAGCACAGGCACTTGCCGTTGTTTGTTTTTTTTCTGATGAATGCGAGGATGAAAATTATAATAACGGCAAAGGGGTTGACCCGATAGGCGGTATTGAAGCTGTAATTTCACATTATTTAACACGTGAATTTATGGTTCCTTGTGCGCATGCTCCGGCTTTTTCAGGGCTTGATATAGGTTTTGAGATTATAAACAAAAAGGTGGCATCCGAATTTATTTCATCCACATATCTTCCCTGCATTTTAGACGGGCTTTCAATTGCTCCTTTAATTTCAAAAACGGGCGGAATATCAAATAAATATGCAAAATGCCTTATAGCACCGGCTGATGCCCTCGGCTCAAAAGCTGTAATATCCGCTTTGAATAATAAAATTGAAGTGTGTGCCGTAAATAATAAGACAGTACTTTCAATTGATTGCAACAAGCTTAAAGAAAATGGTATAATAACAAAGTCAAATATTATAACTGAATTTCAAAGTTATCAGGATTGTTTAAAATATATAAGGGATAAGTATGAATAGAAAAAACTTAAAACAAAAATCCGGCTGGACTCTTGTAGAGCTTTGTGTTGCGCTAATTGCACTTGCTATTCTTGTAGGACTTGCAGTTCAAACAATAAAACCGAAAAAATTTATGGTGGCTCCCTTTGCATATGCGGGATTTTATAATTTAAAACAGGCATCCGTTGCAATTATGAACAAATGTACAAACGAAGGCGGAAACGGAATATACGGCTGCCAGCCAAATACATATAAGCTCCCAGTAACGGATGAAGCAGCTGTTAACGCTATAAATGCAGCCATTAAGGCCTATAAAGATGCAAACCCCTCATCAACCGACACCGAGGTTGATTTAGATACGGTTGATGAGATTTT
Source organism: Candidatus Gastranaerophilales bacterium (assembly GCA_910587055.1). Classification (GTDB taxonomy): domain Bacteria; phylum Cyanobacteriota; class Vampirovibrionia; order Gastranaerophilales; family Gastranaerophilaceae; genus MGBC122484. The sequence goes on from CAJUKY010000035.1 coordinate 9,059, forward strand.
TTGCATGGAAGTAGGGAATATGTTCACCCTTGCAAATAATGACACAATAAGGTGTAAATACCATAACGGCAACGGTGACGGAACAAAACTGCCCACATCTACGGCACCCGGGGTTGCAAACTTTCAGGCATCAAACATGGTTTCTTATTATTTCTTAGAAAGACCATGGCTTCAAATAAATAAAGCATCACCTGAGGAACAGGCTCTCGGGCAGACTGCGGCTTCTATGTTTAAGCCGATTTTTATTGATGTTAACGGTGATAAAGGCCCGAACAGACTTGGAGATGACCAGTTCCCGTTAAGATTATATCTTGACGGCACGGTTACACCAGGAAGTTGTTTCCTGTATGCAGGCTCTACAGATCCTGCCGATAATAAAGTAGGGGAAGCCGTAGATAATCCGGAACGGCCTTATCCGACTAATTTGTACTGCCCTTCAAGAACAGTATCCGTCGGAGGTGTAGATACCCCTGTTGCCCTTACGGACAGTTTTCTTGAAACAAATTATCCTTTCGCATACAACTTATACAGAAGCCACATTCCCGAAGGCGGCAGCAATGAAAAGAGAGAAACCAAAGTTATTTTAAGAGATATAAGCTATCAGGAAGCCGCTTGTAAATCAGGCAGAGATAATGTTGTACCGAGAGTGACATTCTGCGGCGATGATGGTACTGACAAAGTGGATAAAATAGAAAGAGGCGGCACAAACAAACTTAAGGCTTTAAACGATTGTACCAGCGGCAGCAATGATGCATTTTGTATAGAAAGAATTGCACGCCCCGCAAACCCGGGATTATTTAGGCTGCCTCTGCTGTAGTAATAGGAAAATATATTTAAAACTCCATGCTTTATTTTAAAAAAGGCATGGAGTTTTATTTTAAAAGCATGGTTTTTTATATAAAAAA
>CAJUKY010000036.1 GCA_910587055.1 Candidatus Gastranaerophilales bacterium
TTAATATTTTCTCCGAGTTTTCTTGTCATAACGGGAGCAAGGGCTGCAAGAAGCAATGAGGCTACAAGGAGGGCCATAAGCATTTCAACTAAAGAAAATGCAAATTGTCTGGATTGCCACGCCTCCTTTTGCCGAAATTTTAATTTAGTGCAAAATGGGTCCTCTTGGAGGGCTCCCTCCGTTCGCTCGCAATGACGGACGGAGGAGAAAGCTTTTGGCATGCTTTTATACAATTTTGAAAATTCGGCGGAATTCTTCATTATCAAGTCCTTTCATCATATTTTGCATTATATTTTTTAAATAAAAATAACGTCTAACAGTATATTATACTATCAGGTAATATATTTCAAGTACTTTTTATACTATAAATAGTATTATTTTATTTGCACTTCTAAGGCAAAATAGCAATGAGGAGCAAAAAAATGGCAGAAAGTATGAAAAAACTTCTTGGAAAAAGAATAAAAGAAATCAGAAATAAAAGGGGCTTAACGCAGGAACAGCTTGCAGAACGGGTGGAAATCAACACACCAAACATAAGCTATATTGAAAACGGCAAATTTTACCCTTCATATGAAACATTTGTAGGACTTGTACATGCGCTTGATATAGAACCGAAAGAGCTTTTTGCTTTTGACAGTATGACAAAAACCTCTGAAGACCTAAAAAATGAAATGATGGATGCCTTTAATAAAGATGAAAAACTTTTAAGACTTATTTACAAAATTTACAGAGCTATTGTTGTATAAAATCTTCTCCATCGTTATGTTTATCGTAATTTTCAAAAATATTTTTCTTTTTAAATTCATCACTGCCGCAATGAATTAAATATCCGCATTTTACACATGCCAGAACTGTATTTGTAGAATCAACGGGCGAAAATATATGTTCGCATTTTTCATCCGTTTCATCTTCAATAACAGGGGTTTCAATATTTTCAGGTTTTTTCCCTGCTCTAAATTTTTCCTTTAATTTAAAAAATAGTTCTATAATATACATAAGCCTGTTTTTAAATTATAATCTAATTGTTATGAAAAATAAAAGCGAAATTTTTATATCATCAACAGTTGACTTCCATAATATTTACGGTGCCGTAGAAACCGCAAACGAGCTCGGCACAGGCTTAGAAATCAGCAGATTCGGCAAATTAAGAGAACTTGAAACAAATTTTGATGAAACATTAAATATTTATAAAGATGCCGTTAAAGATTTGGAGCATAATTTAACGCTCCACGGTTTTTTTTCAAACCTTTGCGTCACATCAAAAGACCCTTTAATTAAAGAAGCTTCAATTAAAAGATATTATCAGAGTTTTGAAATAGCCGCTGAATTAGGCGCAAAAACAGTTGTTTTTCATACATGTTTTAATAATTTATTAATGCAGCAAAAATATAAAGAAGGATTTTTCCTTGGCACACTTGAATTTTATAATGAATTAATTCCGCATTTTGAAAAAGAAGGCATAGTTGCAACAATAGAAAATGTACATGAAAAGGATAATGAACTTATAAGAAATATAATAGCTGCCATTAATTCACCGAATTTAAAAGCAACAATTGATATAGGCCATTGCAATATTCATTCAAAAATACCTGTATCCGAATGGATTAAAGACTACGGTATAATGCTGCATCATATGCATTTTCATAATAATTTTAAAGATGAAGATTCGCATAGTTCTTTAAAAAACGGTTCATTAGATATAAAGCCGGTGCTTGAAACCTTAAAGGCTATGGAGCTTCACCCGCAGATTACTTTTGAAATATTCGACAGAGAAGAATTATACGAAAGCGTTGAATATTTTAAAGAAATTTATAAAGAAATATACGGTGAAGATATTATTTAATTCCCATAATTTTTAAATTAAGGTCATCCGCTTTTTTACATAAAATATTCAATCCTGTATATAGACATTTCAGCTCATAAGTATCGATATTGTTTTTACAATATTCATACAAAATAGATGTAAGGTTAAAAATTTCTTCCGCTATTTCTGCAAGCTCTTTATTGTTTTGCATTTCTTCTTTATCTTCCATAATCTTATCCTTTTTAAACCCGTCAAATTGTCGGGCTTTTAAAAAGATTTTACCATTATTATAAAAACATGACAAGCGGTTTAGAAAAAATTAAAGAAAATCTTGGAAAAAATATACGTAAGTATCGTAAAATATTGAAGCTTACGCAGTTTGAGCTTGGAATACAAATGGATGTTACGGAAGATTACATTCAAGCTTTGGAAACGGGCAGAAGAACCCCGAGCGCTAAAATTCTGGGCAAATTAGCTGATACTCTTAAAGTTGAACCGTATGAACTATTAAAATAATTATGCTTTTTCCTGCATTTCAAATGTTTCAGCGTTTTCTTCAGCAGGCTCTGCGGGATTTATCGGAAGATAAAAGCCGAAGGTTGAACCTTTGTTCGGTTCAGATTCTACAAAAACCTTGCCGCCATGGTGTTTTTCAATGGTCACTTTTACAATATGAAGCCCTAAACCCGTTCCTTTTATCGTATGGGTATCGTTTTCCACACGGTAAAATCTGTCAAAAATCTTTGCTTGATGCTCTTTTGAAATACCGATTCCTTTATCCGAAACGGTTACTTCAACAAAACCCTGCATTTTATCTGAAATTTTTGCTTTAATATTAATGGAAGAATTTTCGGGCGCATATTTAACGGCATTTGAAACAAGGTTTGTTATTACTCTTTCAATACTTTCTTCATTATAAGGAATTTTTGGTATTTCAGATTCTTTTTCAACCGTAAAATTAACATTCTTTTCCTGCGCAAGCACCTTTAAATTTGAAATAGTATTTTCAACAGTAAGCATGATATCGCCTTTTGTTTTTTCATAGCGCGTATCAGCTTCAAGCTTTGAAAAATCAAGAATGTCATTTACCATATTATTCAGGCGGATAATTTCCTGATTTATAACCCCTATAAACTCTTGCTGTTCTTCAAATTTAAACTCATTACCGTAATTATAAAGGGTATCAATATAACTTCTTAAAACCGTAACAGGGGTTCTTAATTCATGGGATACATTTGAAATAAAATCGCTCTTTAACCTGTCTACTTCGGCTTCGCGCGTTATATCAATTAAAACAATGATATAGCCAAGATAATCATGAGATTTTGAAAACATTGGAGAAATAACTGATTTTACCACTCTGTTATTCACATTTACATTGAATTCCAGAGGTTTTTTCTCAATAATTTCAAGCGGGGTCTTTTTAAATGTTTCAATTTCATCCTTAAAACACGGGTTTCCCTCTGTATCAAGATAATTTGCAAAGGATGTATCAATTATTTCATCGGTTTTTATTGATAAAATATGCTCTGCGATAGGATTTACAAGCACAACAGAATCTTCGCTGTCACATACAACAACACCGTTTGCAATGCTCATTAAGACTGATTCAAATTTGTTTCTCTCTAAAGTCAGCTCTTCAATATTTTGTTCTTCATAAATATGCAGTCTGCTTGACATATCATTAAATGCATTAAAAAGCTCTTTGATTTCGCCTGATGCATCTTTATATTCCAGAATTGTGCCGAATTTACCGCCGGATATAGCTTTTACCCCCTGATGAAGAATGGACAATTCCCTTGTAATTAAGACCGTATTTATCAATATAACAAAGGTAAAAACCGCCCAGACAAGAGTAAACACTATAAACATTGAATTTTTGGTGGTTTTTGCAACGCTTGATGCCATTGAAGCATTCAAACCGATTTCTACCATTCCTTCAATTTCGCCTTTGGAATTTAAAATAGGTGCAGAAAGATTTGTTCTTGTATGCTCTGCTCTTTCTTTAAAATTTTCAGTTGAAGAAAAAAGAATTTCATTTTTGTTATTTTTAAATGTAATAAATGAAATATCGCTGTTACTTTGAAGAATTGAATCGGAATTCAGTTTTAAAATTTTAACTTTTTCGCTTTCGGATTTGTTTTTAGTTAATTCATAACTTTGAATTGCAATGGTTTTCCCTAAAAGCTGGCCGAAATTTGCATAACTTTCATAAAGTTTTTCTTGAATTTTACCTATGGCAAATATTGAAACTGCAATGATTAAAACGGTTGAAATAAAAAGGCCTGCTATAATAAGCCGGTTTTGAGCCGTATTATCAAATTTTATTCCTGAATTCACTATGTTTTTCATTACAATCGACATTATACCACAGCGTTTTTTACCATGGTATAATATTTTCAAATGACAAAATTGACTAAAAAAATAATAGCATCAAACAAAAAGGCCTTTCATGATTACACTGTATTTGAAAAATATACAGCAGGAATCGTGCTTTTCGGAACGGAAATAAAATCTATACGAAAAGGGGCGGTTAATTTAAAAGACAGTTTTGCCAAAGTGGAAGATATGGAAATGTTTCTGTATAATTGCCATATAAGTCCGTTTGAAGGCGGAAACAGAAATAATCACGACCCCGAACGCACGCGCAAGCTGCTTTTAAATAAAAAAGAAATATTAAAAATTCTGGGCAAAATAAAACAGGACAGCTACACTGTTGTGCCTCTGGAATTATTTATAGAAAGAGGCTTTGCAAAGCTTGAAATCGGTCTTTGCAAAGGTAAAAAACTCCACGATAAAAGAGAAACTTTAAAGAAAAAAGATATACAGAGAGAAATGGAAAGATTTAAATAATATTTGACATTTTACTTTGTGAATTTTAAAATATACTACAATTGTAAAAATAAGGAATAAGAGAATATGGCAGTAGAGAGAAGCATAGCAAAAAGAGCAAACTGGTCTTCAGGATTTGCATTTATAATGGCAACACTTGGTTGCGCTGTGGGGCTCGGCAATATTTGGCGTTTTCCTTATGTTATGGGACAAAATGGCGGTGCATTATTTCTTTTAATGTATATTTTACTCACTATTTTTATATGCTCCGTTCCGCTTTTGTGCGAATTGTTACTTGGAAAGCAAATGCGCAGAGGGGTTATCCGCTCTTATGAAAAAATAAACAAAAAATTCAGCATTTTTGGCTGGTTATGCTTCATAACTTCAATTTTTATTCCCTGCTTTTATTTTGTGGTAGGCGGCTGGACAGTTAATTATATACTCATATATCTGTTTGGCACTATACCTGTAAATGAAATAAGCCAGACAACTTTTGAAACCTTTGCGGCACAACCCGTTGCTCCGCTTGTTATGGGAATTATTTTTCTTTTTCTGTGTGCAATATTTCCGTTCAGAGGTGTAAATAAAGGAATTGAGCAGGCAAATAACATTATAATGCCTTTATTTATAATAATGTTGTTTTTCCTTGCAGTAACAGGATTGTTTTTACCAAATTCAATTGAAGGTTTAAAATTTATGTTTGCACCTGATTTTTCAAAATTTACATTCACCACGGTGCTTACAGCCTTAGGACAAGCGCTTTTTACATTAAGCGTCGGTATGGGATGTCTTGTAACCTACGGAAGCTACTTGAAGAAAGACAGCGATATAATCAAATCTTCAGGTCTTTTAATCATCGGAAACACAATCATAGCAGTACTTGCAGGAATTATGATTTTCCCTGCAGTATTTTCGTTTAATCTTGAGCCCAGTGCAGGGGCGGGATTAGTATTTATTACACTTCCAAAAGTGTTTGCTGCACTGCCTTTCGGACAATTTTTCGGATTAATATTCTTTGTATTATTATTCTTTGCGGCGTTAACATCAGGCATAAGCCTTTTAGAAGTGAGTATTGCGGCAATTTTGGAAAAATTCAAAATTTCAAGAAAACTTGCAACGGTTATAATGTCATCAATAATTTTAGTATTTATGCTGCCAACAACATGGTCTTTCGGATTTCTATCCGGCTATAAATTGTTTAATATGACATTCTTTGAAATGATGGACTTTACAGCTTCAAACATCCTGCTTCCTTTAAATACAATTATACTTTGCGTGGTTGTAGGATGGATTTTAAAACCTAAAATGGAGCTTCTGACTACAAATAGAAAATTCTACGATGTATTTACTTTCCTTCTAAAATTCATCGTTCCCCCAATCCTTATACTACTAATGCTTTTTGGATTAGGGCTGGTGTAATAAAAACATTTTATAAAAAGTTTGAGTTTAAATATAAAATTTATTTCAAATATAATCGCAAATAAGTCCATTAAAACAAAATCCCTGCATCATTAAAAGCAAGGATTTTAAAAATTTTATTTAAATATTGATTACATCACCATCTCTAAACCGATTAAATCTTTTGTTTCTCTTACCATCAATTTAGAATTTGCGGTTTTTACAATGTAAATCGTATCATTATCATTTTGTTCCGCTATGCGGATTTGAATACTTGGATTAAGAAGTGTAATTTTGCCAAAGTTTTGAATAACAAAAATCTCTTCTTCAATATATCCGATAAGTGCAATGCTGCCATCATAATTAACAAGACAAAGTCCTCTGTTTTCACCGAAGCTTTCTGTTGCAAGCACATCAGCTTCATCGCTTTGAGCTTCTTCCTCATCTTTTTGCGCCATCGCAACAGCTGCCGCTTCAACTTCTTCATAAGTCTGCATTAATTTTGGTTCATATATACCGTTTTCATCAGGCTGATTTGAAACCTCTGCCTGCACAGCTTCATGCACATCCTGAAGAGCTGGCGTTTCGGCAGGTTTCAAGCTGTTTAAGCCTTCATAAGCCGCACTCGCAGCTTCTTTTTGTGTATCTTCTTTTGAATCTTTTCTTGTTTTCGGTGAAATCAAAAGAATTGCAGCAATAAGCGCAAGTAAAATTGTAATCAATACTAAAGCATTATCTTTAATTGCCTTTAATACTGCTTTTATCGTATATTTAATCTCATCAATTCTTGTCATTTCAGGAATAACTTCCTGTTCGCCCGTTGCAAGCTCTGTTAGGCCTTGCTCTTTAGCATCTTCTTCAAGAAGCGCTTCTCCGCTGTCTGTCATATCGGTATCAACTACCTCTTCTAAATCAATGGCAACAGGTTCTTTTGGTTTAACTGCCTCTTGAACAGGGCGTGTAGGAGTTTTTGGCTTTGTCACAATTTCAATTTCATTACTCTGCGGATTAGATGCTATTTTCACGGGTTCCTGTTTTTTTACGGGATTAACAGGCGGGTTGCCCGCAATTTTAACAGGTTCTGTTACTGTTTTCACAGGTTTTGCCGGTTCCGTCTTCACAGCAGTGGTTTTTTCAGGTTCAACAGTTTTTACAACAGGTTTTACGGGTTTATTTTGAACATTTGAATATGTTGTAGGCTTGCCGTCAAATGCACTGTCGAGCTGTGCAAGTTTCCTTGAATCAATCTGCGGTGCCTGTTTTCCTGCAGTTCTTACATTTGCGCTGAAATTCACAGGCTTATTTGTTGAAATATTAATCTTTGTATATCCGTTATTTAAATCCTGACCTGCATAAGGGAAAAGTTTAACATCAACTTTATTAATATCTCCGGTTGTACCCACGGAAGTTATTGAATGATAAGTTTCCGGCAATAAAATGTAATAATTTGTATCAGATTTTTTAATAACCTTAATCGGCTCATTATAAGGCTTCTGGGTAAATAAATCCACCTTATAGCTGCCATCATTAGCTTTTACTACATCCACTTTTAAAAGATTATTTTTATAATCAGAATCAAGCGCCATAGTATCAGCGTTAAACACACCCCATAACCCTAAAAACAAGGTTATAATCATACCTGGAATATATTTTTTCATTATTTTCTATCCCTTCAAATTATGGATTTTCTGCTTTTGCTGGTATTTTCTTTTATAATATAATAAATTATAAAGTAATTATACTATGAATACAAAAAACTGGCAAAAAAACAATATATAGAAGAATTAATACCATGGATAAAATTTTTAAATCAGGCTTTGTAAGCTTAATTGCAAGGCCGAATGTCGGAAAATCCACCCTTTTAAATAAAATTGCAGGACAAAAAATTGCAATTACAAGCCCTGTTGCCCAGACAACCAGATACCAGATTAAATGCATATATACTGATAATAATTCTCAAATAATATTTATAGACACCCCCGGAGTTCATAAGCCTTTAAATAAATTAGGCGAATTCCTATCGGAAGAATCAAAATCTTCTCTTGAAGATTCTGATTTAATTCTTTTCCTTGTTGATTCAAACGATGAAGCCGGCGCCGGCGACAGGTGGATTGTTGAAAATTATTTGAAAAATATCAATAAACCCGTGATTATAGCTGCAAATAAAATTGATACTGCAAAAAAAGACAAACTTGAGCTGAACGTTATATCTTATAAACAGCTTTTTGAAAAAAATTATCCCGTCATAAAAATCAGCGCAAAAACCGGTAAAAATTTAAATGTCCTTCTTGAAAAAATTAAAGAATATTTGCCTTTGGGCGAAAAACTTTACCCCGATGATGAAATAACCGATCAAAACCTGCGTTCGATTGTATCAGAGGTTATAAGAGAAAAAATTATTTTAAATACAAAAGATGAAATCCCGCATTCTGTAGCGGTTCTTGTTGAAGATTACAAACATACGGAAAAAATTGATAAAATCAAAGCTCAGATAATAGTTTCCGCTGAAAGCCAAAAAGGCATAATCATAGGCAAAAACGGTTCTTTGCTTAAAAAAATAGGCACGGAAAGCAGACTTGAAATTGAAGAAATTGCTCAAAACAAAGTATTTCTTGAAATATTTGTAAAAGTGAAAAAAGGCTGGCAAAAAGATGAAAACACTCTTAAATTGCTGGGCTATGAAAAGAAACTTTAAAAATATAAAATAATAAACAACTTCGGGATTTATAATTTAAATTTTAATTGTCTTAACAATTTTATATAAAACCCTTTTGCGCTCCATATCAAATGCCTTAACTGCACCGCAAATTTCTTCTTCAAGGTATTGTGCGCTTCTTAAATAATCAATATCAAAATCAAAAATTTCATTCGGAGAAACTTCAAACTGTCTTTGTATATTAATAATGGTTAATGTAGAAGGCAAGCTTTTTCCGTTTTCTATATTGGATAAACTTGAAGGCTCAATTCCGATTTTTTCCGAAAATGCCTCTTGCGTAAGATTTTTACCCCACCTTATCCTTCTTATATTCTCACCCAGAAGCTTTTTTATCTGAGTTTCATCCATTTCACTCACAGGCACTTAAATACTCCTTTTTTATGATTAATATAAGCATATCCCCATTTTGGAGTAAGTTATTATAATGTTGACATTAAGTTTTTATTGATTTTTGTTGCAAACATTATTATAATATATTGTGTAGAAGAAAATTATAATAAAAAGTTGTTCTAAAGATTAAATTTTCTTATTTATTACTGTAAAAGATGTGAGAAATTGTTTATGCGAAAAAAGAAAGTTGTTCATTTTTGCTGCCTTCGCGCAGCTAAAGGCTTCCATGCCTTCTCCCCTGTCCGTCATTGCGAAGGAGCTTTTAAGCGACTGCGGCAATCCAGAAAACCCGCATTTTCATTGGTTGAAATGCTTATGGCTCTTCTTGTTGCATCATTGCTTATGGCAGCATTAGCTCCTGTAATGACAAGAAGAATGTCAGATCATGAATTAAAGGTAATGAGTGAAGCAAGTAATTATGAAAAGGATATGGT
>CAJUKY010000037.1 GCA_910587055.1 Candidatus Gastranaerophilales bacterium
ATAGTTTCTCTTGCGCCGGAAGTTATTTAATATAAAAGGAACAAATGAAAATGGCTAAGTCAGAAGAAAAGAAAATTCATACAAAAGTAGGCGACAGAGTAATTGTTACCTCAGGCCGCGATAAAGGCAAAGTGGGCAACGTTAAAGAAGTTGACACCAAAAAAGGCGAAGTGCTTGTTGAAGGCGTTAACATGGTGACAAAAGCTCAAAAAGCTAATCCTATGGCCGGAATTCAGGGCGGACTTGTTAAAAAAGAAGCTTTTATGAATTCAAGCAAGGTTATGGTATATTGTCCTTCATGTGAAAAGGCTACAAGAGTAAAACATGAAGTTAAAGACGGTAAAAAAATCCGCGTTTGCAAAAAATGCAGCGAATCATTAGATGTATAATTTAAGAGCATAAGCATTGAAATTTGACAGGCCCGTCAATTATATCAAGAGGGCAGAATTTCAAAGGCTAGAAAGGTAAAAAATAAAATGTCAGCTCAAAAAACAACTGATTTAAAAGAAAAATATACAAAAGAAATCAGAAATCAATTAAAAGAAGAATTTAAATTAACAAATGAAATGCAAATCCCCAGATTGCATAAGATTGTTATCAATATGGGTGTGGGTGAAGCTTCACACAATTCAAAACTGGCTGAAGCAATTGTAGCGCAGTTAACAAAAATTGCAGGTCAAAAAGCTCTGGTTACAAAGGCTAAAAAATCAATCGCATCATACAAGTTAAGAGAAGGTATGCCGGTTGGTTCAATGGTAACTTTAAGAGGCGACAGGATGTATGATTTCTTCCAGAAGCTCGTTTGCGTTGTACTCCCTAGAATTCGTGACTTTAGAGGAGTATCTGGCAAAAGTTTTGACGGCAGAGGAAACTATACTTTTGGTTTGAAAGAACAGGCTTTATTCCCTGAAATTCACTATGAAGAAGTGGATATCGTTAAGGGTATGAACATTTCTATAATTACAACGGCACCTAATGATGAAATGGCAAAAAGCTTACTTGCTCATTTAGGTATGCCCTTTAAAAAACATTAATCAAAGGAGAATGTAAATAATGGCTAAAAAAGCAATGATAAACAAAGAAGCAACTCGTGAAATGCTTGCAGCTAAAGGAAAATATCCTACAGTAAGACTTCACAACAGATGCTCAATCTGCGGCAGACCCCACGGGTTCCACAGAGATTTCGGCCTTTGTAGAATTCACTTAAGAGAATTTGCGCACAGAGGTTTATTGCCGGGCGTTACAAAAGCGAGCTGGTAATTTCGCTTTTAAAAAAAACAGCAAAAGTTTAAAACTGATTTTATTCGGCTTTGCTGCGGTGTAAATGAAAATGAATTTATAATAAAAACGCATCAGATTTATGATGCGTTTTTTAAATATTATACATAAAAATCAACTTTATTATCTTTGTAATTTTTCTGAAGCATATCTGCTATTTTTTCTGATGAGTAATTTTCATAGTCGATGCTTTGCCTTCTTAATGAATATTTACATAATGAAAATTTGTTTTAAATTCAAAAACACTACCTTTTCTTGAAATTAGCGGTTATAATAATAAAACAGGCTTAAGGGATTTTGTATGTTCGGGATTATTTTTGATTTTAACGGCACAATGATATTTGATAAGAAACTGCATAATGAATCGTGGCGTGAATTTATCAGAATAAAAACAGGCAGAATTGCATCGGATGAAGAATTGAACGAACATATGCACGGCAGAAATGCAGGTTATATACTTTCGCATTTTTTGCAAAAAGAGCTTTCAAAAGAAGAAGCTTCTGCTCTTGAAGAAGAAAAAGAGCTTATTTACAGAAAAATGTGTCTTAAAAGTGATGATTTTAAACTTGCAGACGGGCTTGTACATTTTTTGGATGAACTGAAAAATAATAAAATTTTATATACTATTGCAACGGCTTCAGGGTTTAACAATGTAAAATTTTTCTTTGAAAACCTTAAACTTGACAGGTGGTTTGATATTAATAAAACAGTTTATAATGACGGCAATATAAAGGGCAAGCCTGAACCTGACATATTTTTAAAAGCAGCTGATAAAATAGGTGTTAATATTGGGAATTGCATAATATTTGAAGATTCAAAATCAGGTATTCAAGCTGCCGTCCATGCAAAGGCAAAAAAAGTTATAGGTGTTTCTTCCATGCTTTGTGAAGAGGAGCTTATAAATCTCGGTGCATCATTTGTAATTAAGGATTATGAAAATATAAGCCTTTCAAATTTAAACAGATATTTAAGATACAAATACAGAAGCAACAGGGCTTTTAAAATATAATTTAAATATTCTTAATAAAAATTTGCATGGAAATTATGTTTTGTGTATTATTAATTCTGCGCAAAGTTTTTTTGTGTGAATATTACTAAACTACAAGGCTGAACGAATTTTCGGGTCTTGCAAGTAGAAAGGAAAATTAAATATGACAGTTACAGATCCCATTGCAGATTTACTCACAAGAATCAGAAACGCTAATACCGTTCGTCATTCTAATGTTGAGGTTCCTGCTTCAAATTTAAAGGTTGAACTGACAAAACTTCTTCGTGAAGAAGGTTTTATTGCAGGTTATACGGTTAAAGAAAAAGATAATTTTAAAGTTATTGATATTGAATTAAAATACAATAACAATAAACCTGTTATTACAGGCTTAAAAAGAGTATCTACACCCGGTTTAAGAACTTATTCAAAAGCTAAAAATTTACCCAGAGTATTTGATGGCTTAGGAATTGCCGTTGTTTCAACAAGCAAAGGTTTATTAACCGATAAAACCGCAAGAAAAGAAAACATCGGCGGTGAAGTTCTTTGCTACGTTTGGTAGTGCAGATATTCAGCGTTTTAAAGCGTATTTTAAAATAATGGGTTGATTTGGCACTTCTTTATGTTTTTTATGTGATACAAAAAGAAGGCTGAAGCGTTCCCGCTTGATACATAATATGCAGGCTGCTGTGTTGTAAAATTATTGAAATAATGAGTTTTATAATTTTTGCACCGGCCGGCACAAAGCAAAAGGAGAAAAAAGAAAATGTCAAGAATCGGTAAATTACCTGTGGAAATCCCATCAGGGGTGGAAGTAAAGGTAGAAAACAATGTAGTAACGGCAAAAGGTCCCAAAGGCACCGAATCTGTTGAAATCAGACATGAAATTGAAGTTAAGGTTGAAGGTAATCATGTTATTTTAACAAGAAAACATGACGACAGAAAATCACGTTCATTGCATGGTCTTTCAAGAACCCTCGTTCAAAATGTTATAACCGGTGTTAAAGACGGTTTTGAAAAGAAACTTGAAATTCAAGGTGTTGGTTACAGGGCTCAAATGCAGGGCACCGCAATTAATTTACAATTAGGATATTCTCATCCGATTGTAATAGAACCGCCTAAAGGCATTTCAATTGCCGTTGAAGCCAACACAAAAATTACCGTTACCGGTACAAATAAACAGGCCGTAGGAGATATCGCAGCACTTATACGCTCTAAACGTGCACCTGAAGTATATAAAGGCAAGGGTGTAAGATATGAAGGCGAATATGTAAGACGTAAAGCCGGTAAAGCAGGTAAGAAATAATATGTAAACGGGTGTAGAAATTGTTAAACAACCTGTTTTGCAATTTAAAACACTCACCGAATGTTAGTTATATAGTAAAATTGCCCAAATGAACCGCTAATACGGATGCATTATGCAGGTTCGGGTGAAAGGAAATAAAAATGATTAAATTAGTAAACAGAAAAGAACAAACAAGAAAAAGACACAGAAGAGTAAGAACAAAAATTTCAGGCACTGCTAGCTGCCCCCGTTTAGCAGTTTACAGAAGCATTAAACATATTTATGCTCAATTAATTGATGATGTAAACGGTGTTACTCTTGCAGCTTCATCATCTGATGCAAAAGATTTGAGAGATAAATTATCTCATGGCGGCAATATTGACGCTGCTAAAATTGTCGGTGAAGATATAGCTAAAAAAGCTCTTGCAAAAGATATTAAAGAATGCGTATTTGACAGAGGCGGGTTCTTGTTCCATGGCAGAATTCAAGCCTTAGCAGATGCAGCAAGAGAAGCAGGTCTTGATTTCTAATTTATAAGAATTAACTTAGATTTAAAAACGCCCTTTTCCTTGCGAAGCGGGCGTTTTTGGTATGTATTGCACAATAAAATTTTTCTTATAGAATATCAGTATGGGAAACGTGAGAAGCAGGAGAGCAAAAAATAATAAAAAAAAGAAGAAGGGAAATATTTTCCTCTATCTTTTAATGATGGCAGCATCTGCCGTACTTGCTGCGGTTGCAGCCTTTAATCTCTATCTTGCTTCGCTTCCTCCAATCAGCAACTTTGAAGATATTAAACCAAACCCCGTTACTTCAATATATTCTTCTGACGGTGAAAATATTAAAACATTTACTGTATTCAGGTTTGAAAAGGTATCAATTAAAGATATTCCCAATAATTTAAAATATGCAATTATTGCAACCGAAGATAAGAATTTTTATCACCACAGAGGGTTTGATACAATCGGTTTATTAAGGTCTGTTATAGTAAACCTTAAAGCAGGTTCTGCAAAACAGGGGGCAAGTACTATTACCCAGCAGCTTGCAAGGATTTTATTCCTGTCAAATGAAAGGACTTTTGACAGAAAAATTAAAGAATTGATTATTGCGCACAGAATTGAAAAGACCATTTCAAAAGATGAAATTCTTGAAATGTATTTAAATTCCGTGTATTTAGGTTCAGGAACATACGGTGTTTTATCTGCCTCAAAAACTTATTTTAATAAAAACTTAAATGAACTGACCCTTGCAGAAGCTGCCTTGATTGCAGGTCTTCCGCAGGCACCGAGTGTATATTCGCCACTGCAAAATCCGAAAAAATCTATTGAAAGGCGAAATCAGGTTTTAAAAAGGCTTTATAAAACAGGGTATATTACACGCGAACAGTATGAAAAATCTGTTAAAGAAGAATTGCATTTGAGCAAAAAGCCAAGAATGTATTCTTTTAATAAAGCACCTTATTTTATTGATTTTGTTTTAAAAGAGCTTGAATATATCGGCTTTCGCGAAGAAGATATATCACAGGGCGGTTTGAAGATTTATACCACGCTTGATTTCAGAGCGCAGGAGGCGGCTGATAATGCAATAAATAATCGTCTTGCCGCTGCAAAATTGACCGGTGATAAGACGCAGATGGCTTTGTTTTCGTTTTCTCCCACCACGGGTAAGATTTTTGCCTATATAGGCGGCAAAAACTATGAAAAGAGCCAGTACGACAGAATTTTAAACGCTGTAAGGCCCCCGGGGTCTTCGTTTAAACCTTTTGTTTATGCAACTGCGCTGCAGCAAGGTGTGAAAGTTAATGATATCGTAAGTGATACACCCGTAACATTCGGAAGATGGTCGCCAAGAAACTATGGCGGAAAGTACAGAGGCTCAATGCCTGTCTGGCAGGCGCTTGCCGTATCCTCTAACGTAGTTGCGGTTAAGATGATTGAAAAAGTCGGCGTTCCGAATGTTATTGCTACTGCAAGAGAAATGGGGATTACAACTCATCTTCATTCGGATATGACAATTGCACTCGGGTCAAACGGTGTTAAATTATATGATATGGTAATAGCATACGGCGCTTTTGCAAACGGCGGTTTCAGGGTACGTCCTTATGCTGTTGAAAGAGTTGAAAATTCAAGAGGGGTTGTAGTTTATGAAAACCCCGGGCCTAAAAATGTTAAGGTTATAAGCTATGATACAGCCGCAGGAATGACATTTATGCTTCAAAAGGTAGTTGAAGTTGGAACCGGCCGCGCTGCCAATATCGGTCGCGCCGTTGCAGGAAAAACAGGAACAACAGATGACTACAGGGATGCATGGTTTGTAGGGTATACGCCTGATGTTGTAACGGGCGTATGGCTCGGAAATGATAATAATTCAAAATTGCCCGGTATTACCGGCGGTTTAATGCCTGCGCAGGTTTGGGCAGATTATATGAAAGTTGCGCTTCAAAATTACCCGAATTCTGTGTTTGATTACCCGAAACCCGATACTTCAGTCGGCAGAGCTGTTGTAATAACGGAAGAGCCGACAGAAAAAATGGAAGAAGATGACACCGATATAAATATTGGCGATGATATGCCGTCTTTGCTTCCGGATGCTTCAAAATCTGACAAAAAGCAGGATGATGAAACAGAAAAAGACAAAAAACGCAAGGAAAAAGATAAAGACAGGGATAAGGATAAAGATAAAATAATGCAGCCTGCGCCTCCGGTTCCTGTTACTCCGAATAAGCCGTTTAATGCGGATGCTCCGGCACCTTCGGCACCAAGCCCGTCTGTAGGTTCAAGTGATGTGCCTCTGCCTGAATAATTCAGCGTTATTTATTAAATTCAATGCGCTAAAATTTTATTAACAATTTTTTCAAAATTGTTATCATTTTGTTTAATAATATCAAGAACTTTAATGCTGCCGAATTTTTCAATTAATTCAGGAGCGGTTATTATTGCGGGGTCTTTTGTATTTTTAGGGTAATTTGAAATTACAACTCCTAAAATTTCAATATCTAATGAACGGAGCGCATTTAATGTTAAAAGAACGTGGTTTATTGTGCCTAAATCAGGTCTTGCAACCACAATAACGGGCAGATTTAATTTTTTAATAACATCTGAAATAAGTGAATTTTCGTTAACCGGAACAAATAATCCGCCTGAGCCTTCCGTTATAACAATATCGCACTCCTGTGCAAGATTTTTATAATCCTCTTTGATTTTATCAAGGCTTATTTCAATACCGTCAATTTTTGCTGAAATTGAAGGGGTGCAGGGTGTATTTGTAATGTATGAATTCTTTAAGATAAGATTGTTTTGGTTTTGTGTATCTTGTTTTACGCTGTCTGCATCAGATAAAACATTCGGTATAATTCCGCTTTGAAGAGGTTTAAAATAGCCTGTTTTTTTGCCTCTTTTTAATAATTCCCGCACAATCCCTCTTGAAACATAGGTTTTGCCGGCATCAGTATCTGTGGATGTTATAAAAATATTCATGAAAATTCTCCTTATAACAGAAATTTTACTCCTTTAAAAATCAGAGTAAATAAATAGATTTAAACAAAGTGATGCCGGTGCCTGTTTTGAATATTTTTTTAAGAGCGGATTGAATATTTTCTTTTGAATAGCAGCTTTCATCGGCATTTACGATATAGTCTGCTTCTAACAGTATCTGATAGTCTAATCCGTTAACAGAGTCATATGTATGGTGGTGTCCTACAAGATAGACAATTCTGTCTTTTATTTCATCGGAAAGCCCCGAATCGTTAAGAAATTCTTCTGCAATTATAATTCCTTCTTTTTCCTGGTATTTGCCGTTTGTATTTCCGTATTTTTTGCGGCACAAAGGACAAGCTATATCATGGATTATAGCTGCAATTTCAAGAATTTTTTGTGTTCGTTCATCGAGTTTTTCACCTTCTCCTATAAGCTTTGCAAAGGTATAAACCTTAATAAAGTGATTAATATCATGCAGATTTCCGCCGGAATAAGAAATCATTTTTAGTATAATATCTGAAGTTTTCATATACAGATTTTACTTCTTGAAAGATAATATGTAAACTTTTTAAACAGGAATTAAATAAAAAAACGGGCGCAAAGGTTACAAATTGCGCCCTATTGAAAAGTTGTTCATCTAAAATTTTATTGTGTTAAAGGTTCGGTGCGGTAAATTCTGCCGGCAGCTTTATATGGCGAAATTTTTAATTATTCCATTCAATTACCACCATACCGTTTGCACCTTTTCCGCCTGTATATGC
>CAJUKY010000038.1 GCA_910587055.1 Candidatus Gastranaerophilales bacterium
TTAAGTTGACCTTTTAGTTTATCATTAAAAGTGTTAGATGAACAATTTAAATATCTGATTTAAAGTTGTTCATTAATCGGAGGAAACGTGTTAGAAAACGGATACATTCAGATTTATACGGGTGACGGTAAAGGGAAGACAACAGCGAGTCTCGGGCTTGCATTAAGGGCACTGGGGCATGGCTGGAAAGTTTTAATTATCCAGTTTGCAAAAGGCGATAAGGGTACAACATACGGTGAAATAGCATCATCAGGACGCTTTGCGGATAATCTTGAAGTGGTGCAGTTCGGGCTTGATCGGGTATGCTATTCTCATAACCTTAATATGGATGATTACAAAGAATCCAAAAAAGGCTGGGAATTTGCCAAAAATGCTATTGCAAGCGGCAAATACGGACTTATTATATTAGATGAAATTAATGTCTGCATTGATTTAGGCATGATTAAACTTCAGGATGTTAAAAATGCACTTTTAAATAAACCCAGAAGCCTGGAAATTGTATTAACAGGCAGAAGGGCTCATCAGGAATTAATTGCAATGGCTCATCTTGTAACGGAAATGCAGCCTGTAAAACACTATTTCGATATAGGTGTTATGGCAAGAAGAGGCATTGAATATTAATAATAGGAGTTAGAGTGAGGATAATAAACATTTGCTCCTCAAAAATGTTTATGATAGAATGATTCTATTGAAGTGATGAAAAAGATTTTAATGGGGAAATGGGGGTTTTGTAAAACTCCCTTTTTTTTATTCCTTTCAAAATAAATATACTTCAAGCGATTTTGTTTTTAAATTATACCGGCAGGTGATTTCCTATTTTTTATTAATCAAAAAATGTTTTGATATCAATCTCAAAAAACTTGGCTAAATGGTACAATGTTTCTGTGTTTGCCAGATTTTTTCCGCGCTCAATACAAGATATATGTTCTCTTGACATATTTACACATTCCGCAAGTTTTTCCTGTGATAAATTGCGTTCCAATCTTAACGCTTTAACTTTTCTGCCTATTTGATTTTTCAACTTCTGTATGCCCATACATATAATGTGTCATGTAAAATTAATATTACAGTAATATTGATATTACAAAATTAGGTTATAATTCACTATATACATGTATTTACAAGATTTAATTTTATGATAAACTTTGGGAATAATTACTTCTAAAAAAGGTATAAAAATGGTTTTAAAAAATGATGAATTTTATTCTAAAATCAAAGTAATATCAGAACTTTTTATGGATTGGATAGAAATAGAAAATCTTGACGAGGTTACAATATTTCTTGCAGAGTCAGTAAGAAATGCTGTTAAAAATTATGAAAACAATTTAAAAAAGAAAAAATAAAAAAACAATGCCGTTTAATTTGTTTTATAAAATGTAAATTTTATATTTTTGCCGTTGTTTCAACCATCTCCAGTTTTTTTGCGCGGGTAAGATGTTTAATTCTGTATTCTTCCTTCATTGCTTCCGATTTTGTTTCATATTCTTTTGTATAAAGGATTTTTACAGGCTTATTTGCATTTGTATATTTTGCACCATGGCTCAAAATACCTTCAGAATGCTCTTTAAAGCGCCTTGAAACATCGGTCGTAATACCTGTATATATTGTACCGCGCGCGGTTTCAAGCATGTAAACAAAGTATGTCATCCAGTGCCTTTTCCACCTCTTTATATGTTTCAAGCGTCACAAGAACCTGCCTGTATTTTGAGGCATTTTTAACGGATGAAATATAAAATCCGTAAAATTTCCTCATAAACTTAATTCCGTTAATTTCTCCGCGCAATTCAACTTCTTCTTTAATGTGTTCAATCAGCATTTTGATTTTTTCATCCAAAGAAGGTTCTTTTATAATTTCACCGGTTGCAAAATAATGTTCAATTCTGTGCGGAAGCGTGAAATCGCCCATTATTCCCCTGCCTATTGAAACTCCGTCCGCATTTGATATTTCAAGACACTTAATTGCATCTTCAACGCTTTTTATATCCCCGTTTGCAAAAACAGGGATATCGAGTTCTTTTTTTAATTGACCTATGGCTTCCCAATCGGAGCTTCCTGAGTACAAATCGCTTCTGCATCTGCCATGCAGCGTTACAAAATCCGCGCCGGCTTTTTGCATCAATTGTCCGAATTCTATAAAGTTTTTATTTGTTTTATCCCAGCCGAGCCTGAATTTTACACTTAAGGGGATATTTATATTTTCTTTAACGGCAGATGCTATTTCATAGGCTAATTCGGGTTTTCTCATCAACCCTGAGCCGTCAGTTGATTTTACAACCTTATTTACAGGGCAACCGCAGTTTATATCTATTACACTTGCGCGGTTTTCAAGAAGCTTTGCTGCATTAACCATTAAATCGGGTTTGTGACCTACAATTTGAAAAGAAAGCGGATATTCTTCTTCTTTAAAATCTGCGATTTTTGGATTCGGAACATTTTTCAAGGCTTCTGAAGAGAGCATTTCCGTTGACAGAAGGCATTTTCCGCCATAGCGCCTTATAAGATTTCTGTATACAATATCTGAAATTCCCGCAAGAGGCGCCTGAATTACCTTAATATTTTTAATATTGAAGTTTTTATTTTTGTCCGAGATAATCTTTCAGCTCCTTTAATCTTGAATTTACATATTTGCTGTAATCATCATCCACACCCTGTTTTAGAGCCAGATATTTTTCATAGTATGAAACAGCTTCACTGTATTTTTCTTTATTATCATAAGCTACAGCAAGCATATAATAACACAATGCAAATTGTCCGTCTGCCGCTATGCCTTTTTTGTATTCTTCAATGGCACCGTCAATATTTTTTGTTTCTTCCAGTATTAAGCCTTTATAATAATGAGCATAAGCATTTTTCGGGTTTTGCGCAAGGATTTTATCAAGAAGGCCGAGGCTTTCTTTATACTGTTTTTTCTCATAAAAACTTATTGCCATATCGAGGTCTTTGCCCTCAGCCCCCTGCTTTAAACTTGCAAGAGCAGTTTTTGCATCATTATTATCCGGTTCAATTGCTAAAATCTTATTCAAATACTGTACTGCCCCGTCTGTATTTTGCAGATTAACATAAGAGTTTGCTATAAAATACATTGCCTTTGTATCATTTGGATTTTTTTCAAGAACACGTTTAAAATATTCGATTGCTTTTTCATTTTCCCCCAGCTCAAAATAGCAGGAAGCTATTGAATACAATACTTCGGGGGTTTGCAATTGAATTTTTAAATAATTTTCAAGCGCCGTTTTATAATCGCCCGAATTAAAGTATTTTGCGGCACTATTGTATAAATTTGCCGCAGTTTCTGTCTGAATATCATTTTTCATTGACAGCAGCTCTTTATTATCGGGCAGATTGGATAACCCGTGGGATATGGCCGCATCAGCTTTTGCCATATCATTTTGCAGTCTGTAAATCTGCGCTATGTTTATATAAGGTTCGGGCGCTTTCGGATTCAGTGCAATTGCTTTTTTATAATAGCTGACAGCTTCTGTGTAATTTTTATTTTTATGCAGTTCATAGGCTAAATTGAACTGTTTATCGTAATTTAGCGGATTTGAAATTGCATCATCCTTTAAATATGCAATGAGCTCATCCCCCTTAAGGTTTGCAATCATTGAATTGATGGCATTTTGCGCCTCTTCATTTTTCGGCTCGGCCTTTAAAACCTTTTTGTATTCTGCCATTGCGGCTTTAGTATCGCCGAGTTTTTTATATGCTTCCGCTTTATAGAACAAAGGTTTAATATCTTTAGGATTTTTTTGAAGCATCATATTGTAAATATCTATGGCGCCGTTGTAGTTATTCTGTTCAAGATAAAGAGAGGCTATATTTGTTAAAATAACAGGATTATTAGGGTTTAAATCCTGTGCTTTAAGATACTGCGCTTTTGCTAAATCATACTGTTTCTGTTTTTGATAAATTGCACCGAGGTTGATTAAAGCTTCGGCATCTTTCGGATTTTTTGCATAACGCGCCTGCCATAAATTTTTCAAAGATTCAAGCGTTTCGTTATTTCCGTTTGCAAACGCGCGTGTATATTCTTCAACGGCAGCATCCGCATTTCCGATATCATCAAGAAGAAGAGCATATTTATAATGTGCCGCACCGTCTTCAGGTTTTAATTTTACGGCTTCTCTTATATTTTCAAGCGCCATTTTC
Source organism: Candidatus Gastranaerophilales bacterium (assembly GCA_910587055.1). Classification (GTDB taxonomy): domain Bacteria; phylum Cyanobacteriota; class Vampirovibrionia; order Gastranaerophilales; family Gastranaerophilaceae; genus MGBC122484. The sequence goes on from CAJUKY010000038.1 coordinate 4,150, forward strand.
TGGTTATTCAAGCTTTTATAAATATCATAAAGCGAAATTAAAGTATTGTATCCGTATTTTGAACCTTTAAGGGTATTTAAATCATAAGCTGCCGCGGCAATTTCCTGCTGGGCTCTTAAATTTCCCGCGTGCTGAAATTTTGCATCCGTATTTAAATTTTCATATTTTTTTATAAGCTGTGCAAGATTGTTTTCAACCTTTGAAAGTTCAGCTTTATCAACATCGGAATTATTATCATTCCAGTATTTCATATAAAATAATGCAGATTTAAAATCATTTATTGCTTTTTTAGGCTGTTTTTCATTATTCAGAAAATATTCACCCCTTGAAATATAAGCCGTATAAAGCGCATTTTTAACATTGTTATCATAGGGGACATATCTTAAAACTTTTTTAAATTCTTTAATTGCATTTGTATACTGTTTTTCTTTATAAAAGCCGACCCCGTTATTATAGTAGATTGTATATCTTTCCTTAATTTCTTCCGGTGTATCACAGTATCCTGCCTGTGCACTCAAAAGTATAAAAGCAAGCGCAGGGATTATATATCTTCCGTTCATATAAAACCTCATTTTAAAGTCCACATCAATTATACTACAACATTGATTTTATTCTTTAATTCTTATGGGGCGCCTTTCTGGTATAATAATTTTAAAATAAATCAAAAAAGGAAATTTTAAATGCAATTTCATCATATAAACCATGATAGAACAAAGCTTTTAATATTTTTTGGCGGATTTTACACGGATTACAACTGTTTTGAAGAATTTGACACAAAAACATCGGATATTCTTTTTATAAATGATTATTCAAACCTTGATTTTGAAGAATTAAGATATTTTGATTTTTCACCGTATTCGGAAATTAATTTAATCGCTTATTCATACGGTGTTTGGGCTGCAAATGAAGCATATAAGGCGTGTGCGCTTCCTGAAATTAATAAAAGTATTGCAATTTCAGGCACTTATTATCCTGTGCATGAAAAATTCGGCATAAACCCTAAAGTATTTAATATTATGCTGAATGCGCTGAGTGTGGATACTATGGCAAGGTTCAGGGAAAATATGCTGTCAGGCGGTGCGGGCGGGGAAATAAAACAGGCCGAAAGAACTCTTGATAATTTAAGGGATGAACTTATAAATATTAAAAAATATTCCGTTATGTCTGCTGATGATGCGGATGAATTTGAATTTGAAACATATATTATGACAAAAAACGATAAAATTTTTCCCTTTAGAGCACAGGAAAATTTCGTTAATTCAAGAGATTGGAAAAATACACACAGTGTTATTTTAAATACGGGACATTTCCCGTTTTTTGAATTTGAAAATTTTGATAATATACTGGAGGCCTGAAAATTTTTATGAATTTTGTTAAGGCAAAAGATACATACAGAGAAAATGCCGTAGTACAGGGAAAAATGGCAAAAAAGCTTATAAAAGAAACCGTGCAAAAATGCGGTGCAGGTTTTGAAAATGTTTTTGAAATAGGCGCAGGCACAGGGCTTTTGTCGGATATCGCTCTTGAAAAGCTAAAATGCGAGAAGCTTTTTTTAAACGATTTAACCGAAAATTACACAGGGATAACACCCGTTAAATATTACAGAGGCGATATTCTTGAAATTAATATAAAAGAAAAATTTGATTTAATTATTTCAAATGCAGTTTTTCAATGGGTTAAAGATAAAGAAGGGCTTTTTAATAAACTCTTCAACAGCATTAATGAAGGCGGAATTTTAGCTTTTACAACATTCGGAGCTGAAAACTTTAATCAGATTAAGGATATAACCGGCTTTTCTCTTGATTATACGGATTTAACCCCTTATATAGAAAAAGCAGGGTTTAAAATCCTTTATTTTGAAGAAGAACTTGAAACCCTGTATTTTAATGATGTGCGAAATATTTTAGAGCATATAAAATTAACCGGTGTAGGGGCAAATGCTAATTGCCTCTGGACAAAACATAAATATGAAATTTTTAAAGAAAAATATTTGGAAAAATTTTCAGACACAAACGGCGTATCGCTAACTTACCATCCTTTATATTTTATTTGCAAAAAAGCTTAAAATATCAAGGCTTAAATCATATAGCAGGATAATAATTCACGCGTTAAAGATGCTGTGCGGATTTTATTTATTGCGCGCTTTTCCATCTGTCTTATGCATTCTTTTGTAACACCGTACATGTTGCCTATTTCTTCAAGTGTTTTTCTGCTTTCATCCGCAAGGCCGAAACGAAGGGTAATTACTTCTTTTTCTCTGCTTTTTAAAATATCAAGTGCAATATTAATATCATGTTTTAAATCTTCATATTCAATTGTTTTTTCAACATTTTGTTTCACATCTTCAATAATTTCAGATAATGACATCTGGCTGTCATCATTTGCATCCATGCTTGATTCAAGCGAAAGAGCTTTTGTATAGGCGCCTAAAAATGTATCGATTTTTTCTTCCGAAATACCCATTTTATTTGCTACAACGGAAGGTTTTACGGCACAATTATATTTTTGCTCAAGAGAATGTTTTACTTTTTTATATTTTGATAAGGTTTCTTGAATATAAACGGGAATTTTCATACAGTGAGATTGCTCTGAAATTGCTTTAAACATAGCCTGTTTAATCCACCAGGTTGCATAGGTTGAAAATTTATACCCTAAATCCCATCTGAATTTATCGGCTGCAACCATAAGCCCGAGATTTCCTTCCTGAATTAAATCAAACATGGAAAGATTGCTTACATGGATTGATTTTCTTGCAATATTAATAACAAGCCTTAAATTAGCCTGAATGAGTTTCTTTTTAGCATCTTCATTTCCCAATGAAGACAGTCTTGCAAGCTCTTTTTCATCTTCCGTATTTAATACGGGAAATTTTGATATTCTTTTAACATAAAAATTTAAAGAAGAATCTGATTTTAAATCTGAATTAAATACTGAACTTGTTTTAAATGTTTTGTTTGAAGTTTTCATTTGAAAAATCTCCTAAAATATTTCACTAACTTTAACTGCTTACACCAAGATTTCGCCCTTAAAATTAACGGGCACCGCAAAGCTTACCGTTTAAAATTTTAAAAGGCATGATAATTTCCGCACTTTATAAACCCTTCTTGGTTTTATGTGCTTTTTGACTGCTTTAAAAAAGATAAAAAATAAAAGTTGAAAAAGATAGATTATTTGGAAAAGATATATAATTTATATCTTTAATATATCACTATGAAATTCTTTTTACAAGTGTATTATAAAGAAATGTTAAGACAAATTTAAGCAAAAGAAGATTTTCTTAATATTTCTTAATATTATAAAAAGCTTGCAGTAAGGAAAAAATTCAGAAGTGCAGTGATTTTAGACACATTTTGTAAACATTTGTAAACTTAATAATCAACAAGAGCAATTATTTAAACTTGATATACTTTATATATATGTAAGGACTGTTAAAGATTTTGTTTTAAAGAGATAGTAAAAAGATATATAAAAGCACACTAATTACATTCTAACCAATACACACTAACCTTCACTTCACACACGAGGAATTAC
>CAJUKY010000039.1 GCA_910587055.1 Candidatus Gastranaerophilales bacterium
CTTTCTTGTTGTTTGGTGCCATTTTGTTTTTCTCCTTTCGTGGTCAGGCGGGCGCTTATTTTGCCTTTTATCTTGTTTTAAAAACTCTTTAAGGTTTTTGAAACGGGCAAAACGCCCTTCCACAGTTTATTTGTATTGTTGTTTATTATCTTTTGATTATTCGGGCAAGCAAGCCTTTTATTTCGTTTTAAAATTGCTTTGCAATTTTGGCACTTCATCAGGCTTTAGCATGCTGCGGGTCTGCACTACGTTTCGCCCTACCTCAAATCAAACTTTTTGTATTTGTTTGTATTCAAGTTCTACGGGGGTTTCACGTCCGAAGATTGAAACCATAGCTCTTAATTTAGACTTATCAGGATAAACTTCCGTAATATCGCCGATAAATTCTGCAAAAGGCCCTGAAACAATTCTAACCTTATCACCCACTTTGACATCAAGTTCAATTTTAGGTGCGGTTGTCTGGCCTCTGTGGATAATCTTTTTAATCTCGGAATCCTTGGCAGGGATAGGTTTTTTAGAAGAACCTACGAATTTTGTAACCCCTGCAGTGTGTCTTACAACATACCAGGAATCATCATCCATAATCATTTCAACTAAAACATACCCCGGGAAAATCTTTTCTTCCCTTTCGGATTTTTTGCCGCCTTTAACCTGTGTGATGGTTTTTTGAGGAACTTCAATTCTGAAGATTTTTTCACCCATATTCATATATTCAACACGTTTTTCAAGGTTAACCTTAACCTTGTTTTCATGTCCTGAGTATGTATGAACCACATACCATCTTTTTTTAGGTTCTTTATTAGATTTGAAATCAGGCTTTTCTTCTTTGGCGCTGATTTCAACATCTTCGGTTTCGGGGGTTAAATTATCTTTTTCATCAAACATTTCGTTATCTTTCATCTATTCAATCCTTTTTAATTACCTTAGAGGAATTAACCCTAAAAGTCCTTTAAAGATGATGTCCATCAGATAGACAGCAATTGTAAAGGCAGTTACAACAAAAAGAACAATGCCTGTTTCTACTATTATCTGGTGTTTTTCAGGCCATGTAACTTTGCCCCATTCAGCTTTTACGCCTTTAAAATAATTTTTAAGACCGTCCGTAAGGGTTAATTTATCGTCTTTCTTTGATTTTACATTAGGATTTGCCATTTGTTTTCCTTTTATTTTTTAAGAAATATTTACACAATTCGCGCCCTGAAGGACTCGAACCCTCGACATCCGGTTTTGGAGACCGACGTTCTACCAACTGAACTAAGGACGCTTATTATGTAATTTTAAATGTACTAACCTCGCTCAGCCAGTTGGCAGAACGGATATTGTATACGGAAACTCAATCGTTTCCTGCGGCAACTGAACTAAGGACGCTTATTGTATTAATCTTGTCCCGGATTATTGCGGGCTTAGCCTTTTCAATAAAGCTCTCGCAATATGCGCTCGCTAACGCTATCGCGCATCACAAAATCTGATTACTTAGTTTCTTTATGAACGGTGTGTCTGTTGCATCTTGAGCAGAATTTTTTAAGTTCCATTCTTTCTTTATTGGTCTTTTTGTTTTTTGTGGTTGTATAGTTTCTTTCCTTGCAGTCTTCGCAAGCAAGAACAACCATTTTATCGTTTTTACCTTTAATTCCCATTTTGTTTCTCCTTTTTTAGGAATTATACTACCTGATTGATTTTTGGCCCTGCATCAATAGTCTAAGCCATTAAAAAATGCCCTGTCTGGACATCTTTTCTCAATATTTATTATTTTGAATAATTCAATTGTAACAGGAACAAAATATTTGTAAAGGGCTAAAAACCATGATTACACGCCTCTTTAATGCTCTATATAACTAATATTTTAGAAAACTTTACTTAAAAACCCTCCCTTAAATAAAAGGAGGGTTTAAAATTTTTACAAAACTTAAAAATTACAGACCGTAAGTCCTTGAAGCGGCTCCTGTTTGAATGCCGAGCATTCTCTTCAATTCTTCAGGGTGCTGTGATTTTGATATAGCATCCTGCTGGTCGATTAAATTCATTTTAAATAAGTCGCGAAGCGCCATATCAAGAGTCTGCATGCCGGCACCTGCGCCTGTTTGAATTGCAGAATAAATTTGAGCTGATTTTTGTTCTCTGATTAAGTTTGCAATAGCGTTATTTACAATCATAATTTCCTGCGCCATTACACGGCCTTTTTTAGTAAAGCCGTCTTCCGATAATTTAGGAAGCAATGTTTGAGAGAATACCGCAACCAAACTTGTTGATAACTGCAATCTTATTTGCTGCTGCTGGCCTTGCGGGAATACGTCTATGATACGGTCAATTGTCTGTGAAGCGGATGAGGTATGCAATGTACCTAAAACTAAGTGGCCTGTTTCTGCCGCAGTTAAGGCAAGTGACATTGTTTCAAGGTCTCTCATCTCACCGATTAGAATAATATCGGGGTCTTCACGAAGAGCTGATTTTAAAGCGTTTGCCGTAGAACGTGTATCCTGTCCCAGTTCCCTCTGGTGAACGATAGATTTTTTAGAGGGGTGAATAAATTCTATCGGGTCTTCAATTGTCAGGATGTGTTCAGTTCTTGTTGAATTGATATAGTCAATCATAGCGGCAAGAGTGGTTGATTTACCTGAACCTGTAGGCCCTGTAACAAGGATTAAGCCTCTGGGTTTATTTGCAACTTTTTTTACAACATCAGATAAGCCTAATTCTTCAAATGTCGGGGGCTCGGAATTGATTGTTCTGAATGCTGCAGCGTAGCTTCCTTTATCTTTATAAACGTTTACCCTGAAACGGCCTACACCGTGAAGCCCGTAGCCGAAGTCTAATTCCCAGTTTTGTTCCAGTGTACGTCTTTGTTCATTGGTCAAAATCGGGAATACAAGCGTTTCAATGTCATCGCTTGTTAAAACCGGAAGGCTTGTTCTTATAAGTTCGCCGTCAATACGGATAACGGGAGGCAAATCGGCAGAAATATGCAAGTCTGATGCATTTTTTTGTACCGTAAGCTCTAAAATTTCTTCAATTAACATATGTTACAATTGCTCCAAAATAGATAATATACTAATAATATTACATTTTGACCGTAAAAAAGTAAATACCTGATTAAAGAAAATCCTATAAATAATGCAAAAAAGAAAAATGGGAGAAAGAAAAAGGGAAGGGCGGGGCGAAAAATAAAAATGCCCTTAATATTACTTAAGGGCGCGCTGAATTAAACTATATTTTTTCCATCTCTCATTGTCTTGATGTTCTAAGTTGTAATAAGGGTGAAAATTTATATCAATATATTGGTATCTACCTGTCGAATTTAAATATAACAAATAAGTACTAACATGTCAATATCAATATTTTGGTATTAAAAAAATGAACATAAATGAACTCGTAGCAAAAAGAATTTTAGAATTAAAACAAAAAGAAGGACTGACTGTTGAAAAGCTTGCATGGAACGGCGGATTATCCAAAAGCTGTGTAAGCTATGCTATTAAAGGCAAATTTGATACAAAAATAAGCACTATTAAAGGCATTTGCGCTTCATTAAAAATCTCTCCTGCGGAATTTTTCAGCACATTTACTGAAATTCCCGTGATTGAAGAAGAATAAGAAGCCTAGTTGCTTGCAATAGCCTGCGGCGGCATATTTTCATTTATTACTATGGCGTTTGAAATTGCAATACCTTCTTTGTATGCAGGCGTATTTTCGATTTTTCCTTTAACATACATAACGCTTGAGCCTCCGCCGTCAAGATTCATTGCATATACGCATTCTAAATCCTTCATAAGCCTTGACATTTCCCAGAGCGTCATCCCGACAGAGGCTTCTTCTCTGCCGTCTACGGTCACTATAATAAGTTCGTTATTTTGAGTATAGCCGATTGCCGTGCGCGGATTTTTACCGTTTATTGCGCCGAATTTCTGTTCTGCAATATCAACAAACATTTCACCGTTTTTTATAAGGTAAGGGCCGCCGCCTATTATGTGTTCGGAATTTTCAAAGGCCTCGGTAAATTTTATATCCATTTTAATTTTCTTATCCCCTAAAAGGATTTCAAGTTTCTGTTTCGGCCCGACTATTGCAAAACCGCCTTTCGGGATTTCAATTGAACCGTAATTATGGCTTATAACTTCACCGTCTTTTATAGCGATTGACATACCGTATTTTGGCGCGGGGGGTGTAAATTTGCCCCATTTATCCGTATAAACAAGGGTGTAAGTTGAAAGCATTCTCGGCTGATTGATATTATCAGCTTTGATTTCGGTTTTTTTAGCTTTTATTGTAATATCAATCGCGCTTTTATCCATTGAAAATGTGTTATCGGGGTTTATTCCAAGAGCCACTCTATTATAGATAGGGCCAGTTAAAACATTCTTATTAATTACAAGAGTGCCGAGAGGAACACCTGTCTGCGGTTTAAAATATCCGCCGTTAATTGCCACAATTGAATTTTCAACATTTGCAATATTTCTGATGCTTGCTTTTGTATTTAAATAATTGGCATTTGCGGTTTTCGGCTTTATTTCAAGTTTTGAATTTGCTTTTTTATTTATTTCAACAATGTTTATTTTAACGGGACGGTTATTTATCCATTTTGTGGTTTTAACGTGGATAATACCGCGCGCGGGGTGAGAAACAAGTTTTCCTTTATATTTAAAATCCGTGTGGGTTTTCCACCTGTAATATTCGTTTTCTTCAATCTGCTCTTTTGATAAAGAAGGAGTCTTTGCCTTAAAAGAAAGGGTCTGAGAGGGATTTGTCAGAGCAGGAGCGCCTTCGGATGCAAAAATCGGGTGTGCCTGACCTAAAGTCAAATAGCATACACCCGATATTACGGTTATTCCTATAGTGGTAAGCGCTGCGGATACAACTTCTTTAAGAAAAGACGGCGGAAGCTTACAATGAAGCTTCGGGCAGAGCCTTTCAGGGATTTTTAGCCTGAAAGGTGTAATTCCGCCCTCAATATGAGGACTTATACACGCTAATTTCAGGGAGCGCATCTTTTCTTCTCCGTTGCTTTAGTAATTCAGATAATTTGGGGATGACAGTCTTAAATTCCACAGTTTTTGGCGGTTTCTCGGCTTTTAATTATTTTTGCCGGCGGTTTAGTACAAAAACTTCTCTACTACTATTGTAACATACTTTTAAAAACTCCGCAACCCCTTTATTGATAGTATTTTTCACACTTAATACGAAAATTTTTGAGACATATATTTAAATTTAAAATTTTAATAAAGTTTTATGACTTTCGGGCTTTAAATTCAAATTAAAATAATGTATAATTATAAAAGCTGCTAACAGGAAAGGATGAAAAATTAGCGGCTTTTAAGATGAGAAGACAAGTTTAGAAACGGAGAAACTTATTTATGCACATCCATGTAAACGGACGTAACCTTGAAATTACCGATGCGATTAAAGCTTATGTTAAAGAAAAAGTAGGAAAAGTTGCAGCGCATTATGACCAAATTCAAGGAATTGACGTTGTTTTAACCGTTATCAAAAACCCTTCAGTATCAGATTCTCACATAGCCGAAGTGAACTGCAAAATGCTCGGAGATACTGTCAGAGTTGAAGAAAAAGCAGAATCTATGTATGCAAGTATTGATTTAGTATCAGACAAGCTTGACCGTCAGGTAAGAAAATTTAAAGAAAAGAATGCAAAGTCAAAAACCGGTGCCGAATCAATCAGAACAGCGGCAGGTGAGATAGAAGAAGCTTAAAATTTAAAAATATATCTTAAAAAGCGGGTGTAAAAGCCCGCTTTTTTGTATAAAGAATTTGTTTAAAAAAAATTGAAGGCAATTTTTATTCAGCAAAATACTTTATTAATTAGAGAGAGATTTTTAAAAAGAGGATTAAAATGGCTGTTGAAAACACTAAAATTTATACTCAAAATTGGGATGCAGAATATCTAAAAGGGTGCAAAGAAGGACTTAGACTGCGTGATGCAAACAATGACGGCTTTACTACAGCAGATGAAATGATTGCAGACAACAACAGGCTGGTATCCATATTTAAAAATCAATCAATGTTCACTGAACGCGCTGATGAATTAATGAATACACAGGCAAGCATTTTTCAAAAATATGCCGGTAATGACGGAATTCTATCATCTGCCGAATATGCAAACTGTATTAATTCTCCCGAATGGAATGACACATTAAAAACTTTCAAGCAGCTGGATAAAGAATATCAGGCATCATTTGACAGTGAAGAAACCACGCAGCAAAACACTGTTAAAAATAGTACAACTGCAATAAATACAGGCAATTCAAACTTCTTTTCAAATGCATTTTCAAGCTTTTTTGATAAAGTAATAAAATCATTCAGTGAAATAATATCTACAAACCCGAGCGATATAAATAAAGCAGAAAAAACGGAATGGACAACAAAAAACAGGTCATCCTATCTGGCATAACCTGTTTTTGTTTCTTGCTTTTATTTTAATGCTTTACACACGGCTTAAGCTTGCTTCTGAGCGGGTTTCACCCGCACGAAGCTTCGTACGGTGCCGCATTTAGCCAATGCTCACCGCATTGCCCAAATGCTTTACACACGGCTTAAGCTTGCTTGCTTTACAACGTTTTCAAGAGCTTCAAGAGCATCTGCCGGAAGTTTATCCAAGCCTGCTTTTTCGGTTTCTCTTGATTTTACAAAGTCAATTCTGTCTTGCATACGTTTTACAAACTGATCTTTATATTCAGCGTTGTTGAAGCTTGCATCAAAGCCTTCAACATCCATAATTTCAATATCTGAGAAGCCTTCCCATTTATGGAATTTAGCAGTGCCTTCAACGATAGCTTCAATAACACCCAAGGTGTGTTTAGGCTGAACTTTTGTACCCATAAATTCGCCTGTATTTAAGATGTAGCAATCAACGCCGTCTTCAATTAATTGTTTAAATCTTGTGTAATCCATTTCTAAAGGATAAACTCTGAACGGGTTAGCATAAGGTTCAACAACTAAAGCATTCGGGTCAACGCCTTTTGCTAATCTTTCAGCAGAAGAACGTTTTGTAGCAAGAGTAGCACCCATAGCAGATCCTAATGATGCACCTGATAATTTTAATACAGGAGGAATTGTAGGATCTTTCATAAGCCAGAAGATAGCATTAATAGGCTGGTCAATTCTGTCTACTCTGTTTGGTGACCATAATTTAGATTTAACGGCACGACCGTTACCGTTTCTGATATCTTCCGTGATTGAGTATAATTTACCGTCTGCTGAAGCGATAACACCTGCGTTTTGCTGGGTTAAAATGTATTTATTGTCATTGCAGCCAATCGGGTAGTCTGCAGTTTTGTCAAAATATGCAGGTTCAAGAGCGATAGTATATTTATCATGAACGTTGATAATAAACGCGTCATCATGAAGAACGGTAATATCATATTTATTGTTGTGTTTTGCGTGTGTAATTGTTGATTTGCCTGAACCGGATAAACCGAACACAGCAACCTGGAATGATTTATTTTCGCCGAGGTTGTATCTTTTCATACCGCCGTGGCAAGAAGCATAGCCGTTTCTTGCAGCAG
>CAJUKY010000040.1 GCA_910587055.1 Candidatus Gastranaerophilales bacterium
GGTTGCATTTTATGAAGTTAAATATAAAACTCGATAATAAAAAATCTAAAGCACAAAGTTTGATTGAATATGCTTTGATACTTGCAATGGTTACGGTTATTGCGGTTGTTGCCCTTCAATTATTGGGACAGAATATGTCAAACACTTTGAAACAATCTGCAGAAACCATTAACACCGGTGCAGATGATGTTCAAAGAAAGGCATGCGAATCATTCGGCGGCACATGGACACCCGGAAGCACGGAAGAAGCCGGCACATGCGAACTCAATGATACAAATTCAGATACAACGAATTAATCAGCCTCCGCAATACTTTTAAACTTTTCAAAATCCTGTATGGTATCAATACCTACAGGATTTAAATTTGTAAGTATTATTTTTATCGTCATCCCGTTATATAAAGCTCTTAATTGTTCAAGAGATTCTGTTTTTTCAATCATCGCCATAGGAAGTGAAGTCATTTTTAAAAGGCTCTCTCTTCTGTAGGCATACATGCCGATATGTGCATAATATTCGGCAGCTTCCTCATTTCTTTTATAAGGAATAGGATATCTTGAAAAATAGAGCGCATAATTTTCACTGTTGAAAACACATTTAACACAATTGGGGCTTTCAATCTGCTCTTTATCCGTAATTTTTCTCAACAATGTTGAAATATCTGCTGTTGAATTATGAAGCGCATTAATCAAAGAATCTATAACATCAGAATCCATCTGCGGTTCGTCCCCCTGTAAATTCAGGATATATTCAATTTCAGGGTGTCTTTTTACAACTTCCGCTATCCTGTCCGAACCGGATTTATGCTCGGTTGATGTCATTTCTACGTTTCCGCCGAACCCTTTTACAACATTGTAAATTTCTTCACTATCGCAGGCCACAATAACGTTTGAAGCAAGTTTTGATTTTTCCGCAGCCTCATACACCCATTGGATAACCGGTTTATTCTTAGCACAAAGAAGCAGTTTATTTTTTAACCTTGAAGAATTTAATCTTGCAGGGATTATTATTGCCGTTTTTTCAATCTTTTCCAAATTTTCCATCTTTTACCTTCTTTTAATTATTAAAGGACTCGCCGCCCTGTTTTAATATTTCTTAATAATATTTTTAATAATACTTCCGGCCAAGTTTAATTACTTTATCCTGAGCCTTTTTCATCATTTTTTCATCCTGCACATCCGCCCCTAAAAATCTTTCATATTCTTCAAGCGCTTTTTTCTCTTTGCCCTGTTTTTCAAGGATTTCAGCCATATAAAAATGTGAAACATAATAGCTTCTATCCATCTCAAGTGTTTTTGTGAAAAATTTATACGCATTGTTTAAATCATTTAAAGCATTATAGGTAAGTGCTTTATAATAGTATACTTCGGGGTTATTGGGATACAATTTTTCAGCCCTGTCAAGCTCAATAAGCGTATTTTTATAATCGTGCTTTTGATACATAGCATAGGCAGAATCAAGTTTATTATCTATTTCAGCCTGTGTTAAATAGCTTAAAAGCTTTCTTGCCTTTAAATTTTTCCTATCCAGTCCGATTGCCTTTTTAAGATAGCTCTCGGCCGTTTTTTTGGAATTTAAATCAAGATACAAAAGAGCTATGCCATAATATAAATCAGAATTAACGGAATCAAGCTTAACGGCTTTCTGAAGCGCCTCAATTGCCGCCTTATAGTTTTTTTGTGCTTTATAACAATTTGATATTGATTCATAAACAGAGGCATCTTTCGGCTGAATTTGATTATAGATTTTAATCGCTTTATCATATTCCTTATTTGACATATAAGAAAGTGCCAGCAGATTTTTTTGCGAAGCTACATTTTTATTGCTGTAATTATACATATTCTTAATTTCAGGATTGTTCGGGAAAATTTTATAAGCCGTCAAAGAAAGCTCGTAAGCATCAGCTGTTTTACCTTCAAGTTCATAGATTTTATAAAGGCTTGTATAGCTTGATACTTTTTTAGGCTCCAGCTTGATTGAAGCTTTGTATAAGCTGATGGCATCAGCCACTAAACCGTTTGAATAAAGGGTTTTTGCAAGATTATTATAAAAATTGGCATTCGGTGTAAAGCTTTTATTTAAGGGATAAAATAATTTTACAATGTCTTCCGGGCGTTTTTTGCCTGTAAAAAGTTTAAAAAGCCCCAATTGCGCCTGTTTTGAATCAGGATACAGAGCAAGTACAACCTGGTAATCCTTCATTGCATCATTTGCCCTGTTAAGCGCCTTTAAACTCTTGGCGCGGGCAATTCTTATCTGTGTTTCATAAGGATTATTTAAAATAATTGAATTATAAACCTTGATGGCTTCTGTGTATTCACCCATATCAAAAAGCAAATTACCCAGATAATATTTAAGGAAGATATCATCAGGCTTTAATTGCATCGCTTTTTTAAATATTTCATAGGTTTTATTGTATTCTTTTAATTTTTGATAAGTGAGCCCCAGAATTTCATAAGAGGTTTCATCACCTTTTTTCTGTTTAATCTCTTTTTCATAGATATTTACTATAAAGTTTAAAATTTCGGGGTCTTCCGTTAAATTTATTGTTGTTTCAAAATATTCTTTTGCCTCTTCATCCTTGCCTAAATCCTTATAAATTTTACCAATTTTGCAGGTAACACAGTAATTTGCAGGCTCCACCTCAAGCGATTTTTTATAAAATATCAGAGCCGCTTCAGGATTATTAAAGTCCTGAGAAATATCGCCAAGGTATTCATAGCAGATTTCTTTACAATAGTCTTCATTTGCAAGTTCTAAAAATTCATAGGCGCTTGCAAACAGCTTATCTTCAAGATAAAGGTTTTTCGCTATTTCAAGACGATTATTTTGATTATTTTTAAACCCTAATTTATTATAGGTGGCATTTAATTTTTGATAATATTTAATATATTCTTCGGATTTTTTATTTTTTCTTAAGAAATACAGGATGCTTCTTATATCATCCGCCTGGGCTTCATGGTCTTGTTTTATACCGTGGTACAATACGCGTTTTTTCATTGCCGAAATATAAGAATTTATATTCTGTTCTGTAGGATTTTTAATAACTTTTTTTGTTATGGATATTATTTTTTTTGAATCCTCACATTTAGCACAGGCAGGACAGCCTGTCTGGTAAATTATTAAAAACAAAAGACAGATTATTGATAATATTTTGTACTTCATTGATTTTCCTCATATTATAATAATTCAATATTATACAAAATGTTAAATTAATACAATACAGCCTTAAAGTTAACCTTCCTATACAAAACACCCGCCTTATTTTAAAAGCGGGTGTTTTTTATTTAACCTTTGATTTAGATTTATCGGCTATTGGCTATTGGATAGCATCTCCGTCTTCATCTGTTTCATTTTCTTCATCTAAGGTGATTCTTGCAGCTGCCATGATTACGTTTGCTGTAGGATCTGTGATTTCGTTTAATACGGGGGCTACTGCGCTTACACCTTCTTCGTGTCTGGGCAATCTAACGAGTGAAGATTCTCTAAGATCTGTTCCTGGGATTACTACTGTTGAAGGATCATCTGTAATTTCAGGAGGAACATCGCAGTCTTCAGTTGCTCTCTGGTATACAAGAAGGAAGTTTTCATTGTTGCCTTCGTTGTTGAACTGTAAGAAGTGTCTTTGAGTATAGCCGTCATTAGCCTGGTCATAGTGTCCGTCTTCTTTATAGAAACCGGGGATGTTTTCAATGTTTTCAACATCTGTATCCATATTCCATCCGGCTAATTTTTTAACTTCGATGTATGCTGTACCAACATTTGCCGTGTTTCCGTTGGGACCGATGTTATCTGTAGCTGCATTCGGTCTGTTATCGGTTGCTGCGAGCATTTTAACATTGTTACCGTCAACGATTTCTAATGTATCAGCTTTAACTTTTGCAATTGCTAATGTTTTATCTTTTGCGTTTAATTTAACATTTCTGCCATCAAGAGCTGCGTTACCGAAGCTTGCTTCTACCTGATTGTTTGAAGTATTAACATCTGAGTTAATTTCAAGACCGGCAGCTTTATTATCTACGCCTGTGAATGCAATATCAATATCTTTCTTAGCATTTACAATTAACTTATTGCTGTTTGCATTGATTTGGCTGTCAGCATTTGTTTTAACATTTCCTGTTTCTGATTTGATTGTTGTTCTGCCTTTGTTAATTGTCATATCTTTGCTGATTGCTACGTTACCTTTTGCAGTAACTGTATTGTTATTTGAATTAAATGATGTATCGTTCAGATTAATTCCGTTTGCTGATGAAACTGTGATATTGTTTCCTGCAATCATATCGGTTCTTGTAATGCCCCAGTCGCCTGTAGTTTTTGCAAGATTGATATTGTTGTTTGCGTTGAGAATTAATCTCTTATCAGCTGAGAAAGCACCTACCGTACCGTTGCTGTTGATATCGTTGCCGCTGCCGTTAACATTGAAGTGAATATTATTGGCTGCTTTAACGCTTTTAGCTTGGTCGTAATCAGCATCAAGATTTGCTGTTTGTGCCTGATTGATTATTACATCAGCGGCAGTTGACTGAACAAGAACGCCTGCACCTTTAGCTGTTGTTTTACCGTTTTTAGAAGTGATTTTGTTAGCGTTTGTTGATTTAACCGTTGAGTTTGTAATAATTACATCGCCGCTTGCCGTGATATTTGATTCATTTCCTGCGGTAACAACTGAGGTTTCGGGTCTGATTGCTTCAGGGCAGTCATAAGTCGGGCAATCATGTTTTTGAATACCAACTCTGCCGTTATTTGCCGTTAATGTATTGTTATTTGAAGCTGTGATTGTGCCTGATTGAACTGAAACATCACCGTTATCTGCAATTAATTCGTTATTTACGGCATTTAATTTTGAGTGAAGAACAAAAACACCTTTTGTATTGCTCGGGTCTGTAGGATCTACAGTATCGCCTTTTGCCCATAATTTAATGTTTCCGTTATTAGCTGTTAAAGTTGAACCTTTTTTAGTGATAACGTTTTTATCACCTTCAGCCTGTTCAATTGCAGTACCTAAAGTAACTTTAGAACCGCCTATCATTGTAATGTCACCGTTATTAGATGTTACATTTGAAGTTGTAACGTTTGCGTTTGTTTTACCGTTGATTTCAATGTTTTTATCAACCGTGATATTTGAATTGTTTCTGATTGAAACCTGTCCGTTTTCAGAAGCTAATTTTACGTTAGCTGTCTGATTAGAAGGAGTTGCAATCCATTGATCTCTCAAGTTGCTGAAATCAGCTTTTTTAAGTTCGTTATGGTCAATGATTAAATCGCCGCTTGTTTCGATAACTAATGTATCTTTTTCGCCTGATTCAACTTTTCTGTCATAGAAAGTTGTACCGTCTTTAATTAATACATCATTGTTTTGATTGTAATCATTCTTTAAGTTTAATGTACCGTAATCTAAAGTTGTATTAATAAGGCTTGTTTCTTTGCCTCCAAGTGTAACGGTGCCTTTGTCTGCGAATAATACTGCATCGTTAACCTTAATTCCGCCGCCTGTTTGTTCGGCTTTTATAGTAAGGTTGCCTTGCTGAGAAGCATAAACACCTGTATTTAAATCAATGTTTTTACCTGTGATATAAACATTGTGGTCTGCAACGAGTTTTGTTTTATCACCTAAAGTTTTAGTTATAACGTTGCCGTTTTTAGCTTCAATTGCTAAGTTACCTTTTGAGTTGATTTCAATGGGTAAATATTTTGTTGTACCGTCAGAACCTTTATAAGAAACCTGATGGTTGCCTGCTGCAACTGCCGCAGCTGATTTTTGAACTGTAATGTCGCCTTCTGCTGATTTAATTGTAATATTTCCGGCTTTTGCATCTTCGCCGTATGCTAAACCTTTATTGTAATCAGAAGGAGCTGAGGCAATTCTTGTATTATCAATATTGATGTCTTTCTTAGCAGTGATTGTAATATTGCCTGCGCCGGTTTTGATTTTAGCACCTTCAATAGTATCGCCGTTATAACCTTGCATTGTTTCAAAACGTGAATTTACAAGGCTTACTTTGCCGTTGCTGTTAATGCTGATGTCACCTTGAGTACCGTTATACATTTTAGTTGTATAAACTGTTGAATCATCAACTTTAACTTCAGCATCATTATATCTGTTATCAATAAGTGCAGAACCTGTGTAGATTTTTGAGTTGCCGGTAATTGAAATACCATAATCATCAGCTGTTTTGCCTGCTGCAATTTGAGCGTTGTCATCAATTTTTACAAGGTTCTGACCATTTTTAGTATCAGCAACACCGCCGAGTTCGTTGTATTGTAATTCTACGCTGTCTGCAGTAATTAATTTTACGTTTGATCTTGTAGAACCTGTACCGATGTTACCTGATGTTCCGTTTGATTCATAAGTTTGGATTTTTGAATTGTTAATATTGATTTTATCGCCGATTAAAGCAACTGACATAGCTTTTGTTCCGTTACCGTTGAATTTGGAACCGTCTAAGCTGATAACGCCGTTGCCTTTTGAATCAACGAAAGATTTATCAAATACGATAGGTGTCATTGCACCGTATTTATTTTTTAAACCTGAAATATTGATATAGTTATTATAGCCTTTACCGGTATCAACATTTGTTGTGTTCATAATTTCTTTGCTGAACTGGTCGATACCTTTAATATCTCTTGTAGAAGCGGTGAATGAATTTAAGTTAACCTGTGAACCGTTTCCGAATGTAATACCGTTCGGGTTAATTAAGATAACGCTTGCGCCGTTTTCATAGCCGCATTTACCGTTTGCGCAGCTGCTGCTTGTAAGAGCACCGAAGATTTCAGATGCTTTACCTGTGTTCATTACTCTGTTAATGAATTTTTGGCTCCATGCATTTGAAACCCAGTTTACAGCAACATTTTTACCAACATCAAAAGAGCCCCAGTTGTATAAAGCAACTGCGCCCTGTCCTGCACCGGGTGCCATTTCAACTTTGAAGTTGTCATATTCTTTGCCGCCAACAGTAACTTTACCGTCTAATCCAATATTACCGCCGTTAATTGCGTTATCGATAATCGGAGTCTGATTATCGGCAGGTATTGCTAATGACGGAGCAATTGAAATCGGCATATAAGCAGCAAAGCTTATTAAAAGAA
>CAJUKY010000041.1 GCA_910587055.1 Candidatus Gastranaerophilales bacterium
CTAATTACATTCTAACCAATACACACTAACCTTCACTTCACACACGAGGAATTACTAAAAAAGTATTTCCAAACGGCTTTTCATTTTGAAAGCCGTTTTTTTTATTTAAAAATTGAAAAATTTTAAAATATACTCTAAAACCGGAGAATTTTAAACAGATTTTAAATCCGTACATTTTACAGCTCTTAAAATTTCGAAACATTTACACGTTTTTTGTCAATTTTGAGCTTTTAGCCGCTTTATCAAAATGTGTTATAAATTTCAGGAAGGTAATATGTCCTCAGGTTTGAATGTAAATAATTACTCCGGCATGCCTGCAATTTCTAAAAATACGGCGCTAAAATCTTTTAATAATGCGCAAAACGTATCTTTCAGGGCGCAATATGAAAGCGGGCAGGATGTTTACGGGGCTCAAAATTCAAAACCCAAAAGCGGCAAAACTTTCTGGGTAATTTTTACCCTTGCAACAGGAGCAGCTCTTGCTGCAATTGCATATCATTACAGAGGAAAAACGCCTTCCGCTAAAGAGGGCACAAAAGCGGCAGAGGCAGCTGTTACCGCCGTAAGTGAAACAGCAGCTAAAACAGAAGATGTGCAGAGCACTTCCGATAAAAATTCGTTAATTAAAATGTTAAAAGATAAATTTAAATCCATAGGCGAAGATATAAAACAGGGCTTTGAAGAACATAAGCCTACACCTGATGTACCCTGTCCAAAAACTGCAAATCAATTTGGGCTTGGTGAAAAAATAACAGGAACACTTAACGGTTTTAATAAAGGAATACCTCTTGTTGAAGAAATGTCGGATGATGCCCGTAAATTTGTAAATTCAAACTGTAAAATAAATGATGATGTTGCTGATGTTTTAAATAATAATAATAAAACCCGATATTGGGTGCGAAAAATCGTAAATGACTTTTCAAATAATACTTCTTCATCAGTGGAATATACGGGAATTGGCAAAATTTGCAAAATTGGCAAAAAGAATGCATTTATCAGAACGGGAACCGATAGCTGGATTTATGCTGAAGGCTATAGTGATTCACTTAGAAAAACGACATCAAAAGCAAAAAGAAGAATAACCGTTAATAATGATGAAATAACTGTTGTTCTTGATAATGTAAAATACAATAAGGAAAATTTTGAAACTGCTAAAAAGCGATTTATATACAACACTATAACGGGAGATACAAAGTATTTTACCGATTATAAATTAACACAAAATAGTGTTGAATTCTCAAAAGGATTTACCGTATCACAGGGCAGCACAATTCCGAGTGAATATATTGAAAAATACGAAGAGCTTTCAGACGGTACAATAAAAGCTAAAAAACTTGTTAATCTTGATTCTATGGGCAACAGAGTATATTCTGAAAATGTTGTAAAATTTGCAGACGGCAGTGAAGAATGCACAAAAGTCGCAAAACAAAATCCGTTTTCAGGTGAAATTTTAAGTTCTATTGCGGGATATAAACAGCATAACGGTATAATTGAATATGCAAAAGAACTTGATTTAGTTTCCAATGCCTGCAAAGAAAAAGTTAAGATTATGCCTGACGGTACTGAAACGGTTGCAAAAATAACAAGTTTTGACTCCGATAAAAAACTGTTAAGCTGCGAGCAGGGTGTTAAAATAAAATCTTCCGGCAACAGAAAAGCTGATATCAGGGTTGAATATAAACCCGGAACAAATGAACCGAAATTTTATTACGAAGACTACAAATATGATGCAGCAACTGACACAGTAACATATGGCCTAAAAGCAAAATTCAAAAAGGGCAAGTGGATTAAAGTAGGTTAATATTGGTTTCTTTTACTAAAATTTTCTTTATGCTAAAATAAATTCAAGAATTTATTAAGCTTTTTGGAGAAAAATATGGTAAATGTATTTGAAGGCAAATTAACCGCAGATAAAAATGACAGATTTTGTATTGTTGCTGCAAGGTTTAATGAATTCATAAGTTCAAAGCTCTTATCAGGCGCAAAGGATGCTTTTATCCGTCATGGCGCTAACCCTGAAAATATTGATGTAATCTGGGTGCCGGGGTCTTTTGAAATTCCCCTTGCATGCAAAAAAGCCGCTTCAAAAGGATACAGCGCAGTTGTTGCACTCGGAGCCGTTATAAAAGGTTCAACATCTCATTATGATTACGTTTGTGCGGAAGTTTCAAAAGGTGTAGCCAATGTAAGCCTTGAATCAGGGGTGCCCGTAATATTTGGAGTTTTAACAACGGATAATATCGAACAAGCCATTGAAAGAGCCGGTACAAAATCCGGAAATAAAGGCGCAGATGCAGCAGAATCCGCAATTGAGATGGCAAATCTTCTAAAAAGCATATAAGAATTTTTCATATTTTATAGATCTTAAGGTTAATACTAATTTTAAATCTTAAGATTGATGATACAAAGTTTATAAAAAGTTATTGTATTTTAAGAAAGACTTGGGACTTAGGATGCAATAAATTATGAAAAAATTAATTATAAGTTTACTTTTTTGCCTGTTTTTATCACCGCTTGCGGCGTTTTCAAACAATAATTTTATTTATGCCATAAATGTCAGTCCTGATAATACCTTGACAAACGGCATTAAATTGAATATTAAAAGCGACTATAAAACGAATGTTAAAAATAATATTGACGAAATGGGCAGAAAATATTTTGATATTAAAGATGCAAGCCTGAAAGAAAATTTCGCTGTTCAATACAACAATGTAAACGGCGTTGAAAGTGTTATAGCGCAGCAAATCGGAAATAAGGTAAGAATTTATGTAACAGGAAATATTGAAGATGCTGTTATAAATTTTAATAACGTTGAAACACAGCCATATCCGGATAAAAGCGCAGGATATGCACTTTTGGTATTTGCTTTTATAGTGTGTGCTTTATTTAGAATGTTTAAAAGAAAAGCAAAGAATATGAAAGCGAATGCATTAAAGGCAAAAATAGCCGATGCAAAGATTAAAGCTATGCAAAACATTGCTTCAAAAACGGTTTATAACAGCTTAATGGAAAAAAGATCTTCGAGCAGAATATATGATAACAGAAATTTAACCCTGAATGCTTTAAATAAAAGAATGAGATTAAATAACTCAAACGCAAGAACAATAGAAGAACAACAGAAAATACACTCTCTTAAATCTAAAATTGCAATGTAAATTCTTATCAAAATCCAATTCATAAATACTATTTTCACAGTATTACAATTGCATGATGTTTATTTATCATTTATAATTGTTTTACGAAGGGTTATACTAATATGGATAATTTTAATGCTCTGTCAAAATCCGCCATACTGACAAAATTGGCTCTTGACGGCTATTTTATAGACTTATTAACACTAAATTCATTTATAAAAGAATGGCAGATTGAAGCCATATATGAAAATGAATTCGGAATTGAATTTTTTGATAATAATTCTTATTTGACAATTTTGGATAAATTAAAAGCACAATACAGTAAAACAAAAAAAAGTGCGCTTGAAGCAAAAATGCAGGAAATTAAGGCTGCTGCCGAAATTTCTAAAATTCCCGAGAATAACGAAGTTTCAAAAGCCATTAAAGAAGAACCTGTACAACAGGTCGTTTTAGATGGCGGCACTCCTGTATATGAAACAAAACCGGCAGCGGAAACATTGGCGCACAATAAAGACGAGGATTATTCTTCCGTTTCGCTTGAAGAACTTGCGGAAAATGCGAAAGAAGTTCCGATAGAAGCTGCTAAAACAAAGGCTCCTGTTGAATCCAAAAATGCTGAAAAAAATGAGGAAATTCCTGAAGTTATACCTGAATATATTCCGGAAAATAATATTATGCCTTCTGTTATGAAAAATCTTAAACCGGGGCCTGTTGCTCCCAATTCAAATATAGTTGTTGACCATAGCTATACACCTTCTGATATACCAGAAGAGCAGTATTCAGTTATGCAGGAGCAGGAAAGTCAGGATGATTTATTGATAATTGATGAAAGCTTTACCGCAGATGAAATTGAAAAGGCAAACAATCTTATAAATAAAGCCGGCCAGCCGCTGCCTGAGAGTATTACGGAAACTTATTTTGAGCCTGCCATACAGCATACTAAGCCGGAACCTGCCAAAGAAACTGTTCAAGCGGAAACCCCGCAAAATAAATCCGAAGATACAAAAGCTGACGAGCTTGATTTAATGCAATTGGCACAGAGTTTTGCGCAAAATCTTGCGGGCGGCGATACAAAAGATGTTCCTCCCGCTGATTTAGAACAAATTTTCAAAGAATCATACACGGATTCTTTTTCTGAACTTCAGGATTATGTTCAGAATGAACCTGAAGAATATAAATCCCTTCAGGAAGATTTGCCTTCTGATATTGCAGCTCCCGAGGTTCCAAGGCAGGCAACACATTTCGACAGCAGTCTTGCTTCAAATAATGCTTCAAATTTAAGTGCTGATGATATAAGAATCATTATAAGAGAAGAAATTACAAGACAGACGGCAAGCATTGTCCCTGTTCCGCAGAATAATGAAAATGTAAAAGAAATTTTAAGAGAAATCGTAAAACAAACGGCTGATGTTGTGCCGCAAAATGCCTTTAAGCTTGATATTTCACAGGGCACACTTGATATGATTGCAAAAACCATAGCAAAAAAAATCGCAATAAAATTAAACAGCTATTATAAATTAAACAGTTCAAAACAAAATGAAAAACTTCAATTATTCAGACAAAGAACAATTGAACTGAAAGAAAAAAATCAGATGCTTGCCGATGAAAACAGGAAATTAAAGGCTCGCCTGCTTGAAACCAGCAGAGATTTAGAATCATATAAGCCTGCTATGTTTGGTTTATTTAAATATACGGGCAGAAAAAGAAGATAAAAACTAGAGAGAAAATAAAATGAATACAATTATAATGCTTTTATTAATAAGCTTGCTGATACTTGTTCATGAAATAGGACATTTTGCCGCAGCAAGGCTTTTTGGTGTAAGGGTATCAAAATTCGGCTTTGGACTGCCTATTGGGCCTACTCTTTTTAAAACAAAATGGGGCAACACGGAAATTTTAATCCACGCATTTCTTCTCGGCGGATATGTTTCATTCCCCGATGATGAAGAAACAAAAGATAATAAAAAAGAAGATAAAGAAGCCGCAAAAGAAGCTTCACAGAAAGCTCAAGAAGAAGATATCCTGCCTGCGGATTCTCCCGAAAGATTTAAAAATAAAGCACCATGGCAAAAGGCAATAATAGTATCTGCCGGAGTTTTTATGAACGTTGTCTTTGCGATATTTTTAACAATGTTTGCCGCTGCCTGGTATCATAAGCTTCCAACGGGCACTTCAGATGTTTTTATTAAAGAAATTATCACAAAAGATAACTCTTCAAACATAGTAAATTCCGATGTTAAAGCAGGCGATAAAATTAAAGCAATAAACGGCATCAAAGTAACAAATTCTTATAAGTTTATTTTTGTTGTACAAAAAAGTAAATTTTTTGATGGTAGTGTAAATGATGAAATTGTTACACTTAAGTTAAATGAACTTAAAAATCTAAATCCGGATGTTGATTTTGAAAATGTTATTAAAAAAGACACAAAAATTAAACTGCCGCAGGTGTCTCCGGAAAAACCTCTTAATATAACGGAAAGCGTTGCTTCCGGGTATGAAAAATATCAAACAAGCGAGGTTAATTTAACAAAAGAAGAAATAGAATTAAGAGACAAATTTGAAAACAAAAAGGAATATGTTTTAGAAGAAGATATTGAACCGGAAAGCATTGCAAAGGCTCTTGCCGACAGTTATAAACCGCTTACAATTACACTGGATAGAAATGGTGAAGAAATTACCCTGAGCAACATCCATACCGATAAAAACGGAATTTTAGGAATTAAACTTGAAACAAAAGAAATTTTTAAACAAACAAATACCGTAAAAGAAATTATTGTAAATTCGCTTGATTATTTGTGGACAAATACAAAATTAATGGGTTTTGGCCTATGGCAGCTTGTAACAGGCAAAATTCCGATGTCTGAAATGCACGGCATTGTTGTAATTACAAAAGTAGGCTCTGATATTATTGAAACTTACGGAATGCTGAACGGACTTTTATTAACTGCAATTATCAGTATTGATTTAGCAATAATTAATCTTCTGCCTATTCCTGCGCTTGACGGCGGTCATTTAATGTTTCTTGCCTTAGAAAAAATTCTTGGCAGAGAAATTGATGAAAAAATAACGGAAAATATAGGAAGGATTTTCTTCCTGCTTCTCATTATACTTATGATTTATGTGATATTTAATGATATCTTCGCTCTTGTGACGCATAAATTTTAATATTTGGATTAAATCAGAATAAAAGCACCGTTTTTAAAACACGGTGCTTTTTCGTATATTTCGCGCAATAGGATAAATAGGATAAATAGGATAAAAAAACGGGCGTATCGGTTACATATACGCCCTTATTGAAAAGTTGTTCATCTAAAATTTAATTTATCCGATAAGATGATATCCGGCTTTGCTGCGGATTATCTAATCCAGTGTTGTGGATTTGTATTCAAGTATAACAAACCCATTCCCTCCGTTGCCTCCTTTGCCCTGTGTGAGGTTAA
>CAJUKY010000042.1 GCA_910587055.1 Candidatus Gastranaerophilales bacterium
CTCTCTGCTGAATTTTTGTAATAATCGGCGCATATGTAGACGGACGGCCGATTCCGTATTCTTCAAGCTGCTTTACAAGCGATGCTTCAGAAAACCTTGCAGGAGGCTGTGTAAAGTGCTGTTTCGGGTCAAGCTTTATAAATTCAAGCACATCCCCTTCTTTTAAATCGGGGAATTTTTTCTGTTCTTCCGCTTCATCATCGGTATAAACCTTTAAAAAGCCGTCAAATTCAACCTTTGAAGAACCTATCTTGAAAATATAATCGTTTGCTTCAATATCAACGGTGTGATTTTTAATTCTGGCATTTTCCATCTGTGATGCCATAAACCTTGACCAGATAAGTTTATAAAGTTTATACTGCTCTGCCGTTAAATATTTTTTAATGCTCTCCGGCGTTCTTTCAATATATGAAGGACGAATGGCTTCGTGTGCATCCTGAACATTTTTCTTTTTACCCTTGTTGTAATCGTTTGGCTCTTTCGGGTAATATTTTTCACCGAAATTATAAGTAATGTATTCTTTAGCGGCATCCCTTGCATCATCGGATATTCTGACAGAGTCCGTTCTCATATAAGTAATTAAGCCTATTGCGCCTTCTTCGCCAAGTTCAATACCCTCATAGAGCTTTTGCGCTATCTGCATGGTCTTTGATACGCCGTAACCGAGTTTTGAACTTGCTTCTCTCTGGAGAGTGGATGTAATAAAAGGCGCCTGCGGTTTTCTTTGGGAATCTCTTGTTGTAATTTTTGAAACCTGATATTTCGCAGACTCCAGCTCTTTTAAGATTTTATCAACCTCATCCTTATTTGCGATGTTGATTTTTTCATCCTTGCTGCCGGATTTTCTGCGGGATAATTCCGCTAAAAATTGAAAACCGTCTTTAGCTAAAAGCGCATCAATGCTCCAGTATTCAACGGGCACAAATGCTTCAATTTCAGCCTCGCGCTCGCAAATCATACGGAGCGCAACAGATTGCACGCGGCCTGCTGACAGTCTGTAATTTCTTAATTTTTCCCACAAAATGGGGCTTATTTTAAAACCTACAAGCCTGTCCAGAATTTGTCTTGTCTGCTGGGCTTTAACCTTCAGCATATCAATGTCGCGGTAGTTTGCAACCGCATCCTTTATGGCTTTCGGAGTAATTTCGTTAAAAACTATACGGTAAATCTTATCTTCAGGCACCTTCAAAACTTCTTTAACATGCCATGCAATAGCCTCTCCCTCACGGTCAGGATCGGATGCAAGGTAGATGCGGCTTGCATTTTTTGCCATTTTGTTTAAATTATCAACCACTTTTTGTTTTTCAGGGATTATGGAAAATGTTGCTTTAAAATCATTGTCAACATCAAACCCGAGGCCCTTCGGCGGCAAATCTCTGATGTGCCCGTAACTTGCCTCAATTACATAATCATTCCCTAAAATCTTTTTAATGGTTTTTGATTTTGCGGGAGACTCTACTATTACAAGCGCTTTTCCTTTTGTATCCGCTGCTTTTGCCTTAGTTTCCGTTTTTGCTGCTGTTTTTTTTGTAGTTGTTTTTGCTGCCATATATCTTTAATCAATTCCTTTTATTTTTTAAAGAAACCGGCCTGTAAAACCGATTTTTACCCCTTTAACATCTAGCCTGAAATAAAATAATTCCCTCCGGCTTGTTTTATTAAACCCTTAAGTTCCATTGATGTCAAGTTCGCCATTAA
The DNA here is from genome assembly GCA_910587055.1 of Candidatus Gastranaerophilales bacterium. GTDB lineage: Bacteria > Cyanobacteriota > Vampirovibrionia > Gastranaerophilales > Gastranaerophilaceae > MGBC122484. The sequence goes on from CAJUKY010000042.1 coordinate 1,699, forward strand.
ATCACCCGTCTTGATATTTAATTTTTGGCCCAAAGTCTCCATATTCTGCGCTTCTGTGGCAATTATCTCATAAATCTCTTTTTCAATTCCATCAAGGCAAAGTTCTTCTCTTTCAATGGTTTCAGCTTCCCACCCCAGAGCCTCAAGAACATCATCGGAATTTGTAACCATTGAAGCACCGTTTTTTAAAAGGTAATAAATCCCTTCTGTATTAGGATTTGAGATAAGACCCGGCATACACATTAATTCGCGGTTAAAATCAAGCGTGAGCTTTGCGCTGATCATAGCGCCCGATTTCATCCTTGCTTCCGCAACAACCGTCCCGTAAGACATCCCGACCACAATTCTGTTTCTTAAAGGAAACTGGTACGCCATAGGAGGTGTTTTATAAGGATATTCGCTGAATATCAGCCCGCCGCCGTTTTCAATTTCAAAATACAATTTTTTATTTGAAGAAGGGTAGGTAAATTCAAACCCCGAACCTATTACCCCTATTGTTTTTAAGCCGTTTTCAAGGGCGCTTTTATGGCTTCTTGCGTCAATTCCTTCCGCTAACCCTGAAACCACAACAATATCAGAGCCCTTTAACCCCGAAATTATACCATGGAGAGCTTCTTTAGCATTTATTGATGCTTTCCTTGATCCCACAAATGCAATTGTTTTGTTAAAATTTATCCCGTCAAAGCTGCCCTTATAATAAAGCATTAAAGGAAAATCAGGAATATTTTTCAGCATTTCGGGATATTTTTCATCTTCATATGTAATATATTTAATATTATATTTTTCTGCGGTGCTTAAAAAATCTTCACAAACTTTATCGGGGTCAATTTCATCTCTTTTTTTAAGAAAATCCCTCGGGATGGTGATTTCCCCATCGCAAAATTCAGACAGCCCCTTTAAATCTTCCTTGCCTGCATTAAAAGTTTTTTCAATATCAAAATTAAAATATTCAAACAGTTTAGCCTTGAAAAGAGGGTTTGAAATGCACAAATTGCTCATTGCAAGATAATATTTATCAGAAAAATCAAGCATCTTCATCCTCTTCTAAATCATCAATATCCTCATCAAAATCTTCTTCTTCATCCGGTTTATCTTCCTTGATTTCAGGACAATCCCTCAATTCTTTCATAACGGCAAATTTATCAAAGCTTAAAGTTTCTTCATTTTTAAGCGCCGATTCAAGACACTTTTTATATTTAGCCAAATCACCCTTTAATTCATAAATTTTAGAATAAAGGAAATAAAAATCCCCGTTTTCGCCTGAATTTTCCTTCATTTCATCCAGAACCGCAGCCGCCGTTTCAATATCATTCAGTTTTAAATACAACTGCACCAGTAATTTATAAGCTTCTTTATCCTTAGGATTTTTTTCAACCGTCAAATTCAGCATTATTACTGCGTTTTCAATATCCCCTTTTTCGTAAAAAATCTGCCCGAGGTTAAAATACGCCCATGAATAATCCCCCGAAAGCTGAACCACCTTTTTGTATTCTTCAACAGCCTTATCAATTTCGCCTGTTTTATGATACATATTTGCAAGGTGAAAATGCGCAAAATAATCCCCGAAATTGTATTCAATAGCCTTTTTAAAGCATTTTATCGCGTTTTCCGTATCTCCTCTTTTAGAAAGCAAACATCCTATGCAAAAAAATGAATTCGAATCATCGGATTCAAGGCATATAACCCTTTTAAACTGCATTAGCGCTTCATCATCCTGCCCCAGATTCTCATATGCAAGAGCAAGATTATAGATAAAATCAGGTTCATCCTCTTTTAATTCGGCAGCTTTTTTGTAAGATTCAAGTGCAAATTTAAACTGCTTTAATTTTTCCCAGCATATTCCCATATTAAAATGAAGATTTGCATCATTCGGGAAAGTATTCACAAGATAATTTAAATGTTTCAGCGCCATGGAATCAAACCCCATATCAAGGCACATAACGGCAATTTCACGTCTTGCCTGAAAATTTTCGGGGTCATTTTCTATTGTTTTTTTTAAATTTTCAAACCTTTGAACATCATTCATTAAAAAGCCTGTTTTTATATATTTACATCGTCATGGTCGCTAACGGCGTCAAGGTCTAAAATACTTCCTTCAATGGCATCTTCATCAGAATCTGCAGGAGCATCGGCATCCTGTACAATCTTTTCTATAACAAGCTGTGCCATATCAAGGGCTACTTTCTGTCTTGTTTTTTCATCACACCGCTCTAACATCTGAATGGCTGTTCTCACCGTAGCATCAAGGTCATACCATCTGTTTGTGCCCTTCTGGATAAGCCCGTCTTCCACAGCACCCACAATATCCTCAATATTTGAAAATTCATTATTATTAATATTGTGCTCAATAATTACTTTAATCAAATTCAGTGCAACAGCAATCTGGCTTGCATCGTCCGAATTTGCAAGAGTACGCATAGACATTGAAAGAACAGGGTCCTTATCATACCAGCGAGAGTAATACTCATTCATGTTGTTTTCTCCTAAAAAAGCGTTATGTGAACTTATATATAACACCGCAGCCGGCTTTAGGGTATCTCCAGTCTATAGCCCCGTACGGACAGGCAATTTTACATGCTCCGCACTCAAGGCAATTTTCATACTCTACGGTTATACAATCTATTGTACCATTATTTTCGGAATTATTTTCCGCATTTTGGCCTGAAACGTTCTCCTTGTATACATTTGCAGGGCAAATATTTAAACAAACCCTATCTTCACAAACTTTGCAAATCTCCTGATTTAAAATAAGATGAGAACATTCATCCGTATTATATTTAACATTTATAAGTTTTTTTTCTATATCCACTTTAGTCTGAAATCTCCTAATAACAAAGGATTTTGCCCCTTTTAAAATATATTTTAAAACATAATATCAAAAAATAGTCTTAAAAAAGCCTTAAAATCTCTGAAAAGTTCTAAGATGCTTCTTTCAAAGAAAATTTTCCTGAAAAACTTCGTAAATTTTTTCTTCTTATCAACATTATCCACCGTATGAAGCATTTCGAAAAATTCACCCATTTTATCAGGATAATATTTAAGGATGGAATTCTTCCTTAAATACATAGTTTCAACCACATTTCTGTATGACTTCATATCTTTTAACACAAAGCTGTTTCTTAACTTTTCTTCATATGTTTTTAAAATATTATGGTCATATTTTTCTAAATTTAAAGCTATTATTGCAGTTTCGCCTGCCAGCCTGCCGGATTCAATCGCAAAATTCGTTCCTTCAAAATGGGCGCTGTTGATAAGCCCTGCAGCATCTCCTGTTATCATCACCCCGTTTGCATAAAGCTTAGAAAGGTGATTATAGCCGTATTCAGGTATCATATGCGCCGAATACTCATTCATTTCAGCCCCTGCAATTAATCTCTTTACAACAGGATGACTTTTAAATTTTTCTAAAACTTCATAGGGTTTCATTTTATAAAGCGTTAAATCTTCAAGAGAAATTCCCAAGCCCAGCGAAATTGTATCTTTGAAAGTATACAAAAACCCTATTGCAAAAGGCGTTACAGGATGTTTTTTCTTTTTTTCCGTTAAATAAAAACCAGATAAACCCCCGAAAAATTCATACATTGCGCCCTCATTTGTATCAGGCTCAAGGTTAAATCTTTCTTCTAAAATCTTTTTATCGAGCTTATAAGTTTCCTTAACAGAAAGCACCATATCTTTAGGAAAATATTCCTTGCGAAGCCCGATATCCTTACTTAAAAGCGAATTTACACCGTCCGCTAAAATTACAACGGGCGCAAAATACTTTTCCTGCTCGGTTTTTACCCCTACAACAGAACCGTTTTTATATATTAATTTTTTAACAAGAGTCCTCGGAGCAAAATAAACACCCTCTTTTTTAGCCTCTTCAACAAGCCATGCATCAAATTTCGGCCGCATGACAGTAGCCGTTGAATTATCCGTCAGAGCTGAAGATTTAATATCGACAGACCCTGAATCATTTAAAAAAGAATATGTATGATTAACAATAAAGCGCTCATAAGGCGCCTTATTAAAGCTTTCAGGCAGAATCGACTTTATTGAATTCAAATATACCGCTCCACCGAACATATTTTTCGTGCCTGCTTTATCGGAACGTTCAATAACTACAACGCTTTTGCCCCCTCTTTTTAAAGTCAAAGCGGCGCTTATTCCCGCAGGGCCTGCCCCTACAACTATCGCATCAATATTGAATTTATCTTTCTCCATAATAAAATCAATTATACAATCAATAAAACATTATTACAATTAAGTTACGCAGGCTAATATTTTTATGATAATATTTACTTAGATTTTTAAACGGAATTAAAAGGAAAAGATATGAATAATAAGCCAAAAACGTGTGATGAAATAAGAGAAGCTTTTTTGAGCTTTTTTGAAAAAAACCATCAGCATACAAGGATAAAAAGCTCGTCTTTAGTGCCGAATAACCCGACAATTTTGCTTACAACAGCGGGGATGGTACAGTTTATCCCTTATTTTTTAGGGATAGAAACTCCGCCGTATGAGCCCGCAAGAGCAACATCCTGCCAGAAATGCGCACGTGCAGGCGGAAAAGATTCTGATATTGAAAATGTAGGCAGAACCCCGAGACACCATACATTTTTTGAAATGCTCGGAAATTTCAGCTTCGGCGATTATTTTAAAGAAGAAATTATCCCGTGGAGCTGGGATTTTGTAACAAATTATTTGGGCTTGGATAAAGACCGCCTCTGGATTACAATATATGAAAACGACGATGAAGCAGGTGAAATCTGGCAAAA
>CAJUKY010000043.1 GCA_910587055.1 Candidatus Gastranaerophilales bacterium
TTAACCTCACACAGGGCAAAGGAGGCAACGGAGGGAATGGGTTTGTTATACTTGAGTATAAGAGTACGGTGTTGGATTAGGTAATTTAAGACAACGTCAGACAGAATCTGACCCGACAAATCCAAAACAATTTTATGATAAACAACTTTTCATTCGGGCGCGTTTTGTAACCTTCGCGTCCGTTTTTTTATACCCGTTTATCACGAATGCCGCAAAATCTAAATAATGGCGTAATTTTCTTTAATATAAAAAGAAAGCCGGTAATAAGCCGGATTCTGTTTCAAGATAATCATCTGTCTAATGCGTTCCTTTATACGGCTCCCGTAAAGGAAGGAAAAGGCACCATAACCGTAAAATCGAACTTGCATCCTATCGGGGTTTACCTTGCCCCTATCCCTTACGGGATAAAGCGGTGGGCTCTTACTCCGCCGTTGCACAATCACCTTCTTTTAAAATAAACTCTTTGTCTTTAAAAACTTTAAAGCCTAAATTAAAAAATATTGAAGGCATTCTTCATTTCTGTGGCACTGTCCTCACGCTCGCACGCACCTGACTTTCTCAGGCGATATGCCTTTTTGGATGTCCGGACTTTCCTCACGAAAGTTAAAACCTTCCGCGCGATTATCCTCCGACTTTCTTTCTTAATAATTATACAAAAAAATCAAAATTTGTTAAAATGTTTAATTATGATAGATACACATTCACATATAGATATGCTTCAAAATCCTGAAAAAGAAATTGAAGAAGCACTTAAAAACGGAGTTAAAAAAATAATTATACCGGGGGTTGAGCCTGATACATTTGATACAATCACGGAATATATTGATAAATACGACTGCATATACGGAACAATCGGGGTTCATCCTTCAGAAGCTCAAAAATTTAATGATGAAGCTGCAAAAAAAATGACTCTTCTTGCACAGCACCCTAAAATGGTTGGTATAGGCGAAATAGGGCTGGATTATTATTGGGATAAAACATTTATTGATGTTCAAAAACGCGTTTTTAAAACCCAGCTTGAAATTGCAAAATCGCTTAATCTGCCTGTGGTAATTCATGATAGAGAAGCGCATCTTGATACTTTTGAAATTTTAAAAGACTACGATATGAAAAATGTCATTTTGCACTGTTTTTCAGGAAGTGTTGAATTTGCAAAGCAATGCGTAAATTCAGGCTGGCTTTTAGGAATCGGCGGGGTTGTAACATTTAAAAATGCAAGAAAAATGAAAGATGTTGTAAAAGAAATTCCGATAGAAAACATTGTACTTGAAACAGATGCACCTTATCTTACCCCGCACCCTTTCAGGGGAGAAGAGAACGCGCCTAAATATTTAAATTTAATTGTAAAAGAAATAGCAAATTTGAAGGATTTAACTCCTGAATTTGTAATAAATCAAACAACAAAAAACGCAGAAAATATTTTTAATTTTAATAAGGAAGAATAAATGTCTACACAAAATACACCCAATGAACAAAATATACAGGTAAAAATCTCACTTTTAATATTTTTAAAAGGCTCGGTAGCTCCGATTGTTTTGTATGTTGAAAATCCGCAGGCAATTTATACTAATCTGCAGGCTGTTATGCAGGCTCAGGAAGCTCCGAAATTGATAGAACTTGAAGCACTCGGGCCTATTAAAAAAGTATGCCTTGTATCTTCCGAAATTTCAGGCATTTCACTTCAGGAAGAACAGTATATGGTAAAAGCCTGAGACACCGGCGGAATAAATTTTTATGAAAAAGAGGTTGGATTTAATTTTATTTGAACATGGTTTTTTTGATTCCAAAAATTCCGCACAGGTTAATATTCTTGCAGGAAATGTAAAAATCAATGATGCCGTAGTTTCTAAAGCAGGTGAACTTTATGATGAAAACAAGCTTTTTCACCCCGAACACCCGATGAAACTTGAAATTAAAACCATTCCTTATGTTTCGCGCGGTGGATTAAAGCTAAAAGGTGCCGTTGATGAATTTAAAATAAATTTAAAGGATAAAATCTGCATCGATATAGGAGCGTCCACGGGCGGTTTCACCGATTGTATGCTCCAGGAAGGCGCAAAATATGTTTACGCTGTTGATGTAGGCTACGGACAGATTGCATGGAAATTACGCTCAAATGAAAAAGTAAAAGTTATAGAAAAAGTAAACGTAAAAAATTGTACATTTGAAGAAATTTTTGACTGTGAAACTTTGCCCGATAATAAATTGCCCGAATTTTTATCAATGGATTTATCATTTATTTCAATAAAAAAAGTGCTTGAAAATGTTTTAAAATTTGTAAATAAAAAAGCTGAAATGGTACTTTTAATAAAACCGCAGTTTGAAGCTGAAAAAAATGAAATTCAAAAAGGCGGCGTCGTAAAAGACACAAACATTCATAAAAAAATTATTGAAGATATAAAAAATTTTGCTTCATCCCTTTCCCTTGAAACCCTTGGGGTTGCAACTTCCCCGATACAGGGTGCAAAACAGGGAAATACGGAATATCTTATATATTTAAGGAGAATTTAATAATGCCCGTTGAAACTTTAAATCTGATAAGCTCCACAATGGATACACTGATTGATTTTGTTATAAATGATGAAATACTTTCCAAGGATTTTGAAAAATATCTTGAAATTAACAATTTTAATATTGAAAGACAAACTGACCTCAATGATTGCCTTATAGGATATATTTTAGACGAAAGAACTCAAAACAATACAAGAGTTTTGGATTATTTCAGCCAAAAAAACCCTGATTATGATAAGAAAATAATTAATTCTTTTAAAAACAGTTTTAAATCAGTATTTAAAATAAATAAAATCTTAAAAAACGCATATTCTGCAACATGCCTTGCAAATGAAGCTGATTTTGAACTTATCCCGCTTGTAAAAATGACAAACCTGCGCCAAATAGGACTCTATGACTATATCAAAGCAAGAATGATAGAATTTAATAATACATTTTATCTTCTTGAAATTTTTGATTGTTTCGGACAATTCAGAGAATACAATGCATACGCGGAAACGGTCAAATGCCTTATAAAATATCCTGAATCTCAGACTATGTATAATGATAAAAAATTAAAAGAGCTGCAAAAATCAACTGCCTTTTTTAATGAAAAATTTATTAAAACTTTCAGCTGTGATGAAATTATAACTTCAAATACTCTTGCGGATGAATTTTTAAAGGATTTTAACAATATTCTTGAAAATAAAAGTATTGATATTTCAAAAGAAAAATACGAAACAAACATCGAATATAAATATTTTGAATTGGAAAATTCAAAAGAAAAAGATTTTATAAAAAATGCTGCAGGAGGATTCAGCGCTTCTGAAAAACCATATGATACAGGATTTTTTATTGATAAAGATTCAGGACTTTATATAATTCCATTTCTTGGCACCTTTAATGAAATAATGAAATCAAATTCTCTTGAAACAATAGAAAATGCGAATGAATGCATTAAATATTTTATGACATCAGATAAAGTTTCTCCCAATTTAATCATAAAAAAAGAGAAGGAATTTAAAAATTTCATTCCTTTGATAAATAAGGTTTTTGATAAAGATTTTAAAGATGTAAGAGAAATTATTTCATTTTTTAAATCTGATTGGACTATTCATAACAAATTTTCACCCGCTATTGTGCTTTATAATTCAAAAATATTTGAAAAATTAACAGGCATTGAAAACAAAAATGAAAAATCATATGAAAATACCGGCAGAAATGAGCCTTGCCCATGCGGAAGCGGTAAGAAGTATAAAAACTGCTGCCTGAAATAAAATATGAATAAATTTGCACATTTTTTAAAATAATATAGAATAAAATAATCGTTTATAAAGGAGAAAACAAATGTCAGATGAAAACAAAGAAAAATGCACAAAGAAAAAACTGCTTACAGCTCTTGCGGTGATTGCAATTGTGCTTTCAAGCTTATCTTTAATACTGGATGGAATTTTAATACATAAATTAAACGCAAAAGGTGTTTTACAAGAGCCTGTCGTAATTTCAAAACAATACGATAAAGGCCAGTCTATGGAAAAAGCCCTGAAAAAAGATAAACCCGTTATTGTATGGTTTTACACAGACTGGTGCGGTTTTTGCCAGAGATTTGCCCCAACATTCGGCAAAATTACAAAAGACAAAAAAATCAAAAACAACCTTGCTGTTGCTTATGTAAATGCCGAAATGCCTGAAAATCAAAGCTTAATGCAAGAATATCAGGTTCAGGGTTTCCCCACCGTTTATCTTTTAAACCCGAAAACAGGTAATAAGGTTCTGGTAGATAATTCAAAACTCTTTACACCGGATGCCAAAGAAAAACTTATAGAAGAATTTATAACATTTGCAGAACAAAACCCGGTAACAACGGAAGAAGCCACAAAATAAAGTTTAAAACAAAAAACTGTAATCCTCTTTGAAATATCCTCAAAGAGGATTTTTTAATCGAAAAAAAAGGACTCTTAATAAAAAGAGTCCAAACTGTCTGGAATTAAGAATAGCTGGAAGTATGAAAAAGATTTAATTATATATAACAACACATATGAAAGGTTCACAATTAGCCATTCGGGTAAATTAGAAATTTTACAATATTTCAGAATAAAAAATAAAGTGTACATTTAACAATATAAGTAAAACTTCATGTACAGTTATTTGAAAAATATGCCTAAAATGCAGTTATATTAAGAATAAAAAAATTTATTTACAGGGGTTGACAAATATTTTTTTTAGGTACATAATACAAGTATACAAAATAAAGTGTTAGACAAACACTAAAAAGCAAAGAAAAACCAAGGATAGAAAATAAAAATGTTAAGAGTAAATTCTATATCAAATGTAAATAATACACTAAAAAACAATATAAGCTTTAGAGCCGGTGTTCAGACAAACTACGGTGTTCAGGAAAAAACACATAATCTTGTTGACCAAGGGATTTTAACAGGATTTGTAGGTATTGTTAAAGAATCATTATTCGGTTCTAAAGAAAATGAAATCAATTCAAGAGCCGAAAGTATTAAAGAAGGCGTGAATGAAACAAAAAAATTAGATATGGTTGCTTAGTTTATTAAGCAAAAAGCATTATCAACACCTAACAACACAATCCCGAAGCATAACACAACACAAAAAACCGGTCCCATGATTAATGGGGCCTTTTAATTTATAAGTATTTTGTTTGGCGCTAACCTTAAAATATCATACAAAAAGTTTACTAAATTTTATAATTTTAATAGTTGAAATAATTTATTTTTTATTTATAATAGTCTTATCAACTTAAAAAGAAAGGGTTGCAAGATGCCTGAAAATGAATTACCAAAAAATATGGGAAAAAAAATAGCAGATGCACTCAAAAAACAAAATGAAGGTTTAGAAACTGATACTGCAGCGGAAACTGTAGTTGCAGAAGAATATAATACTGCTGAAAACAATGGTTTTAACACAGCAGAAAATAATGATTTCGGAAGCTCAATGTCTTATGAATCAGAATTTGATAGCTCAAATTATTCAGCTCCGGTGTTTAATGTAGATTCCGAAGAAGTTGATGAAAATCCTGAGTTAAAACTTACAATTGATTCTGAAGACGATTCTGAAGAGTTTGAAATGCCAAACAATATAAATGTTTTAAAACGTTTAATTTCTCAGCTTCCTTCAGGTGTACCCAGACAAACAGGTGCACAAATTATCCGCCAGACAATTGAAGCGCTCGGCATTCCTATGAAAAGTGTTTTGCAGGATGCTCAAAGAGTTAGAGACTGCTTAAACAGTTCAATTAAAGATTGCAGCTATACAATTCAAGAATACAAAAGCAATATTAAAAATCTTGAAAAACAGAGCGCAAGCTATCAAAGACAATTATCAAAATTGAATGATATAATCGGATTGTTCGTTTACAACGAAAAAAAATAATTAGTAGTAGTAACTATGCCCCCATCGTCTAGAGGCCTAGGACAACACCCTTTCACGGTGTAGACAGGGATTCGAATTCCCTTGGGGGTATATTATTATCTTCAA
>CAJUKY010000044.1 GCA_910587055.1 Candidatus Gastranaerophilales bacterium
TCTGCACCTTAAACCACTCGGACACCTCTCCATTGATATTATTAAGTTTTCAGCCCATCATTTTATTTTTTGTGTCTTTTTTGCGCCCATCCAGATTATTTAATAAATCAAGAGCTTTTTTGTTGTCAGATGGTAAAACGTGATTGTAAATGTTCAGTGTGGTATTTGTGTCTCTATGGCCCAAACGCTCACTCACATATTTTACAGGAATTCCATTGGAAAGTAAATATGTTGCATGTGTGTGGCGCAAACAGTGTGGGGTAATATCGGATAAATTAAGGTCTAATTCATCTTCCACGGCTTCAATTATTTTCTCAAAATACGTTTCTCGTAAATTATTGACGTTTACATGTTTACCTGGTGTTTTTGAGGAATTAAAAACCAGAGGTGATATATGAACCTGTTTTTTGTATAGCTCAATAAGTGAATCGGGCATATCAATTATTCTTGTTTCGTAATTTTTAGTAGAGGTAAGCCGATATCTATAATATTGCTTATTTATCGACATTGTTTTGTTTTTTAAATCTATGTCGCTCCATTCAAGAGCAATACATTCGCTTATTCGAAGCCCCATATAATACATTGTCATAAAAAATAAATGTACCCAGGGGGGCGCTTTTTCTGAATATTTTATAAAGCATACTCTCACATTTTCTTCAAGCGCCTTTGCCTGTTTTGTTCCTATAGGTAAGGATTTTATTTTTCTTATCGGGTTCTCTGAAATAGTTTTTATTTCAACCATGTAATTAAAAAAGCCTTTAAGAAACATTAAAATATTATTGAATGTTTTTGGAGCCTTTTCTTCTTTTAATTCAATTAAAAACTTGCTCATTTCGTTTCTGTTCAGGGTTTTTAATTTTTTAAAATGCAAGGAACTTAAGGCAACTTCTTTATAATTATTGTAAGTTTCAATCGTTGATTCCTTGCAATGAAGGGAGCAAGCTTTTATGTAATCTTCCAGAGCTTCTTTGAAATATGGATTTTTAATGGTTGTTTGACTTAGGGCTGCAATTTCATCGAGCGTAGGTTTTCTTTTGAATGTTTTTCGGTGACGGGTTCCGTCTTTATAATATGAAACTTCCCATGCTGTCGAAATACCTTTTTTGGTTTGCCAACTTCTTTTTTTGATTGTTGCCATTATTCTTTTGCCCTCTCAATCAAGCTTTTTATTTCGCTTTCCTTGTAAAACACAAGTCCTCCTATTTTGTAGCGGTTAATAAAGCCCTTTTTAACCCAATTTGCAAGGGTGGCTTGGCTTACTCCATTATTAAATAACGCCCTTATATCTTTGGCGCTTATCATTTTATCTTTGAACTGGTGGTTCTTAAAATTTATAACATTCTGCATTTTATTTCTCCTTTTTCATGTTTTGTCATGAAGTTTTGTAAAGTAATTAAGCAAATAAAAAAGGGTATTTAAGCCACGAACCCTTAAAACGTGTCCAGGTGAGCCGACTTCACTGCCAGAACCAGCCACACTGAAGGAATATATCCGGTGGGGTGCTAAAATTATTAAAAGATTTTGCACAAGAAAACCTTAAACTTACTATGGCTAAACTAATTACGATAATGCTGCCTTATCATATCCGGAAGCGATTTGATTCCAAGTTTTAAGTAAATTTTTTGCAGATAGTTTCCCACTGTACGGTGGGATAAATTTAATTTTTGAGCTGCTTGTGTAATGCTGACATTCTCAGAAACAAACAAATTATAAACTTGCTGCTCTCTCTCCGTTAATTCATTCATCCTCTTTGTCCTCCGATTTTGATTAAGCTTCAAATAAAATATATCGACCCTGCTATTAATGCTGCTGCTATGCAAACTGTAATCATTTAAACCTCCTCTATTTCCAAAATTTGCAATATTTCCGATGCGTAAAGTATTTCTTGAGCATTAATATGTTTTTTGCATCTTTCGGCGATATTTTTTGTTACACAATCCTTACAATCCTGACAAGGTCTGTGTGTCATTTTACAATAAACCCCTGCCATATTTGGATTAATAGCAGAGGTTACGATTTGCCCGGCTGGGCAGTTTTTGATTATGTATTTAGTCATATTAATTCCTCTATAATTTGTAAGATTTTATCTATGTCTGAGTTGACTTCATCCGGGCTGTGGTAATCCCTACGGGTGCGTAAATCGTGTGCAATTGGCTTAATATTATCCAGTGCTTGCTTGTAGCGGTCTACTATATTGATTATTTCAGGCTCATCTTGCATTGCTAATGCAACAGGTTTCATAACTTTTTCTTTGAAAGTCCTTAGCTCCTTATTCTCTGCTTTGAGGGTTTGGAGCTCGTTATTTAACATTTGAGCGTGCGGGGCAAGGTCTTGTTTTACATAAGCCTTTAATTCCTTACACTCCTGCTTTTTGCGGGCGAGTTGTTTGTAGTAGCAGTTAGTATTAACACAAGCCCTATAAATGCCCTTTGGTGATACGCTGTAATTAAAAGTGCTAGCAGCAAGGCATGTTTTTTTATAAAAATGCTTACACCCTGCAACATCAACCCCATCAATTATTATTTCTTTATCTGTCATTTTCTTTGATTTCTCCAAAATTCGTTAATAAATAACTGCATTCTTGTATTTGATATTCTATTCTTGGAATTAAATCTACAAGCTTATTATCGTCAGGTATTTCACTTTGTAAATGATTATTAAGTGTTCTTAGAATATTCCGACAAAAAAGTTTCATGCTCATAAGTCGCATTTTAAAATCTTGAGGTTTTATTTCATAGGTAATTTTACAATCGTAATTGTAGGATTTGCAACAATCCATTGCAACTGCCCCTATCCACATCCCAGCGATAAAAAGTAAAAATCCTCCCATCACTCCACCCCCATAATCTTGCGGACTGTGTTGTATATTGACCTATCTTGTTTGTGTAGAATTAATGCTGACATTACCTTGTCTTTCATACAATCTATATCTTTTGATTGAATTGAAAATTCCCAATTTAAACAAATTCTTGTCAACTCCAACAACCGCCTGTCTGTGATTTCAGGGTATTTTTCTTCTTTAAAGATACAAAAGCCACTAGGATTACCAGATTTACAAAAATTAGGGTCGCAATAGCGCATTTCCCCGCTTATCCTTGATGGTGGAATTGTGTTTGCGCAAGTTTCTATTTTTGGTATATCAAACGCCTTATAAAAAAATTCAAGTTCAGTTTGTGTGGACATTAGATTTCCTCGCTTTCTACAAAATAATCAGGTTTTGGAAACCTCGAAGTAAATTCGATTTTTTCACATTCTTCGGAATCAATGCTATAAGCGTCAGGCCAATACTTAAACGGATTTTCACCGTTTGGTAAATAGGCCACAATAATTGCATCTCCGGTTTTATAATCATCTGTAATGGCAAAACCCGTACACCACCATGGATATTTGGGGTTAAAAATTATTGGCCTGTAATCCTCTGATTTTGTATAAAACCAGTATCTTACCCATGGTTTTTTTTCTGCTAATTTTCCTGCATTTTGCCATAAGCTTTTTGTTTTGTCCCATTTTGGGTCACAAGTAAAATCATCTATACCGGCCAAGACGGAGCAGATAATTAACAGGAACATTTGCGTTTGTTTAATTATTTTCATTTTCCAATATCTCCTTAATCTGTTGTTTTTGGGTAGGGGTGAAGGTCTTAACTTTACTTCTTTTTTCTACAGGTGTTATAATTGCATTTATAATATCCATACCCTCTTTTAATCTAGAATATAGTGTGGCATAATTAATTTTATAAATTTCACACCATTCAAATAAACAATGAGTTTCATTATTGATTGTAATCAATTTATTATTTCACCTGTTTCTTGCTTGGCTTTTATAATCAACCCACCTACAATTATTAGGCTCGTAATTTCCATTTACGTTTATTCTATCAATGGTTAAATCATCTCTGTAACCGTTTTCCATACTCCAGTTATAGAAGTTCATAAAATCATTTTTCCACTCGTTGCAAACGGTAATACCCCTTGCTCCATAAATCTTATAACCTATATTGTGTGGATTAGAACATCTTTGGCAAATGTTTGACCATATATGATACAGTCTATGCTTATAAAAACCATGACGATTTTTATTTCCTTTTAAACAACCACAGGCTTTTGTTATTCCTTTAGTCAATGGATAACCTAAAGTTATTATTTCATTCCCGCAATCGCATTTACAGAGCCACCTTGCGTTACCACGTTTATCATTTTCGGCTCTTTTTATCACTGTTAGTTTTCCAAATTTTTTACCTATTAAATCTTTTAATTTTGACATTTCTTAGTGTTCCTTCCAGAAAAGCTCCTTGTTAGATTTTCTTCAATCGGGTTCATTGTTGTTCCTTTAAACTCCTGTAAACATCTTGTAGTTTATTTGTTTCATCTGTTGTAGTGTCTTTTATATATTCAAGAAACGTTCTTGCTGCCTGCGTGCAAGCCAATAAAGGATATACAAAAAAGGCAACTGCCAAACCTAAAAAAGTTAAAATGGTTATCAATACAGTGCAACAAAAAATTTCTTGAAACATTAGAATTCTTGAGGATAATTTTAATATTTTTAACATCCCTACCTCCACACCCAGCCGTCATAGTCGCGGATGGATTGTTTGATTCTTGAATGTACTATGGTTTGCGCCTGAAAATGAAATTTTTCTTTTTTAAGATATATTCTTAGCATTTGCAGAAATTGTTTTCTATCCAAGCTAAGAGATTTATTCTTGTCACAAAAATATCCCCACAGAGTGCCAAAAGTTGTTTTGCTTGAAATTTCCAACTCCAACAGCTTCACAAAATTTTCAGGGTTTTCAAAGTCGGGGTAATATGCCTCACCCTCTTTCCAAAATTTATGTGTAGTATCAGGCTTATATTCATTTTGGCATTCATAAGGGTTGCATCTTTTTTCTGAAATATTGCAAATACCTGTGTCGCCTATAAAATTTAAACAAGGCACATTTCTGCACTTATATTTTGGTTTCATCCCGCACAATTCGCATATCTGCTGTGATAAGGTTTTATTTTCCTTGTCTTTCATTGTCTTTCAGCCTTTCTACGGTAAAAATTTTCCATCCGGATATATTATTTAAAATATTTAAAAGGTCATGAGCACCAATTTTCAAAGAAAAAATACTAAAGCCTTCTATGGTGTATTCACTGTAGCCATAATCTTGGCTTTCAACCGACATTGCGCCAAAATATTTTTCGATAAGCATATCTTCAGCTTTTTCAAGCGTAAAAGGCTCCTTGGAAGAATATATACACACCTTAACATTGGGAATAGGTTCGACTTCTGGTTTATCTTCGTTTATATAACCGCTGTTAATATCCAATTCGTATAAAAGCTTATAATCACTCTCAAAATGGTAAGTATCAAAAAATTCCCTACATTCTGAAATATACATATTATTTCTCCTCAAAAAACTCTCTAAACGTATTATGTCCGTATTGACCTTTAGTGGCGGTGAGAACCTCTTTTAGGGTCATTTTTTCTTTATATTTATCCTGATTGTTTTCAAGATAATTTTCGGTTCCAAAGCTGCAGGCGCCCGTAATTGTTCTATAGGCGATAATCCAAAAATTAAGCTCGTGGATTTCATCTGGTTTTAGATTTTCATATTTTGAAACATCTCTGTCGGATGTTTTAAATAGCCAGTCTCTGTAGGCTTGTTTTACGGTTTTACCGTGGGCTGAAATGTTATTTTTTTGGAAAATGAAAGCAAATTGAGTTCCTATTTTTACTTTTAAAATATTTTTAATGGTTTTTACAACTTCACAGAAAATACCGTCAATTTTTCTGTACTTGCCATTTTGCCAGATTAATTTTGCTTCTACGGATAATCTGAAATTAAGCATAAAATTAGCTGCTGGTTTAATTTTTCGGCATTCTTTTTCTTTTATATTCGTACCGCGGAGGTCTAACCATCCTCCTACTGTGAGGTTATCAGGCAATGAGGTTATATTTGTA
>CAJUKY010000045.1 GCA_910587055.1 Candidatus Gastranaerophilales bacterium
AGATGAACAACTTTTCAATCGGCGCGTTTTGTAACCTTACGCGCCTTTTTTTATTCAAAAATTTAGACATATGGATATAGATATTGTAAAATTAAGTTTGCAGGGCTTAGCACTTAGCTAACAATCCGTCACACGCAATTGGTGAAGAAATTGGACGGAAAGGAGGCAAAAGCTATGGCAAAATTAGCATTAAAAATCGCCATCACGGCAATGATAGCGATTTTACAAATTATTCTGATATTGCTGTAGGGTGTGAAGCGGAGTCTTTAAGTATGCTTAAGAATTAAAGGCTCCAGCCCTGCATTATCATTATTTATCATGTTTTTTTGTTTGTCAAGATATAGTGCTAAACATAATATTACTCATTTTCAACGATTTCGGGGTCGGATATGGTTACTTTTCTGCCGCTCGGGTCGAGTCTGATATCTACAATGGTTTTATCCATCTTATCTAAATCGCAGCCCATAAATTCAAGCAAAGTGCGGGGAATAATCATGGCATAAGATGTGCCGCCCTTGCCGCCCCTAAGTTTCATAAATTTTTTCTTCATATATTGATTTTATCTTACGAATACAAATTGTTTAATTTTTGTAAATATTTCGTATGATATTAACACGATAATTATAATATATGCTATCATCAATATTAATGATTATCGATAGATGGAGAAAATTATGTCTGAAATATCCACGGAAGATTTTGTATTTTTAACGGATGTTGCTATAGAGCTTGATTCTGCGGTTAATCTTCTGGATGCATGGGCTGAAAAGAACTGTATTCTTGAAGCAAGCCTCATTATAGACAGAATTAAACCCAAAGTAAAAGCATTTAACGAATTTATACGAAAACATTAAAATATATTTGAAAATGAGCTGATATATTCCGTGATAATATTGATTAACATCGGTAAAATCCATGTTAAAATTAAAGCCCCCATAACAGGTTTAAACAGAAAGCTCATCTGGAAAACGTTTACCTGCGGGGCGGTTTTTGAAATCGTACCGAGGATTATATCCTGTCCGAGCGTTGCAAGAAGCACGGGCGATGCTATCTGCATGCCCACCACAAAAATATTTGATGTTAAAAGAATTAAATAATCCATATTTACAACTTTTTCAAGCGGCATATTAATTCCATACATTGAAAAAATTTCAAAACTTCTTATAAAAGCTTCAATAAGCCAGTAAAGCCCGCCTATATGCATAAAAATAATGGTTCCTAAAAGGGTAAAAAGGTTTCCTACTATTGATGTCTGGGCTTTTGATGTAGGGTCCATAACCATAGCAGATGACATACCCATCTGTGTATTTATCATATCACCGCCTGCCGTGATGGTTGCTATAACGCAGTTTGTGATAAAACCAATCAGGGCGCCGAACAGATAATTTAAAATTATGCATAAAATAACAGATGTATGCGCAGGAGGCTGAGGGATTTTAACAATGGATGCTATAACAACCGTCATAATAAGCGCAAAAGAAATCCTTGCAATTGTGGGGACTTCTTTTCTGTTAAATCCCGGGGCAAACTGCATTAAGCCGATAAATCTTGCAAAAATCATAATACCCGCACCGAGGGCAAGGTTAATTTCAGGGAATAATTTTGCAAACTGGCTTAATACTAAATCCAATTAAAAATCTCCCCTAGTTTATATCTTCAAACATTGTGCAATCTCCAAACCTTATAAGCGGAGGCACTTCATTTTTAGAATTTATTGAAAGCAGCACGGTTACAGGGTTTGCAGTGCCCGTATAAATCTGCATATAGGTATAGGTTTCATATTTTGTTTTTATTATTACATCTTTTGTATTAAGTTCATAAAGCATTTTTTCTTCATCAGGTTCATCATTTTCAAAGGCTTTAAGATTTTCCGTATCACCTATGGCAATGGCGGTTATTTCATCCGTGCATCTTAATTTATATCTCCTTGTTGTGTTTAATTTAATATGATAATCCTCATTTGATAAAAATGCGGAAGGGTAATCTTCCCTTAAATATTGAAGTGCAGGTGCTATAACATCTGCATATACCGGTATTGTGCCGATTATTAAACATATTAATAATATTGAAATATTTTTTTTAAACATCTTTATCTTCCAAGCATTTTATTTGTTTCTATGAAATTGGGTCTCGGATCTGCCCCTCTGCTTGCCGGAGTGTATTTATCTTTAAACTGTTGATCTGACCATGGAATTTTCCCCGGGTTTTTCATAATAGTATTAATTTCATCAGTTTTTTTATTGATGGTATCATTCATTTCTGATGCAAACGGTCTTGAGTGGAAATAATAATCCTCAGGCAGAACATAATTGGCAGAACGGGTTACGACGTTAAAAGCAAGGTTTGTGCCTTCTCTAAAATATTCTGTCAGAATTTTTATATAAAGCATACCAAGGATTATGATAGTCAAAAATACTGATATAATCTTCGGAGCTGCGGCGATGGTTTGCTCCTGAACCTGTGTTACCGCCTGCAATATACCGACAACAAGCCCGACACCCGCTGCAACCAGCACGCATGGCAGGGAGACAGAAAGCATTGTTATAAAACCTTTTGCAAGATATTCCGTTAATAATTCCATCAGTTAAAACTCTCCACAAGACCTTTTACAATTAAGCTCCACCCGTCAACTGCTATGAATATGAGCAGTTTAAAGGGCAGTGATACAATGGTGGGCGATAACATAAACATACCGAGTGCAAGCAGAATGTTTGCAACAACAAGGTCTAATACAATAAACGGTATAAATATTATAAATCCTATTTCAAAGGATGTTTTTAATTCACTTATAATATATGCCGGAGCTACTTCCCATAAAGTCAATTCTTCAGGGGTTTCAGGCATTACCTTACGTGTTTTTTCGATAAAAAACGCTAAGTCTTCCTGACGGGTCTGCTTCAACATAAATTCTTTTAAGGGTTCAGAACCTTTTTGAAGGGTTAAAACAATATCTCCGTTTTGTTCATAGGGAACTCTTCCCGCTTCATACATACTTTGAAAAACAGGCGACATTGTATAAAGCGTCATAATCAAAGCAAGCCCGATTAAAGCAATTGCAGGGGGAACTGATTGTGTGCCCATTGCGGTTTTTAACATTGAAAAAACTATTGTAAACCTTAAAAATGATGTCATACAGCAGAATGCAAAAGGCAGCAATGAAAATAATGTCATTACCATTAACAGCTGTATAACAGGGTTCAAGTCTTTTATTACAACATCCATAATTAAATATTTGTCCTTTTTGAATTATTTTCTAATTCTTTTAATATATTTTTCATAATATGATTTTTTGTTTTTATATCCACGGCGTTTGAATATTCTTCTTCGGTGTTTTCAAGCTCTTGCTGCGTATTATCAAGCATTTGCAGTTCTTTTATATATTGTTCAATCTGTTTTTTTGAATTTGTATTATCTGTTTTAATATCGTTCGGACTGTATAAAGGGGTTTGAGAAATTCCTGAGGCTTGGCGGGTTTTTTGATTTTCAATATTTAGACCTTCAATTTCTTTCAGCCTTACTTCTCTGTTTGCAAGTTTTGCAAGAAATGTCGTGTTTTCAGGGTCTGAAGCTATTAGAAACCTTTCCCCCTGAACATTTATGATATACAGATTTTTTCTCTGGGAAAGCCTTAACATATTTTCGATTTTTATTCCTTCACCGAGTTTTGAATTATTGGAATTCATAGTTTTTTTGTATACAACAAATGCAATAAAGAATATTCCTATCATTGCAAGGGTATATAAACTGAAAGCTATTATATACTGTAACATTTGCTAAAAACTCCTTTATCTTTAACCTTTTTAATTTTCAAAATCAGAATAATCAAATTCTTCAACATCTCCTGCAGCATCAGCACTTGCCTGTGCCATTTTCTGCACCTGTTTCGGGTTTGCTTGAGGAGCTGCTTTTCCTTGTGATTTTTGAGCAGCGCCCTGCGGATTTGGAGCGGATTTTTTATTAGGAGCGGACTGCGGTTGTTTTTGTGCGGCCGGTTTATTTCCCTGCTGCTGTGATTTTGCTGCGGGCTCTGCGGTTGAAGAATAAACTTCATCAATTTTCACCCCGTATTTATCGTTTATAATAACAAGCTCGCCTTTTGCTACGATTTTATTTTCCACAAAAAGTGAAATTTTATTATCAAGTATCGGCCCTAAATCTATTACAAGCCCTTTTGAAATCTGCTTTAAATCTCCAAGCGTCATTTTTACTTTATCAAATTCAGCTCCGACTTCAATTTGTATATCATCCCAGATGTTTTGATTATCAGTCATATCTGCTCCCAATTCATGTTCATCTTCATCTAATTCAAGTATTAAAGAAGGCTCAGGATTTACCTTGAAGCCCTGTTTGATTTTTCCGGTTTTGATTTCCATTTTGTTTATATTGCTGTGTTCAAGAAGGATAATATCTCCGGAGCTTAAGTTTTTAAGGTCATTTAAAGCAAGTCTTGATGTGCCTGCTAGAATATTTACACATGTTGCGGTTTCAAGAAAATCTTCCAGTGTAAAATTATTTTTTCGCTCAACAGGTGCTGTTATAAGACAATTTTGCGGTAAAGAAATTACAATTTTACCGATTTTTTCTTTATTTTTTGCAATTAAAAATGTTGCGTTATACATTCCTTTATTTTTTAGATTTTCTTTAGGGATTTTATCATGCGACAGTATAAAGGATTTTATAGCTTCATTTAAAAATTCGCAGTAAGAATTTAAGATTTTAATTTCAAGTTCTGATAAATCTTGCAGTTTAAATACAGGTGAATTTGAACCGAAAGTTTCGTGGAATAAAATGCGGACAAATTCGCTTGAAAGTCTGATATAAGCATTTTGGTGCGGATGTACCGGAAGCTCTGATGTGAAATAAATTTCGCCTTTTGATGCAAAATCATCCCGAACGCTGAAATTTGTTGTTAAAGACTGAGTTATACAATTGAATTTATTTTCCCAGAATGCAGACAGGGTTTTTGATAGGGCAGCGTTTAATATGCTGTCAAACCAGCCGAATAAAAAACAAAGATTTTGCCCTGTTGTGTTGTTCAATTTTTGTGTTCCGAATTTTAAACGATATGTTCCCCATGGATATTATAAGTATTCACCCGCCCCAAGGCAAAAAGATTAAGAAAGTTTATGTTGTTTTATTTTGAATCGACCGGATAAGCTCGGTTAAATTTTTTTATATTTGATTACAATATTTGCCACTTTTCCATAAAAAAACGGGCGCAAAGGTTACAAATTACGCC
>CAJUKY010000046.1 GCA_910587055.1 Candidatus Gastranaerophilales bacterium
AAATTAACAGTATGGAACTTAAAATTAAAAATGTAAATACAACCACAAGCTCTGACGGTTCTCAATACGGAAAATTCGTTATTGAACCGCTGGAAAGAGGCTTTGGTGCTACAATCGGTAACTCTTTAAGAAGAGTGCTGTTATCCAGTCTTGAGGGTGCTGCCGTAACTTCAGTAAGAATTGAAGGTATTACGCACGAATATACATCAATCCCCGGTATTGTTGAAGATGTGATTGATATTATGTTAAACCTCAAAGGTCTGGTTGTAAAAACAGAAACTGATGAAATTCAGCATTTAAGAATAGACGCTACAAAACCCGGTCCTGTTCTTGCGGCTGATATTCAATTGCCTTCAGGCGTTAAAATTGTTAACCCTGACTGCGTTATCTGTACAATCGCTGAAGGCGGTTCTTTCCACGCCGATATAGTTGTGGAAGTTGGTAAAGGATATTCTGCGGTTGATACTCTTAAAGATCAGAAAAATGGTCTTCCTATTGATATGCTTCCGATTGATGCAGCATTTATGCCGATTAAAAGAGTATCATATCTTGTAGAACCTGCCCGTGTAGGTGAAGTTATTGATTATGATAAACTGACTCTTGAAATCTGGTCAAACGGCTCTGTTGATGTTAATCAAGCCTTGAGCAAAGCCGCAAGCCTTTTAATTGACCACTTCAGACAAATAACAGCAATCACAGGCCAGCCTGTCGGTGCTGCAACACTTGAAGAAGAAGCTGTTGTTGAAGATAATGCAGAACAAACACCCGCTTTCACTATTGAAGACCTTGAACTTTCAGTTAGAGCTTATAACTGCTTAAAAAGAGCAAGCATCAATTCAATGGCGGAATTACTGAAAAAATCAGAACATGATTTATTGAATATTAAAAACTTTGGTAAAAAATCTTCTGATGAAGTTATTGAAAAGCTGCACGAATTAGGATTAGACCTACAACCGAATCCTGAAGGTGTAGATGATATGGAACTAATATAAAAATAATAAAGGAACAATAAAAATGAGACACCAGTGTAAAAAACATCATTTAGGAAAGGCGGCAGACCAGAGAACTGCATTATTGCGTTCTTTAGCTACTGAGTTATTCCTCCATGGTGAAATTGAAACAACTATGGCAAGAGCAAAAGCGCTTAAGCCGTTCGCTGAAAGTATCATTACCTTTGCCAAAAAAGGTGATTTAGCTTCAAGAAGACAGGCTGCAAGACACATTTTTGACAAAGAAACAGATAAATATATTAACCTTGAAACAGGCGAATTGTATGAAGCACTTCCCGAAGGCGAAAAACACCCGAAACAAACCGTTTTAAGACAGCTTTTTACGGTTATCGGTAAAAAATACGCTACAAGAAACGGCGGATATACAAGAATTTTCAGATTAACTCCAAGAAGAGGAGATGCTTCTGAAATGGCTCTGATTCAGTTAACATAATGAATCGATACTTAATCAGCTTTGAGTATGAAGGAAGAGAATTCTTTGGTTCTCAAAGCCAGCCTGACAGAAGAACTGTTCAGGATGAATTAAATAAAGCAATTCGTACTTTGACAAAAGAAAATACTAAAATCATAATGGCAGGAAGACTTGATAAGGGTGTCAGCGCATTGTGCCACACGGCGCACTTTGATACTGATTATCAAATGCAGGATGAATCAGGTTTTTTGAATTCCCTGAATGCAATTTTGCCTTCCGATATTTCGGTTTTTAAAATTGAAATAAAAGATAAAAGCTTCCACGCGCAAAAAAGCGCTTCATTCAGACATTACAGGTATATTATAAGAAACTCTTTTATTAAACCGGTATTTGATAAAAATATTCTTTTTATAAGAAAACCTTTAAATGTTGAATTAATGGATGAAGCAATCCGATGTCTTATCGGTGAATATGATTTTAGTTCTTTTAAATCCGCCTCGGATAATCCTGCCGCAGTCTGCAAAATATACTTTGCGGATGTTGTTAAAAAACCGCTTAAAAATGGCACAGGCAATTATATTGAGGTAAATATTATCGGGAACAGATTTCTCTATAATATGGTAAGAGCAATAGTCGGAACTCTTTTAATGATTGAAAAAGATGAATTACCTGCTTCAAAAATGAAAGAGATTTTAAATTCCAAAAATCGTGCTCTTGCAGGACATAACGTTGAGCCGTACGGTTTAATGTTAATAAAAACAGGGTACGAAAACCCTTATGATTACATAAACAAATTAATAAAGGAAAGGCAAATAAATGAAGACATTTAGCGCAAAACCGCTTGAAGTTGAAAGAAAATGGCATTTAATTGATGCTGAAGGGATTCCCCTTGGCAGATTAGCTGTTATTGCTGCAAATCTTCTAAGAGGTAAGCATAAACCCCAGTACACGCCAAACGTTGATACGGGCGATTTTGTTATTGTTATTAACGCTGAAAAGGTTGTTGTAACAGGTAAAAAAGAAACAGATAAAATGTATTATCATCACACAGGATTCCCCGGCGGTTTTAGAGCTGCAAGCTTTAAAGAATTAATGGAAAAAGATGCAAGACTTCCTATAGAAAAAGCCGTTAAGGGTATGCTCCCGCACAATACTTTGGGTTCTGAACAATTTACAAAATTAAAAGTATATGCAGGGGCAGAGCATCCGCATGAAGCTCAAAAACCTGTGAAATATGAAATCAGCAAAGGAGAAGAAGAATAATGCCAACTGCAGAAAATAAAAATGAAATTATTAAAACCGGCAGAAGAAAATGCTCAATTGCTGTTGCAAAAGTTTCTTCAGGAAAAGGCCGCGTTTTTGTTAACGGTAAAACATTGAGAGGTTATTTCGGAAATCGTCCTTCTCTGGAAATGACTATTTTCAGACCCCTTGTTTTAACCGATAATCAAGATAAATTGGATATTAATGTTAAAGCTATAGGCGGCGGCGTTTCTGCTCAAGCCGATGCTATTAAACACGCTATTTCACGTGCTTTGCTTGCAATGAACGAAGAATATAAACCTGTTTTAAAACAGGAAGGTTTATTAACGCGTGATGCAAGAATTAAAGAACGTAAAAAATACGGTAGAAAAAGAGCAAGAAAAAGATTCCAATTCTCAAAAAGATAATTTTCAAAACCCGCCTTTATCTGGCGGGTTTTTTAATTACAAAACTATACAATATTTTTTAAAACGCGGCTTAACGGCTTCATTTATTAATAATTTATTAAATATTCTTATAACACCATTCAATCAATTTTTTATATAAAGCTTCCGGATTAAAGCTTTCTGTTTCAATCATTTCTTTTCTTTTTATGCAGGTTTGTAAAATTTCTCTGTCTTCTTTCGAAAGAAGTCCATTAAGCTCCTTTTTGGTTTTAATGTAATTGCCGGTTTTTACAAAATACTTTGCCTGTAAAATAAAAAATGTCATTTTATATAAATTCAGCAAATCTTCCGCATGGTTACTTGAATGTACAAAACTGTGGATTGCGGCATGATATATGTTTTCAGATGAGAGTTTGATTGATTTTTGAATATCCTCTTTTGATGGCGGCTCAATTATGTCTTCAAGTTTTCCGTATAAAGCTTTTGTGTCATAGAAAAATTGAAATAAATCGCTTTTGGACCATCTTTTAAGTTCGCCTTTTCCTGAAATAAACCCGCAGGCCTTATCTTTATACGGCAGGCTGTTAATTATTAAGCGATATGTCTTTAAATCTTCAAAATCCAGTTTATCTAAAATTACAACTAAATCTATATCGCTTTCGGAGGTTGCTTCACCCCTGTTATAGCTGCCCTGCAGACCTATGAATAGCACTCTGCCGTTAAATTTTTCATGCAGTTTTTCTGCTGCATTTTTCAGCCATTTATCTATATTAATCAACTTTTTACAGCCCCTGCTTATAACGGCTTAAGATAATATCTGCTATTCTTTTTGAAGCAAGTCCGTCGCCGTAAGGGTTTACAGCCATTTTCATTGAATTGTAAAAAGTTTCATCTGAAAGTAATTTATTTACGGTTGATGTGATTTTTTCCCTGTCTGTACCCACAAGTTTGACACATCTGCTGTGTACGGCTTCAGGTCTTTCTGTTTCATCTCTTAAAACAAGCACCGGAACACCTAAAGAAGGTGCCTCTTCCTGCACTCCGCCTGAATCCGTTAAAATTATATGTGCTTTTTTCATCAAAGCGCAAAATGGCGCATAATCAAGCGGCTCAATAAGTTTTATCCTATCAATATTATCAAGCTTTTTAAATACAGTGTTTTGAACATTAGGATTTAAATGCACAGGGTAAACAACCTCAATATCCTTATTTTTTTGTACAATATCAAGTACGGCATCGCAGATATTTTCTAACGGTTTGCCAAAATTTTCCCGCCTGTGGGATGTTAAAAGCACCGTCTTTAAATCATCTCGAAGCCCGAGGTAAGATAAATCCGTATTTTTTTCTACCGTATATAAAAGCGCATCTATAACAGTGTTTCCTGTTTTGTAAATTCTTCTGCCTGCTTCGTAAGAATTATCCATGCCGCAGTTCAATCTGCCCTCTTTAATTCCTGAATTTAAAAGGTTTTGAATAGAACCTTCCGTCGGTGCAAAATGCAAATCGGAAACGGCATCTGCCAACACCCTGTTAATTTCTTCAGGGAATGGATAATCTTTATTAAATGTGCGAAGCCCGGCTTCAACATGGCCTATCGGAATTCTTGCATAAAATGCGCTTAGGGCGCTTGCAAAGGCTGTTGTTGTATCGCCGTGCATAAGTACAATATCCGGCTTGATTTCTTCAAAAATCTTTTTTGTCTCCGTCAAAATATCGGATGTTAAGCTCCACAAATTTTGATTGGGTTTCATTAAGTTTAAATCAAAATCAGGTGTAATTTCAAATAAATCCAGAACCTGATCAAGCATCTGTCTGTGCTGTGCCGTTACAATTACAACGGGTTCAAATTCAGAGCGTTTTTTTAATTCCAGAACAAGCGGAGCCATTTTAATAGCCTCGGGTCTTGTACCGAATATAACCGCAGTTTTAATTTTCTTATCCATATGAAGGATTGTATATAAATAGCAACAAAAATACAAGAATATTTTTGTATACTTTTGTTTTGTTTGTCATGCCCTTGTGTTTGTTGTAAAATGTCACTATAAGACTAGTGTTATGGAGAAGTTTCAGTTTTGAGTCAAACAAATTTATTTGATCATGGAAAAATTGTACCTATAAA
>CAJUKY010000047.1 GCA_910587055.1 Candidatus Gastranaerophilales bacterium
AGACTCTGAAGGAAGAGTTGAAAGATTCAAAAAACGTTACGAATCTAAAAAATAAAATTAAAAACAAAATTAAGGCGGATGCAGAAAGCTTCAAAATTATTTTAAGGTTATGTATCCGCCTTTTTGTAAGTTTATTTAAAAGGCCAAACGGCCTGATATAAAAATCAAAGGGGAGCAAAAATGGCAGAAAAACAGATGCAGGTAAATTTAATATCCAAGCCGGAAAATATTTTAAAAACCGTTTATACTGCTTGCAGAACCTGCTACAGCGCGAAACTTCCCATTGAAGTATATGATGAAGCGCCCGATAATGAAAAAATGCTCACACTCATAAAAAGAGTGATTTCATCAGGGCATTTTTCAACAATTGAGCACATTCAATTATCTTTTGCAATTTCAAACGTATCACGCGCCTGCACGCATCAGCTTGTGCGGCACAGACATATGAGCTTTTCCCAAAAATCTCAAAGATATGTTAAAGAAAAGGGTGAGTTTGATTATGTAATCCCGAATTCAATTAAAAATAACCCTGTATTAAAAGAAAAATTTGAAAATTTCATAAAAGAAACATCAAACCTTTATCAGGAATTTATTGAAGCCGGAATACAGGCTGAAGATGCAAGAAGCATTCTGCCCAATGCCGCTGCAAGTTCGCTTGTTGCAAGTTTAAATTTAAGAGAATTAATTCATCTTGCAAATTTAAGGCTCTGCACACGCGCCCAGCTTGAAATAAGACTTATGGTAAAAGCAATGTGCGAAGAAGTTATAAAAGCAGAACCTTGGCTTGCTGAATATCTTGTTCCGAAATGCGAAAGATTAGGCTACTGTGATGAAGATAAATCATGCGGAAGGCTTAAAACCAGAGAAGAATTATTAAAACACTAAGAAAGGATAACCCCTTAAAATGAAGGATATGCTGGATAAAATCCAAAAAATTGAACAACGTTATAAAGAATTGGGGCTTACCCTCTCTGAGCCGGATGTTATTGCAGATTATGAAAAATTCAGAGACCTTTCAAAGCAAAGACACGCTATGGAAGAAACCGTAAATACATATAATGCCTACAAAGAAGCAAAAGATGCAATTGAAGAAGCAAAAGAGCTTTTACATGGCGAAAAAGACCCTTCAATGAAAGAATTTTTGAATAATGAAATAGCTTCAAATGAAGCAAAAATTATTGAATACGAAGAAAAAATGAAGGTGCTGCTTCTTCCGAAAGACCCCATGGATGATAAAGATATCATGCTTGAAATAAGAGGGTCTGCAGGCGGAGATGAAGCAAACATTTTTGCAGGCGATTTAATGAGAATGTATATGAAATTTGCCAACAATAAAGGCTGGCAGACAAAAATTCTCTCAATAAACGAATGCGAAGCAGGCGGTGTTTCGGAAGTTGTAATATCAGTTAAAGGCGGAGATGATATTTATTCACAATTAAAATACGAAAGCGGAGTACACAGGGTACAAAGAGTCCCGCAGACGGAATCACAGGGAAGAGTTCACACCTCAACCGCAACCGTTGCCGTTATGCCTGAAGTTGATGATGTTGAAGTTGAATTAAACCCCAATGATTTAGAAATTTCAACGGCACGTTCAGGCGGTGCCGGAGGACAAAACGTAAATAAGGTTGAAACTGCCGTACGTGTTGTGCACAAGCCTACAGGGTTAATGGTATTTTGCACGGAAGAGCGTTCTCAATTACAAAATAAAGAAAGAGCACTCCAAATCATTAAAGCAAAACTTTATGATATGGAAGTACAAAAACAAATGCAGGAAGTAACCGATTTAAGACGTTCTCAAGTCGGAACGGGCGACAGATCGGAACGCATCAGAACTTATAACTTTCCGCAGGGGCGCCTTACAGACCATAGAATAGGACAGAATTTAAATGTCTGGACTGTAATTGAAGGCGAACTTGATGAATTAATTAAGCTTTTAATGGAATACGACCAGAAATTAAAGCTTGAAAAACTTGCGCAGGATTAACGCAGCGCTTCTTGTCAACATAAAAATTAAAAATTCTTAAGGCAGGCTTTATTTACCGTATATGTTTGTATAAACCCAGTATGAAGCATATACTTTTTTGATATAGTTTGCAGTTTCGGAATACGGTATGTTTTCTACAAATTCGTCAAAATCTTTTGTGCCGGAATTTGATTCGGAAAGCTTCGAAAGCCAGTTTTTAACAGATCCGGGCCCCGAATTATAAGCAAGAACACAAAGGGCTTCATTCCCGTTAAATATTTCCATCAAATGTGCAAAATATTTAATCCCGAGCGATATATTATATTCAGGTTCATAAAGTTTCTTTGCATCATATAAATTATAATCCATGGTTTTTGCCGTCGCAGGCATCAATTGCATTAAACCCATAGCACCGGTTGAGCTCACAGCTTCATTGTTAAAGAAACTTTCCTCCCGCATTAATGAAAGCATTAAATAAGGGCTCACGCCGTATCTTTCAGCATATTTATTAATATAATCCTTATAATACAAGGGGTATGCAAGTTTATATTTTTGAGTAGAAAACGAAACTTCTTTCGGATTTTTATTGATTTCATCACGCGCAAGCAGAACAGAATAAGAATATCTGCCGGAACGGGCTGCAAGCCAGCTGTTTAAGAAAACATTATTGATTTTAAAGTTTTGAATAACATCATAATCGCCAAGCGTTATAAATTTATTTAAAAGACGGTATTCTTTATTTGCAGATTCAAAAGAAAAATCATCAAGCGAAAACCTATCTTTTATTTTTAAATTTTTATCTGTTTTAAATGCAGATTTTGAGGCTTTTAAAATGGTATTTGCACGGTACGCATAATAGGAATTTGGAAAATTATAGGTAATGTTGTGCAGAATGGAACGCGCCATTTTTTTATGCTTCATTTTTATATGAATTTTAGCTGTCCAGAACATAATTTTTGGCTGAACGTTGTAATCAAGATACACGTTTGTAAAAGCTTTTGATAATTTAAGCGCTTCATCATAATTATTATTCTTATAATTATGCCAGAAAACAAACCAGAGGGCATCCGGAGCTACAATGGAATTTGGATAATCCTTATAAATTTTTTCATAATTTTTAATAGAAGACTCATAATCTACATATTTTGAATAAAGAAATAAAGCAAGAGGATAAAATTCTTTGCCCTTAGCAGCATATGCAAGATTGTACGCAGCCTGCTTTTGAGGCAGATTGGATTTTTTAATATAAAGCGCCAAGGCATCAAGAATTTCTTTTTCACTATATGCACTATGTTTTAAATTGAGCCCCGCACCTTTAAGCACAACGGAAGAAAACCCTTCAATATCAGTCAGCTTATCGTAATTTTTCATAAGTAAAAGCCATGTTTTTTCAAAAGGCACGCCTGCAAGAATATTGAGAGAGCGTTGATAATAACCGTTTTCATAAAGCGCATTTGCAATATAAATTTTATCCTTGAAAGATAGTGCTTTATCGTCATAATTTTGAAGCAAATTTATACAATCAAGTGCATAACGCCCGAGAGGCGCATATTCAATATATTCTATAAAATAATTTTTAGCTCTGGAAACATCTCCGGAATTATAATACAAAACCCCAAGCTTATACGATGCAGCTTTTGCAAAATCGCTCTCGGGATATTTTTCAACAAGCTTTTGTAAATGTTTTTTTGCACGTTTGGTATTTGAAGCACCGCCAAGCTCAAGTTCCATCAAAGCAAGCTTCCATATAGCTTCAGGCGCCACACCCGTATTTTTATAGAGCTTTGCAAATTTTGCATATTTTCCGCTTGCTGTTTTATAATCCTTTAATACCCATGCACAAGTTGCCTGACGATACAGGGCAGGGCCGTAATACGGGGAGAGGAATGATATTTTTTTAAAATTAAAGTAAGCGTTTTGATAATCAGCTTTTTTATAAAATTCAAACCCTTGTTTATAAATTTTATCGGTTTTTGCATCTGAAATACTGCAAAAAATCTTAAAAACAAGCAGCACCAGACACACAAAAAGCAAAACAAGGGTTAAGGATGCAAAAAATTTTCTGTTCATAAATAAAATATAACATAAAGCCGCATGACAGGCTGAAATTTAACAATACGTTAAAAAGCACCTAACCCGTAAAAGATTAAGTGCTTTTGAAATTAATTATTAAGGTTCTAAAATTAGAATAAAGCCGGTTTTTTAACAGGAGCGGCACCCGGGATTGCCTCCCAGTTTGCAGCCATAATCTTCTTAAATGATTTTAAAGCTGTATCTTCTAATTCACCAAGCTCTTCAGCATCTATAATAAGTTTTCTTAAAGGAAGAAGTGCTCTTTGATCGCGTAAAACGCCAAGAGCTGCAGCGGCGCCTGCTCTAACCAAATCGTTTTCGGAAGCATTTTCCATAACTTCGATTAAAGCGGGAACAGCTTTTGTATCACCGAGCTTTCCTAAAGAAGTAACAGCATAAATTCTAACATTCACCCATTCGTCTTTTAACATTTTAATAATTTTTTCAACGGCCTTTTTGTTGCCTATTTCGCCCAGAGCACGTGTAGCATCGCATCTAACGTTAACTTTCTCGTGATCTAAAGATTCAATCAAAGCATCGGTAGCAACATCGCCGATTTCAATTAAAGCATCGGTTGCAGTAATGCAAACCTGAGGATTTTCATCATTCAATGCTTCAACAAGAGGTTCAACAACAATTTTACCGCCAAGGCGACCCAGAGCACGCGCTGCACGAACACGAACATCTACGTTTCTGTCTTCCCTTAATGATTCAATCAAAGGAACCGTTGCTTTTGTATCGCCTAATTCACCTAAAGCGCGGGCTGCATAAAGACGAACCGAACCGTTTTTATCATTTTTTAAAACGTCGATTAAGGGGGTTACCGCTGTAAAATCACCCATTTCACCGAGAATTCTTGCAGCATTATAACGAACTTTTTCAGAATTAGAAGTCTGTAAATCCTTTATTAATTCATCAAAAGATTTTTTAGCCTGTTTTTTGCGGTTGTTCACACTAATTGTCATTACTTAGTTTCCTCCAAATAACAATTTTACAT
>CAJUKY010000048.1 GCA_910587055.1 Candidatus Gastranaerophilales bacterium
AGATATGTGCAAGAATTTCATGACCGTTTTCAAGCTCTACTCTAAACATTGCATTCGGCATAGCTTCAAGAATTGTGCCTTCAAATTCAATTACATCTTTTGACATTTTTATCCTTTATTTTTATTGATAAAACTAATCATACATACTAAATATTCAAAAGCAAGCATATATAAAGTATTTTGCATACATTTTTTATCATTTTTTTATGTTTGTTTTTTTAAACACAGGGTTTATTACAATACTGCAAGACATTCAAAACCGGCAGTTTCATTGATTTTTTAGATAAATATATTAAGTTTTGTAAAACTTTTAATATGTTTTATCTTTAATTAAAAAATCAAAATTTTAAGATATTTTTAAGGGTTGTTTTAAAATACTGTAAAAAATGATATAATAAAACTCAATCAAAAAAGGAATTAATATTTATGTCTTTAAAAGAGATTTTTCAAAATTTTCAAGCAAAAAAAGCTGATTTTATAGAATTAACGAGAGGCTATACGCTTTTAACATCTGCAGCCCCCTGGTTTGTAGCAGCAGCTGCGGCTTCGGTATCTTCTCATTTTTATTCGGATGTAAAAATTAAGCTTTTTACAACATTTTTATCCTTCATTGCAATAATATGCGTACATCTGGGGGTTAATCTGCTTGATGATTATATTGATGTAAAGAAAAAACTGAATGAAGGAATTCCGCTTGATAAAATTAAATTTGAAGACAAAGTCAGAAATAAAGCAGGATTAATAATAAATGGTACATATTCTTTTAAGGCTGTAAAAATAATTCTGGGTGTGCTTTTTGGAACGGGAATTCTTGCGGGTATATATTTTACTTTTCTTTATGGCCGGATAATACCGTTTTATGCGGTTTTAGCAGGTATTTTATGCATTTTATATCCCGTATCATCCAAATTTTATTTAAGCGAAATAATTGTAGGGACAGTATTTGGACCGCTTTTAGTGATGGGCTCTTATACGGCGCTTACAGGGCTTTATCTTCATAAATTATTCATAATGTCAGTTGCAATAGGTCTTATGATAGTTGTATTGCTGGATACACATAATATTATGGATTTTGATTTTGATAAAAAAACGGGGAAAAATACCTTATGCACCCTTACGGGCTCCAAAAAAGGCGCGTTAATTTTACTCGGGGCTGAAATTTTAATTGCATATTTGATAATTATTTATCTTGCACTTACAAAACAATTCTCTTGCTGGATTCTTGCAAGCGTCATTTTAACTCTGCCGCTTGCCGTTAAGCTTATAGTTTCATTGAACGATTATAATAATATGAAAGATTTGAAATTTGTACCAAAATGGTATCTGGGGTCTATGGAAAATTGGGACAAAATTAGAGAAGAACATATCGAATATTTTATGTACAGATTTTATATAGCAAGAAATTTAGGGTTTTATTTTTGTGTAATTCTTGCTCTTGTATGCTTTTTTACAATAAAAATTAATTATATTTATATTTAAGAATGGGATTTTTAATGAAGGTTTTTAAATTACTGTTTTTAGTTGCAATTATCAGCGTTTCAGGAGTTTTATATATGCAAAATTCAAGTGCGGAAAGTTTTTCTGTTGCATCAAATACGTTTGTAAACGGGCAGACAATGCCAAATTCTCTTATACACAGCCATTTTGGCTGCACGGGAGAAAATAAATCACCTCATTTAAAATGGCAGGGAGCACCCGAAGGCACAAAAAGCTTTGCTTTAATAGCGCACGACCCTGATGCGCCAAGACCTACAGGATGGTATCACTGGATTGTTTTAAATATACCCGTTAGCGTTAGGGAATTAAAGGCGGGACAGCAGATAAACCATCCGATGATGCAAGTAAAAAACGACTTTGGTTCTGTAACATACGGCGGAGCCTGCCCGCCAAAAGGCCACGGGGTGCACAGATATAATTTTACAGTCTATGCCCTTGATTGTGCAGCACTTATTCCAAGCCCCGGCTCTACACCGGATTCCGTTGAAAGACAGGTTAAAAAACATGCACTTTCAAGTGCAACAATAACCGCCAATTATGGCAGAGATTAAAAATCTGTTTTGTACAAGGCTTTTCAAGAGTATTTTAAAGTTATTTAGAGTTCTTTACCGTAATTGTTAAATTTTCTTTATAAAAGTATATATCTGTGCAATTTTTGTACAAATATATACTTTATATATATAAGGAGATATAAAGAGAATAAATTATGAGCAATATGCAGGTTGAAAGAGCAAATTTTGTAGAAGCGAGAGCTGTAAACCCATACGGTGAAGGCACAATAGACCTTGTCAATAATTATGAAACATTAAGCACCGTAGAAACACCAAAAGAAGATATGAAGTATAAAGGCCTGCAAAAAGCTGAAGCCAGCTACTTTTTAGCAGGTGCACGGCTTGATGGCTCTAATGCTTTAAAACAATTTAATACGCTTGCAAAACACTGCGGATATAATAAGGTAAATCTTTTACACAGACAGGATGTAAATTATAAATTATAACCCTAAACCATATTTTGCTTGATTATATGATATTTTCCGTCTGTTAAAAGGCTGATTTTACACAATTTTTGTGCAATTTTATTTTTATAATATAATTTTTCTATGAATAAAATAGAAAATATTAGAAATTTTAGCATAATTGCCCACATTGACCACGGAAAATCCACTCTTGCAGACAGACTGCTTGAAAAAACAGGTACAATCGCCGCTCGTGATATGCAGGATCAGCTTCTTGATACTATGGATATTGAGCGCGAGCGCGGAATTACAATTAAATTAAACGCCGCAAAAATGCAATACAAGGCAAAAGA
Organism: Candidatus Gastranaerophilales bacterium; assembly: GCA_910587055.1. Lineage (GTDB taxonomy): Bacteria > Cyanobacteriota > Vampirovibrionia > Gastranaerophilales > Gastranaerophilaceae > MGBC122484. The sequence continues at coordinate 2,806 of CAJUKY010000048.1, forward strand.
CGGCAAAAATTATATTTTAAATTTAATAGATACTCCGGGGCATGTGGATTTTTCTTATGAAGTCTCAAGGTCACTTGCTGCCTGTGAAGGAGCGCTTTTGATAGTGGATGCCACTCAAGGTGTAGAGGCGCAAACGCTTGCAAATGTTTATCTCGCTATTGAGCAAAATCTTGAAATTATCCCCGTTATAAATAAAATTGACCTGCCAAGTGCCGATGTAGAGCGGGTTAAGGCTGAAATTGAAGAAGTACTTGGAATTGATGCCTCAATGGCAATTCCCGTTAGTGCAAAAGAGGGTATAGGAATTGAGGAGGTGCTGGAAGCCGTTGTGGCACATATACCTCCGCCCGATGATACATCCGATAAACCTCTCAGAGCGCTTGTTTTTGATAGCGCATACGACCAATATTTAGGCACAGTATGCTTTTTCAAGGTTATGGACGGCTCAATTAGGCTCGGAGACACGGTTAAATTCATGGCAACCGGAAAAAAATTTGAGGTTGTAGAATTAGGATATCTAAATCCTAACCGCGTACAGGTAAATGAGCTGAAAACCGGTGAAGTGGGCTATTTTGCGGGTTCTATTAAAGAAATTACAAGATTTGTGGGCGATACCATTACAAACTCCGAAAACCCTGCAGCAGAACCGTTAGAAGGGTATAAAGAAGCCAAACCTATGGTCTTTTCAGGGCTTTACCCGGTTGATAACGACCAATACCATGATTTAAAGGATGCTTTAGAAAAATTAAAGTTAAATGATTCCTCAATCACTTTTGAGCCGGAAACGTCCTCTGCACTTGGGTTTGGGTTCCGCTGCGGATTTTTGGGAATGCTTCATATGGAAATTGCGCAGGAAAGACTTGAACGAGAATATGACCTATCGCTAATAACGACGGCGCCTTCGGTTATATACAAAGTCTACAAGACAGACGGGACGGTGGTTGAGATAGATAACCCCGCAAACCTACCCGAGGCGCAGTATAGAGAGTATATTGAAGAGCCTTATGTCAAGGTTAATGTTTTTACGCCGAATGATTTTGTAGGAGCCCTAATGGAGCTCTGCCAGAGCAAAAGAGGTGATTTTATCAATATGCAGTATCTGGATAAAACACGCGTAAACCTCGAGTATCACATACCTTTGAGCGAAGTCATCACGGATTTTTACGATCAATTAAAGTCAAGATCTAAGGGATATGCAAGTATGGACTACGATTTCCACAGTTACAAACGCTCAAACCTTGTTAAAATGGATATTTTACTTTCAGGAGAAGTTGTGGATGCCCTTTCTGTCATCTGTCACAAGGATTCTGCGTATAGAATCGGGCAAAGCCTTGCAGCAAAACTGAAAGACATCATTCCAAGACAGATGTTTGAAGTTGCAATACAGGCTGCAGTCGGAGGACGTGTCATAGCAAGGACTACAATAAAGGCGCTTCGCAAAAACGTGCTTGACAAGTGCTATGGCGGGGATATTTCACGTAAGAGAAAGCTGTTAGAAAAACAGAAAAAAGGTAAAAAGCGCATGAAATCTGTCGGAAGGGTGGATATACCCCAGGAAGCCTTTATGGCAGTGCTCAGCCTTAATGATGAATAGCCCCGAATCAAATCCGGGGCGGATTTTAGGCTATGCTAACGCTCATCATTTTTCTTTTCTCCTTGCAGGATAAGGTATTTCAGTAGTCTGTATTCAGCCTGCATCTCTAAAAGTGCCTCCAGTGCTGTTTGCAACGCTTCCTCAAGTACCTCCATACGTCCTAAAATACTTTTTTCATTTGCTTTATTCATTTTTCCTCCAAATTTAGCTACAAAACAATACATAGGCGCTTTTTACCCGCATAGCAATTACAAAAAGTAATTAATTTTGTAAACTTTACTTAACCAAACTTAACAATTCATACACAACATACAGTTAACATCACAACAGGTAAAAAAAGAGGCGCGAAGGTTACAAAACGCGCCTTAAAAAAGTTGTTTTATTTATCGTAAATCAATTATTCCATTCAATTACCACCATACCGTTTGCACCTTTTCCGCCTGTATATGC
>CAJUKY010000049.1 GCA_910587055.1 Candidatus Gastranaerophilales bacterium
GGCGTAATTTGTAACCTTTGCGCCCGTTTTTTTATGGAAAAGTGGCAAATATTGTTTTTTAAACGTTTTTATTTATATAAAAACTTTATAATGAATACAATATCTGCAAATAATTACATATATCAAAATACAGCATTCAGGAATAAAAATATTAAAAATTCTAATGCTGCAAATTGTGATAAACAAAATTCAACACCTGACAATAAATCTGATACTATAAGTATCACAGAAGGCGCCAAACTTTTTGGCACAGGATTTTCGAAAAGAATAAAAAATCTTTTTGAAGCATACAAAAAACAACCGCTTATCTTTATAGGCCGTATGGGAATAACTGCCCTGCCGTTTCTTGCAGGAAAACTGCTTAAAATACCGAATAAAGTAACAGCGGGGATATTAACACTCGGATGCAGTATTGTAAGTATTCATAATGCAGCAATACACACAAAACAGGCATTACGGCATTCTAAAGAAAACAAAGAAATACTAAGGGATGACATAAAACAGCTCGGCGCCGATAGCTTCGATTTGGCTTTTTCTCTTCCTTTTCTGCCGCATTCGCTCAAAGGCTTTAAAAAAGGCGTTTCACCTTTAAGTACAGGCGGAATAATGCTTGAAACCCTTAAAAATTCCTTTCCGGTTTCAAGCCTTATAAAGGCATTTGAACATTATGATTTTCTATACGCGGTAAAAATGCTTAATATAGACGATAAATCAAAAGAAAAACTTCTGGAGCTTGAAAATGTAAATTTTGAAGAATTTATAAAAAAATCTTATGAAATAATAACGGACGGTGTCGGCTTAGATAAAGCAAAGCCCGAACTTATAATAACAAATGAAGAAGATATACCGGAAGGCGGAGGAGAATGCGGAGTAAATAAAGAAACAGGAGATGATTTCATATCGTTTAACTCAGCGTGTACAAAAAATTATTCAAAAGCTGCACTTATAAATATAGTAAGACATGAAGTACGTCATGCAGAGCAAGAATTGGCATTATATACACACCACGACCCGTTTACAATGATACAGGCTTTAGCCATGCAGGATGGTACATATCGTTCCGAAAAAGCATGCAAAAAATATAGAGAAGCATACGGAATAAGAAAACAAAGCAAAGAAAATGATGAATATGTAAAAAAACTGCTTGAAGGGATGAAATATTATACAAATCAGGAAGAACAAAAGATACTGCTTAGCAACTCAAAGGAAAAAGAAGATATAGAAGCCAAAAAAATTATTCAGGAAAAATATTTGAAAAACTTTGCGGAACAAGATGCATATGCAACCAAACATACGATAATAAACGATTATTTTAAAATGAAATCTAATTAATCATTTATCAAATCCGGTCTGCGGATTTTTGTCCTTAAAATCTGCTGTTCTTTTCTGAATTTTGCAATTTCAGCATGGTTGCCGTTTAATAAAACCTCGGGCACTTTCATTCCCCTGTATTCCTGCGGCCTTGTATACTGCGGGTGTTCAAGCCTGCCTTCAAGTTCATCCGAAAAACTGTCATTTAATAAAGATTCCTCTTTATTTAAAAACCCTTCTAAATGCCTTGAAACACTATCCATAATACAGAGTGCTCCAAGCTCCCCGCCCGTTAAAACATAATCCCCGAGAGAAATTTCTCTGGGTTTTAACCCGAGGCGTATCCTCTCATCAAAGCCTTCATACCTGCCGCAAAGCAATATAAGCTGTTCTTTAGCGGATAACTCCTTTGCAATTTTTTGATTATAGGGTTCTCCCTGCGGGGTAAGCATTATAAATTCAGAATTTTCAAGCCTTTCAATACTTTCATACGCTTCAAACACAGGCGGAGCCATTAATACCATGCCGGATGACCCCCCGTAAGGCGTATCGTCAACATGCCTGTGTTTATCATGTGTGAAATCTCTCGGGTTAACTGTATTTACACTTATTATTCCCTTCTCAGCCCCTCTTTTCATTATGGAATAAGAGCAATAATCTTTTATAATATCGGGAAATAAGGTTATAACGTCGTATCTCACTTATTAAAACCCTCCCTATAAAAGTCCTTCTATGGGCTTAATTAAAACCTTTTTCTTTTTAATATCCACAACAGGAACAATCTCTCTTGCAAACGGGATTAAAATCTCTTTATCGTCACCTTCGGCAGGTTTTATACATAAAATGTCATTGCCGTTTGATGTCCTTACATCAAAAATAACCCCTATTAAATCATCATTGTTATCAAAAGCATTTAATCCGATTAAATCTTCAATTAAAAATTCATCCTCATCAAGAGAACTCTCAACCTCTTTTTTATCAATATATATATTTGAACCTTTATAAGGTAAGAGTTCATCAATTGAATTAATTTCTTTAAATTTTATGAGTGCAAAATTTTTATGAAAATTAACACTCTGGACGGTAAAAGATTCCTTTTTCCCCTCACGGGAAAGAAAAACTTTTTTCAAATTTGCAATAATATCGGAATTTGAATACCCGGCTTTTGCAGCGCCTTGTATTCCATGAAAATTTAAAATTTTGCCTACCGAAATATTCTCTTCCATAATTATTTTATCTTTGTAAGATTAGCTTTTCTTATTCTTACATTTTCAGGGGTAACCTCGACAAGTTCATCTTCTGCAATATATTCAAGACAATCTTCAAGCGACATAAGCCTTGGCGCCTGCAAAGTAACCATAACATCAGCCGTTGCGCTTCTCATATTGGTTAATTTCTTGGTTTTGCAGATATTTACCGCAATATCCTGCGGCCTGTTACATTCGCCGATTATCATTCCTTTGTATACTTTTGTTTTGGGAGTTACAAAGAAAACTCCTCTGTCTTCAAATTGATGAAGTGCATAAGGAATGGCTTCTCCTTCTTCAAAAGAAATCAATGAGCCGTTTCTCGGTTTTGAAATTTCACCTGCGTAGCTGTCATATTTTTCAAAGGTATGGTACATAATGCCTTCACCCTTTGTCATTCTGATAAATTCAGACCTGAAACCTATAAGTCCGCGCGCAGGGATGATAAAATCAATATTATTTCTTTTAACCCCTGATTCCATATTCTGCATCTGCGCTTTTCTTTGCGATAATTTTTCAATAACGGAACCCGTAAATTCTTCAGGCACATCCACTATTAAATTTTCATAAGGTTCAAGGGTTTCCCCTGAAGCATCCTTTTTAAAGATAACCTCGGGTTTTGAAACCTGAAATTCATACCCTTCGCGCCTCATTGTTTCAATTAAAATACCAAGGTGTAATTCGCCCCTGCCTGAAACCTTGAAAACATCTGTCGAATCAGTATCTTCAACCCTTAAAGAAACATTTTTTTCAAGCTCGTAATAAAGCCTTTTTCTTAGCTGGCGGCTTGTTACAAACTTTCCTTCCTGCCCTGCAAAAGGCGAATTATTAATGCTGAAATTCATCTGCAGCGTAGGCTCATCCACATGTATTAAAGGAAGCGCCACAGGATTAACAACACTTGAGAGTGTTTCGCCGATTTGAATATCTGAAAAACCTGCAACACCCACAATATCGCCGGATTCAGCAGCTTGTGTTTCAACACGGCCCAAATCTTTAAATTCAAACAATTTAACGATTTTTCCTTTTTCAAATGAACCGTCAGTTTTAATTAAAGTAACGTTTTCACCTGAATTCATTTTGCCGTTTATAATACGCCCGATTGCAATTCTTCCTACATAATCATTGTAATCAAGCGTTGTTGCCTGAAATTGAAGTGTTGCTTCATCATCCCCCACAGGCGGTTTGATATTTTCTAAAATGCAGTCTAATAAAGGAATAATATCCTTGCTTTCATCGGTTAATTCTTTTTTTGCAAATTTTTGCAAAGAGCTTGCATAAATTATCGGAAAATCAATCAATTCTTCATTATCGGTAAGTTCGGTAAATAAATCAAACACTTTATTTATTGTGCCGTCAGGATCCGCGCCCTGTTTATCAATTTTATTTACAACAACAATAATCTTTAAACCTAATTCAAGCGCCTTTGATAATACAAACCTTGTCTGCGGCATAGGCCCTTCCTGTGCATCCACAATAAGCAAGGCGCCATCCACCATACCCAGTACGCGTTCAACCTCTCCGCCGAAATCCGCGTGTCCCGGGGTATCTACAACATTAATTTTCACACCTTTGTAATCAACCGAAATATTCTTTGAAAGAATTGTAATGCCGCGTTCTTTTTCAATATCGTTATTATCTAAAACGCGGACACCGGCTTCCTGATGTTCTTTAAAAACGCCTGTCTGCTGCAAAATACAATCTACAAGGGTTGTTTTACCGTGGTCAACGTGAGCTATTATTGCTATATTTCTGATATTTTTCTTTTTCATTGTTGTTAATTTCCGTTCGGTTTAATAAAATTACAAAATCATTTTACAACAAAAAACTTTTATAATGCTAAAATGTTTTGACTTGTTTGTACTTTAGTACCCTTAGAAGTTCTGGAACGATAACGCAGTTCCGTTAATTTATCCGCATCATCAAAATTTAAAACCATTTCTGATTCATCTTTGCCGTATGCGCCATCTTCAACCATTTCTAAAAGTTTTTTCTCTTTTTCTTT
>CAJUKY010000050.1 GCA_910587055.1 Candidatus Gastranaerophilales bacterium
TCATTTTGCAGAGAGAAACACGCTCGGAAAACTCGGCGTATTCTTCCTCGGTCAAACGTGTCTTGATTACCCGGCGGCGGTGGGGCGTGTTGTATCTTTTCATAGGCTTCAACTCCTTTCTTTTTATGCTTTGCCCTTTCACTAATAGGAGAAAAACAGGGGGCAAAGCGGAAGTGTTTTTTGAAAAATCCGAAAAAATTTTTCGGGGATTTTTCAAGCGGCGCAAGCCGCAAAAAGGCGGGCTTGGGGTGGCAACCCCAACAAGATTCCCGCAGGACAAATTGAGCCGATAGGCGAAATTTGGTACTGTGGCAGAATCTTGCTCTAAGAAAGTAGCGGCTTCCGCTGTGTGGGCTTCTGCTGATACCCTCGACGGAGAGGGCGGGGTTTCTGGCAACTTTGCGGCGGTATTTCGCTCTCAATATCTTTAGTGCCGCAAGCGGGGATTTTGCCAAAGCAGCGGCGATATTTCTCCCTCTAATACTTCAAACCAGCAAAAAGCAAAATGAACGTTAATTTGCGGAAATTTCCCCTCATTCCTTACAAAACCACGCAAGCCGGAATAGGCGGGAATTTTCAGAAATTTCTTTCTATCCCCTTTGCACGGCATAATACCGACGATTTTTGAAAATGCCAAAAATGGGCGCAAAAAAACAGGAAACCTTTTCTTGATTTCCTGTCTTGGTGTGCCGTTTTATGTAGCGGCGGTTATTCAGTTTTTAGCTGGCTACAATTCTACAAACTGGAAGTTGTGCAAGGGATTTTTGAAAATGCGCAGAAAACTAGCAACAAAGCCAAACTTTGTTGTCCCCAATCAAACACACCATTGATTATAGCATTAGCAGGTAAAACGGTTGCAACCATAATTGAAATTCCCATAAACAAAAGCGGATTTATCAGCACCCATCTTTTCTTTCCCCATGTTCCTTTTATCGCAACACAAAATATAATAATTGATAAAATTATAAAACTTATTGCAGCCAAAAATGCAACACAGATGAATGTAGTAAAAAAGCGTTCACTAATCCGCTTAGCTAATACTATATTCTCTTCTGCTAGTTGATTATATAGCCACGCGGATATTGCGAATACACAATGGTATAATGTTCCTACAGAGACAAATACAATGGATGCTATAAAAAACAGTTTATCATATTTACCGACTTTTTCTTTGAGTAAAACAGATATAGCGTAAAACCCGCAAAACATTAAAAGAAGTGCAATCACGCCCAATAATCCGCCTATAATGAACCTAATAGATGTAGCATTTGACCATTCTTCTGAAAATGCAGGAAAAAGATGAAAAATCCCCACTTTTTCCATAGGGTAAAAGCAACCCAATAACATATCTCCGCAGAAGCAAAGTACGCTTCCTGCGATTGCAATATAGAACAGCTTTTTTATTGTCATAGCACCTCCGTTTTTTTAACAAAAATTCATGTTCATCGGATTACTCTGTTTTTTCTTCCTTTTGACTTTTCTTCCTTTGAACCAAAATGTGAAATTAACGTTCCATGCTGAACTTTGTCACTTTGTTAATTACTCCCACTTTATCTGTGCTTTATTATATATCCGTTTTCCCAAAAATGAAAGCGATTTCTTATACTTCCTGTTCATCAAAACGGAACTTGAATAATGCGGCAACAAGCCGGGATTTTATGTTGTCCTCCGTATCTCTGTTGATATGCCCGTTTTCAATGGCGGCAATTCGGATTCGCTTGCTGTAATGCCGTAAAACTTCGTCCACGGCTTCCGGCTCTCCGCTGGTCGCCCGGACAATCGTTTCATACGGCACAAGTTTAGGATTCCTCACGGAAAAGCACCTCCATTTCTTTATGCAGCATTTGCAAGGCACTGTGTATGTGATGCCACGCCGTACTCCGGCAGCGTCCGTACATTTCCCCGATTTCCTGTTGTGTATAATCTCCGAAAAAGTAAAGGAAAATAATTTCCCGCTTTCTTTCCGGCAGAGATAACAGGGCGGCGGCAAGTTCCCCATTGGTGAGGATAACTGTCTGACCGCATATCGTAATGGGATATTCTTCATAGGGTGCTTCAAAATATTCATCTGTTGTGCCTAAAGGGTAAAACTTTTCTTCTGTGAGGTATTCAAGGGATATTTCTTTTTGCCGCCGTCTGCTCCTGTCACGCCATGCGTTGATAGCCGCAAAGCGTATGACAGTCTTGCAATAGCCATTGAAAGTATACATGATGTGTTCTCTGTATGCTTCTGTACAAGGCATAAATGATTCCCCCTTTCTCCCACATAGGGTGTTACATAGTTTACAGTTGCTTTTATAATTCAGAGGAATGACAGCACGTAGTCTGTCATATCTTGAATACTGCAAATAATATTTTGTATATGCCTACAACCAAAAGCAAACTTGAATTTACCAATAAAACAATGAACAAGTCTTTTACAAAATACCATACTACCCATAATGGAATATCTACCATATAGGGCAAACAGAGTAACAGTAGCGGTAATATGCCATGCCTTGTAATGTCAAAGAGTATCAGTCTCGTTGTCTGCTTCTTTTTCTTCCATTTTCTTATTGTTGCTATTGGATATACCGCTGCTGCAACCAACGCTAAATATGCCCCATTCAGTAACAGGTGTCTTACAATATACGGGCTGCCAGATATATCATATTGTTCTCTGCCCAAAAGAGCAAATATCACATTTTTGCTTATAATATCCGCCAGTTGGTTCGTGACAAGATAATCGTTCATATTGATGAGGAAGATGATTCCTAATCCGCTTTCCGGCAATAAAAACATATTTGACATATAATTCTCAACAAGTCCAGAATGCCCCAATACAGGCTCTGTATATTCCTCCGTTAAAGTCCACCCCATTCCGTAATAATAGGGGCTATCACCATCTACATATACATTGTCATAAAGCATGGCATTTAAACTGTTTTGATTGACGATTCCCATTCCTCCATTTAGATACATTTGCAGATATTTTGTCATATCTGATACACTGGAACTTAAATAACCCGCCGGAACGGTAGACCATGAATATTTATCGGGATAGTCCGGCTCTCCCGCAATCGGAAGTCCAAAATAATTTCGATACCCTGTTATCAATCCGTTTTCTTTGCTTTGTATAAGTGTTGCTGCCGTATGGCTCATACTTAGTGGAGAAAAAATGTTTTTATCCATATACTCTGAATAGCTAACTCCGCTGACTGTTTCTATAATTTCTCCTAACAATCCATAATTGATATTTGCATATTGATGTTGTCCGTAACTTTCTGTTATTTTTGCATTTCCAAAACGCTGATATGTACCTAAACCACTTGTCTGATTCAAAAGCTGTCTTATAGTAATTCTATCTCCGTCGGACGCATTTATAAAATAAGCAGAGGTATCAATATAATCAGATATTGCCGTGTCTAAATCTACTTTTTCTTCTTCCACAAGCTGCATAACAGCTAATGCTGTGAATGATTTGCTCAATGAACCTATAATAAAAGGCGTATCTAAATTATCGCAATTTCCATAAGTTTCAGAAAACAGTACCTCTTTATAGTCTACAATGGCTATCGCCATTCCGGGAATATGCAATTCTTTTATTTCCTTTTTTAACTGGCTGTCAATATCGCTATAATTGCTACTTTTTTCATTTGCCAAAACAGGCTTATACCATATGGCAATAACACAAATGAGTGACAGTATTACACAAATTATTTGTCTGGTTTTTCGATTCATAAAACCGTTCCCCCTATTTTTTTCTGATATACCATTCACTATCATCTCCCCTCTAATTTTTTTGCTCCCTCAATTAAAATAGTTATTGATAATTCAAAACTATCTTTTATCAACTGTGTATTACCAAAGGCGTTATGATTTTCAAGTAATGCAAAGCCCTCTAAAAAACTCCTAAACATTCTGACTAAATGAACACAATTATCTTGTGAAATATTTAGTGACTTAGTTATTTTGAAAAAAATTGTAAACATTTTTGAAGTCACTTCGTTCATCTGTTCATTTTCAAACTGATTGTACCAAAGCATTGTACTAAAAACTCCTTGATTCTCTATTGCATATTCATGGAAAGCGTAGCACATAGCTCTAATCGCATCATATCCAGAAAGTCCTATTACAGCTTCAATAGTTTTGTTCTCTAATTCTTTCCAGCCATAAAGCATAAGTTGCTGTTTTAGGTCGTCAAGCCCATCAATATGGTTATAAAGCGATGGGGACTTAACACCTAATTGCGCTGCAAGCGTTTTTAAGGATAAGTTTTCTATGCCTATCGTATTTGCCATATATGCGGCTTCTTTGATAACTGATTCTTTATCAATTTTTATTTTGGGCAAAATAAAGCACCTCCTTTTTTACTTCGGTTTGTATTTTAACAAATCAGATTAGTTATGTCAAGATATTAGGAATTGGAAGAGGATTCCGTAGTCGTAGGCATTGTGGGAATGTGTATAACTGGCTATCTCATGGAATTGTGGGTAACTCTGT
>CAJUKY010000051.1 GCA_910587055.1 Candidatus Gastranaerophilales bacterium
TTTCTGATTTAATAATATTTTTTCTTTATTATTCTAACAAAAAAACAAAATCAAGTTAAGTAATTAACAAAATTTCCCCATACAGGCTAAGCCGTTATTAAAAACTATTTTAATGAACAAAGCATAATGATAGTGCTCCGGGGGGAATTAAAGAGGCGCGGAGCAAAACCAATTAAGAATAAACAAAATAATCAGCCGGGACTGACCCCCGGAGCACTATCATTATGCTTGACAAAAAATATACAAAAATAAAAGATAACTTACCAATTCGGTCAGTCCCGGCTGATTATAATATACACTCCCGGTTTATATTGCTCCGCGCCTCTTTAATTCCCTCTTTGGCAAGTTATCTTTTATTTCTCATCCGCTAAAATCTGCTCTTGAAAACAAAAAGCATCGATTTTATTAATCCGATGCTTTCAAATTTTCTTCTCTCACTCCGCAAAAGTCTAGCAGCCTTTGCTTTTTACATTGTTTAATTCTTTTTACTGTTGTTAATAAATCTCTAATTCATTCCTCTTTTTTTGCGTAATACTTTGCTATTCTTACAATACCGATAGCTTAAGCCATCACTCCTTTCAATCTTTTTCCTCTCTTTTAGCTATGCAGCTTTCATTTTTCCTTGACCTGCCTTAAGTAAATAACAATCCCCCATGCCATGCAAGCTTTATTTTCGTTAATATTTTTTACAATTGACCATGCCCTTTGAACCATATGAGCAAACTTGTTTTTACATCTCTTAACTTAATATTTATAAACATATGGCGGTTTTATCCCGCATAATTTTGCCCTGCAATAATAACAGCTGTTTTTTAAAAACTAGCCTTAATAAAAAATACGGTGTATTATTTTTTTGTTATGCAGGTAATTAATCACATAAAGCATATATTTATAAATCAATTTAAAGCATTAACAAATCCGTTATTCGGAGCAATTTTTCTTTTAGCGCTCATCTTTAGCGTTAATGCATCATTTGCGGGCGAAATTAAAATAAAAGATTTAAAATTTGATAATTCGGATAACGTTGTACTTGTTGAATCTGACGGAATTATCAATTTGAAAAAGCCGGCAGCGTCTGAAAGCGGGATAGAAGAAGAAAAAATAACAGGTTTTAATGAAATAAAAAAAGGTTTTTTAAAAGAACCGAACCGCGCTTATGTTGATATATATAATGCATCAATAAACGGCGGTACAAAAAATTATGAATTAAAAAATTCAATTTTTAAAACAATAAGAATGTCTCAATTTCAAACAAACCCGAACATTGTAAGGATAGTTTTTACATACACCGATGAAAACGCAAAAACAGGTGATTTTCAGGTTATCGCAAACGATAAAGCAATAGCCGTGCGGTATTCTAAAGCATTAAATAAAACTTCAAAATATCAAATAATTTATTCAAATACCGAAGATAAAGACAGGATAGTATTTTTTCAAAACACGTCAGGATATCCTGCGGTAGAACCCGTAGTCCCTGTCAGCGATGTCAAAGATGAATTAAGCCGTATGTTTGAAAAAAATAATGAACGTATGACTCAGGAAAAAGAATATAAACTGCAGTCAAAATTTTATATAAATTCAATAGCACAGAGCAGTAACGGTATCACAATAAAAGGTACGGGGTTTTTAAGCCTGAAACCTTCAATATTCCTTGATAACCCTGACAGAATGGTAATAGATTTTGATGACACCGTTCTTGCACGCAATTTAAGAAACAAAAGCTTTACCATAGGCACCCCCGAAATCAACCCCGACGGCACGGTAAAACCCAAAGAAACCCTAAGGCTCGGGCAAAACACAACAAATGTTTCAAGAATAGTTATTCAGGGGGCGGAAGCTAAAAACTACAGAGCGGTTATTTCTCCCGATTTGCAGAATGTTTACATTGCAAAAAGATCAGATGTTATAAATACAAAAATAACCGAAACACAAAGCATTATAAAATCAGCAAAATTAACTCAAGAAGAACAGGAAGATGCCGTTGTTTCAACTATCGAATTTAATATGACAGAACCTGTGGCCTTTTCGGCATTTGAAGAAAATAAAAACCTTTATATTGATTTCAGTAACGTTTCTTCCATTCAGGATAATATGATGGCAGAACTTTTAAAATTCAGCCCTGATGTTAAAAATGTAAGGCTTGCGCTTGATAAAACAAGAATAGTATTTCCTCTGGGCGAAAATAATTTAAACGTTCAAATTAAAATAACACCGGATGCCAAAAATCTTCTTGCCGTTATAAAACAGAAAAAAGATAAAGAACAGGAAAAAGAAGAACCTGTAATTTCAAAAGCGGAAAAGAAGGAGCCCTCCATATCAAACCTTTATAAAGTGGTAATTGACCCGGGACACGGCGGAAGTGATGTCGGTGCTACAAGAGAAGGAATTTATGAAAAAAATATAACTTTATCCATAGCTAAAATGGTTGAAAAAAATCTCGCCGCAAAAGGCGTGCAAACCACAATGACAATGGAAAAAGATAAAACCGTTTCTCTGCAGGAAAGATGCGATATTTCAAATGAAACAAGACCTGATGTATTTGTAAGCATCCATGTTAATTCAAGTGTTAATAATGCAATATATGGCGTTGAAACCCACTGGTGGAAACAGGATAGCACTGAATATGCAAAAATTGTTCATTCCAATCTTGCAAAGAACTTTAATAAATGGAAAACAAAAGACAGAGGTTTGTTTAAGTCACAGTTTTATGTTATAAATCATACTGAAGCACCTGCAATTCTTGTGGAAATAGGTTTTATTTCAAATGCGGATGAAAGAGAAGCCATAATCACCCAGAAAAGGCAATCCGAGATTGCAAAAGCCATATCAAACGGGGTTATGGAATATTTAAAAAGCAGAGGGAAAGAAAAGAAAGAATGATAGGATTGTTTGATTCCGGAGTAGGGGGCTTAAGCGTTTTAAAAGCGGTTGTAAACAACGGAATAAAAGATAATTTCATATACTTTGGCGACACAAAAAATGTACCCTACGGCACAAAAACAAAAGATGAAATTCTATCCTACACAAAAGATATAATGGAATTTTTCATAAAAAAAGGGGCAGACTGCGCCATTATGGCTTGTAATACAAGCTCAGCCCTTGTTTATGAAGAACTTCGCCGCCAATTTTCCGATAAAATAAAAATTTATCCCCTAATTCAATATGCGGCGCCTTATTTTAAAGACGAAAAACAAACAATAGGTGTTATGGCAACAAGCGCAACAGTCAAAAGTTTTGCCTATACTAAAGAAATAACAAAATTAAACCCCTGCTGCAATATTATTGAACAGGAATGCCAGAAATTTGTTGAAATAGTTGAAAAAAGGCTCTATGAAGATATTTCAAGCCTGAATTACATAAAAGAAAAACTTGAATATTTTAAAAATGCAGGCTGCAAAAAAATAATTTTAGGATGCACGCATTTTCCATACCTTGTGCCTGTTTTTAAAAAATATGCCGGGAGTATTGAATTCATTGACCCTGCAGAACTTTTAATCAAATCAATCAAAAATGAATTAATTATAAATGCATCGGGCAGAAACTCTTTTGAATTTTATGTATCATCTGACCCTGAAAACTTTAAACAAAGCGGCTCTATGTTTTTTGACATAAAAGAAGATGTCTCCCTTGCAGAATTTGCTAAAGTTTAACCTGCACTTTCATGGTTGAAAAATCATTAATTAGGATTTATAATAAAGACAGTTGAGCATTAGGAAACGCGGTAACGTTCCTAAATTTTAACCTCAACATTGGTTTCTAAAAAGAAACTAGCACTATGATTAACGTAATCAGTGCTAGTTTTTTATTGTCAACAATTAACAATAAAATAACAAGCAAAAACTTTGTTAACATAGTTTATCACCTCCCCTCCTCGGAAATTTCCGGTTTGAGCTCGTGCCGAAGGGTTTGGTGTTTTTGTCAAGGTGCTCAACTGTCCTTTGGATTATATTTTAAATCAATCTCCTTTAAAACAACCTTTTAATGTAATCATTTTCCCTGAAATTATAATTTTTCATAGCTCCATTGTATTATTTTGCATACTACAAAATTACCTTCCTATTGCAAAAGGGCGAAAAAGAAGCTACAATATATTTATTCAATTCTTATGGCAATAGATTTTCTTTAATTTTATGCTAAAAGGCTTGAAATTATTTACTAACAAAGGAGACCAGAAACAATGTACCAAGACGAAACCCTAAAATGCGAAGATTGTGGACAAGAATTTGT
>CAJUKY010000052.1:0-3095 GCA_910587055.1 Candidatus Gastranaerophilales bacterium
CAACTACCTCAATAAACATTCTAAAAGAGTACGCGGTTATACAAAACGAGATTAAATTATGATAATTTACAATATTCTGATATATTATTATGATTAAATCCAATCGAATATAAAGTTTTGTAAAGCACAAAAAGTATTGATATATCAAGTATATATAAAATATATGATATTTAATCTCTTATTTCATGAAATTTTGACAATCAAAATGTTTTTATATAAGAGTGAGTGTTAGAGCACACGAGAAGTATAAAAAAGGAGGATATTTTATGTCAGTAAACAACGTAAACGGCGGAATTAGAGGCGTTCAAGGCCAAGCTAACGGAAAAGCTCAAGGTGCGGAAAAAACAGATACAAAACCAAAAGAGACAAGTATTTTTAAAGAGGCTGCAAAAGCTTCTGTAATCGGTGGATTGACCGGACATGTTGAAGGAGCTATAGGAACTTCTCCAATAAAAACTACGTGCAGCGGCGAGGCATCTGATACCACTCCATTCACCGTTTCAGGTACCGTACCCGACACAGGAAATAAATTAGATATTAAACAATAAAAACAAAACAGGACTTGAAAATTTCAAGTCCTGTTTTTTAATATTACTATTTTAAACCTACGCTTCAGCAGGAGCTTCCTCTGCAGGCGCTTCAGCCGCCGCTTTAGCTTCAGCCTCAGCAGCTGCTTTTGCTTCAGCTTCTGCTTGAGCCTTAGCTTGAGCTTTTTTAGAAAGTTTTACTGTTTCTTTTTTAACGTAGTTTAATGTACCGTCTTCGTTGCAGTTTTTAATCAAGTATGCAACTGTATCTGTAGGTTGAGCACCTTTTTTAATCCATTCTTGTGCTGCAGCCAAATCCAATTTCATAACTTTAGTTTTCGGGTTGTAGTGACCTAATTCTTGAACAGGTCTGCCTTCACGTTTAGTTGTTGAATTGATAACGATAATTCTGTATGTAGGAGCTTTTTTTGCGCCTAATCTTTTTAATCTGATTTTTAACATTTCTATTTTTCCTTCTTTGTGTAACTTATACGGAGTAATTAAACTTGACTCTATTTACTCCAAGCCGCTTTGGTTAAGTCCAAGAGGATACGACTTATCCATGTATAAATAACCATAAATATGCAATAGAATCAAGTCTTTTGTTACAAAAATTTATTCCTTTTAAGTCTTTTTAATTTTTCCTGATGCAGCTTTTCAAATTCTTTTATTGCTCTGGCTTTAAATTCAATTACTCTGTTTTTTGCGATAATGATATCAGTTTTAACGGATTTGATGCCGCTATTTTCTTCTAAACTCAGCTCTTCGGAGGCAGTTTCAAGTTCATTGATTAAGTGGTCAAACTGATTAGCCAGAATCATTCGTATTCTAAGACTCATTTTTTGAAGCCTCCTCTTTAAGTAAACTGCTTAGTTTCTTTTCCTGTCTTGAAATAAACTTACGAATATCATTTTCTAATAAATCATTAAGAAAAGCTTTGCATCCCAAAAAAATAAAAAGTTCTTTAATAATTTTGCAGTAAACTTCAGCTCTGATTAGAGAATCTCTTGCGTTTTGGATAGTTTTATTTCGATTTTTCATTTAGCCTCCTCGGCTAATGTTGTAACATTTATATAAAATTAATAACTTAAATTGTACACCAAAAGTATTTAATAAGCAACTTTTGAGTCTAATCGGCGGTTATAATCTGTTGATTGAGAGTTTATAATTAAACTATGCTTAATGAAACGGATTTTAGGAGAATCTTGGCTCTAAATGTTAGAATAGAGAGATTCAAGAAAAATATGACACAGGAACAGTTGGCAGAACTTGCAAATGTTTCTCATAAACATATTACAAAAATTGAAAACTCAGGTGTTACTCCTAGTATTTATTTGATTTATAGGGTTGCATCCGTTTTGAATGTATCAATTGATAAACTTTTGCGCGAACCTGATTAAATATTAAAACTTTTTCTTGAACCTTCTTCGTGGTATAAACCGCCGCCGCAGATTGTTTCAATAACTTTAAGAACAAACTCTCTTGAGGCATCTGATGAATTCAAGAAAAATTCTCTGTTGGATAAATGTCTTATTTTGAAAATTGAGTTTTGAGCTTTATCTGCCGGTACGAATAATGAGGCAACTTCTTTATCAAGAAGTCTTTCCATCATTTCGTGACGGGTTTTAGCTCCTTCAATAAGCTCATTGTAATTACCGTTTATTGCCATAATACGACCGGAAAACATCGGTGCATTGCCTTCTCTGAACAAGGCTTGCGGTTCGTAGTTGCATCTTGTTGTAAGACTGATTGTGTGCCATAGAATATTTACGATAACAACACTTTTATCTTTGTTATGTTCTACAAAAATATTCTCGGCAGTTATTCCTCTTGAGGCAAATGACTGCTTCATTGAATCTGCAATTGCCTTAAGGTTTTCAATCATTTCAGCAAAAATCTCTGTTGAATTAAGAGTAGCATGCTGGTACTCTAAAAACTGCTTATACATATGAGTAGAAACAAGACCGATTCTCTCTTGGATAAGTGTGGATTTTCTAAAAGATGTTTCAGAATTATTAAAATTTTCGTAGCCTTTAGACAAGATAAAGCCTCCTACCATGATTGTACACTTAAAGCAGGTTAAAAGTAAACATGATATTGTTACATTTTGTAACCTATCTGACTAAGAGTATAAACCAAGGATTTTCTTTTGTATTGTCGCCAAAGTGTGAGAACTGAATCATTCCTTTTTTAGTGATGTCAATGAATCCTCTTAGCGGGTAGATGTTGAACTTTGCGTTATTTGAAGTGAAACCGTAATGATAAAAATATCTGTCAGTGTCATTTAAGAGCATAATCTTATAATGTTTTTTATCTTTTTTCAGTCTCAAAGAGTTTGTACTGGTTGCAAATTCGGATATTTTTACGGTTTTAAAATCTTTGAATAGAGTTTCAATTTCATCTTGAGTTAATTCGCGTTGCTGCAGAATATCATTATCCATTGTGAATTCGTAGAATTTTAATTCTGAGTTTGAATATCCGATTAAGTTTCCATTATAAATAAACTCATAATTGCATCCTGTGGAAAAGATCGGAAGAGCGTCGTGTAGGGAAAGAGTGTAGATCTCG
>CAJUKY010000052.1:3105-4140 GCA_910587055.1 Candidatus Gastranaerophilales bacterium
GACTGGAGTTCAGACGTGTGCTCTTCCGATCTGGAAAATAAAAATCTGCCGTCAGGAGTATAAAACTCTGAAAAGTTGCTTGTTCCGTCGGAAATCTTTTTAGTAAAATAGTTTGTTGATTTTTTGTCAGCAATTTTCCAGATTCCGTCTTCCGAATAAGTCAGACTCTGACCCTCTTTGATATTTTTATACGGAAGTTCGTTCATATTTGCTGCTGATGCAGATAAGCAGATTCCAACTGATAAAATTGCGGTTAAAAATAATTTCTTAATCATTCAAGCTCCCTTTTTTTAAGTAATTATACCATAATTTTCAACTTTTGGGAGGAGGAGAGGGAAAATAAAATAATATAGAATATAACTATGAGTATGTTGGAAAATATTGTAGGTCAAATAGCATCGACAGCCACTGGCGGTTTAACCAAACCACAGGGTTTTGATTTGAATGATGATACATTTGCAAAACTTTTGATGAAGGCTTCTGAGATTCAACCAACTGAAGAACAAAACAATATGTTTTCTAACTTAGGTGCTCCGGCAGGATTTGAAATAGAACCTCTTGATGCAGTTCAACAAGCTCAAAATATAGAATTTAACCCTGATGATATTGAGATTAAAGATTTAAAAATAAGTGAAAATTATTTTTCTAATTTATTAAACGATAATTCTAATGCAATGAATCTTGCCAAAAGGCATGCCGCAAATGCTTATAATTTATTCGGGAAAGGTTTTGTTGATACTTTAGGCGAATTTGTCGGCGATGCGGCTTCAATGTTGAAATAATTAAGTTGTGTAATTGTATTCTGACCTTTATTAAAAAAATGTTTGTATTATAATATCCTTATATGAATAGCTTTATTGTCTAAAATTTTTGATTATAAGGAGGTCAAATGGGCAAAATAGAAATTACACATGAAGTAGAAAACCAATGTTGCGTATGCCGTGGTGTTAAAGGCGTACCTGCTCCAATGCCTCAAGAAGGCGAATGGACAAAATGTAAAGAAATCAAAGACATTTCAGGTCTTACACACGGTTG
>CAJUKY010000053.1 GCA_910587055.1 Candidatus Gastranaerophilales bacterium
TTTATCAAAGGTTAAGAAACCTTATCTGGGGCTTGTAATTTTTAAAATAAGGAATTAATTGATAAAATGTCACTATCCAGCGTAACAACTAATATATTGTCATCTTTAGGGAATAATACAGGATCTGTTATTCCTATTGCAACAAAAGATTTAATTCAAAATCAGGTAATTGTAGCCGAATATGCAAAAAATGGCGGCAGGCATGATGCTTTTGAAAAATTTGTAGAAGAAAACGGAACAAGTGCTGTCTGGCTCGGGGGTTTGCCTTTAGTTAAAAAATTGATGGATAAAACCATCTACAAGGCTTTTAATATCAGCCCCGACATTGATATTAAGAAATTAAAAAACGGTTCGGCCGATAGTCTTGAATTTGCCATGAATAAACTAAAAGAGCAGGGCAAAGAAAACGGCGAACAGTATGCGGAACTTTTAAAGGCTGCAAATAATAAAAACCTTACAAAAGCTTTATTTATAAGTAAATTTGCCGTTGCAACGCTGGCTACGCTTTTTGCTTTAACCAAAATTATCACTTTTAAACAGAAAGATACTGAAGAAAAAGTAAAACATAAAGTTCTGGTTGATATGGCAGGAGAGAATGTTTTACATAACAGTGTTAAACAGTCCAAAACGGGCGCTGTTTTCTATGATAAATTTTACAATTCAAACAATCAACAGAATAAAGACAATAAAAATATCTCATTCAAAGGCCTTGGCAATGTTGCTTCCGCTTTTATGTATAATCCTATTTTAAACCAGTCTCTGCTTGATGTGGGCATCACGGGTTTAAGGTATAAAACCGCAAGGGATGGCGAAAGAAGAGATGTAATGATTAAGGAAGCTTTTGAAATAGCATTTCTTTATCCTCTTGCCTATCCCATCCAGAAAGGTTTTGATTTATTATTCGGTAAAATATTTAATAAAGACGCAAATCTTGATTATGCGGTTCTTGCTTCAGACAGATTTGAATCAAATCTTGCAAATAACAGTCTGAAAGATTCTTTAAATAAATTTATTAAAGATTTTGATATTGAAAAAATCGGAAAAGACAGTGTTGTTGATAATAAGGTATTGAATTTTATATACGATAATCCTGATAATCCTGTTGTTAAATTCTTGAAAGATACAGGAGATGTTTCCACTGTTTCTAAAGTTACGGGTAAAAAATTCGGCTTATTTAATATTAAGCAGGCAACCGATGAAATTGATTCTCTTGCATTTATAAATACAAAATCCGTTCAAAAGAGCATAAAGAAATTAACCAAGGCTGTTGATAATATGAGCGGCGTCGTTGGCAATGCCGATAAGGCGAAGAATTATCTGAAAGGTGCAAAAGCGGCAAAAGGGCTTTCGATTGTTTCGGCTATTGCTTTTGGTATATGGGCAATGGGCGTATTACAAACAAAGATTGTCTTAAAAATGAGGAAGAATAAAACCGGCAGCACTGAAAACGAGGCTGTTGTTAACCTTGAACATAAAATCAGGCACCAGATGGCATTTGAAGGTAAAAACGGGTTAAACAGCGTTAACGGGCAAAATTAAAAGCAAAAAATTAAACTTCGATAAACAGCTTTCTTCCTACGATATTTGGTTTTCCGTTATAATAGCCTGCAAAATATCCGCCTGAAACGGGGGTGTTTTTTGCATAGTTTTCATTTCCCTTAAAGGCTGAATTCATAAAAGGGTTAAGGTTTTCGCCTGTTCCGAAAGGATTGTATCCTGACGGTTTTGTGTTTACTTTTGCAACCTGTGCGGGAGTTGTTGTTGCAAATGATTTTGTAATTAAAGAAACCAAATTTGTTAACATAAAAACCTTTACCTTTTAAAAACCTTTACTATTTTTTATTAATGACAGGAATTTATAAGTCATGAATAATTATCGTATAAAATGGAGTTATGTTAATATTTCTTAACAAAATATACTCTGTTTAACCTACAAATTGACAAAACTTAATAATTTTCTTGTTAAAATTTTTACATTCATGGTATATTTTTTATTGAACTAACTGTTTAATAATGTTTAATTTTATATAAAAAAACAAATAAAACAGGCAAAAGAGGGTTTAAAATCGCACCATGCCTTTTTATTTAAGAAAAATTTGAAGTATGGGAAAAATAGAATCTATATATTTGTTATATTTAATAATACTTTTGTTAACACCTACAACAATCGTATTTACAATATTATGGGCAAGGCAGAAAACAAAGCTTGAATTTTATCAAAAAGATGCCGAAAAAATGACGGCCGAGTTTAAGCAAAAAGAAGAACATATTAAGAAAGAAGCTGTTATTGCCGCCCGCGAACAGGTTCATTCAGACAGACAGAAACTTGATGATGAAATCAGGCAGAGAAGGTCTGAAATCAACCGTCTTGAGAGTTCTCTCGCAAAAAGAGAGGACAGCCTTGAAGATAAAGTTCAAAAGGTAACTGATAAAGAATTTGAGCTTAACAAAAAATATGACGAGCTTTTGGATAAAGAAGATTATCTTGCCGATTTAGTTGCAAAACAATTATCCGAGCTTGAAAAAGTATCCGGCATGAGCCGTGATGAAGCAAGAAATATGCTGCTTGAGCAGATTAAACAGGAATTAGCTCAGGAGCAAATTCAATTAATAAGAGAAAATGAACAAAAAATAAAAGAAACGGCGGAAGAAAAATCCAGAGAGATTTTATCTCAGGTGATGCAAAAGTGCGTTGTTGATCAGGTAATTGAAAGCACTGTTTCCGTTGTATCTTTGCCCAACGATGAAATGAAGGGCAGAATAATCGGCCGTGAAGGCAGAAACATAAGAACGCTTGAAACTTTAACGGGGGTTGATTTAATTATTGATGATACACCGGAAGCTGTTGTATTATCTTCTTTTGACCCTGTAAGACGTGAAGTTGCAAAGTTAACAATTGAAAAACTTATTCAAGACGGGCGTATTCACCCTGTCAGAATTGAAGAAGTTTATGAAAAATCTAAAAAAGAGATTGAAAACAAAATGAGGCAGGAAGGCGAAAAAGCCGCTCTTGACCTTGGAATTATGAACCTTAACAAAGAGCTTACGAGGACTCTTGGACGCTTATATTATAGAACAAGCTACGGACAAAACGTTTTAAAACACTCAATTGAAGTGGCACAGGTTGCAGGCATGCTGGCTGTTGAGCTGGGTGCGGATGCAGCTGAAGCAAGACGCGCGGGCTTATTGCATGATATCGGCAAAGCCGTCGATCATGATCAAGAAGGCACGCATATTCAATTAGGGGTTGAGCTTGCCAGAAGATACGGCGAGAAAGAAGCGATTGTTCATGCAATTGAAGCGCACCATGATGATGTTGCGGCAAATACGCTTGTCGCGGCATTAGTCAAAATTGCAGATTCGGTTTCTGCGGGAAGACCCGGTGCAAGACGCGATACGCTTGAAATCTATATTAAACGCCTGAAGAAGCTGGAAGAAATTGCAAACAGCTACGAAGGCATTAAGCAGTCCTTTGCAGTTCAGGCGGGGCGTGAAGTTAGGGTCGTAGTTCAGCCAAATGTGTTTAATGACGCTGCTGCTGCTAAATTGGCCCGCGACATTGTAAAACGCATAGAGGATGAACTTGAATATCCCGGTCAAATCCGTGTTACGGTTGTTCGGGAAGCAAGAGTTACCGAAATTGCGAAATAGAAAATGTCTAAAACAATTAAAGTG
>CAJUKY010000054.1 GCA_910587055.1 Candidatus Gastranaerophilales bacterium
CTCTCGCAATCTCCTAGCTACTTCGATCCCGTTCATCTCTTGCATCTCTATGTCTAAAAAAATGATCTGATAACCTGTTCTAGAATTGCTCATTGTTTTTAATAAAGTTTTTGGTTTAAAAAATACATCGACCTGCACTTCTTTATCTATGGTAGAAAAAAATTTCAAGATCACTGTCTCAGTAATGCCTGTTTGTTCAACATTATCATCACAGATAGCTATTCTATACATAAAATCACCCCTGATCTTGAGTTGATTATAACACCATTGCGCCTAGTATTCTCTCTTTTCAAATTTTTTTATCGTCCAACATATAATTCCAACGATCAACATAAGTAATTCGATATATTGGATCAATATTCTGGGTAAAGTAAATTTATAATTTGCGACAACTGTAAAATACCCCGGGACAAAACTACTCAATTTAGGAACATAACCCAATAACATGCACAATAAATACATTCCCATCCCCGAAAGTGTTGACATGACTAAACTTAAATTCACCGAAAGATAAAATGTGACCATAAGTAAAAAAAGAATGAATAGTAAACTTGCGAGCGATATTAAGCTCGATTCTACATTGTAAGCGTGAGTTGTAAAAATCTCACTATAACCGTTAGAAGTCTTCGAGAGGAAAAATATATAGGCACAAGATGAGCAAATAACATTGACCACATAAAATAATAGGGTCATTCCTAAAATAGCCAGAGCTTTTCCGATCAGCAACACCTTTTTATCCTTTACGCGTGTTACTTCCAATAACATCTGGCCTTCGTTTATTTCACCACCTAGAGTCGCAGCAGTGATAAATAATAATAAGATCAAAGGGATCGTTAACATGACCGTAAAACTCCACATACTTGTAATGAATGTTATCAGGTCCAATCTTGCCCCGATCGAAACTATCTTCCAATTGAAATATGCTCCCATTCCGTATAATAATGGTAAAAAATTCAAGCAAAACAATGCCCCTAAATATTTTCTCCTATAAAACTTGTAAAACTCTGCTTTTATTATTTTTTTCAACAACTCTTCTCACCCCGCAAAAATATTTTTTGAGTTCTTTTCAACTGTGATCTTCAAGATTATTAATTTTTCTTTTGAGATCAATTCAAACAAAGCAGATAATTTTTTATCATCATTAGCGATCAAAACCGAATTTTGTTTTACCACAGCCAATTTTTCTAACGAAGTGCGCACATCACTCGAAATATCTGCCAAAAAGATCCGTAAGGTGCTCTGACTTATCTCTGAATAACGATATAACTTTCTATCCTTAATAACAAAAAAATAGTCACAAATTTCTTCTATCTCGCTGAGTTGATGAGATGACACTAAGACAGTTACGCCTAACTCACTTCTGAGCTTTCTAATATATTCAATAAAATTTTGAGTTCCAACTGGATCTAAACCCACAAATGGTTCATCCAAGATCAAAAAATTAGGTTCTTCTAGTAAAGCCAACGCCAAACTCAGTCGTTGTTTCATTCCAAAAGAATAGTCCCTAACTTTCCTATTATCATTAGACAAGCCAACAAAATCTAGTAATTCATTTATTCTTGTCAGCGAAGGCGAAACGGAACTATAACTTCCGATCAACTTTAAATTTTCTGCACCTGATAAAAATTCAAATACTTTACAGTCCAATAAAAAGCCAAATTTCACATTGTCTGTAGTCTTGATCTCACCCTTAGTCGGTGAAGCCAATCCTAAGATCAACTTCATCAAGGTCGTCTTGCCACAACCATTTCGACCTACTAAGCCGACTATTTCCCCTTCATTGATCTCAAGATCTGCTGCTTCTAAGACCAAATGTGCTCCATATTGTTTAAATACATTCTTTACTTTCAAAAGAGTCATTTCTTCTCCCCCTCATCGATAGTTCGTTGCATATATTCATCTTCATCTATAACTTTTCCGTCTTTTAGATAAATTATCTCATCCATTCCATTTAAAAAATCTTTATCTAAACTGTGTGTTATACAAATGACCATTTTATCTTGTTGCTCTAATATATAATCTTGAACCATGCCTTTTGTCTCTTTATCAAGAGTATTTTCAAATTCGTCCATCAGTATAACCGAACTATTCCCGATAAATGTTCTAGCTATATTTATTTTTCTTTTTTCTCCGCCCGACATACTATACTCACCCTTAGTTAACATCTGCTTAAAAAAAGATTTAGAGATATTCACTTTCTCTAATATTCCATCTAGCCTATCATTCAACTCATTTCTACCTAAAAGAATATTTTCTGTTATATTTTTTCTAAAAATTACTGATTCTTGTGGTAAGAAAGATATATTTGTTATTATTTTTCCTTTTAAGTCTTTACCGTTTACAAATACATTTCCTGAATAGTTTTTTCTGATGCCCAAAATAACTTGAAATAACGTACTCTTCCCACTACCGTTATCACCTACCACAGCATATTTTTTCCGGCTCTTAAATACAAAATCAATATTATCCAAAATTTTATGACCGTTTTTACTCTCCAGAGATAGATTTCTAAATTCTATTGATTCTATTTTTTCTTCACATTTCTCTAGACAACAATTATGATCATCACCATAATTTACCAAATTATTTAATTTTTCTCTGATACTCTTACTTCCTCCAATATCTAAAATAGCCATTCCGATCTGTTGCATAGGCATGATCAACATATTGGAAACCTGCGTTACTGCCACCAATTGTCCTAAGTTTAAATTTCCGACTATAACTCCTGACCCGGTTATAATTAAACATAAAATTATCATCACATATTGGATCAATGCACTAATTTGATTTAATTTTCCATTTGTTACACTTAATATTTGTGTATTTTTCTCTAAAGATTCTAGATTCCCGTTAAACTCAGTAATGAATCGTTCTTCTGCTCTATATCCTCTAATGACCTCCATGCCAGTCATTATTTCCTTTATTGTAGATAAAAATTTTGAATTCAACTCTGCATTTTCATCAACCATAGTGTTGATTATTTTTCCTAAAATTATTGGTATTATCAGTGAAATTATCCCTAATACAAAAATCACAATTGTTATGACTACACTAACACTTAATAAGTAGCTTATACCAATGATCAAGACAAATATATTGGCGATCAATTCTAATATATTGTTCAAATAGTACAGTCAAGTCCATAATCCTGTGTAAAATACTATACAATGTTTTACCGGTCTCT
>CAJUKY010000055.1 GCA_910587055.1 Candidatus Gastranaerophilales bacterium
TGTATTCCTGTTACCGTAATTAAAGTTGACCCTCTAACCGTAACTCAGGTAAAAACTGTTGAAACTGACGGTTATAATGCTATTCAGGTCGGTGTTGTTCCCGCTAAGGAAAAACACTTAACCAAAGCACAAATCGGCCACTTTAAGAAAAATAATTTAGATAATTTCAGACATCTTCAAGAATTCAGAGTGGATAATCCTTCTGATTATACCGTTGGTCAAAAAATTGATTTAGGTGTTTTATCTGAAATATCAAAAGTTGACGTATCAGGAAAATCAATCGGTAAAGGTTTTCAGGGTACTGTTAAAAGACATAATTTTTCACGCGGACCTATGGGCCACGGTTCCAAAAACCACAGAGCACCCGGTTCAATAGGTGCAGGTACAACACCCGGCCGTATCTATAAAGGCAAGAGAATGGCAGGAAATATGGGTAATGAAAAAGTTACCGTTTCTAAATTAAGTGTTGTAAAAATTATAAGCGACAAAAATTTGTTATTAGTAAAGGGCTCAGTTCCGGGTCCTGAAGGCAAACTTGTTACAGTTAAACCTTCTAGAACTAAGTGGAATTAGAGGTACGTAAAATGACACAGACAGTTAAATTATTAAATACAAAAGGCAGCGAGCTTGGTGAATTAAATCTTAACGATGATGTTTTCGGTGTTGAACCTAATATCCACGTTATGCACTTAGCTCTTAAAAGACAATTAAGCAACGCAAGACAGGGCTCTCATAATACAAAAACAAGAGCAGAAGTTTCTGGCGGCGGAAGAAAACCGTGGAAACAAAAAGGAACAGGCAGAGCAAGAGCCGGTTCAATCAGAAGCCCGTTATTTGCAGGCGGCGGTGTTTCATTCGGGCCAAAACCCAGAAGCTATGAAACAAATCTTCCTCAAAAGGCCAGAAAATTAGCTTTAAGAAGTGCTCTTTCAGCTAAATTGGAAGCAATGACCGTTGTTAAAGATTTTTCAGAATTAAAAGAGGTTAAAACAAAAGCTTTTGCTCAAGTTTTATCTGATTTAAAGGTTTCAGGAAAAATCTTAGTTATAGCTGATTTAAAAGCTGACGAAAACAAAAATCTTGAAAAATCTGCAAGAAACATAGCTTCCGTTAAGCTTTTATATCCATCAAATTTAAATGTTAAAGATTTAATTGAAGCAAATTCAATTGTTATAACTGAAAATGCTGTCAATGAAATAACTGAAAGGTTGGCGAAATAATGGCTAATACAAAAACCAACAAAGAAAGATTATACGATATAATTAAAAAGCCTTTAATAAGCGAAAAATCAATGATGGCAGTTCAAATGGGACAATACTCTTTTGAAGTTGATAAAGATGCTACAAAAGTTGAAATTGCTCAGGCTGTTGAACTTGCTTATCCGAATCGCAAAGTTAAGAAAGTTAGAACAGTGTATATGCCCTCTCATGCTAAAAGATTAGGTATGAAATTCGGCAGAACACAATCAGGTAAGAAAGCCATCGTTACAATCGAAGGCGATCCTATTGAAGAATTGACAGGAGTATAGGTAAATGGCAACCCGTAAAATTAATCCGACGTCTCCGGGACAAAGAGGCATGACAAGACCTGATTTTTCAGAAATTACAACAGATACACCTGAAAAATCATTATTAAGACCGCTTACAAAATCAGGCGGAAGAAATAATACAGGAAGAATAACCACAAGACATATAGGCGGCGGCCACAAAAGACAATACCGTGTTATTGACTTTAAAAGAGACAAAACAGGTGTTGTAGGTTTTGTAAAAACCGTTGAATACGATCCGAACAGAAACGTTAGAATTTCATTAGTTGTTTATGCTGACGGTGAAAAAAGATATATCTTGACACCTGAAGGCTTAAACGTTGGTGATGTTATTGTTTCAGGACCCGAGGCTGATATTAAAACAGGAAATGCTCTTCCTTTGGAAAACATTCCTTTAGGTACTATGATTCACAACATTGAAATGGAACCTAAAAGAGGCGGAAAAATGGTAAGAGCCGCAGGCCAGGGTGCTCAATTAATGGCAAAAGACGGCGATTATGTTACCGTTAAGTTACCTTCTTCAGAAATGAGAATGGTAAGAAAAGAATGTATGGCAACAATCGGTGTTTTAGGAAACTCTGAATATAAAAACTTATCAACCGGTAAAGCCGGCAGAACAAGATATTTAGGTATTAAACCTACTGTTCGCGGTGTTACAATGAACCCTGTTGATCACCCCCACGGTGGTGGTGAAGGTAAAACAGGCCCCGGCGGACATCCTAAAACTCCATGGGGTAAACCTGCACTCGGCCAGAAGACCAGAAATGCTAAAAAAGCTTCAAGCAAGCTAATAGTAAGAAGAAGAAAAAAATAATAGGAGAATATAATTAGATGGCTCGTTCATTAAAAAAGGGTCCATACGTTCACGACTCTTTGATTAAAAAAATCGAAAAACTAAACGAAACCCAAGAAAAGAAAGTTATAAAAACATGGTCCAGGGCGTCTATGATTATACCTGATATGTTGGGACATACAATTGCTGTACATAACGGTAAATCCCATGTTCCCGTTTATATAACAGAACAAATGGTAGGCCACAAGCTCGGTGAATTTGCTAATACCCGCTCATTCAGAGGCCACGCCGGACAGGATAAGACAGCAAAAAGAAAATAACTTAATTAAATAATTATTAATTAAAAGGAAATAAGGACAATGCAACAAGCAACAGCTAAACAAACAGATATAAAGATGCCTGCAAGAAAGCTAAGAAGAGTGATTAACGAAGTTCGCGGCAAAATGGCCAATGAAGCGTTAAGAATTCTTAAATTTATGCCTTACTTTGCTGCAAGAGTTGTTGAAAAGAATTTAACGGCAGCAATTGCAAATGCATCTGAAAAATTCTCTGGAGATGCTAATGCGCTTAAAGTTTCTGAAATTTATGCAGATGAGAGCGTGACTTACAAAAGAGCACGTCCCAGAGCGCAAGGCAGAATGTATAAAAGATTCAAAAGAAGTTCACACTTAACGGTAAAATTAACGAAAAACTAGGAGATATAACTTTGGGACAAAAGACACATCCAACCGGATTTAGAATAGGAATAATAGAACCTTGGGTTAGCACTTGGTTTGCTAAAAGAAAACAATATGCTTCAAATATCGCAGAAGATGCTAAAATCAGAAGATTTGTTAAGAA
>CAJUKY010000056.1 GCA_910587055.1 Candidatus Gastranaerophilales bacterium
TTTCACGGTGTAGACAGGGATTCGAATTCCCTTGGGGGTATATTATTATCTTCAAGTTAAGGTGTTACGTAGTAGATTATTTATAAAATAATCGGCAAGATTTTCGCCCTTTAAATTTCAAAAAAGAGGAGTTTTAATTTATGAAAAACGCATTAGCTATACTTTTAGCTTTAATCTTGACAACTTCAGTTTCTCTGGCAGCAACTAAAACAAATGCAGCTGCAGATTTA
This sequence comes from Candidatus Gastranaerophilales bacterium, assembly GCA_910587055.1. Lineage (GTDB taxonomy): Bacteria > Cyanobacteriota > Vampirovibrionia > Gastranaerophilales > Gastranaerophilaceae > MGBC122484. The sequence continues at coordinate 231 of CAJUKY010000056.1, forward strand.
AAAAATGCCATCAAGCAGGATGTACAAACTGCAAAACAAGCAATTAAAAGCGATGTAGAAAAAGCAAACAAAGAAAAACAGGCTCAAAATAAAGCTGCAAATAAAGAAAAGAAAGCTAAATTAAAAGAACAGAGAGACTCTCAAATTTCAACTGTTGATAAACAAATTAATGACAAAAAACAACAGCTGAATACGGTTAAAAAATCTACTACAATGACACAAACCGAAAAAACAATCAAAACAAGAGCTTACGAAAGACAAATAGAAGCCCTTGAAGCAAAAAAAGCAAGAATTGACGAAGCTTACAAAAAAAGTATAGAAGCTTTAAACTAGTTTTTTATCAAACCTAAGCATACACACTTTTAAGGCACATAGTTTTAAAAGTGTGTACTTTTCTTATTTTTTGATATAATTTAACTTATGGATAATATAGAAATAGATACACTTCTGGACAAATCTTTAGAATTAATAAATCAAGAACAGTTTGAAGAAGCCTACGAAATTTTAAAAAAAGCATCAAAGCTTGAGCCCGATAATATAGAAATATTAAAAAATTTAGGGCTTACTTTGATAAATCTTCAAGATTTTATTGAAGCAAAAAAAATATTTTCAATCATTACGAAAAAAGACCCCGAAAACGCTAACGCCTGGTATTATTTAGGAAGTATTCAGGAAAAACTGGATGAATTCAATGAAGCTTTAATTTCCCATAAAAAGGTTATTGAATTAAGACCCAAATATATTGATGCCTACAAGGCAATAGGTGTCTTATATCTGAAAACAGGCCACTTTGACGAACTTATTAAAACCATTGAAAAAGCGCTCTTAGTTGAACAGGAAGACTATCAGCTATATTACATCATATCTTCAGCCTGCATGGCAAAAAAAGATGATGATATGGCGCTTAAATATCTTGAAGTTGCACATAAATTAAACCCTGAGCATGTGCAGATTTTAAACAATATAAGCACATGCTACATTGCAAAAGGCGAATACAATTTAGCTGAAGAATATCTTAAAAAAGCATACGCACTGGATAATAAAAATCCTTCCACAAACTATAATCTGGGCTCTTTATACCAGCTGAAAGGCAAATTTGAAAAGGCCTTTAACTATTTTAATACTGCATATATTAAAGAACCGTCTTCCACTTTCTTGTCATCTCTGGCCTATTGTGCCATTCAGGCAGAAAAATGGGATACGGCTTGCAATTTATATAAAAGCTTGAGTGCAATTCATCCTGAAAAGTTTAATTTTAAAATGAACTATCTTAATTGTTGTATTCAAACGGGAAGATTCAAAGAAGGGCTTGATATTGCAGAAAAACTTGCAAAATTAAACCCAAAATCTGTTGATATTCAAAAAAAGCTTGCCTATCTTTACAGACTCACAAAAAAACCGCAAAATACGATCGAAATAATGGAAAAACTCATAAAAAGAGGCAAGATAGATCTTGAGACATATTATAACCTTGCTATAGCATACATAAATATGGATGAATTGGAACAGGGTAGGGAAAATCTTAAAAAATGTATCTCTTTGGAACCTGAAAATCCTGTTGCAAGAAAGGATTTAGGTATTTTATACCTTAGAATGAATTATGTCGACTGGGCACTTGATGAACTAAAAACCGCACTTGATTTGGAACCTGAAAATCCTGAACATTATTTGAATTACGCTGTAGCTTTAAATAAAACACAAGAGTTTGAAAAAGCCGATGAATACTTTAAAAAAGCAATTGAGCTCGAACCTGATAACCCGGGATTTTTAACCTGTTACGGCGAAAATCTTTTAATTACGGGCAAAAAAGATGAGGCAAAAGAAATTCTTCTAAAAGCAATACAGTACTCAAATGCCGGCTATGAAGCAAAATTTGCCCTTGCAAAATTATATTTTGAAGATAAAAATTATAAAACTTCATATGAACTGCTGACAGATATTAAAGATTCTGTAAATAACCCTGAGATTTTAAACCTTATGGCGCAAAACCTTATGAAACTTAAAGATTATGAAGCTGCCGCAGGAATTTTCAAAAAACTTAAAGAAACATATCCCAATAATCATATTTTGCTTTGCGATCTGGCAAAATGTGAAATAAAAATGGAAAAATACAAAGAAGCAAAAGAAAATATCAAACAAGCTCTAATGCTATACCCTGATTTTGAATACGGCATAAAACTTTTAAAAGAGGTAGAAAATAATGACTGATAAAGAAAAAAGAATAGTATCAGGAATGCGCTCCACGGGAAAACTCCATTTGGGGCATTATTTCGGAGTTCTTACAAACTGGGTAAAATTACAAAACCTGTATGATTCATTTTTCTTTATTGCAGACTGGCACGCTTTGACTACAAAATACAATGATACCGCTAATTTGAAAGAATACGTAAAAGATGTTGCGCTTGATTGGCTGGCTTCAGGCATTGACCCTGATAAATCAACAATTTACCTGCAGTCGCTTGTGCCTGAAACATCCGAACTGCATATATATTTAAGTATGATAACCCCGCAAAACTGGGTGGAGCGCGACCCGACCCTTAAAGATATGACAAAAATTTTAAGAACTCAGGGTGCAACTGATAACAGTATAACCTACGGACTTTTGGGGTATCCGGTTTTAATGACCGCTGACATCATCACCTTTAATGCAGATTATGTACCCGTGGGTGTTGATCAGGTGGCACACATTGAAATCTCAAGAGACATAATAAGGCGTTTTAATAATATTTATAAAGTCGAATATTTTAAAGAACCAAAACCGCTTTTAACGGATATTCCCTTACTAAAAGGAATTGACGGCAATAAAATGGGTAAATCATTCAATAATGATATAAAAATATCAGATGATGAAGAAAC
>CAJUKY010000057.1 GCA_910587055.1 Candidatus Gastranaerophilales bacterium
CTGTCATGTGACTGGAGTTCAGACGTGTGCTCTTCCGATCTGGGGGGGCAAATAAGCTATATAATAAACACTTATAAAATGTATCGGAATACAAAAAAGGATATTTTAAATGAAAATTCAAAACAATTTTGAAACAGCTTTTTCAAAAGCCGAAGGTATGAGAAAAGTTCCCGATAAAATTCAAAAAAGTCTGCAAAAACTTAACGCAGATAATACGCAGGAAGATGGCTGCATAGAAGTTGAAATTGACACGGATACACAACTGGAAAGCGAAGAAGGAGATATTCCGGGCAAACCTGATACAAGAAACGATAAAGAAAAATTTGATTCGGCAAAAAATTGCATAGAAACAGCTCTGACTGATTTTAAAGCATTTCAAGATAAATTGTGGAGCGATTTTCCGGAATTATATAATATAACAAAAGATTTTGACGGAGAATACACATTAAGTGGTGTTTATGAAAGCAACGGCACAATAAATATTCCTGTGACGAGAACCGAGAAGGGACTTAATTTTTCAGACTTTTATTCTGAAGATTATCCCGTAATATCAAAAATTGCAGCAGGAGTCGAAAAACCATGGGAAAATATTGAAACAAAAGAAGAGGCTGCAGAGCTTCTGCTTGAAATTATAAACGAAGCACAAGGATATAAAAATGACTCACATAATAGCATTACATCAGGAACTTATATAAATCAGGGCGAATACGCCGCAATACAGACCGTACTGGATGGATTATCCGCAAAAGACAATGAAGATATTAACGAATTGATTGATATATGCAGGGAAAAATTGCAAAATACGGATAGCAAGACTGTTTCCGTTGAAGAAATCCTAAACAATTACGGAAGCATATCTTCTGATACATCTAAAAAAATGATAAATAGCATTTCAGGTATTGAAGCCGATTCACGAAGACTAGAAAAACTTCAGAAGGAATATGAAGAATTAAAATCCAATCTGCAAGATAAGCCGCTGACAGAAGAAGATGCAGCGAGACTTTATGATATTTATTCAGAATACGAATGGACATGCGGTTCTATGCTTGAAAACGGAGGCTTAAACCGCAATCAAATATTTTCAATCGGTGGTCTTTCAAGAAATAATACAGAAATTTTTTCATTAAAATCTGAACTTGAAGCTATTTTGCACGGAGCAGATACCGATAAATAAATTATCAATTTAAAGCATTAAAACACCGCCTTTTACAATAGCTCAAGGCGGCGTTTTTCTTTGATTAATTCATCATAAACCCATGCGGGAACAAAATTTTTACCCATTAAAATTGACCCGTGGTTAACGGAAGGCGCATGAAAATCTGAGCCGCCCGTTATAATGAGCCCGTATTTTTCAGCAAGGGAAGAATAATATTCAACCACGGCAGGCGAATGTTTTCTGTGGTAAGCTTCAATGCCCCTCAGTCCGTAGCTTACAAGCTCCTTGGCAAGTTCATCCGATATTTCAACATCAATAGGATGTGCAAAAACAGGAATTCCTCCGGCCTCATATATAATCTCACAGGCTTCATGCGGAGATACCGTTTTTCTTTGAACATAAACATTGGAAGAATCGTTTATATATTTAGCATACGCTTCCATAACGTTGCTTACGCCGCCTGCATTTGTAATGGCGCGCGCAATATGAGGACGGCCGATACTTCCGCCTTCGGCTACAAGAGATTTTATATCCTCAAATTTTATTCTTATACCCGCTTTTTTGCTAAGAAGTCCGATAATTTCATTAGTCTGTTTTACCCTTGCTTCCTGCTGGGTTTTCATAAGGTTTTGAAAATCAGCATTATTTGTATCCATAAAGTAACCGAGAATATGCACCTCGTATCCCTTATAAATCGTATTTATTTCAACCCCCGGGATAATTTCAATTTTTAAATCATTTTTTTGAACATAATCATATGCGGCCTTGTGAGATAAAATATTATCATGATCGGTCAGCGCTATAACATCCAGTCCGCACTCAAGAGCCGTGTCAATTACCATTTCGGGAGAAAATGTACCGTCAGAATATGTTGTATGGATATGTAAATCTATCTTCATGGGGTCATCTCCTCCGACTCTTTTTTATAATTAAAGTTTATTCTTTTTATATTGAGCGCACTACCGCTTTCAGTTGAAAATTCAACTTCAACGGCATTAATCTGCCATTTTTCGGATACGGATACATCAAAGCGCTCAGGAATTGATGTCACAAGTCTTTTTAAAGAACTAACGTAATCCATACCTATAACACCGTCATATGAACCGCAAAAACCGGCATCCGTAATATATGCCATAGCATTTTTCGGTTTCAGTTCGCTGTTTTTGCTAAAACATTCAAAATCTTCGCCGGAATCGTAATTTTCATCAATAATTCTCTCATCCGCCGTCTGCACATGGGTATGAGTACCAAACACGGCACTTACCCCTAAGGATTTTGCAAAATGAGCAAAGCAGATTTTTTCTGCCGTGGCTTCCGCATGAAAATCAACAATAATAATTTTATCATCAAGCCGGGTTTCTTCTTTAAGCTGGTGCATAATATCGTAAAGCGCCTGAAAAGGGCACACAACAGGCTGCATAAAAGTTTTCCCGAGCAAATTTATAACAACGATTTTATCGTTAAAAACTCTGTATCCGACCCCGCGGGCTGTTTTATGATAATTAAAAGGACGAATTAAAGCATTTGATTCATCAATATATGTATAAATATCTTTTTTATCCCAGATATGATTGCCTGATGTCATGCAATCAATACCGTAAGAAATCAATTCATTATGATTTTTTCCGGTTAAACCAAAACCATGGGATGCATTTTCAACATTTGCAATTATAAAATCATAGCAGTCTCTTCTGCAAACATCATTACCTGAAGCCTCAAGCGCTTCTTTTTTAGATAATGCGGGAGAATCTGAAACTTTTTCCCATAAAAATTTTTCAACGGATTGCCTTCCCGGGCGGCCAACTAAATCCCCCAGAAAGAACACTTTAATTGTTTTAGACATTTTCTATTTCGCAATTTCGGTAACTCTTGCTTCC
>CAJUKY010000058.1 GCA_910587055.1 Candidatus Gastranaerophilales bacterium
AAAAGCCTTAAATAATCATAAATTTCGGTGATTGTACCGACTGTCGAGCGCGGGTTATTTGTTGTAGATTTCTGGTCAATCGAAATTGCAGGCGAAAGCCCGTCTATACTTTCAACATCGGGCTTATCCATCTGCCCCAGAAATTGTCTTGCATAGGTTGAAAGGCTCTCAACATACCTTCTTTGCCCTTCCGCAAATATAGTATCAAATGCAAGAGAGCTTTTCCCCGAACCTGAAACCCCCGTAAAAACGATTAATTCACCCTTGGGTAATTCAAGAGAAATATCTTTTAAATTGTGCTCTTTTGCCCCTCTAATTACAATTTTATCATTCATATTAAGTCTAAAATTCCTAAAATTCCATTGGCATTGCTGATATTCAACATTATCCTACAAAAAATTTTATTGACAAAAAACTTTAGACACCATAAAATAAAAATTCGCCGTTTCACCATAAAAGAAAAAGGCATACCGGAGGTTTTAAGCCCCGTACACCTTTTTAGGATAAAATCTATATCATAATGGAGGAAGGAGTGGAAAAGAGAAGAACTAACCATGTATAAAATTCCACACTTTTAATATATATAACGTATATACTTTATATATTAACAATTCTTTACACAGGCAAAAATATATTTTTACAAGTTTTTAATACATACACGAAATAAGGAAACAAAAAAATGAGAATAAACCCTGTAAACTTTAATACCAATATGCGGAATTTCAAAGGCATAAAAGTTTTGGATAAGGCGGATAAGCCCGTTGTTGATAAAATGCTCGGCTACAAAAAAGAACTTTTTGACAAAATAACCGATGAGAAAGGAATTGATATATTTCTTTTCGGAAAAGTAACAAAAGCGGATGGCACAAGCACTCCTGCCTATGCCGGAATTATTCAGGAACAAGATGACAGGATTGATGAAAATAACAAAATAAAAACCGTTGCAAGCTTCAAATGTGCTATGACGGATGAAGGTTTAATGGAAGCACGCAGCAAGGTTGAAACTGCCGTTATCTGGGCGAATGCTCCTGCAAACATTGTGACCTTAGGAGTGATTTCAAATTTCGGCGAAACAAGAGAACAAAAAGAATATGCCGAAAAATTACAGGATAAAATGATATCCGCCACAACAAACCACGAATCAAAGGTTTGGAAAAACAAACTTGACATATTGCTTACAAGAATGAGCGATGATATTTAATTTTTAAGAATCCAATAATTGATAAAGCGCCGCAATCTTCATTTTATCAGGATTCGGCGCTTTGCCTGTCCAAATTTCAAACGCTCTTGCTCCTTGATACACAAGCATATCAAGCCCGCCCATATATTTTTTACCGTATTTTTCAGCCTTTTTAATAAGTTCCGTTTTAATCGGATTATAGACAATATCATAAATCAAACCGTCATCGGGCAAAGTTTTTACAATTTCATCGGACAGAGGGGAAACATCGGCATATTTACCCTTCATCCCCAATGGCGTTGTATTTACGACAATTGAATACATTGAAATTGTATTTAAAAATTCATTCTGTACAAGATTTATCGTAACTTCGGGGAATTTTTTCCTGAACCCCTCAATTGCGGCATGCGAATCAACTATATTTCTTGTATAAAAATCAATTTGATTAACACCAAGGCTTTTAAGCCCGACTACCACACCTCTTGCGGCTCCGCCCGTGCCCAAAATTGCAGCCTTTTTGCCTTTTAAATCAAGATTTTCAATAGGTTTTATAAACCCGTAAATATCAGTGTTAAAGCCCTCTAAGGATTTATCTTCAAGAATTTTAACCGTATTTACACTCCCTGCAAGGTTTGCATATTCATCCACCTTTGATAAAAACAGTGAAATCGGCACTTTATGAGGAATTGTAACATTGAAACCGAAATAATTTTCTCGTTTCAGCATCTTTATTCTGTCCACTAAATCTTCAGGGTCGGTTTCAAGCGGATTATATTCACCCTTTAACCCGAGAGCTTTAAGTGCCGTCATATGCATAACGGAACTTAAAGAATGTCCCAGGGGATATCCTATAATTCCGAATTTGTAATATTTTTCAATTTCCGCCTGTGTTTGTGAAGTATTTTCCATGCTCATTATGCTTCATCTCCCTCAGGCATTGGTTTTGAAAACTTGCATGTTTTATTTGAACAGCCGATTTTATTTCCTGATTTTAAGAATTTTTTAACAAGCAGACTGCCGCAATCAGGGCATTTTTCGCCGGTAGGTTCATTCCACACGGCAAAATCGCAATCCGGATATTTTGAACATCCAAAGAAAGTTTTGCCGTATCTTGACCTTCTTTGAATTAATTCGCCATCCCTGCCTTCATCAGCGCATTTTGGACATTTTACGCCTGATGATACAACAATTGCCTTTCTTGCCTTGCATTTTTCATCAAGACACTGGTAATATTTTCCGTAAGGTCCTGTTTTTATAACGGTTTTTCCGCCGCATTTTTCGCATTTAACATCCGTTTCTTCATCCTGTGCGGGAGCTTTTGCTTCTCCGCCATCCAGAGGCATCATGGTTTTGCATTCGGGGTACCCTGAGCAGCCTAAGAATTGTTTTCCGAATCTGCTTGTTTTTACCACCATTTTCTTTCCGCAATTCGGGCAAACCACATCAGATTCTATAATTACGCGCTCCATATTGTTTTTTGCATTTTCAACGGTAACACTGAAAGGTTTGTAAAATTCTTTTAAAACATTGATTGATTCTGCCTTATCATCCGCTATATCATCAAGTTTTAATTCCATTGAAGCCGTAAATTGATAATCCATAATATCAACAAAATGTTTTACAAGCTGGTCTGAAATCGTGCGCCCTAAAATTGTGGGTTTTAAAGCTTTGTCCAGTTTTTCAACATATCCTCTCTGCTGAATTTTTGTAATAATCGGCGCATATGTAGACGGACGGCCGATTCC
>CAJUKY010000059.1 GCA_910587055.1 Candidatus Gastranaerophilales bacterium
GAACAATTCCGCTGTAAATATCACTTTATTCGGTGTTTACAGGATTAAAGACAGTAGTGACAGCAATCGGTGCAGGCGTGGCAGTATGGGGCGTCATCAATCTGCTTGAGGGATATGGAAATGATAATCCGGGCGCAAATGCTCATGTACGGTAAAGAAGCAAGCAACCGAAAACAAGAGATAGACCGCCAGCACCACACTATTCCGAACCAAAGACCAAAAGACAAGCATTATGGAAATGTCCATAGCCAGTTATACACATTTCCACGAATGCCGACTATGGCGTTACTCTAATTTATCTATTTTATATAATATTTAACGAAAAACATCAAAAATATAATGACAAGCATTCCATTATGTGATATAATATAAAAAACAAAATAAAGGAGTATCAATTATGGATAGGATAGAAAACATTAAAAAAGCAAGCTATCTCATTGGAAAAGTAGGAAAAGTATTTCAAATAGTATTTGGAATATTTACAGGAATGTTTTTGATTTCTCTTATCATACTGTTTGTACTGCGTAGTACACTCAATACGATGATTGTTGAATCTCAAACAAGTTTTGATTTTAGCAATATGGGGTATTGGACTAAAAAATTAGCAAGTGAAGGTAAGGTAGCGGAAGCCAGTATTGTGTTTTTAATATCAGGAATATTGTTTTCGTTAATTTTGACAATAATCATGCACTTTATTGTCAAAATATTCAAAAAAATTTGTAATGATTATTCGCCATTTTTACCCGAAATTGTAAAAGATATAAAAATTGTTTTGTTATTAACTACATTACTAATTTTAAAAAACAGTATCGGATTAGGCATTATTTCTGGTTTTACATTTTGGGGGATCATAGAACTTTATGAGTATGGGTGCGAATTACAAAATCAAGTAGACGAAACATTATAGGTGTGATAAATATGGCTATTATTTTAAGATTAGATAGAGTTATGGCAGATAGAAAAATTTCATTGAATGACTTAGCTGAACAAGTAGGAATTGCAAATGTAAACTTATCTAAAATAAAAACTGGAAAGGTAAGTGCTATTCGATTTTCTACATTAAATGCAATATGTGATGTATTGGATTGTCAACCGGGAGATATATTAGAATTTCAAAAAGACCAATCAAGTAACAAAACAAGTCAAGCTAATAAATAAGTATTATTTTGAGGTAGTAAATGAGAAGTGATAGTCTAAAATGTTATACTCCTCCGAATAATAAAAAGCAACACTCTTTATGTCGTTAGAAAAAATTTTCTATGATATGTTCATACGAATACAAAGAACATATCATGTATGTTTTCAATAACAGGAGGTGGAAATTGTCGCTAAAATAATCATACTCACGTTCAATGACGCAGAAGAAAAAGCAGTCGAGGAAGCCATAGCCGCCCTTGCCGATATGATACCACTGGAAGCCATACAGCCGCCACATTCCCCTATGCTGATTTTTCCGGGATTGGAAATCAGACCACACCAACGCCGGGTACTGAAAGGCGGTGCAGACATAAGCCTAACCCGTTTGGAATACGGCGCACTCTGCTACCTTGCCGCCAGTCCGGGGCGAGTATTCACAAAGGCACAGATTTTTGAAGCCGTATGGAGCATGGAAAGCGATAGCTGCCAGTCAAGCGTGACAAATGTGATTTACAACTTGCGGAAAAAGATAGAGCCGGACAGCCAAAACCCCACCTACATAAAAACCGTTTTAGGCATGGGCTACAAGTTTGCTTCTGGGGAATGACAACTGAATAACCGCCGCTATTAACGGCAACACAGAAGCAGGAAATCAAGAAAAGGTTTCCTGTTTTTTTGCGTCCAAAAGCGGGGGAAATTTTACGCCGCACTAAAAAATTTCAAAAGGTTTTTCAAAACATTGCCAAATTTTCATTTTTTCCCGTAGTAGGTAATAGAGGGGAAAACAAACGCCGGACAGTTTGGCGTTTTTTGTAACCGTTTGTATATTATTGCGAAAAGAAATTCCAACAAAAGATATAAAACCTTGCCTGTTTGCGTTTGCCGTGCGTAGTAAGGTATAGGGGGAAAATAACTGCCGCTTTGTCAGGCAGTTTTCTCTTTTATGTGGCGTAGAAAATGAAAAAATTTCTGAAAATGTCCGTCCATTTTGGCTTTTGCGGTTTTGTAGGTATTAGAGGGGGAAATGCCGCCTCAGAGTTGGCACAATCCCCGCCCGCCGAGGGTATCAGCGGAAAATCCACATAGAGGAAGCCGTTACTTTCTAAAAGCAAGATTCTACCACAGTACCAAATTTCGCTAATCGCTCAATTTTGTCCTGCGGGAATCTTGTTGGGGTTGCCACCCCAAGCCCGCCTTTTGCGG
>CAJUKY010000060.1 GCA_910587055.1 Candidatus Gastranaerophilales bacterium
CTATTGAAGGAAAAGAAATCTATTGTAAAGAATGTTATTTAAAAAGACAGGCAGCCGTATAAACAGAACGCTGTATAATTTAAATAATTAAAATTTAAAACCGCCCCCTTGGAATACACAAAAGGGGCGGTTTTTTAACGGTAAATTTATGTTACAAATTGTACATAAAACTTTGAAAAAAATATAATAAAATTATAGGGATTTTGTGAAAAAGGGAAATAAAAGTGCTTAAACACAAAGTTTTAACAATGATACTTGCAGGCGGACAGGGTAAAAGACTTTTCCCCTTAACCCGCGACAGAGCAAAACCTGCCGTGCCCTTTGGCGGCAGATACCGTATCATAGATTTTGTTTTAAATAATTTTGTAAACTCGGGCTTCTATAAAATAAAAGTGTTGACCCAGTATAAATCAGATTCTTTAAATAAGCACATATCACGCGGCTGGAACCTATCGGCTTCCGTCGGACAGTATGTGGATTGCGTTCCCGCGCAAATGAGAACGGACGGCAACTGGTATAAAGGTACAGCGGATGCAATTTATCAAAATATTAACCAGATAACGGACGGAAACTACGGAAATATATTTGTTTTTGGTGGTGATCATATCTATAAAATGAATGTCCATCAAATGCTTGATTATCATATCGAAAAAGAAGCCGACCTTACAATCGCCGCTATCCCTATCCCTATTGAACTTGCAGGTGAATACGGCATAATTGAAGTTGATGAAAACTGGCGCCTTACAGGTTTTATCGAAAAACCAAAAACCACGCCAAAGCACATCCCGGGCAGAGAAAATATGTGCCTTGCTTCAATGGGCAATTATATTTTTAAATCAGATGTTTTGATTGATGAAGTCTGCAAAGATTCTAAAGATGAAAATTCTGCACACGATTTCGGCAAAAACATCATCCCAAATATGCTTAATTCGGGCAAAAAAGTTTATATTTATGATTTTGCAACAAATGAATTTCCGGGTATGACACCGTCTGAAAAAGGCTACTGGCGCGATGTCGGCAATGTAGACAGTTATTTTCAAGCCAATATGGATTTACTGGATTACGACCCTGAATTAAATCTTTACTCAAAAGATTGGCCTCTGCGCACATTTAACTACAATTTTCCTCCCGCAAAATTTATATGGGATGAAGATAAAAGGGTAGGTGTAGCTAAAAATTCGCTTGTATCGGAAGGATGTATTATTTCTGGCGGTTCGCTTTCAAGATGCGTGTTATCTCCAAAAGTACATATTAACAGCTTCTGCCACATTTCAAACTCTATCCTGCTTGAAAATGTAAAAGTAGGGCGTCATTCAAGGATTAACCGTGCTATCATTGATAAAAATGTTGAAATCCCTCCGTATACGGAAATCGGCATCAACAGAGAAGATGATATCAAACGCGGATTTTATGTATCAGAAGGCGGAATCACCGTCGTACCAAAAGATGCAATTGTGGATTAACTTGTTTTAAACAATAGCAAAAATCATGATTGAAATAATGAAAAATTAGGTTATAATATAAAAAGCAGTCAGGCTTTAGGAAAGTGTGGTTACTTCCCTAAATTTTAACCTTGAGCTGTGTTATTATTTAAACACTAGCACTATGATTAACGCGATTAGTGCTAGTTTTTTAATATTAAAAAACAATAATAAAACCACCAGCAAAAACTTTGCTAATATCATAGTTATCACCTCCCCTCCTCGGAAATTTCCGGTTTGAGCTCGTGCCGAAGGGTTTGGTTTAATTGTCAAGGTACCTGACTACTTTTTAAATAATACATTGCTTGGTACGGCAAAACTACCATCATTTAATGTAAAATCAATCTTTATTATTAATTTTCATTAAATCTTCCGTTTATATTGCACTACTTCAATAACTTTTTAAGAATTAGTGGTAGGTTAAATTTGTATACAACATAAACGGAGAAAGATCATGGAATTAAAATTTCAAATATCAATAAAAGATTCACTTGTAGAAATGAGATTTGCATCAATAGAAAGTTTTGAGCGCGCCATTCCCGCATTTATTCAAAATGAAAATGCAGCAAATAAAGCACAAAAACTCACCCGAAAACTTATATTAATTCAAAAAACCATTACAAATCTTTTGAATTAAACATAAAAAAACGGGTGTTGAGGTTACATAACAACACCCTTTGAGAAAATTGTTTATCGTAAAGTTATTTATTTCCTTGGATTAATCCAAGGAAATTTGTATACTAAAGCTTTAA
>CAJUKY010000061.1 GCA_910587055.1 Candidatus Gastranaerophilales bacterium
CGCTCGGAAAACTCGGCGTATTCTTCCTCGGTCAAGCGTGTTTTGATTACCCGGCGGCGGTGGGGCGTGTTGTATCTTTTCATAGGCTTCAACTCCTTTCTTTTTATGCTTTGCCCTTTCACTAATAGGAGAAAAACAGGGGGCAAAGCGGAAGTGTTTTTTGAAAAATCCGAAAAAATTTTTCGGGGATTTTTCAAGCGGCGCAAGCCGCAAAAAGGCGGGCTTGGGGTGGCAACCCCAACAAGATTCCCGCAGGACAAAATTGAGCGATTAGCGAAATTTGGTACTGTGGTAGAATCTTGCTCTAAGAAACTACGCTCTGTGGTATGTTCCTCTAAGAAACTACGCTCTGTGGTATGTTCGCTTACTATCCAACTTTACGGGGCTACTTTGTTACGCTCCAGCGAAAACTTTTTGCGGTATTTTTTTGCCGTCCTCCACGGACAGGTTGTGATTTTGTCAACTCTCCGGCTGAATTTTTTGCGTAAACTTCCCCTTAATTCCTACAACACTGCACTTTGCGATTTTGCCAAAGATTTCATAAAATCTTAATAATTTTCCTTTTACTACCTACAACACCATGTAAGCCCGAATAGGATGGAATTTAGAGAAAAGAACGCAAAAAAGCAGCAAATCTTTTTCAGACTTACTGCTTGTATGTGCCGCTGTGATGGGGCGGCAGTTATTTAATTTTCATGCAGCTACAATTCTTCAAATTGGAACTGGTCAATAAAAAATATGTTTTTTATGATATTGAATGAAATCCTCTTTATTAAAAGATGGCAGATACCCGTATTCGTCTAAAATCAACTTAAGCATTGCGGCAGCTCTTGCTTGGGTATTGATACTTTTCGTGGGATTAAATTCAATATCTGTAAAATAATTGTAACTTGAAATTGCATTGATTTCATCTGTTGTAAACGATTGTTTTATAGCGATAATATAGATAAAATCATAGAATACCGTTTGAGGAATTAAAGGAAAATCTTCATTTTGGTAACGTAATGCTTTTAGGCTTCCTGATTTATGCAATCTCTCATCACGCTTGGCTTCTTTCGGTGACACATCAAGCAAATCAAGATAAGGTCCTCCATTCTCAAAAACCTTAGCGCTCTGAAAAATATTCTCAAGAGTATAGCTATTTATCTTGAGATTGAACGCACTTAATTTAATTCCAATGGCTTCCATGCTCTTAGTGCTGATTTCCAATGGCTTAGCGTTTACATCTGCTTTTAAAATTGCATTGTGCAGACTTTTTATGGATTTTTGTTTTTGAGATACTGCAAAACCAGAATACCATTCAAACGAATACATTTCACTAATAACTCTTCCTTGATTAACAAAGAATGCAGGTCGTTTTGCCATTGTCCCTCCTACATAGAATATGGTTTATTCTTCTAATGAACTAATTATTTCTTGTATTTCAGATACGGCATCTTCCACCCGTAGTTCCACTTCTTCACTCCAAAATCGACTTCCGCCAGACAATTCATCAATTAAGTTGAAGATGGATACTGCATCAGCAACAGGTATAAAACCAGTCGATTTCCATTCGGACAAATGCTTATTAAGATAGTTTGTAATATCTGTGTAGATTTTCTCGTTGAAAGAATTATGACAACGCAATTCTACCAATAATCCACTTTTTCCTACGACCATATCAGAAAAACTCATTTCAACACACCTCCAACTTCCGATTTATCGATGGCTTTATTATAGTACTTCATTTCTCAAAATGAAATAGATTTCTTGGCACTTGATAAAACAAAATTGGATAGATATGTGAGTGGGATTCCGTAGCCTGTTATGCACATTTCCACAAATCCAAACTTAGGAGAAATCCAAACTTTCCTCTGTAAATCCTTTATTCAAGGCATTTTCTGATATAAAAGTTTGGATTTTGTTTTGTACTTCTCTTGTCAGAAATGAGAATAAATTGATTGAAACAGAGCTAAATAGCAATGTTTTACGCATTTTGTCATAATTGGAGTATTGTACTTTGTGAAACGAAATCCAAACTTTTTCCAGCAAGAATCCCCAATTATCAAGCTATTTTCAGAAAAGTTTGGATTTTATATAAGTTTGGATTTGTGGAAAAATCAAAACTTTTGGATTTTTCCACAATGCTTGCCTTTTGGTCTTTGGTTCTTTTGTTCGGAATAGTGTGGTGCTGGCGGTCTATCTCTTGTTTTCGGTTGCTTGCTTCT
>CAJUKY010000062.1 GCA_910587055.1 Candidatus Gastranaerophilales bacterium
TATATATATAGCTTCCACAACGCACCAGCAGCGCGGCAACGCCGTAATACTGTTTTTTCATTCCTCTAATACTGCCGGATTTATGAAAGTTCGGGAAACGGGATATATTCACCCGTTTTCCTTCTTCTTTTGTTATTCTACGTACTTTCATAAGGCTATTTCATTTTAAAAGTTATGCCAGCAGGCAACAAAGAACGGTTAACACTGGAAACGAATTTATTAAAATCGTTCTCCGTTACTTTTGTTTCGTAGTCTTTCCAATTAAAAACAAGCTCGTTACTATGATCGTAATATATCACATTATTAACTGATAACCCGGCATCAAGAACGGCCAACATAACCCGCTTTTCATTTTCGGCCTTTTGTTGTTTCTTTTTGCAATCGTTAATTATTTCAGCGCGTTTTTTCTCGTATGCTTTGCGCTTTTCTTCGTCTTTTCGCGCTTGTACAGCTTCAGGACGATAATAACCATCGTTTATTCTGTTAGTTATAGTTGTACGTTCTTCATCCGTTAATTTCAAAGTAAAACGTTCATTTTCCGGCTTATATGGGTTTTCCCATGTTTGCCCGGTTAACTCTTCCAGCTTTTTTAAAGCCTCGTTAGATTCTCTTTTCCAGCGTTCAACGATACCGAGCGTATAAAGAAGGTATTTAAAGTATTGTTTATCTTCTGCCTGATAAAGTAAATTATATTCCGTTTCCGTAATACGCAAATAGTTAATTGCAGTTTCTTTGCTGCTGTTCGTAATATGATAAAACCCGTTTTCAACTGGGTACATTGGCGCGCCGTAATGATTAGACAAATGAAGTTCAACGAACATTTTAAACTGTGGGAAACGCTTTAGTATTTCTTCATGACAGCAACCACCAGCACACCAAACGAAACGCCCGTTTTTGCGTTGTTCGTAAATATCCGCCGTTATACTCCAATCGCATATATTATTTTTGCAATCATCAGCCAGTAATATTTTAACATTGATTTCAAAGGTTGTCCCGGCTTGAATATATCTTTTTGATACTGTGTAACAAAGTCTATTTGTAGTAGTCATAATACAAAGTTTTAAAGGGTGAATAATGAAAAGTAAGAAGTAACCCGGAGCCATGACAGCCCCGGAAAAATAGTTATTATTAGAATTTAGAAAGATATTCCACGCATCCGATAATATAGGCCGCGTGTTCTCTTGCCGCTTGTTCTTTTTCTTGCTTGGTTGCGGTCTTATGATCCTGATCGGAAAGCATTTTAGCCGCCATCCGGACGATCTTTTTCATAGTGGAACAGTTTGCAAGATATTCAACGGAAGGAGTTAAGCCGCGGTTTACTTTTTTCAAAAGTGCATTTTGCAGCCATTCAGTAAGCGCGTAAATATCGCGAGAATTGCGAATGTAGATAATCAGCAAATTTGTATTCATAACGCAAAATTTAAAGGGTGAAACTTGGTTTGTCTTTGTTTTTCCCTTAACTTTGCGTTGTCACTGTGGTAGGTGATCCGATAAACGCAAAGTTTAAAGGGAGGCCGGGAAGAGTCGCCAAACTCGACCCGGTTTTTTATTAGTATGAAATCTTTTGAATACGATCAAAAGGAATTAACAACGCTATATGTTTATCCTGATAGTGAATCAGTTCAAAACTATTTGCCGTTGATAGTCTTATAATAGCGGCCTTTTTCGCTGTTTCTTGAAATACATCAAAATGAACCTTCAAACGGTTGCAACAGTTTGTGCCCTCCGGGGCTACATGTACGGCGTTTAACGTTACATTTTTGTTTTGTAAGTTTAGTAATACTTCCATGATCTTATATTTTAAATTAAACATTCAACCAAGAAGAAGTAAAAGCGGAATTTGTGGTAGGTGATCCGATCTTTTATCTCCTTTTCTGTATTACAAAGATACGAATAATATTTGTAATACAAAACAAAATGTATTTTCATTTTTAAGAAAACGAACTGTTTTTGCATTTATTAATATTTGTATAAGTAACTAATAATCAATATATTATATAGTTGTATAAATATAAATGTAAAGCATTTAAGAAGTAATGAAATATTTGTAATATACAGGCTTTAAATATGCTTATTTGCTTTATTTGTAGCCT
>CAJUKY010000063.1 GCA_910587055.1 Candidatus Gastranaerophilales bacterium
TGCAAAGTCTTTGCAGAACTTGGTACATTCGACAAATTAAAATTACCATCTACATCTGTGATTGTACCTTGAGTGGTACCTTTTACTAACACAGAAGCGCCAACAACTGGCTGCCCGTCTTCTTCAGAAATCACAACGCCTGTGACCTTTTGAGTTTGGGCAGTTACTAGACCTATGCCCACAAAAAGGCATGCCAATAACAGCATTAATTTTCTTTTCATAAAATCTCTCTTAAAGTTTAACTTTACATTATTTGTATCTTTACTCTAACAATTTGCAAATATATTAATAAAACTGAAACCAACAATTATATTAATAAAAAAATGTTGTAAATATAACATTTTGTTATTTAATAAGCTTCATTTATGCCTATAAGCATATTTTTCTTTATTGAAAGTGTTGGTTATTAAAACAACTACTAACACTTTGCACGAACAAAATGTATATTTTAATATTTGTTTTACTCGTTTTTAGTCATAAAACACCTTTAAAGGCTATTCTTTTTGCTTTTTTCGTGGAAAAGCGAATAAAAAAGTGGCATATAATTTAAAGTTTTGTGAATACTGTGTTATTGGGAGATTTATTTTTTTAGAGATATAAATGTTTATTCGCCTCTGATATAGCACAGAATTACGTCTAATTTATTCTATTATTAATTAAAAAAGAAAGTATGGAAAAGATCAGTTACAACCTTGTGTTTAACAGAAAGAAGAGATTGAATAAAAGAGGAATGGCGTTAGTTCAGGTAGAAGCCTATCTGAACAGGAAAAAAATGTACTTCTCCACCAAAATATATCTCAAACCGGAACAATGGGATACCAAACGAAAAATGGTGAAGAACCATCCTAATGCGAATGTTTTGAATCGTATGTTATATGAAAATATAGCAGCTATTGAGCAAACGGAACTTGGACTATGGCAACAGGGAAAGACCATATCGTTAGATTTATTAAAAAATTCTATTGATAAACCTCTCAGCAACGAAAGGTCATTTTTGACTTTTTTTAAAGACGAGATAGCTAATTCTTCTTTAAAAAAGAGTACCCGTCAAAATCACCTTTCCACGCTTGAATTACTTCAGGAATTCAAAAAAGAGGTATTATTTACCGATTTGACATTTGAATTTGTGTCTTCCTTTGATAATTACCTGCAATCTAAAGGTTATCATCTTAATACTATTGCCAAGCACATGAAGCATCTGAAACGATACGTTAATGTTGCTATAAATAAAGAGTATATGGATATACAAAAGTATGCTTTTAGAAAGTATAAAATTAAAAGCATAGAAGGAAGCCATACACACTTAGCCCCGGAAGAGTTATACAGATTTGAGAATTTGCAGTTGACAGGAAGATATACGAGATTGCAAAAAACAAAAGATGCTTTTTTATTTTGTTGCTACGCAGGGTTGCGATATTCTGATTTCACCAGTCTGATCTCCGCAAATATTATTGAATTCCATCAGGAAACCTGGATTATATACAAGTCTGTTAAAACAGGTATTGAGGTACGCCTTCCTTTATATTTATTATTTGAAGGCAAAGGAATCGAGATATTGCAACGCTATAAAGATGATCTTGACAGCTTCTTTAAGTTAAAAGACAATTCTAATATCAACAAAGAATTGAATCAGTTAGCAGGCTTGGCGAAAATTGATAAACGTGTGTCATTCCACACCGCGCGCCATACAAATGCTACCTTATTATTATATAGTGGTGCCAATATTACTACGGTACAAAAGCTATTAGGGCACAAAAGTGTGAAGACTACACAAGTCTATGCAAATATAATGGATATTACAGTGGTGCGTGATCTTGAGAAAACGGCCTCATCAAAGTTCCACAATAAATAATAGCAATTTATTCTACCTCTACCTGAAATCGTTTTGGCGTTTTCATTTCTCATATTCTCATAATATGAATATAAGTAGCAGATAATAAGAATGATAACTAATGAGAAATGTTTTATAAATCGACATTTCTCATAGTTTTCATCGCAAAAAGGCTTTTATTTTAGTAAGCGTCTCGGCGATGCCGCCCCCCCTCAAAAAAATAGAAGTAGCATCTCCTC
>CAJUKY010000064.1 GCA_910587055.1 Candidatus Gastranaerophilales bacterium
TTCTAGTACACTGTAGGAATATAAATACTTTACAGATACTCCTATTTTTTGAGAGCTTACTAAGTTATAGATAACACGTTCTTTAGACTTATCAAAAAAGTTAACACTATAAAATTTTTCATTATTAACATAAGTAGCTTGAATAGTCCCTGATGTAGCCTCAAAGAATTCTTCTTTCAAAAAATCAAAGATAATTTTCTTAATATTAGGCTGTGTCTCTTTTACCTTTTTCAAAAAATCAAAAAATTCTTCATGACTGAAAAGTGAGACAGAAGTTGCTGGAATAATAATGACTTCAATGTCTTTCAGCGGAAATTTTTCAATCTCTTGTAAGGTAAGTTTATAAATTCTTTCACGTCCCTCATAAGCAATGTGTTCCGCCATTTCTTTTGCTGGCTCCAAGCCAAAGATATTGTAACCCTCATTAAACAAAGGATTAAAGACTCGCCCAGTTCCACTACCAACTTCCAATACTGCCATTTTTTTATCGAAAAATTGTTTATATTCATCAATATCATCTTCCAATAAAGCATCTTGATCAACAATTGAGTGGTAATAGTTAGCAAATATATCGTCCGCATAAAGATTTTCAATAATTTCTAAATTCTCTGATTTTTTTTGTAATTTGTCAAAAATTAGCGATTTATCCATAAATTTGTAGCATCTCCTTTACTTGCTGCAATTCCTTTCTCTCTGATGTATCGCTATAATCTTTTATAATCATTTCTAACTGTTCAATAACAAGTTCATTTACCTTAAATAGGCGTCCTGACTTAATATTTAAGGCAAAATTTCGCTCCTCATTCCAAAAAGCGATCCACGATAGTTGACTGGAAGGTACATTAACGGGAGGTAATTTATAAGTATTATAAGGAGTAATAAAATTCAGCCCACCATAAATATGTGTGATATCTAACAAAACTGGAAATAAGTACTTTAAATCTGTTCCTTCCAATGTTTTCTCTCTTTTCAAAACTTTTAAACTTACTTGGTTGGATAGTTGACTATGACTTTCTCCTGACATCCCAATGCTTAGATTACACTGCGAATCTAAATAGAACTGCCCATTTTTAAAATATAATGAATTAAAATTGGAAATTCCAAGTAAAATACCATAATCTAGGACTGGATCTGTTATTTCTATTCGACCAGTCTGAATAAATTTTTGAAGAGCATTATTTAACTCCTTACTATCTAATGCCATAAATTGTCTTTCTTCAAAGTCAACTAGCGATTTTACGATAATAGGTAGTGAATTTAAATAGGACTCTTCCTCCGTATAAATGGCACTATTAACTGCCAAATATTTTAACAAGCCACCATTTTCTGTTACAAACTTATCAATATCATCTACGTAAAGGTGCTTCAAAACTCCTCTTGTCAAATGAGGATAGATAGCGGTCTTAAAAGCTTTAAAACCATTTTTAAAAACTTGCTCTACATTGATTGAGACGATTTTTTGATACATATCATGATTTTTCAACTCTGATTTAATTTCTTGTAAATTTTGACTTTCAAGATAGTCATCTACGCTTTCGATATTTACTACTTTAATCTCCATATCAAGTTGTTCTTGTAAATAGTTTGCTAAACGATTTAAACGATCATTCTCTGCAAGAGCTACAAAAATATATTGATCAAACTCTAAAAATTCTAAGTAATCAATCAAATCATCAAAATTTTGAGTGTCAAAATCAAAATAATCAAGGCTATATTTCTTATCAATTTGAGTTGATAATTTCAATGAATACAATAATTCTTCTTTTTCAAAAACAAAATTTAACCCGATCATATTTTCTCCTTTCTATCCCCCTATTTAGGAAAGCGTTATAGCAAAAACAAATCATCATAATTTATTTACGACCAAATTTAATAATAACTAAAATAGCCTTTTCATCTAACTAAGCAATTATCGTAGTAATTTTTTTATAAACCAGTATGTTGGCATAATAATCATCGCTGTCATAAAATCACTTCCTTACATTTTTTACTTTTAACCTGAATTGTCAAATTAAGTTAGAAAAAAACTACTTGCTCATTTGTAATGTA
>CAJUKY010000065.1 GCA_910587055.1 Candidatus Gastranaerophilales bacterium
CTGAGAAGAAGGGACATTCGTTTGTTTTAGGATAAAATGTTCTATAGATATCAACTAAATGTATTTGCTTCATAAATTCTGTGAGTTTCACCGTGTATCTTTTTAGTTTTAGTTTCCAGGATCTGTCCATTAATGAGGGAGGGGTGTTGAAGTCTTCCAATATTATTGTGTGTGGTACAATGTGAGTTTTGAGCTTTACTAAAGTTTCTTTTATGAATGTGGATGTCATTGCATTTGGAGTATAAATGTTTAGATTTGGGAGTCCATCTTGGTAAATATTAACTTTAATGAATATGAAGTTTCCTTCCTTGACTTTTTTTTATAACTTTGGGTTGAAAGTCAATTTTATTTGATATTAGAATGGCTGCTCCACCTTATTTCTTCGGATCATTTGCTTGGAAAGTTCTTTTCCAGCCTTTTAGTCTGAGGTAATGTCTGACTTTGTCCTTGGTGTTTGTTTTTGGTATGCTGAATATTGCTTACACATCCATTTTTTTATTCTATGCCTTTTTACTGGTGAACTGAGTCCACTGATATTAAGAGATACTAAGGAAAAGTCCTTGTTGCTTCCTGTTATTTTTGTTATTAGAGTTGGAATTTTGTTCATGTAGCTATCTTCTTTTAGGTTTCCTTCAAGTTTAATTTCTTGCTTTTTCTCGAGTGTAATTTCCCTCTTTATATTGAAATTGTCCCTTTATTATCGTTTGAAGTGCTGGATGCATTGGATGATATTGTGTAAATATGGTTTTGTCACAGTATACCTTGTTTTCTCAAGCTATGTTAAAAGAGTTTTGCTTCATATAGTAGTCTTGGCTGGCATTTCTGCTCTCTTACATTCTGTATGACATCTGCCCTAGATTTTCTCCTTTCATAGTCTCAGGGGAGAAGTTATGTGTAATCCTGATAGATCTTGCTTTATATATTACTTGACCATTTTCCCTTACTGCTTTTAATATTCTTTCTTTGTTTTGTGCATTTGGTGTTTTGACTATTATATGATGGCAGAAATTATTTTTTTTCCGGTCCAAATAATTTGGCGTTCTGTAGTCTCCTTGTTTATTCATGAGCATATCTTTCTTTAAGTTAGGGATTTTTTTTCTATAATATTGGTAAAAATATTCACTAGCCCTATAATTTGGAAACCTTACTTCTTATCTATGCCTATACTGGATTTCATGTACGTAATTATGTCATTTCTAAAAGCTGTTTCAAAAATTCACCTGGGCAGTATTTCCTGAGAAATTCAAATCATTAATACTTTATTCCCTTTTACTAATATAGCATATTATGTTTCCATTTTCTGTTGTCCATATAGTACAGAGCCCAGCATTTGACAAAGATGAGAATATATCACCTCAGGTAGAAACAGATGAAGATACAGTACAATATTTTCAATTTTTTCCCATTTCAATAGAGTACTTCAAAAGTGGTGTTTGTGATCCCTTGACTGGAGAAGTAGATTCAGGAAAAAGAGCAATTCAGGGTCAGATGCTCTTATATGTGTAGTTCAAGACCAGATTGTGGTCCTTTAGACCTTGTGATCACAAAAACATAGCAACTAGTACAATACAACCACCTGCATGAGATGTTCCCAGATATACACACAAAGAAAAGGAGAACCATTATAAAAATAAGAGAGGGACCATTTGGGAAGAAGAAGGATCTCAGCAAGGGTAGTACAGTTATGAAGAAGTGCTGTGGGGTGTAAATGTATGAATTGTTTAAAGTAAATATTACAAGTTTTTTTTTGGAATTCTACCATGTATTTTATATGGATATGACATTTGGTTCAAACCAAATATTATATATTTATTATAAATAATTAAAATAATTTTCTGTGTAAAGTTTTGTGTGTGGTAGAAAAAATGTCCTACTGTGAGACTCCAACTTAAAGTATATCTCCCAGTAAGGTAAAGCCCCTAGACATTCCCCAAGCTTGTTTTCCCTGATCT
>CAJUKY010000066.1:0-1431 GCA_910587055.1 Candidatus Gastranaerophilales bacterium
CCTGAATTTAAAAAGTGTCATAAATTTGTTGAATATTAACAAAACTTTACGTTTTATTTTTTATGCGGCTTTTTATCCCAAACCCCTTTAGATAAATTATATCGCGTTTTTTAAATTTTGTAAATTTTTCTTTACAAACATCACCTTATCATTAAAGTTCTAATAGGTTAGGTACGATATATATACTACAAGGATGATTTACAGGAGATTAACAAACTAATGGTAAGCGAATTTAACATAAAAGCATTCGGGTTTAATGTTATTCCCGATAAGAAGATGACTAAAGAAAATGCGGCAAAAACTATAGAAAATGCTATGGGTGCACTATGGGAGCCTGTTTTAGATTATCTTAAAACAAATGAAAATGTATTTTCAGGTGATGTTAACGCTGAAATCCAAAGATTAAATATGCAAACGATGCAGCTCGGGACAATTGTGAACGGCAGCCAAGAAATCAGAAATATAGATATTCAATCATAAAAATTCCTCCTCTATAAAGTGAAATGAAAATTTAAGGCTTGATATTATTCAAGCCTTTTTCTTTTGTGCAATATTATAAACCATGCTCTATATCGTTTTTTTAAATGAATTTTCTTGATGGTTTTTAAATATTTTTGTAAAATACCAATGTGATTGGTGGAATTAATCAAGAAGGAATAATAAAGTGAGAGATTTTATAAAGGCTTTATGCTTAACGCTTATGTTTTTTGCATACTCGTTTTTGCTTTTTGGCGGCGGAATGTTTTTGCAAAAACAAATATCAAATGAGAGCGAAAAGGAAAATAACCAAGTTGTAGAAACTCAGACAGATATGAATATTGCAGCACACAAGACTGCTGAAGAATATCATAAATATTATGAAATTGTTGTATCAAGAATAAAAACAACAGATATGGAAGGTTTTAACAAAAAAGCGCTGGATGATTATATTTTAGCTCATAATGAAAGGCTTGAGGCATTGGTTAATGCATTTTATCCTGATAAAGAAGATGCTACAAAATACGGTTCAAGTTTCCCTATGGTATATGCAAATTTTAAAAAAGCGTATGAAGAGGCTGAATTATATACATACAGAACATTAATGCTTGCAATGTCTACAATGGATATAGAAGAAGAAGTTGAGCGTATATTTAAAGATAATCAGGCATATAATGTAAATATACAAAATACCGAAATTCCTAATAATATTGAAGGACAGGAAGTGCAAACAGAGAGCCCTGCAGATGACAGTGCTTCTGCAAATCAAAATAATACAGTGTCAGAAAATAAAAACACTGAAGCCCCTCTAACCACTCCATATTACTAATTTATTTTATCTTTCATGCCTTTAAATATTTTAGTAAGCCTCAAAAGAGCGGTATATGTTGATAGTATAATTAGTTTTTCCCCAGGGCGCACCAGATCGGAAGAGCACACGTCTGAACTCCAGTC
>CAJUKY010000066.1:1441-1911 GCA_910587055.1 Candidatus Gastranaerophilales bacterium
GAGATCTACACTCTTTCCCTACACGACGCTCTTCCGATCTCGCACCTGATTAAGCGCTTCATTTAATGACCTTTTTATGTTTGAATCAATCAGAATTAGGCTGGTATCGCACCCGGCGTATTTTAGTCTCAGTGCCATATCATCTGCACGGGTGCCTGTTATGTAGAAATTTCCTCTAAAATCTTTCAGGCTTTCAAAATCTGAATCCCAAAGCCAGGAAACATCTCTGCCATCAGCATAATTGTCATTAATTGCAATTAAAATATGGGCATGTTCAAGATTTTTTAAACCACGTAACACTTCGCTTGCACCGACAGGATTTTTAATTAAATAAACAGTTGTTGGTTTTTGGTTTAAGAAAATATTTTGATTGCGTCCAAAAACAGGTTTATAATTTTCTAAAGCTTTATCAATAAATCTTCTTTCTACACCGTTTACAAGGGCGCAGCTGATTGCAGCGAGTGCATTAT
>CAJUKY010000067.1 GCA_910587055.1 Candidatus Gastranaerophilales bacterium
ATAGGAAAAAGAAATTTTTTGTTAATTTAGGCTTGACTTTTCATAGCTGGTCTCCATTGAAAAATAAATCAGATATATGAATAGTATTCATTCTGAGCTATGGCTTTATTAATATTTTTATCCAAATAATCTTTATATTCAGACTTCATTGTACCATAATATTGAGTTTCTAACCTAGAAAACCCGATGCCTGTTATTTTTGATATAAGTAATGGATTAACCATGTTATTGACCATAATTGAAATAGCTCCATTCCGAATAGGCTCCACCGGATATGTTCTTCTTTTTGTTTTTTCAATATATCCAATATCCTGTAATAAATTGAGGAACCAGGTATTTAAAGATTCATCCGTAAATTTCCCCTTATGGCGATAAATAAATTCAAAAATTTTATCTGTTTTTCCAGCCCGTTTTCCGTTCTTACATTCAGCATATTGAATCGCCTGAATGATGTCTCTTGATAATCCACAAGGAATATTTATTTTAATTTTATTTATGTTCAAAATCTTAAAATTACCTTCAAAGTCATTCATTTTAATTTGCCCTATTATATTCCTCTTAGCAGGCGCAATTAATGTTATTTTAATAAATAAGCGCATTATAATTCTTTGTAAATAACGTTCTTCATCCCTTAGACCGAACCCTTCTTCTAAAGACTGCTCCATTAATTTTTCCATAGCTGCTAATATTTCAATAATTTCTTCGCATTTAAAACTGCCTCTTTCTACAGGTTCAGATAATTCATATTTTTTTACTATTTCCTCTTTATATTCTTTGTAATCATAATCCGTAAAAATATCCGGAAGTTTGTCCGTTCTGCTTAAATAATCATAAAAACTTTTTAAAGCCTCCAAATGTGCCTCCATAGTAGAACGGGTATTTAACTCCCCCCTTTCCAGTCTATAATATCCTATGCAATCTTCTACTACCTTTTTGTCTATTACTCTTGGACGATTCTCTAAGCCTGCCTTTTTTAAATAATCTATAAATTTATCTACATGTTTTCTATAAGAATGTTTGTTCTTAAGAAGTTCTACACAATCTTCAAAATACATATCTCTATACCTTTCCATTTCGCTCATATCTCATTTCCTTTCTCTATTAAATGATAATTTTATAGTAATCCAAGAAAATAGGCTTGTCAATATAGTTTTTCATACTGCACAAACGGCGGAGAATTATTTTCAAATTCTCCGCCTCCTGTCCTTCCCCTTACAATAAACCACCGCTGCCGCCGTACTGACAAACGTCGCCACAATCGCCGGCGCAATAATCCCCGCCGGGTTCACACTTCCATATTGCCTTCTGTAAGCAATCATATTCACCGGTATCAGCTGCAGGGAAGAAATATTCAAAATCAAAAACGTACACATCTCATTGCTGGCAACCCTGCCGCTCTTTCCATTTGCCGACACAGGCAGTTCACCGCCGCTCTTACCTGTCTTGTTCCCCTTTTTCTTTCCGTCTGCAAAAATGCCTTCCCCTGCAGACACATACCCTGGCATCCCCCTCTCCGCCTCCAATTTCGCCAGTTCCTCCATCGCCTTAAGCCCCCCTTGTGTCAAGTTAGTGACACGAACTTTGTGAAAAATATCTTGTAATAATGGTTTTTTCCTTTCTCTTATTGTTGAATAATACCAAAACAAGAAAATCAATATAATAAAAGCAGGATTTCTCCGTTTCATGAGTTCCTGCTTTCACAATCCACCGCAAAATTCATTATGCCAGTTGTAAATCATTCTCAAGTCTTTCCACTACACTCAATGGCAAATCTAAATCCTCTGCAATTTCCTCTTTTGTCATTTTTCCTCTTTCCAGCATACGCTTTGCTGCTTCAATTTTTTCTTCATTTAAAAGTTGCTCCATGATTTTACTCATAATTTTT
>CAJUKY010000068.1 GCA_910587055.1 Candidatus Gastranaerophilales bacterium
AAAAAAATAAGCAGGCCTTTTTTGCGGACATTTTGAAAAAAATAGAATTGATAGAGGGGGAAAGCCATGATGTATTTGAAATTGTCAATTCGTAATGCCAAACGATCTTTCACCGATTATCTTTTGTATGTTGTAACCATGACTGTCCTTTTAGCGATTATGGAAATATCTAACTGCATTGCAATTATGGGAGAATTAGCTAATTTTCACACAGTTTCTTTACCCTTGCTGATAACAATAATCCAAGCGATTTTAGTAGTATATATAGATAACTTTATCTTAAGACAGAGGGCGAAAGAATTTGCAAATTATTTATTATTGGGAATGAATAAAAAGAAATTAACAAACTTGTTTTTATGTGAAATCTTATTGATTGGATTGTTGTGTTTTCTGATTGGAACAACAATAGGCTTTTCCGTATATGGGCTATTCTGTCGTAATGCAATTTTGCATGAAATAAAGCTATACACCCTTCTTTATGGTAAGAGCATACTTTATACATTTTGCTGCTTCTGCCTTGTTGAAATCGTATGTGCTTTTTACTTGAAAAAAAGATTAGAGAAGCTACAAATACGGGAATTTATGTATGAAAAAAACCGAAACCAAAGTATGAAAAAGAAAGAAAACTACAAGAAATGGGGCATTGCTTTTATTTTCAGTTTTGTATGTACTATTGGCTTTGTGTGTGGAATTGTTTTTCTGCCTGAAGATCACATTGTTTATGCCGTATCTTTTGTAGTAGTTCCACTATTAGAGTGTGTTCACATAAAAATAGCGTCAAAAATCATAGCAAGCATAATCACAGCGATAAAAGTAGCATCAAGCTTATCATAACGAGTGAAAACTTTTCTAAAACGTTTTAATCTTAAAAAATAGCGTTCAACTTCATTACGACGTTTGTATAGCTCTTTGTCGTAATCCCAAGGTTGTTTTCGATTTATCTTTGGAGGGACAACAGGAAGAAACCCATGCTCATATGCTAAAGCGCGAGTTTTATCATCTTCATAAGCTCTGTCCATAAGAAGATAGTGATTATTTTCCGAGCAAATGGTTTCAATCAGCTTTCTTCCTTCCGGAGCGTCGTGATTATTCCCAGGTGATAAATGAAAAACAAATGCGTAAAAATCAGAAGCACAACAAAGGTGTATCTTTGTTGTTAGCCCCCTTTTGAACGTCCTATACTTTGTTCTCCGCTTATTTTGCGAGCACCGGCAGCATCTGGGTGAACTTTTATACTGGTACTGTCAATACATAGAACATCAGATCGAATATCTATTATATTCATTTTTTGCATTTCTTCAAAAATCCTTTGAATTGTTCCGTTTTTTGACCATCGATTAAATTTCATGTAGATTGAGTGCCATTTTCCGTACTTTTTCGGTAGTGCCCTCCATTTGCAACCATTTTCTATCATGTACAGTATTGCACTAAGAAATTGATAATTTGATATTTTTGATGGTTTTCGTGCGATTGGCATTAAATGCTTTATTTTTCCAAATTGTTTTTTTGTCAGTTTCATTCTTATATTTTAGCATGTTTTAGCTGTTTTGTACAGTTTTACGTGAACACGCTCTAAATTGCTGTTCATTATAAAAATGACATAAATAAGTATAATTATATATGTAGGGGGACTGTAAGTGCATAACAAACCTGAAACGCTTGGGCATATCATTAGCGTCCGTTCCACAAGGTAAATCTTTTGATATTTCATATCGAATCCGCTTTTCTCATTCAGCATGAGGGAGGCGGTTTCAAACACTACATTGGGCAATAAGGTCTCGGATTTTTCCTTTGCGTATCTGTTTCCATCTAACAGTATTTCC
>CAJUKY010000069.1 GCA_910587055.1 Candidatus Gastranaerophilales bacterium
CTGCGATTTTGTCTGTTTTATGAATTAAATATACTGGAATAGTTCTGTGATTGTCAATCAATATAGCGTGTTCTATACTGCAAAAGAAAAAGACAGGAATCCCTCTTTATCTCCACACAGATTATTTCTTTTATGGCATATTCCAACTTGCGTCAATAGAATAAATAAGCTGGATTATTTTTTCCTTTGGGGTAGAAAAATTATTCTTAATCCAAAGTGAGATTATTGAGAGGCAGCCTTGAATATGATATGTCGCCATATAGAGCATTTCTTCTGAAACGGAAGATATATTTTCTTCTTGCATCCATATTTCAAGATATTTTTCTTCGATGATGTCATACATATGCTCTTGAAATTTGTGGTCAATTCCCTTTCCGAAAAAAAGCAAACGGCTTAGGGCAGGATTTTCATAAATATAATCAATAATGGAATTATAAATATTTTCGTAATGACCTGCTGGATTATCGTTAATAAATTTAGTGAACTCAGATATAGCGTCATGTTCCATTTGCTCATATAAGTCATACACATCATGGTAGTGCGAATAAAAAGTAGCTCTATGTATGTCTGCCTTGTTGACTAATTCCTGTACTGTAATTTTTTGAAGTTCCTTATCAAGCATTGCGTCAGCAAGAGCAGACTGTAATGCTTTTATTGTCTTTTTGACCCGCCTATCATGTTTATTCATAGTTTTCTCCTTTAAACAACAGTTTCGAGCGGCAGTGTCGTTTAGGCAACAATTATAGATAAAATTGAAGATAGAAAAACGACACATGTTATAGTATACTGCTTGTTGTACGGATATGTCAATCTGAATACTATAAAATTCCAAGGCAATGGAGGTAACCATGACACAAAAACAAATTGAACGCAAATCGCTGATAGTAAGCTGCATTGTAAACTTAATAATGGCAATAGGTGGGTTTTGGATTTTTTCGATAACAAATATTCAAGCTCTGTTTTTAGACTGTTCCTTTTCAATGATTGCTTCCTGCTCTTGTTTGGCAGCATTGGAAATTTCAAAAATTAGTAATAAAAAGACAAAGAATTACCCGGACGGTCTTTATTTTTTAGAGCCATTATATTCTATTTTTAGAACTTTATTAACATTGGTGCTGCTGTTTTCTTCTGTTGCTCGTACTGCAAAAGCAGCATGGGGGTATTTTGCATATGGCGTTGGAACCCCTTTGATGATTGAACCTGTAATTCCTTATGAGATACTTATGTGTATCATATGTTTTGGGCTGTCTTTTTTTAACAGAAGCCAGAGCCGTAAAACTAATGATTCCAGTACACTTTTAGCAACAGAATCGAAAGGAAATTTTATCGACGGCATATTATCTTTGGGCGTAGCACTGTCTGCGTTCTTGATAAAACTGATAGATATTAACGGAAGTTTGGGTTTCCTTCATTATACTGGAGATTTTTTCATTACGACAATTATAGTCTTGCCTGCAATAAAAGAACCGATAAGTGTTTTCATATCTTCTTTCCGCGAATTGTCAGGAGGGTTGACAACGAATCAGGAACTAAAAAGAACAGTTTTCCAATTTGTAGAAAAGAATCTTAGCGGTATTATGACATTGCAAAAATGTGACATATATAAAATTGGTATGCACATAAAAGTTTGCATTTATATTACCAATAACATTGATTATAAAAAAATACAAACTGTCAAAAGGAATATCTTGAAAGATATATGTCCTATTTACGAAAATGCTGAAATTGTTTTTTGTGAATGGTAAAATGTGATACCGGGAGAAGATAATTAAAGTAGCGAAACGAGTTAAGACCTGCGCATAGAGTTGTTGTTACTTTGA
>CAJUKY010000070.1 GCA_910587055.1 Candidatus Gastranaerophilales bacterium
AGAACAAAAGTGGCTTCGCCACGCTGGCACTAATTTAAGTTAGTGCCTTTTATTTTTCTTCTCTAAATGTTATAATTCTTTTATGGAATTTTTAGATTATTTAGATGAAGAAATTAAACATACTTATAACCCTGATGATAGTAATTCAAAGTTTAAAATTAAAGATATTTTTAACGACCATTGGTATTCTTTTTTAGATGCTAACCCTAACTTGAATATTAGACCTGTTGTTCATTCTGAAGTTGAAAAAATGATGGGTTGTGGTTCTCTTTCTAATGGCTATGCTGTTTATTCTTGTGATAATTGTAACAATTATATGTATGTTCCTTTTACTTGTAAATCTCGCTTTTGTTGTTCTTGTGGTACTAAGTATACCTTAGATAGAGCTGATACTATTGCCGCTAAATGTATTTGTTGTCCTCATAGACATATGACTTTTACTATTAGCTCTAAATTATGGCCTTTATTTCAATATGATAGGTCTTTACTTAATTTGCTCTTTGAGGCTGTATCTTCCACTATTTTATCTTGGTTCTATGAACAAAATCACAAAGAAAACTTCACTCCAGGTTTTATTTCTACTTTACATACTTTCGGTCGTGATCTTAAGTGGAACCCTCACATTCACGTTCTTATTACTGAGGGTGCTTCTCGGTAATTTTACTCCTTGGAAAAAGTTCGAAGTTTTTCCTTATATTATGCTTCGTAACCGCTTTCAAGCTACTCTTCTTTCCTTACTTGAAAAACATTTCGGTAAGCAAAAATTTAGAGCTTTAAAAAATCTTATATATAAATCTTCTTCTAACGGTTTTTATGTCCATGCTCCTAAAGTTAAAGCTCGTGATATTAAATCTACTGTTAAATATGTTATTCGCTACAGCGGAAAACCTGCTATGGCTCAATCGCGTATTCTTAACTATGATGGTGAATATCTTACTTTTTGGTATAATAGACACGAAGATAATCAAAGAGTTGAAGAAACCATTCATGCTTATGAATTTATTAAAAGACTTATTATTCACATCTATGATAGATATTTTAATGTTGTTCGATATTATGGCCTGTATGCTAAAAAACATAAACATTCTGACAAATTCAATTTCATGCTTAAACCTCATGTCTCTCAATTTAGAAAACAACTTAAAAATTGGAGATGTCGTATCGAGCTTTCTTTTCACCACGATCCTCTTGTATGTAGTTGTGGTCATACTTTTCACTTTGACTATCTTGTTCAAAAGGAGTATAATACTTGTTAAAGTTATTTATGGAGGTGCTATTATGTATAGACCAAATAAAACAGAGTTTATCTGTACTAAATGTAAGACTCACGAATTTATCCCTACTGATATTGTCTTACAACTTGATATGATGGATCCTGGCGACCCTTCTTATCCTCCTATGTTCAATTGTGAAAAGTGTAATGGTTTAATGAAACCTAAATATTTTGTTGGTTATACTGGTATTGTTTACGAGTATAATGGTAATTAAATATCTTTAATTTTTTTGCCCTTTAATTAGGGTTATTTTTGTTGTCTATTTTTCTCTTTGCTTGAATAGTCAAAATCTGCGATTTTTCCTATTCAA
>CAJUKY010000071.1 GCA_910587055.1 Candidatus Gastranaerophilales bacterium
ACACAAAAAAGTACAGTCTTGAAACTGCTTTTCCAAAGGTATATAATAGTCGTGTGTTAGTCAAACCTATAGTTGAAACATACGACTTTTTTGGCAGAAACATGACGTGTGCTTGTTCTTCCTGGTCGGACAGGAAGTATTTCTTTGGCTATCAGGTTCTCAACGGGTGATTTTTTACCCGTTTTTTTGTTTAGAAACCTTCTTATGATATGCGATGCCCTTGTAAAATTAATTTGATATGTATACTTTGTCTTCTTTTTTATTATCTTTATATCCTGTACAATTCTTTGACAAAAGTTATAAAGTAATAATCTTGCATATATCTCCTGTTTGATAAGTTTTCTTTTCTTTGAATGTAATGCATGCAGTCCTATCGCATATTTGACCTGCCTGAATGAAGTTTCTATTCCCCATCTTTTATTATAGAGTTCCTTTATATCCTCAATAGAAAACTCATCTCTGTCAAGATTAGTTATGATGCATTCATATGTATCTTCAGTTATTTTTATTCTTACTGTTCTACATCGAAAATCATAGAATGGTTTTTCTTTGCTTAGATAATCAAAAGTGTGATTAGATGGTATAAATCTATATATTTGTGGATTTGCCTTGATTTCATTTGTTTGTTTGATTGTTAGTATTCTTGAAACATCTATATCAAATTCATCAGTATCGGGATATGGACCAAAACTCTTCATTATACTCTTGCTGGAAGTTATATCTCTAACTCGTATAAGATATTTATTTCCAGAATTGACGACATGTTCAAAATTATTATAGGATTCATAACCTCTGTCAGCTATGAATATGGCTTTATGACCTTTGTATCTATCCACAAGTTCATTGAAAGCACTATTTTCGTTAAAGACTGCTTCACCCTGAATAATAATATCATCATAAGTGCATTCTAAAAGATCATAGCCTGCATTGATATGAAAAGCTGAATATGTCAAATCCTTTATACCTTTTTTCAGAAGAGTTGTTTCCTTGTCATAAAAAGTATTGTCAATAGGTTCTTCACTGCCATCAACAGCTAAAAGACGATAACCTTTATAAGTTTTCAGTTTTGAAGTCTTTTTATTAAAATTATCAAAAAGAGATTTAAAAGCATCAATCTTAATTTTATTTCTGGCCTGTACAAAAGCTGAAGCAGTAGGAGTATCAATAGAATAGTCATTAAGCTTCAATAATTCATCTTTCAAAGAACCAGCTTCCAAACAAATGATATTATTAATGACAGTAGAGAAATCAAGTTTACGATTACGGATAAAATCAGTATTAGGATTCTCAACGAAAAGAGAACGAGAATTATTCAAAATCTTAATGCAGTGATTCAAATTTTTTCTAAGAGAGTTAAAATTGTTCATAAGTCATACCTCCAAAAGTTCATACCTATAAACAATAGGCTTATTATTCATAAAAAATATGAATAATAAGCCTCACAAACTCATTTAAATGTCAACACTTTTTTATAAAAAAAAGAGGATACCAATATTTTTATATCGATATCCTCAATATCATTTCCTTAACTTAATGACATTGGTTAATTCCAGCTGTTGTTTTTTAATGCTTTTTTTGT
>CAJUKY010000072.1 GCA_910587055.1 Candidatus Gastranaerophilales bacterium
AGCCGCAATATTCCAAATGCACCAATGTGTAAAGTCTTTAATTATATGTGTGGTGTCCTCTAATGTTATGGCTATTGTTTTTGCTTTTGGCGATAAATTATGTATTATAATTTCAGGCGAAATATCTTTTCCGCGCCCCGTATATTCAATAGGGAATTTGCCGCCGTTTTCTAACCCTACAATACTAAATTCCAGAAGTGAATAGTTTTGTATAGCGATATTTTTCATTTTTGCTCCTTGTCGTTTATCGTTTAAGTATTCGCAACTTTATTCTTTCGAGATAGCGCCTGTTCTTTTTCAAGAGAGCAATATCAAAAGGTTTACCGTGCGCGGGGTAGATTGCTTTTATCTTTTCATTGTCGATTAACTTGTCCCAAGTGTGTTTATAATCGTCAAGATTTTCAACAAAAATAATGATTTTATGTTTGCTCGGGAAACCGTTCATAGCCGCATCGCCGCAAAATAAAGTTCCGTCGTCAAACAATAAACCCATTTGGTCGTCCGTATGACCTTGTAAAAAAACTATTTCGGCGTTTATTCCGTAAGTGCGTAAATTATCAATATTTTCACAATCAATAGTTTTATGACTTTGTAAATTCACAATCGGAAAGGTGTGTTCGCCTTTCCCCATTAAGCGCATAAATTTACAAAACAAGTATGCCCGCAGAGTAGTACACCCGCCTACAAAGCGATTGTGCCCCTCTGAAAACCTATTTTTACTTAACAAATTAGTTATTAAAGTTATGTGCGGAAAATTATTTAACAGTTCGGCTAAAAAGCCTATATGGTCGTCGTGGGCGTGTGTAATAAATACATATTTTATTTGTTCCTTTTGAATACGGTGTTTAGATAGATTTTTAATAAAACGTTTATATCCGTTTGAATAGCCCGTGTCGATTAACAAAAATCCGTCGTTTAATTCGACCAAATATTGATTTACAACTCTATTTCCCAAGTTTAATATTTTCATTTTCTTTAAGTCCTTTAAGAAGTATGCCAACACCGACATTAAAACTGTCTCTTATAGACACAGAATTACCAAAACTATCGTGCTGAACTAAATAAACATAACCTTGTAAAAAACTGCGGAATACTCGTATAGTATGAACTTCGTATTTTTCACTTAAATTATAGGCGGATAACACTTGCCGTATAGTTTCTATTAAGCCGCTTGTAGCCGCTATTGTTTCTTGCGATATATGCTGGTTATAAGATTGCATAATGTTGAACAGCCCTAAATGTTCCAATGTAAAATTCAAATATGCGGCACACATAGATTTAATAGCGTCGTCTTTTGATTTGCCGATTGCTGCTTGCATTACTCTATATTCAAGTTGTTTCCAACCGTAAAGCATAAGCGCAGTAAGCAAATCAGATAAACTGTTAAAATGGTTATATAGAGAGGGTGAACGTACTCCCAATTTATCTGCCAATACTTTTAGAGTTAAATTTTCTGCACCTATGTTATCAACTATTTCCATAGCCGATTGCAAAATTATGTCTTTGGTTAATCCTATTCTTGACATTGTTTGCTCCTTATG
>CAJUKY010000073.1 GCA_910587055.1 Candidatus Gastranaerophilales bacterium
AGCCATCTGAATTTTACAACGTCTATTATTTGTTTCTGGTTCATCAAATTAGGGTTTGCCATTTTATATATATCTCCTTTAAAAGATTTTTTACTAATTATTTACAAACAGGAGTAAAACTCCGGCCTGTCATGCTGCATCTTGAAATTAATCAAGCACGCCGAATTTTGCTTTCTCTTTTTTGGTTTCAGCTGCAACAAAAGCGTTTTGAATATCGGATTTTTTAAGTCCGAATAACGCGGGGTGTTTCAATTCTCCTGTACCGAACAAAAGGTGCATAAAGTTTTTGGTAACGGTAATTGCAGAGAACATACTAACAAGAACACCGATTGCAAGAGTGAGCGCAAAACCTTTAACTATGCTTGTTCCCAAAACATAAAGGATAACACAGGTGATAATTGTTGTCATGTTTGAATCAAAAATACTTGTAAATGCTCTGTCAAAACCTGAATTAATCGCCGTAAATAAACTTCTTCCCGCTCTGAGTTCTTCTTTTGTACGTTCAAATATAAGAATATTGGCATCTACCGCCATACCTATACTTAAAATAAACCCTGCAATACCTGCAAGAGTTAAGGTTACAGGAATTATCTTGAATATTGCAAATACGATAACGCTGTAAATACAAAGTGCAATACAAGCTATAACGCCGGGTAATCTGTAGTATAAAATCATAAATATCATAACCAGAGAAAGCCCGATTAAACCTGCAAATTTGGATTTCTGAATACTATCCGCGCCGAGTGTGGGCCCTATTGAATTTTCTTCAATAATCTGAGCACCAACGGGCAGCGCGCCTGCATTCAATAAATCTACCATCTCTTTTGCCTGTTTATATTCAAAGCCGTCACCTCCGCCTGTAATCTGTGCGTTTCCGCCGGTGATTTCTTCATTAATCCTTGGAGCTGACTGCAATTTTCCGTTAAAGAATATTGCCATCGGCTGGCCTACAAGCCTTCTTGTAAGAGCGCCGAATTTCTTGGCGCCTTCAGGGTTAAATTCAAGAGAAACAATCCATTCTCCTGTTTGAGAAGTTGCAACAGATGATTTCTTTAAATCTTTACCCGTTAAACCTGTGGTTTTCCATAACTGTTCGCCGTTTGCATCGGTGCCTGCAGGTTCTTTAAATTCCAGCTCCGCAGTTTCGCCTAAAAATTCTTTGGCTTTTGCCGTATCTGAAATATTGGGTATTTCAATTAAAAGTCTGTTTTCGCCAACTTTTTGAACAACCGTTTCGCCGACACCCAAAGCGTTTACACGGTTTTCAATCGCATATTGCAAGCTGTCCATAATTTCAGGAGTGATTTTTTTTACGGTATCTGATGTCTGCGCTTCAAGCATTAATCTTGAACCGCCGACTAAATCAAGCCCTAAAGATGTCGGCTTCTTCCAGATTGCAACAAGCGACAATATAACTATTAATACAATTGCCCAGAAGAGAATAATTTTGTTTTTCATCTATATATCCCTGTATTTTCTATTTTCTGATTTAATAATATTTTTTCTTTATTATTCTAACAAAAAAACAAAATCAAG
>CAJUKY010000074.1 GCA_910587055.1 Candidatus Gastranaerophilales bacterium
ACAATCAGCCCTGCGCACTGGCTGTTATTTCTGTTCTCG
Organism: Candidatus Gastranaerophilales bacterium; assembly: GCA_910587055.1. Taxonomy (GTDB): domain Bacteria; phylum Cyanobacteriota; class Vampirovibrionia; order Gastranaerophilales; family Gastranaerophilaceae; genus MGBC122484. The sequence goes on from CAJUKY010000074.1 coordinate 40, forward strand.
AACGATGCAAAATTAGATAGGGGCGTGAGTGGTAAGGATGTGGTTGGCGTAAATGGAATATTTTATTATTTCTCTGAATATCAGATGATAAAAATACCACTCAAAAATAAATTTGAGTGGTAAAAGTGGTAATTTCATAGAGCATAAATGAGTATCACAGCTTATTAGAAAGAGCCTGTCTATTTATGATTCTTTTTTAATCTGCGGTCAATCAGGATTATGTTTGAATCTAATATTTAAAATTTCTCTCATTTTGTTTATTTGTTCTTGTGTTGCTTTACCTAATTCTTTTTTTGGAATTTTCAATTTGCGCATCTTATTCTTAATGATTTTAATTAATGTTTTTTCCCATTTGGGTCCAATGCCAGTATCAGGAATTTCTATTATAATATGATTACTCACTTGGGAAACTTTTTCACCTTTATGCCCGTAAGCGATTCTTAGACCTCTTGATTGAAAAATAGCATCAATAATAGAATAATGATTTTTCAAAGAAAATATAATGCTAAAATTATAATCTATAGGTTTATAGAATCTTACATTTAATATCCATCTATCGGTGTTAAATAATGATGAGAATGTTCCACCCCACTGAACTTCAACATCTCCCATGGATATATTGGAATGCAATTTAATGATTTCTTTAATATAATTATCTTCTTCAGAACTGATTACTATAGAAGGTATTAATCGCCCATCTGCGTAATCTCGATTAGCAAATAAACCCTCTTCATTTATGTTATATATTGGCGCTGATATTTTTTTAATTATCATAATGAATATCTTTAATTAATAAACTTTCGGCTTTCGATATGTTGTTCTCTCCATCTTGAATAATTACTCTATATTTCTCAATGCGTTTGTTTTTCAATATTTCTGGTATTTGAAAAATAATCCAACCATATTTCATATCTTTAGGTTCTAACTGAATACTGTTATCAAATGTGTCTATTTGAGAATGATATTTTTTATGAAACAAGTTTTTATCATGTGATAGTTTTATGGTTCTTGTAATACCATTCTTTAAATAATCTATTTCCAATTTTGGGATAACTGTATTTCTATATGAAGATTTATTTATTATCATGATACAAAACAAAACATTTATGCTTTTTGAGGAATTATACGACATTCTATAGCAATTATCGAGATAGACTGAAAAGTTCGGTTTTTTAGAAATAAAATCTTCTTTGTCCATCTTATGCTTTTGATATGAAATTTTTATTTGTCTTATTGCGATTACAAGCGTAACAACACTTATAATTATGCCTATTATTACACTGTTTTCTTTAATTAAATCTGTCATAAATTTAACGATTATTATTGCCATTACAATTATCTATTTAAATATGTGTTCCATTTCTTTAGCGAAATTCTGGTTACTGTCACTTGGAAAATCGGAAACAGGCTCTTTGTACTTTGACTTGTAGTAGTTCTCGTCAATATCCAGCTGTTTCAGGATTGTAT
>CAJUKY010000075.1 GCA_910587055.1 Candidatus Gastranaerophilales bacterium
TGGGGATGCTGACGATAATAGATAAAATCAGGAAAGGAAAAGCTATATTTTTCTCCAAATATATAGCAAGGTCAAGGTATGTATGATGAATTACTTCAGATAATCAAAGGGGGAATAGAAAAAAATCCCCAAAAGGTCTTTAATTATTCAAAAAAATTGGCTGAAACTTTGGAAAATGAAGGTGACAGAACTCTCAGTAAAAAAATAAATAAAGTATTAAAAGAAAACGATATGCGTTCAGTTACTTTGGATAGTTTACGCCAAAAACCATTTGACAAGGATAGTCATCTGGATATAGTTGACGTAAAAATGCCAACAGATGAGTATTACGAAGATATGAATCTATTTTTTTCTGAGTCTATTGAAAATGAGATTTTATCATTTATTCAAAGCTATAGGAAAAAAGACAGTCTGATCCAAAATGGTATTAGTTTTAATAATAATTTATTATTATGTGGCCCACCAGGGACGGGGAAGACATCAGTTGCAGATTTCATATGTCAAGAGACCGGCTTGACATTGGTAACAGCTAAGTTGGATAGCATTGTTTCTTCGTTATTAGGAAGTACTTCAAAAAATATCAGAAAATTATTCGATTATGTAGCGGAACAACCTTGTATTTTATTTTTAGATGAATTTGATGTAATAGCAAAAAATCGGGATGACTCTAACGAATTAGGCGAATTAAAACGAGTAGTAAATAGCCTACTGCAAAATATAGACTCCTTTAGCCAAGGAAATATATTGATAGCTGCCACAAATACGCCGGAGCTGTTGGATAATGCGGTCTGGCGTCGTTTTGATACGAAAATAGATATCACGTTGCCAGATGAAACGATAAGACACGAATTGATCCATGAGTTTTTAAAGGGCTATCCAAATAAAATTTCAGTTAATGAAAAAAGTATGGGGATTCTTGTAGAGATCACGGACGGATATTCACCTGCTGATATCAAAACGATCGTCAACTCAGCATTTAAAAAAGCAATAATTGAGGATAGAAAGAATATTTCTTTAAAGGATCTACTTTATGAAATATTGGTGTTTGAAAATAGTGGTAATATTGACATTGAAAATGGGGTGAATTATTTAAGAAAATATAATGTCACACAGAAAAATATCGCCGAAACATTGAAGATATCAGTTAGACAGGTAAGAAACCATCTTCAGGAGGGATAATATGGGGAATCCGATCATTGAATTTAAGCAAAGAGAAAATGATGAGCTAAAGACTACAGGTGGGGGAAATAACCAAAAACCTCAATTTGTACTTACAGGCAAAGAGTTGGAGCAACATATCACCTTTTTAAGTGGTAGGCTCAAGGATTTGGAGGTAGATTGGGAAATTTATGAAAATAATAATTTTTCAAAACCTATTGAGGTAAAAATTGTTGATAAAGCAAAAGCAAAGTCCCATCAGAAAAGAATTATTGATTTGTTTTCGAGTGATTTTAGTTTTAGTCAGATCGGGATGGAAAATGATAATTCGCTGATTTTAAAGA
>CAJUKY010000076.1 GCA_910587055.1 Candidatus Gastranaerophilales bacterium
ATACTGCCCGTCTGGTAGGACCCCAGCGCTATATTCCCGATACGGCCCACAATCTTCGAACCATACCGCACCATCTTGCTCACCTTCGAGCAGCCTTTCGCAGTTTTACCTACCGCTCCGATCACATCTCCCCAGCCCGGAACCGCAGAAACAAAGCTGGCAGCCGCTGAAAAATGATCCCCTTCCGCCAGATACCAGAGTGCATTCACCGTATCCGGAATCGCACCAATAACCGGTATAAATCCTAATATATCCAGCAGCCCATGCCCCAGTACAGACCAGCTGGTAAACGGACTTAACCCAAACGGGTCCGTCAGTTTCACCGGATTTCCCTGGCAGTATGCATACTGGTTCAGCGACGGACTGCTAACAAACTCCAGCTAGCAGTCCCTGATCTCACTCTCCTAAACCAACAAAATGTTGTCATAAATATAGAAGATTTTTTTACATATAAAGTTTATAAAATAAATCAAATCTTACATTTTATAATATATATTAATGCTACTCACATTACTTCGTGCATCAAACTCTGATTGAATCTTTCCCCAACTATACTCCTTTCCATTTTCTATTTTTTCTAGGCTCAAAATATTATCATGTTTTTTCTTACGTCTCTTTTCATTATCTTCTGATATTATTTCATCACAATTAACTAATGATACCATATATATTTTATCTTTTTTAAAAAAGAAACTTACCATATATTTTCGTCCTTCAATTATTTGATATTCATTTAAATATATCATTCTCACATTATTTTGCCCATTAAAATATGGAGTTTTTTTGAAATCCTCATAACTGAAATTTGGTGAAAATATTAAATTGTCATTGATCTTTATAATACCTTTTTTTAAATCAATCAAATTTATCTCCTTTACTTAAAAAGTGTAATATTATTAACTGGCATCAAAATTCCTTGTCTTATCAGTCTTTCTGCTTCAGGAACAAAAATTTGTGGCAATCCACCTTGCCCAAATTGTGGATTTGCTTTTGTTATACCATAAGCTACCCTAATATCTTTTGTTGTTTTATATCCTTGCATATTTCCTCTATATCCATGAATTGGATTTTTTTCTACTTGAAGTCCCTCAAAAATTTTTGTTGCCTCCTTACCAGAACGTTCAATTGCAGATTTAGTTGTAAAATATTCCGTTCCATTTGGTTCACCTCTATAAATAACCATTCCCTCTTTAATTGTAATATCTCTATATCTATCTATTCCTGGATATTTTCCTGAACCTTGCCAACTTTGTGCAATTTCTGACGGACTTTTAAATGATGCATTATCATTTTTCCCCACAACCCTTCTATATTCTCCAACATCCCCCTTCAGCCCTTTCGCCGACACCACCGTAGTCGTCGCAAACAGCCCCGCACTAAACAGCTGCACCGTGGAATCCCAGTCCCAGGACTCTCCCTGCAC
>CAJUKY010000077.1 GCA_910587055.1 Candidatus Gastranaerophilales bacterium
CACAGACATTTATATGTTAAGCACCATGAAAGATGATGTGGCTACAGCAACTTATATCAGAAAATATAATGAGAATACCGGGGATATGGATATCTGCATTGAAAAACAGTTTACAGATAATACAGGTGAGCAGATAACGACATTTGCCTGTAGCAACGAAAATATTTATGTGCTGGTAAATAATATGGGAGCAGAAAATGATGTTTATATAGAAATTTATGATGATAAAAAATATGATTTACTTGGTAAGCTGTACTTTGATTCTGAATTGAGAAATTTTGTTTCCAATAATGGGATAGTAGAATTTTATTGTTTTGACAGTTACATATACATAAGGAATTTTTCAGATTATGGTGCGATAGGGGAAATAGAAAATAACCAGATAAAAACCTTTCTTAATTTGCCTAGTTTGCGTATGGCTTATAACGGTAAAAATACGCAGGATAATTATTATGGATTTTTTGTAAGAAATGGCAGAGAGCTTTATCTTTTAGATGTTTATTCTGATACTCTATATGAAACCAATTTAGATCTATCACAAGATGAAAGCATTCGTAATGCTATCTCTGATGGAAATAATATATGTATCAGTATTCTTGATGAGAGGGATACAGAGTCTTTTACAACAAAAAAGACCATTATAGTGGATTTCAATGAATTGAAAGAAAAAGCATATCAAACAAAGTGAAAAAGGCTATCCATTATATATCTCCAATAAAACACAGAGAGCAGGCTTCCCCGGTTTCCGGCAGATTGGGGAGAGGCTTCATGAATGGCAAAGTTTTCTTTTAGCTGTTTTTGTAAAGAAAGCCAAAGCATAACAGGAAGGCAAGATATTATGAAAAGATTGATTATATTGGTTTTATGGGTGGTTTGTATGCTGGCTTTGCTTGTTGGGTGTTCCAGTCAGGAAAATGAAATAGGAGATATCGATAATCATACGCCGATTGCTTTGTTGGATGATGCGGTTGTTTATAACTATATTGATGATGACGGTGCATTGGTAATTGGACGATATGTTCTTTCCTCAAAAAGGCAATCAGATATCGTAAGTGTGGAAGAGTTTTATATTTCAAGTGGAAAACCTACAGTGATTGATAATTCTGTTATTCTGCCTGTAACCTTAAATACAAACGAACATAAACTTTTGATGGTAAACGCTGATTCTGACACATCTGAAATGATATTTAGCGAATTTAATTCTTATCCAATGGACGCAGTTTCTGTAATGAACACAGACATTTATATGTTAAGCACCATGAAAGATGATGTGGCTACAGCAACTTATATCAGAAAATATAATGAGAATACCGGGGATATGGATATCTGCATTGAAAAACAGTTTACAGATAATACAGGTGAGCAGATAACGAC
>CAJUKY010000078.1 GCA_910587055.1 Candidatus Gastranaerophilales bacterium
GAAAGTAATAAAAAAGAATATGCAGAACCAAATATGGCAGAATTAAAAAATACTTTAACAGATATGCAGTATAATGTAACACAGCATAATGCCACAGAGCCTCCATTTAGAAATGAATACTGGAATAATAAGAAGAAAGGCATTTATGTAGATATTACAACGGGAGAGCCGCTTTTTTCATCAAAAGATAAATATGATTCAGGAAGCGGCTGGCCAAGCTTTACAAAACCAATAAATGGCACAGATTTACAAGAAAACAGAGATACAAGCCATGGTATGATTAGGACAGAAGTTAGAAGTAAAGCTGGCAATGCTCATTTAGGTCATTTATTTAATGACGGACCAAAAGATAAAGGCGGTATGCGTTACTGCATAAACAGTGCTTCATTAAAATTTATTCCAAAAGAAGAAATGGAAGCACAAGGATATGGACATTTAATACATCTAGTAGATTAGTAATATATTTCTCATACCTCTTCTCAAAAACTCTTCCCTTATAAATTAAATAAGGGAAGGTGTTTTTTATGAATTTTAAAAAAAATTTTATATTACAGTCATTTTAAGCAAAGCGAAAAATCTAAATTTGAACTTACCCAAAAATTTTGAACTAAGCCACTAAATAAATTTCTTTTTCCTGTAAAGGTGTAAGTCCATTAGCTTTTATTCTGTAATTATTATAGAAATCAATATATTTTTCAAGTTCATATTTAAACTGTTCTATATTTTTGAATTTGTTAATATAAACCAATTCACATTTTAAAGTAGCAAAGAAACTTTCCATAACAGCATTATCATAGCAGTTGCCACGCCTTGACATACTCTGCTCTATATTATTTTCCTTTAATAACTTTCTAAATTGATTAGCCTGATATAATATACCCTGGTCTGAATGTATCATTAACCCTGTTGTATCTTTTGTTTTATCTATTGCCTGTTTTAAATTATCTATTACCATTTCTTCATTATTATATTTGCTTACACTGTATGCTGTTATTTCTCTGTTATACAAATCCATTATTGCTGATAAATACACCTTTTCATTATTAATTTTTATCTCTGCCACATCTGTTACCCATTTTAAACATGGTCTCTCACTTGTAAAGGCTCTGTTTAATTTATTGCTGCATATATGACTTACTCTGCCTTGTTTATACCTTTTCTTAACCCTGATTAGTGATGAAATATTTAATTCATTCATTAATTTTGCTACTGTCTTCTTATCATAAGTATAACCCAGTTTCTCTAATACCTTTGTTATTCTTGGATAACCATAAGTCTTGTTAGATTTTTCATATATTTCTAATATAGATGCCTTGACTTCTGCATATTTATCTA
>CAJUKY010000079.1 GCA_910587055.1 Candidatus Gastranaerophilales bacterium
AAAATACCTCTTAGTATATAGTATAAAATTAAGCAAAAAACTAAACTAAACTAAGAGGTATCACAATGAATAAAGTGATAATAACAGAAGAAATGCGATTTCGTCAACGGTTATGTGAGTATGCATTAAAAAAAGGAGCAACGAAAGCAGCCCGCAAATATCAAGTGAACCGTATGTTTGTATACAGGCATTTAAAGAAATATGATGGAACAGTTCAGAGTTTATCTTTTAAAAGTCGTAGACCAAGAACCAGTCCAAATAAGCATAGTAAAGAAGAGCTTGATTTAATATTTAACACATATGCCGAGCATGGTTTGTATGGTAATGCGGAGGTATATGTCAGACTTCTAGAAATTGGTTATAATCGTAGTTTTGGCAGTATGTGTATGCAGATAAGGAAGAAAGGCTTAAAGTCATTAAACAAGTCAAAAAAGAGCTATACAAGATATGAACCAATAACAGGTCAGTATATAGGCGACAAGGTTCAGATAGATATAAAATATGTTCCACAGGAATGTATAATGTTTTCCAGCTATGGTAAAAAATATTATCAGATAACAGCGATAGATGAATACAGCAGAATGAGAGTATTAGAAATAGTAGAAGAAAAAAGCACATTTGAAACAGGTAAGTTTTTAGACGAACTGGAAAGTAAATTTGGCTTTCCACTAAAAACAATTCAAGTGGATAATGGCTATGAGTTTGTAAATGATAAGGAAGTTACAAACAAGAAAAGCTATTTTGAAGAGACAGCTGAAAAGAAAGGATATACTATTAAACGAATAAGACCTTATTCACCTTGGCAGAATGGAAAGGTGGAAAGAAGTCATAGAGAGGATGGAAAAATTTTATATGCAAATAATAAATTCTATTCCAAAGATGAATTAATTAAGGCTCTTAAACAGCATGAAGATAGATATAATAATACTGCTAAAACATGCTTAAATTTTAAATCTCCATATGAGATTGTTATTGAAAATAAATTATTGCTTGATTTATATTAATTTAAGATTTATTTTTTATTAAAAATGTAACATTTGTCCTGTTAGTTAAGAACCATATAGCAGACTTTTGGTAAATTCTAAAAACGATTGCGAAAAAGTGAATAAATAAAAAAGT
>CAJUKY010000080.1 GCA_910587055.1 Candidatus Gastranaerophilales bacterium
CTATTGAATTAAGTTTCATTCCAAAATTAATCAGTTTTATGAGTTGGATTCGTAGCAGATCCTGATTCATATAATTACTCCTTTCCTTAATTTATGAAGCCCCACTGGTCAGGTTTCTTATATGTTGTTTTCATATTTTGCGCAAATAAAAGTGCCAAAAGCCCTGTAATACAGCACCTTTGGGCACTTTTATTCTTGTGCAATTTTTCGATTTTAGCATTTTTTCATGAATATTTTTTGCATCAGTTATCTACTGAGGTGTCTGTTCATTACATTAAATGCACGCATGTAATTAAGTCCATTATAATACAGTTCATTAATGCTATTCTCTTTTGGCACGAATAACAATTCGCAGTTCTTATATCCGCCCCTGCTATGATACTTTATTATCCCCTGCTCCTGTAATATCTTTACAGCTTTCTCTATATTTTTTCTACTCAAACCTGATACCTGTCCAATACAGCTAAAAGTGACATCATTCTTGCTATTTTCCGTACATGGTATATTCAGCGGCTTATTCATGCTTTCAAGCCTTTTGTATGCTACCAGATAAGAAAAATAAACTTTCCTTGCACCTATGTAGCCATCTATAGATGTCGGGATCCGATGCTTAATCTCCGTAATATCTGACTTATAAATATTAAAGTTTTCTGGTATACTGCCTTTGCATTCAAGACACTTTATCTTATTTTTTCTTGCCTTTTTCAGCGAATCATATCTTTTATTACTTGATTCCCTCTTTTTCTCTAAAAACTTTACAAATTCATCTTCCGTCTTTTTAATCCTCTGCATTATATCCTTTCCAGCAGCACGTTTAACAAGTTCTTCTGGAAACAGATTCCACAAAAGATCAAAGTGTGAATAATTTTCTTCTTTAAATTCAGTATAGCAGCATACAATACAACAGTCTAAAACCATGCTCTTAGTACACACTGTACCCTTTTCATTCGTAACACAAAGCAGTTCACTCCTGCATTTATCGTAAAAAGCTTTGTATATCATGTTATACTCTTCATTTACCTTTGCATATTTATTTTCTTCTTTTTTTCTTTCATCAGATATACTTTTCTGCTCTTTGACATA
>CAJUKY010000081.1 GCA_910587055.1 Candidatus Gastranaerophilales bacterium
GACTGGAGTTCAGACGTGTGGTCTTCCGATCTTGCGGAATATGATGTTATCAAGCGGAACATTGACAGTATTTTACAGGCAGAGAAGCAGACAGAACGAAAAAGAGAAACAGAACGGTAATAAAGTGCTATATCGTGGAAAAAACAAGAAAATTATGATAAAATGAATATGTCCTTAGATTTAGAAAGCAGGTGTAAGCATGAAAACAAGAAAGAAAAAAAGTAAATATTTGATATATAACGAAAACACAAAGCTACTTGAAGTAAAAGCTGATACCAAAAGTAAATTTCAAACTTTTTTAGAGAGAAAGAAAATTTACTTTGAAACAGTTATGATGTTAGCTCTTTCTATTGCAGGAGTTATAGTGTCAATCGTTAGTGTTAAAGTTGCAATGGTTGCAAATGATATATCTTTGAACGAACAACGGATAGAAGATTTAGAAAAACAACCCGCTTTTATTTTAGATATAGAAGCTGATGAGGATAAAATGAAATATGTTATTAAAAATGTTGGTGGAGATATAAAGTATGGGAATGTGTTTGGTGATGTAGTGCTTATTATCGCTGTTTATGATGAACAATATGATTATTTAGGAAAAGGGTATATTCTTTTAGGGGGATATTTGGAAAAAGACTTTTCTACATATGACTTTGAAACGAATAGTTTTGAAATGTATAGCACATTAGAACCAAAACCAGTCACACAATGGGTAGATAAAATCCAAGAGATAATAATAAAGCAAGGTTTTTTTTGTGGGATAGAGTGTACAGAGTATTTCGATTTTATGTATACTGATTATAAACAAGAAATGATTAAGAAAACTATGGTAGTTCAAGGGGGTATTATTAAGGATATAGAAAATACTGGTGATTATGAGTTCAAAATACGTGTGGATATTGATGATTTGGAAAATGAACAAATATGTAGTGAAATAAAAGAACAATTAGAACATTTGGTAAGATATAATAGTCTCTACAATTAGAAAAAACCGGGACGCGGCAGCTATCATATAGCCACC